>DHWF01000039.1:60104-76547 GCA_002413045.1 Chloroflexi bacterium UBA5189
CACTGCCTGCCGTACTTCAAGCGGATGGAGACCTGCCTCTCGGCGGCGCCGGACGACCTGTACCGGGGCCACGCCGGACCGCTCGTCCTGGAGCGGGGACCCGCGACGAGCCCGCTCTTCGGAGCGTTCTTCCAGGCGGTCCAGGAGGCCGGGTACGCGTTGACCGAGGACGTCAACGGCTATCGACAGGAGGGCTTCGCCGCGTTCGACCGGAACATCCACCGCGGGCGGCGCCTGTCGGCGGCGACGGCGTACCTGAAGCCCGCACTGCGGCGGCGCAACCTCGAGGTCCGAACCTCTGCCTTCGTGACGGGAATCACGTTCGACGGCCGGCGCGCGACAGGGGTCGAGTACCGGGTCGGGGGCGGGCACCACCGTGTCGACGCGGGCGAGGTGATCCTCGCGGGCGGCGCGATCAACACGCCCCAGCTGCTCCAGCTGGGCGGGGTGGGGGATCGGGAGCACCTGCGCGGGCTGGGCATCGACGCGGTGCAGCACCTGCCCGGTGTCGGCCAGAACCTCCAGGACCACCTCGAGGTCTACGTCCAGCACGTCAGCCGCGAGCCGGTATCGATGCAGCCGCACGCCACCGAGACGTGGCGCCGGCCGTGGATCGGCTTCCGCTGGCTGTTCTTCCGCAACGGCCCCGGCGCGACCAACCATTTCGAGGCCGGCGGCTTCGTCCGTGGCGACGAGGACGTCGCGTACCCGAACCTGATGTTCCACTTCCTGCCGCTCGCGATCCGCTACGACGGGAGCGCGCCGGCGGGCGGCCACGGCTACCAGGTCCACGTCGGGCCGATGTACTCCGACGCCCGCGGAACCGTGCGCATCCGCTCGACCGACCCGGACGACCACCCGGTGCTCCGATTCAACTACCTGTCGACCGACCAGGACCGCCGCGAGTGGGTCGAGGCGATCACGGTCGCGCGGCAGCTCCTCGGCCAGCCGGCCCTCCAGCGCTACGACGCGGGCGAGGTCTCACCCGGGCCGGCTATCGAGACGAACCAGCAGATTCTCGACTGGGTCGGGCATGACGCGGAGACGGCGCTCCATCCCTCGTGCACGGCGCGCATGGGCACCGACGACGAGGCCGTCGTCGACCCCACGACGATGCGGGTCCACGGCGTCGACGGATTGCGCGTCGTCGATGCGTCCGTATTCCCATTCGTCACGAACGCCAACATCTATGCGCCCGTGATGATGGTCGCGGAGAAGGCCGCGGACCTGATCCTCGGCAACGCCCCCCTGCCGCCGGAGCCGGTCCCCTTCTATCGCCACCAGGCGGGCGCCTGAGGGCCCGCCTCCAACGTCAGGCCGATTTCTTGCGCCGGCCGCCCCGGCCGCCCGGGATCGGGCCGCGGCTGAGGTAGATCGCGCCGTTGCGAACGCCGAGGTTCACGGCGCTGCCGCTGGCCTTGATCTGCTTCGAGATCGCGAGCCGGATCGTTGCCAGCTTTTCGCTTTCTTCGAGCTCGATCTTCTTGATCCAGGACGCCGGTCCTGCACCCAGCTCGTTGAGCGTCTTTTCGATCAATTGCTCGCGTCGCTTGTTCGCAAGCTGGCGCGGGCTGAGGGCACGAGGCTTGCGCGGCTTGGGCGCGAGCTCTTCGGGCTTGGCGTCACGGACGCGGACCATGGCGGCGACCTCCTCGAAATGCAACAGGGACGTCCGCGCACTGTAACGAATGTCGAATTGATAATCAAAGAACCGCGCGCCCGGCGATGAGAAACCGGTCGTCTAACCGATCATCTGGCGGAGCGCGAACATCACGTTCGCCGGTCGCTCGGCAAGACGTCGCATGTACCACGGATACCACGCATGTCCGTAGGCGATGAGGTCGCGAACGAGATAGCCGTCCTTGGCGAGCCGTCGCTGCTGATCCATGCGGATCCCGTACAGCATCTCGACCTCGACGCTCGTCTTCGGCAGGCCCATCGCCGACGCGTGTTCAGCGATCTGCTCGATGAGCCGGACGTCGTGGGTGCCCAGGCCGAGCCGGACCTTGCGGCCGGCGCGCGCGCCCTCGAGCAGGGACACCGCGAGCGCGACGTAGTTGGCGTCGACGTCGTGGCGCGTCTGGTAGGCGATCGTCGCGGGCTCCGCGTAGGCGCCCTTCACGAGACGGATCTGGGGATCGAGCGGGAGGAGCCGCTGGATGTCCGCAGCGGTTCGGCGCAGGTACGCCTGGAGGCACAGCCCGGTGTTGGCGTGGTCCTGCTTGAGCCGCTCGTAGAAGGCGATCGTGCCCTCGGTGTAGCCGCTGCCCTCCATGTCGATCCAGAGGGTCTTGCCGGTCTCGGCCGCGCGCTCGGCAAGCCTGGCCGTGTGGGCCATCGTTCGCTCGACGTCGAGATCGAAGCCGAGCTGGGTGAGCTTGACGCTGACCTCGCCGTCGAGGTCGCGCGCCTGGATGTCGCCCATCAGCCCGAGGTAATGCTCAGCGGTCTCGTCGCCCTCCTCGAGCCTGGTGATGTTCTCGCCGAGCCGAGTGAACATGCTGGAGATGCCGTCGGCCCGGAACATGACGCCTGCATCGAGCGCACTCTCGGCATCCTCGCCGGGCATGAACCGGCGAATCGCGCGTTTCGCGAACCACAGCTTCGGGAGGCGCTCCTTCAACCACGGGTTGCGGGCCATCCAGAGCAGCAGCTTGCGCATCGAGTGAAGCCTACCGCGCAAACGCGAGGCGAGAGCGGCTCGGCCATACTGCGATGGTGACGACGAAGGACTCCGGCGAGACCCGCCGCGAGACCGATTCCATGGGCGCCATCGAGGTGCCGGCCGACCATTACTGGGCCGCCCAGACCCAGCGCTCGCTGCATCACTTCGCGATCGGGCGGGACCGGATGCCGGACCGGATCATCCACGCCTTCGGGCTGCTCAAGCTCGCGGCGGCGGACGTCAACGCCTCGCTCGGCCTGCTCACCCCCGAGCAGCACGACCTGATCGCCGCTGCGGCACGCGAGGTCGCCGACGGCGCGCTCGCCGCTGAGTTCCCGCTGCGCGTCTGGCAGACCGGCTCCGGCACGCAGTCGAACATGAACGTCAACGAGGTCATCGCGGGGCGCGCCAACGAGGCAGGCACGGGAGCGCGAGGCGGCAAGGCCCCGATCCACCCGAACGACCACGTCAACCGCAGCCAGTCGAGCAACGACACGTTCCCGACGGCGCTGCACATGGCCGTCGCGATGGCGCTCGTGGAGGATCTCGTGCCCTCCGTGCGCGCGCTCCGCGATGCCCTCGATGCGAAGCGGGCCGAGTTCGACGATGTCGTCAAGATCGGCCGGACGCACCTCCAGGACGCGGTGCCGCTGACGCTCGGCCAGGAGTTCAGCGGCTACGTCGCCCAGCTCGATGGCGGAATCGAGCGGATCCAGGCGACGCTGCCGGGGCTGTACGAGATCGCGCTCGGCGGCACGGCGGTGGGCACCGGGCTCAACAGCCGCCCCGAGTTCGCGGCGCGCGTCGCCGCGCGAATCGCCGAGCTGACCGGCCTGCCGTTCGTAACCGCGCCGAACAAGTTCGCCGCGCTCGCCGGCCAGGAGGCCACGGTGTTCGCCTCCGGTGCGCTTCGCACGCTCGCGACGAGTCTCATGAAGATCGCGAACGACATCCGCTGGCTCGGCTCAGGGCCGCGCGCCGGCCTCGGCGAGTTGATCCTCCCCGAGAACGAGCCGGGCTCGTCGATCATGCCGGGCAAGGTGAACCCGACCCAGAGCGAGGCGCTGACGATGGTCTGCGTCCAGGTCATGGGCTACGACGCGGCGATCGGGATCGCCGGCTCGCAGGGCAACTTCGAGCTCAACGTCTTCAAGCCGATCATCGCTCATGACCTGCTCCACGCCATCGAGCTCCTGACCGACGCCTGCCGCAGCTTCCGCGAACACTGCGTCGAGGGCCTCGAGGCCGACCGGGAGCGCATCGGCGAGCACGTGGCGAACTCGCTGATGCTCGTGACCGCCCTCACCCCGAAGATCGGCTACGACAAGTCCGCCGAGATCGCCAAGAAGGCGCACCACGAGGGCACCAACCTCAAGGCCGCCGCCCTCGCCCTCGGCTACCTCACGGAATCCGAGTTCGACGCGGCGATGGATCCGGAGAAGATGACCCACCCAGGGTGACCGCCGAGAGCACCGTCGCCATCGTCACCCCGAGCACACCGCGACCGCGAATCGCCGCGTTCCCGATCGCCGTGGCGATCGCCTCCCGGCTCTTCTCGATCGCCCTCCTCCTGGTCATCCCGTCGATCAACCCGGCTACGGTGCCGCGGCTCACATCGCTGCTGTCGCCGTTTGTGTCATGGGACGGCCAGTGGTACCTGCGGATCGCGCGAAACGGCTACCACGTCGCGCCGGTGAGCGTCTCGGTGATCGCCGCCCGCCACGACTTCGCGTTCTATCCCGGATGGCCCGGGCTCGTGTGGGTCATCGACCGACTCGGAATCCCCGCCCCGGCCACGGCCGTCCTCGGGGCGAACGTCCTGTTCGTCGCCGCGTTGGCGGTCATCTACGCGGTCTTGGTTGATCGCTTTGGCACCGACGCCGCGCGGCGCGGTGTCCTCCTCCTGGCGTTCGCACCATCGGCGTACGTCCTGTCCATGGCCTACTCGGAGCCGCTCTTCCTGCTCGTCGTCGGCCTCGCCTTCCTGCGGCCCGCGAGGGCAGGCGGGATGCTTGCAGCAGCAGCATCGGTCCTCGTTCGCGTTGCCGGCCTCGCGGTGCTCGCCGCCAAGCTGGCCGTCTGGCTGCAAGACCGCCGCGAGCGGCGGGCGCTCCTCACCGCGATCGCCGTCGGGCTCGCCTTCGCGGCCTGGTGGGCCTACATCTGGTGGCTCACCGGCGACCCCGCGGGCTGGACCCGCGGATCGCTCGACTGGGGCCGCGTGGGTGGGATCCGCGGGATCCTGGACGTCGTCGAGAAGCCGACCCTGTTTCCCCTTGCCGCCCTGGCGTTCGTCCTGCTCATGCTCATCGGCGCCGGGTGGGTCATCCGGCGAGACCTCGAGCTGGGCGTGTACTCGATCGTCGCCATCGGCCTCGGCGTGCTCGGGGGCTGGGTGACCTCGATGCCCCGCTACGCGCTCGTGGCATTCCCGGTCTTCGCGTTGCTCGGGCTGCGGCTTGGCCGGCGCGGGACGATCGTCCTCGCGATCGTCTTCGCCATCGGGCAGGCCGCGTTCGTCTACTCGGCGTTCGATGGGCCGGCGGCGACGGCGCCGTAAGGCCGCTACTTCTTCGGCGACAGCGTCCGCGTGAAGTCGAGGGCCTTGCCGAGCCAGGCGTCGAGCTCGGCGTCGTCGGCGATGAGGGTGTCGGGCATCGTCACGTAGCGGCCCATGGCCTTGCCGGGCATGACTTCGAACTGGTGGGCGCCCGGCATCGCCACGAGGATCTCGCGGTCCGGCTCGGAGACGCGGACCCACCACTGGCTCGCGAAGATGCCCGTCGCCATGTTGCCGTTGATCCAGGCACACGGATAGCCGAACATCTTGCGGCGGGTCGTGTCGGGTGCTCCGACGCGGCCGAGCGCGGCTTCGAATCGTGCGACGAGCTCCGGCGGCGCCTTGTCGAACTTGGGCATCTCGCGCGGCATGGGTCGGACGATACCCCTCGTCGCGCCAAACCGCGTCCGCCCGAGGACCCTCACCGGCCGCGGAAGTCGCGGGCGATGTCGCGCGGCGCGACGCGCGGGCCATAGCGCGGCGGAGTGATTCCCGACCGCTCGAGCAGGCGGATCACGCGCGCCCGATGGCCTGCCCACGGCGCCAGCAGCTCCAGCATCCGCTCGTCCGTGCCGCGCGGCGCGCCCGTGAGCGCGAACGCGACCACGTTGGACAGGTGCGCGTCGGCGACGCTCACCGCGTCCGGATCGCCGAGGGCGCGCAGCGTGACCTCCGCGGCGGTCCAGGGCCCGATGCCGGAGTGCGCTTGCAGCGCCCTCGCGAGCGCGGCCGCTCCAGCGCCGCCCGCACCGCTCGGCCGCGACGCGGCTGCGAAGGCCTCCAGGCGCGACCCCTCCCGCGCGATTCGCCGCAGGAGCGTTCCGCGGCGGGGCTCGATCCCGAGCCCCGTCAGCGTCCACGACGGCAGCCCGGCGACGACCTGCGGCGACGGCGCGATGAGCAGCGCGTGCGGCCCCGGCGCCGGCGAGCCGTGCGCTCGGACGAGCCGCCGGTGGTTACGCCACGCCTCGGTGCCGGTGATCCGCTGTTCCAGCATGGCCGGCAGGAGCGCCTCCCAGATCGCTCCGGTCCGGCCCAGGCGCACTCGCCCGAGCCGCCTCGCCAGCCCGGCCACGACCGGGTGAAGGCTCGGGTCGAACCCGGCGTCGTCGTCGTCGAGCCCGAGTGCGGCAGGCAGGCCGTCGAGGAGCCAGTCCGCGCCGGGACCCCACGCGGAGGCGAGAATCGACGCTCCCCCGACGCGAAGTTCGATGGTGCCGGGGCCCTCGGGCGTTGCGGAGGCGCGAATCGCCGCTCCCGCCGCGACGCGCATCGTCGGGTCGCCGCTCCCGCGAACCAGCGGCCCGAGGACGGCGCGGAGATCGAGCGGTCCCTCCAGCGGGATCGTCCGCGTCCGCACCGGCGCCCCGTCTGTCACGCGGCTGCAACCACTAGGGGACACGTACGCTCGGGGCGGCTCGCGCCCGCTGCAAGGCCATCTCGGGTAAGGTGGTCCCAGACGTGCGACTCCCCAGAGTCGTCGCGCGCGCCGCGCTCATCGCGGTGCTCGCCTTGGTCGTCGTCCCCGGCGCCGTCGGTTCGCGCATCCCGAGCGCACGGACCGCCATCGATCCTTCCGCCTTCCAGTTGGTCGGCGTTGGTCGATCGTGGACGGCGATGACGACACCACAGCTCGACTCGGCGGGCCTGTCCGCCGGGCATCTCGAACCTGACGCGTTCCTCGGCGAGCCCCAGGCTGCGACCGCAATGGACGGCGCCTCGCGCCCGACGGTCAACCTGCCCCGGATCACGCCCATCGTCCAGGCGACGTGGCACCTCGACAACAACATCAGCTGGTACGGCCCCGGCTTCTACGGCAACGCGGGGGCCTGCGGCCTGGTCCCGGGCGGGATCCAGGCGGACACGATCGGCGTCGCGCATCGCACGCTGCCGTGCGGTACCCGGGTCACCTTCCGCTACAACGGCCGGACGGTCACCACGATCGTGATCGATCGCGGGCCGTACGTCGCCGGCCGGATCTGGGACATGACCCATGGGCTGTGTGCCGCGTTGGGACACTGCTTCACGGGTGGCGGGGTCTACTACCGGATCGGCTAGCGGGCCGCCTATCCTCGGGGACGTGGACCGCTGGCAGACGATCATCGAGCCATTCCGGATCCACTCGGTGGAGCCTGTCCGGCTCACGACGGTCGAACAGCGCCAGGCGGCGCTCGAGGCGGCCGGGTACAACCTGTTCAACCTCCACGCCGACGATGTCCTGATCGATCTCCTGACCGATTCTGGCACCGGCGCGATGTCGCGCGACCAGTGGGCCGCGATCCAGCACGGCGATGAGAGCTACGCCGGATCGCCGTCGTGGTTCGCGTTCCTCGACAGCGTCCAGCACCTCTTCCCGTTCAAGCATGTGATCCCGACGCACCAGGGCCGCGCCGCCGAGAAGATCCTGTTCAGCGTCGTGGGCGGCCCGGGCAAGGTCGTCCCGAACAACACCCACTTCGACACGACGCGGGCAAACGTCGAGGCCTCGGGCGCGGAAGCGATCGATCTCGTCATCCCGGAGGGTCGCGACCCGGCATTCATCCACCCGTTCAAGGGCAACATGGACGTCGCGGCGCTGGACCGCCTCCTCACCGACCGACCCGGCGCCGTCCCCGTCGTCTTCGTGACGATCACCAACAACTCCGGCGGTGGCCAGCCGGTCTCGCTCGAGAACCTTCGCGCGGTCCGTGCGGTGTGCGATCGACACGGCGTGCCGCTCTTCCTCGACGCATGCCGGTTCGCCGAGAACGCGTGGTTCATCAAGCTCCGCGAGCCGGGCCAGGCCGATCGGTCGATCCCCGACATCGTCCGCGAGATGGCCTCGCTCGCCGACGGCATGACGATGTCGGCCAAGAAGGACGGGCTCGCCAACATCGGCGGCTGGCTCGCGCTCAACGACGACGGCCTTGCCGAGCAGTGCCGCAACCTGCTCATCCTCACCGAGGGCTTCCCGACCTACGGCGGCCTGGCCGGCCGCGACCTCGAGGCGATTGCGCAGGGTCTCCGAGAGGTCGTCGACGAGGACTACCTGCGCTACCGGATCCAATCGACCGCGTACCTCGGCGATGCGCTCGATTCGTCCGGCGTGCCGCTGGTCAAGCCATTCGGCGGCCACGCGATCTACCTCGACGCCCGGGCCCTCCTGCCGCACATCCCGCCGATGGCCTATCCGGGCCAGGCCCTGGCGATCGCGCTGTATCGCGAAGGCGGCATCCGCGGTTGCGAGATCGGGACGGTGATGTTCGGGAAGCGGCCGGACGGCTCGGAGGCGCCCGCCGCGATGGACCTCGTCCGCCTCGCGATCCCGCGCCGGACGTACACCCAGAGCCACATCGACTACGTGATCGAGGTCGTGCGCTTCGTGGCGGCGCGCGCCGCATCCCTGCGCGGCGTCCGGATCGTGGAGCAGCCCGCCGCCCTGCGCCACTTCACCGCCCGGTTCGCGCCACTCGACTGATCGGCGCGACGGCGCATCACATCACGCCGACCGCCGTCGCCACCCTGCCGCACGGTCGCCAGCGCGCCGCCTCGTGCACCTCGCCCTGGCACCCCATTTCGAATTGGGTTCGCTCATGCGGAACCATCGCGGGAACCGTCCGGATTCGGTGCGCCGGTCGCAATGCCCGAGCGAACCCTCGGCCATCCGAGTTCGACAGGCCTCGCCTTGCGGCCGGCCGACGTCAGGTGGCCGCCATGGTGCGACCTCGAGCTGGGTCGGTGGGCACCCCACCGAGCGTCGTGGCGAAGGTGCCCGGCGCGCTGGCCGACGCAACCCCGATTGTGCACGTGGTCTGAGCGGAACCGTCGGATGATCGATTCGCCGTTGCGGCGCGATCGTTTCGCTTCGTCGGAACCAATGCAACAAGGCCGCTGCTCGCGGAGAAAACGGCGTGGCCGATCAGATGTTTGGGAAACTCCCGCCGGCCCAACGGACGGGCCGGACCGGCGATGGCCGAACCACCTGCGCCGTCAGGCGAGCGGCCCGCCCACGTCAGGCGGCGGCCGGCTTCTTCGGGGCGCCGGCTCCCGCGCCGTTTGCCGAAACGCCGCTCGCCGCGACGCCGGTTGCCGCGACGCCGTTCGCGGAGCCGGCGTTGCCCGACACGGCGCTCAACGGTTCCGAGCTGGTCGGGATGTCCAGGTCGTCGACGTAGGCCTTGACGCTGAAGCCGAACTCGGCGCCCTTGTCCGGCAGCGACGCGGCCCAGATCCGGCCGCCCATTGCCGCCACGAGCTCGCGGCAGACGAAGAGGCCGATGCCGGCGCCCGGCGCGGTCGACGCCTGAAGTGCGCTCCGGTAGTAGAGGCTGAACAGACGCTCGGCGTCCTCGTCGGTGATGCCCGGACCGTCGTCGCGGACGCGAACGATCACCTCGTCGTCAGCGTCCTCGAGGCTGACCTTGACGGTCGAGCCGGGGCCGCTGTACTTCGCCGCGTTCGAGAGCAGGTTGCGCATGATCTGGGCCAGGTACTCCTCGTCCGCGGCGACCATCTGGATCGGGCCGCTCGGGATGTACTCGATCGTGACCTCGGGCCACAGCGCGCGCTCGCGCTCGACGAGCTGCGGGATGATCCGGTCGATCAGGACGGGCCGGGTGCTGCCGAAGTCGCCGCCCCGCTCGATGCGGGCCATGGCCACGAGGTTCTCGATCATCCGTTGGAGTCGCTCGGCCTCGGCCGCGACGTTTTCCAGGAGCTCGTTGCGCGTCTCGGGATCCAGCCGGGCGCCCCGCCGCAGCAGGACCTGGGTGCCGCCGTAGATCGATGTCACCGGCGTTCGGAGCTCGTGCGACAGGACGCCCACGAAGCGGTCCCGGATCTGGTCGGCCTCGTGGCGCCAGGTCACGTTGGAGATGACGGCGACCTGGAACGGGCGCCCGTCGAGCTCGAACGTGCTCCGCGCGATCTCCGCCGGGAAGTGCGTCCCGTCGACCCGGCGGCCGGTTGTCTCCGACCGGAAGACCGGGTGCTCGCCGCCCGTCGTCGCCGTTTCGTCCTTGTGCAGGGCGACGAGGTCGGCGAGGGCCATCCCGACGAGCTGGTGGTCGTCGCAGCCGAACAGCTCGCCGGCCTGGCGGGTGGCCCAGGTCACGTTGCTGTCCTCGTCAAGGGCGAGGATCGCATTGGGGTCTGCCTCGAGGAGCGCGCGGAAGCGTGCCTCGCTCGATCGGATCGAGCGTGACTCCTCGGCCTCGCGGCGCGCCTCGCCCAGGCCGATGAGCATGCCCTCGCGGTCGATTGCCTGGGCGGTCAGCGAGGCAAGGTCCGCGATCAGGGCAAGGTCGTCTCCGACGAACAGCGGCCGCCCCTCGATCTCGGCAACAAGCCGCTCCGACGCGTCGCGGTCCGGTCGGACGGCCAGGTCGACGGTCGAGATCACGCGTTCGGTTGCGGCTGCGGCCGCTGAGTTCGCCGCGGCGACTTCCGCGCCCGCATCGATGCGATCGCCGGGGCGCTCGCCCACCACCGCGAGCGGCGCGCCAGGGGCCGACGGCAGGATCGAGACGCGGCTGGCGCCGAGGATCTCCCGCGCCGTCGTCGCGAGATCGGTCCACAGGGCGCCCGGGCTCATCTCCGTCGGCGGCGAGACGAGCGTTCGCACGAGATGGAACGACGCGGATCGGTTGATCACGCGCCGGAACCAGCGCGGCGGCACGAACGCGGCGAGGTACCCGAGTGTCGCGATCAGGACGAGCAGCCGGGTCACCGTCGTCGAATCGGCCGAGCTTGCCCCCGGTGCGCGGGCGATGCTCGCGAGCCCGGCCAGCAAGATCGACACGCCGAAGAGGGCCGTCGCGATCGACGCCGATGCCAGGCGGAGTCGCGCGACACCGTACCGGCGGCGACTGTCGACGGCGAACCGCGCCGCCGCCCCGATCTCGACCGCGCAGAAGTAGACCACCGCGAGCACGATCCCGAGTGACGTCGCGGGTGGGAACACGACGGGCAGCGCGACCACCGCGGCCCACGCCGCGATCGCCCCGACGAAGGTGATCCGGAGCAGCAACGGCCGGAATGGGTGGATCAGAGCGATCAACCGGAGGACGAGGAATGGCTGCGCGAACAGGATCGCGATCAGGGCCGGCCGCGCGATCGGCGTCAGGGCCGGCTGCAACGCGTTGACGAAGCTCAACGCGAACAGGGCGACGAACGAGCCGAAGATCGCCATCACCGAGAGCTCGAGCGGTCCACGATGCTGCATGAATTGCCACACGCTCACGCCGAACAGCAGGAAGAACCCCAGCTGCAAGGCCAATGTGATCGGATCCAAGCGGCCTGAACCCTCCGGTGCGACCCCAGTAGTTCCATGATCCCGCATGCCACACGGGCGCGAATCAAGCGGACATTACAACTCGCCCGGGCGTTGGTCCCGTTGTGCTGCGGTACGCTCACGCCATGTGTCGAAGCATCCGCACCCTCCGCCACCAGGACGACCCCGCCACGACGGGCGAAGTCGAGGCCGCCGCCCGCCAGTACGTGCGCAAGGTCAGCGGCTTCCGAACCCCGTCGGCGCGGAACACCGAGGCCTTCGAGGCCGCCATCGCCGAGATCGCGGCCGCGTCGCAGCGGCTGATCCTCGCCGTTGGCGGCGACGTCGAGCCCGGGCCCGATCGGCGCCCGCCGGCACGTGCCCACGCCCACGCGCACTCGCACTGACGAGGTGGGCGCCTCGACCGAGGCGGCCGCCGAAGCGGGCGCCCGCCTGCCGCTCGACGCGGGGCTGCCGACCCGCCACGTCACGAGCACCAAGATCGTTGCGGTTCGAGGCGCCGAGCTCGAGGTCCGGGACGACCTGGTCGTCGGCGAGGAGCCGCTCGAGATCCTGGCTGCCGGCCCACGCCAGGAGCCGGTCCAGGTTGCCGTCACGATGCGGACGCCCGGCTACGAAGAGGAGCTCGCCCTCGGCTTCCTGACCAGCGAGGGGCTCCTCGAAGGGAACACCGTAACCGGCGTCCGGTACGGCGATCCCGGCGTGATGGCCGAGCCAGACGACAGTGTCGTGGTCCGCCTTGCCCACCGATTCGACCCGGCGCTCCCCGCGAAGCGCAACTTCGTCGCCACCGCCTCGTGCGGGATCTGCGGCAAGGCATCGATTGATGACGTCGCGGTCCGCGCCGAGCCGCTGCCGAAGGGGCTGCCGGTCGTCGCCCGCTCCGTCATCACGTCCCTGCCCGACGCGCTGCGCGGCGCCCAGGCCGCGTTCGAGCGGACCGGCGGGCTCCACGCCGCAGGCTTGTTCGAGACCGACGGCCGGCTCGTGGCCGTGCGCGAGGACGTCGGCCGCCACAACGCGCTCGACAAGGTCATCGGGTCGCGGGTGCGCGCCCGCGAGCTGCCGCTCTGGGATCGGATCCTCATGGTCTCCGGCCGGGTCAGCTTCGAGATCGTCCAGAAAGCGGCGGTCGCCGGGATCCCGATCATCTGTGCCGTCTCGGCGCCATCGGACCTCGCCGTGCGCCTCGCCGACCGCCTCGGCGTGACCCTCATCGGCTTCCTCCGTGGCGACGGCTTCAACGTCTACACCCACGACGGCCGTGTCGACCTCCGCGACCTGATGGCGGGCCACTAGGCAGGGACCGAGTCGGTCGCTCATCCGCCCCACGTATGAAGGAACACGGGATCCCGGCTGAATCGGTCGCCACGACGTAGTCGGGCTGCGGAACTGGCCTGTCGCGCTCGGTTCATACGCACCACGTATGAGGGAACGCAGCGGCCGGTCGATGGAGTGCCTCGGCCGGTTCCGGCTTGGAGGTTCGGTGTTCGTTCATACGCCCCACGTATGGCCGATCGCGTCGCACGACATCGTGGAGCGGCCGCCGCGAGGCAGCGGGTCGGGCGCTAGGCTGCGCGCGTGAGCGAGCATGTCAACCTCGACGAAACGACGCCGTGGGTCCGGCGATGGCTGCGGGCGGAGGGGTTCGCGGGGCTCGTGCTCGGGTGGGTCGTGTGGCAATCGCTGGGCGGTGAGCTGCTGTGGTTCGTGCCTGCCCTGCTGCTGCCGGATGTGACGATGCTCGGCTACCTGGGCGGCAACCACACCGGCGCGATCGTGTACAACCTCGGCCACAACTGGTTCGTCGGCGGGCTGGTTCTCGGTGCCGGGCTGCTGCTGTCGATCCCAGCGCTCGGCCTCGCCGGCGCGATCCTCATCGCCCACACGGGCGGCGACCGAATCCTCGGCTACGGGCTCAAATACCCGACGTCATTCCAGGACACGCACCTGGGGCGCATCGGCCGCCACTGAGGCCGCGAGCGCCTATGGACGCGCCTTCTGCGACTCCGCGATCCCGGCGCGCAGGAGCGCGCCCGCGGACCAGCGCATCGTCCGAATCGCATCCTGGGGCGATAGCTGGGCGATGTCGGTGAGCCAGGCGTAGGCCTCGATCCCGACCGTGGCGCCGATCGCACGCACGAGTTGCTTGAAGTCCGCCGCCGACAGCTCATCTCGAAGCGGCGCGAGGGCCCCCTCGATCCACACGATGCGCCGGCCCTGGCGCAGAAGCAGCTCGCCGCGCTGCGCGAAGCCTGGGTCGAGCGCGAGGCGGAACATCGTGCGGAGCTCCGGCTCGTGCTCGGCCACGAGTCGGGTCAGCGCGTCAACGGTGGCCTCGAGTCGCGGCCCTGGCCCATCTGCGCCCTCGGAGCTCAACAGCGACGACATATCGATCAGGGGATATGCCGCGGCCAGCAAGGCGTGCTGGTTGGGAAAGTAGCGATAGGCCGTCGTCCGGGAGATCGCCGCCGCGGCGGCCGCGTCCTCGACGGAGGGCGTCGCCCCCTCGGCGACCAGCCGGCGAGCGGCGTCGACGAGCGCCTGCCGGGTCCGCGACTTCTGGTTGCTTCGACCGCCCTTCTCATATGGTATGGACATATCCATTATGGTACTCTAGTCCCACGACGCAGTCGGGCGAGACTCGCTCGAGCGGGTGGCAGGAGGAGAGACGGACATGGCAAGTCGGAGGATGGCACGCGCCAGTGTCCTGAGCGCCGCGATGGCGATCGCGGGGCTCGGCATGGGAGCATCAGGCGTGGCCGCGTACGGAGCTGCGGGGCAACCCGTCGCCCAGATCGAGTTCTCGGCGAACTGCAACAACCCCGACTCTTTCCTGTGCTCGCACGTGTTCGGGGTCGGCGGTATCTGGGTCTGGATCGAGGTCGACGCGGGCGGCACTGGTGACATTGCCGGCGCCGAGTGCGGCCGGGGCGCTGGCGCCACGACATCCATTCGCGGGGAGGTCACCTGGTTCCAGCAGACTGGCAAGGCTGGCGCGCGGGGCCTCGTGATCGACCCGACGAACCAGTACTACATCGTGAACTGGGGCGATGGTCCGACCGCATTCCCGGTGACCGTCGGTCACTACGACTACCGACCGGCTCCCGGGGTGTCGATCCAGGTCCAGATCGCGCCGTAGGTCGCTGCCCAACCGCCGGCGGGGGATTTCAGCCCTCGCCGGCGCGCCGGCGCTCGTTCGTGAACTCGAAGCCGAAGCGGCCCTTGATGCACAGATGGCCCTCGGTCACTGTCGAGTCCATCGGCGAGGTGACCTTCACAATGGTGTTGTCCTGGACGTGCAGGTCCACCGCGCAGCCGACGCCGCAGTACGGACAGATGGTCGAGGTCGTGGTCTGGGCGGCCTCGTCCCACGTCCCCGCCTCGCGCATGTCGAACTCGCTCTTGAACATGAGGGCGCCCGTCGGGCAGACGCCGATGCAGTTGCCGCAGTAGACGCACGCCGAGTCCGGCAGGGGCGCGTTCCACTCCGTGGAGATTCGCGCATCGAAGCCGCGCCCCGCCACGGCGATCGCGAACGTGTTCTGGGCGTCGTCGCCGCACGCCTCGACGCACTTGTAGCAGAGGATGCACTTCGCGTAGTCACGCACGTAGAGGTTGTTGTCCACCTTCACGGGCTGGGCGACGGTGCCCGCGAGGGCGGCTTCCGAACCGTGCGGGGCGTGGTGATGACCGGGGTCGCGGGCGTCGCGCGCACCGGCGTTGGCGGGAGCGGCCGCGGCGCCAAATCGCGCAGGATCCGCTCCATAGCGCTCCGCGTAGCGAGCCGCGTCGCCATTCGGCGTCTGCGGACCGGCGAGCGACAGGTCCACCGACGAGCCGAGAAATTCGAGGACGACCTTGCGCGAGAGCCGGACGCGCTCCGACTCGGTCTGGACCTCCATGCCGTCCTCGACCTTGCGCGAGCACGCCGGCGCGAGCACGCGCGAGCCCTTGACCTCGACCACGCACACGCGGCACACGTTCACGGGGGTGAGGTTCTCGAGGTAGCACAGGGTGGGGATGTCGAGGCCCTGGGCACGACAGGCCTCGAGGATCGTCGAGCCCGCGGGCACCGAGACCGCGACGCCGTCGATCTGGAGGTTGACGTTCGGGGGCAGCTCGCGATGCGGCGCCTCGGGGGTGCGGGTCGCCCGTCCGGCGGGCGTCGTGTAGACGATGCCCGGCGGCGGCAGCTCTGCCTGCAGCTGGTGCTGCGGGAGCGGGTCGTGCGTCATCGACCGAACCCGGCGTTCACAGCGCCACGAGCTCCGGCTGCCGCATCGCGGACTCGATCGCCGAGGAGGCCGTCTGCCCGAGGCCGCAGATGCTCGCGTCGCGCATCGCCTGTCCGATGTCGGCGAGGAGGGCCAGCTCCTCCGCCTGCGTCCGAACCTCCACGCGATCGGCGAGGCGCGAGAGCAGCTCTTCCTGGCGCACGGTGCCGACCCGGCACGGGACGCACTGGCCGCACGACTCGTCGCGGAAGAACGCCGCGATCCGCCGAAGCGTGCCGACCATGTCCGCGGTCTCGTCGAAGACCATCACCACCCCGGAGCCGAGGCTCGCGTTGATCGCGCGGGTGCCTTCGAACGTCAGCGGCGTGTCCAGCACCTCCGGCCCGACGAACATCCCCGCCGCGCCGCCGAGCAAGATTGCCCGGATCGACCGGCCACCCGGGACCCCGCCGGCCAGGTCCAGCAGCTCGCGGATCGACATGCCGAACGTGACCTCGTAGACGCCCGGGCGCACGACGTTGCCCGACACGCAGAACAGCTTCGGGCCGGTGGAGCCCTCGGTGCCCGTGGCCGCGAACCGCGCCCCGCCGCCGGGCCCGCCCTCGAGGATGGCCAGCACGTTGACGAGGGTCTCGACGTTGTTGATGACCGTCGGCTTGCCGAACAGCCCGACCTCCACCGGGAACGGCGGCTTGTTGCGCGGCTCGCC
>DHWF01000039.1:76688-94640 GCA_002413045.1 Chloroflexi bacterium UBA5189
CCGTCTCCTCGCCGCAGATGTAGGCGCCCGCACCGCGCCGGACGTCGATGTCGAAGGCGAAGTCGGAGCCCATCACCGATGGGCCGAGGTAGCCGGCGACGCGCGCGGTGTCGATCGCGCCACGGAGGCGAGATTCGGCAAGGGGGTACTCGCCGCGGATGTAGACGAAGCCCTTGGAGGAGCCGGTCGCGAAGCCCTCGATCGTCATCGACTCCACGACGGCGTACGGATCGAGCTCGATGACCACGCGATTGCTGAACGTGCCGGGTTCTGACTCGTCGGCGTTGCAGACCGCGTAGTGGGGCTGCGCCGCCTGGGCGGCGACGGCCGACCACTTGCGTCCGGTCGGGAATGCGGCGCCGCCACGACCGAGGAGGCGCGACTCGGTGACCTCGCGGATCACCGCCTCCGGCCCCATCGTGAGCGCCTGTTCGAGCGCCTTGTACCCGCGCTGCGCGAGATAGTCGTCCAGGGACGTCGGGTCAACCACGCCAATCCGGCGCAGGAGCTGCAGCTGCGGCTGGCCGGCCTGCGGCACGGAGGCGAGCAGCGCGGCGCGCGGGTCGCGGGCGGCAGCGACCGTGGCGGATGGCCTGGCTGGTCCAGCCGCCTGCTCGAGACGAGCGACGATCCCGGCCGCATCGATCGGTGCGGCGGTCTCGCGGACAGGCGTCTCGCCGGCGATCGTGAACATCGCGGCCGGCGCCCGCTCGCACAGCCCGAGACACGGGCTCCGCTGCCAGCCGACCCGGCCGTCACGCGCCGCGCCGCCGGCCGGCCCGAGGGCGCGCTCCATATCCGCGCAGAGGTCCTCCGCGCCGGCGAGGCGGCACGCGATGTCGTCGCAGACATGGGCGACCGCCGGCGGCCGCGAGGTCGTGGCGAAGAGCGCATAGAAGGTGGCGACGCCGTACGCCTCCGCGGGCGGCACGGACAGCCGCTTGCAGACGTAGTTCAGTCCCGGCTGTGTGATCTGCCCGACGCGGTCCTGCAGCGCGTGCAGCGCCGGGAGCAGCAGGTCGCGGCGGCTCCTGGCTTCGTGGCCGCCGCTCGCCACGTGGCCCTCGGTGATGGAGTCGCGCCCGCCACCGTGCCAGCCACTCTCCGCCGGCCCGAGAACCGCATCGACCGCCGCCCGCTCCGCCGGCGTCGCGAGCGGCCCGATGACGTGCAGGTCCATCGTCGGCGAGTCTAGCCCGCGCAGTTCTGCCCGATCGGACACCCGGAAAGACCCGGACGCGTCGGAGGCCACCGATAGAATCGCCTCGACGCCTTATTCGAGGAGGGCATGGTCGATCACGTCCGCAGGCGGGCTCCAAGCCCGTTCGTCATGCGCCAGGCGCGAGGTCGCGCGGGCGCCGCTCGACGGGACGACGGGGACGTGGGGGCGCTCGTTGGTCGCGGCGCCGATCCGGCCCGGGTAGACCCGAACGCCGTGCTTGCCCTGCAGCGCAAGGCGGGGAACCGCGCCACCGTGCAGCTGCTGCGGGGCACCGCGGTCCAGCGCGACCTGACCAAGACGGCGAAGCCGAAAGGGGCCTTCGTCGGGTCCCGTCCCAATTCGGTCAAGGCGTTGGACGTCGCCCTTGCGACGCTCACCGACAAGATGTCGATGCCCGGCGCTCTCGATCCCATCAAGGCCGCGCTCGTGGCGGTCCGCACGGCGATCGCCGACTTCCGCGGCTCGAAGGACGGCGCCGGGAAGTGGGCGGGCAGCGTCGCCGCCCTCGAGGGTGAGGTCAAGGCGAAAGAGGCCGAGGTCGACAAGCAGATTGCCGCGAAGGCCGCGAAGAAGCAGGTCGGCCAGGACCGATTCGCCGTCTTCACGACCCTCGAGCCGGAGCTCGCGAAGTACGCGAAACGGGCGATGTACGACGCGACCATGTTCCAGGAGGACGCCACCGGGCCGTCCATCAAGTCGGCCCTCTCCGGGCCACGCGAAGCCGGCGGCGAACTCACCAAGGGCGCCGTCAAGGAGATGAACGAGAACCAGCAGCAGTTCGAGGTGCCGAAGGAGACCAAGAGCGGGCAGGCGATGACGTTCGCGGGGCTCTCCCTCGACGACGTGCGGGCGTTCATGAAGGCGCACACGAACGCGCTCACGGGCAAGACGATGTACCCGGAGCTACAGAACGTCACCGATCCGACCGGCCAGCCCGACAAGGTCGTGACGTCGATGGTCGACCTGGGCGGCGTTTCGATGCCCGTCGAGCACAACCCGAGCGACGTCAACCTCGACGAGCGACTCAAGCTGGTCAAGGACGCGATCGCAAAGATCACGGCGGCCGGCGTCCAGGTCCCGATCACGAAGATCCACCTGCCGAAGTACGGCCGCGGGCTCGCCCTCAAGAAGGCCACCGATGACGCCGGTGGCCAGATCCAATGCGAGGAGAACGTCAAGTCGTCCCGGGCCGTCTTCATCCCCCCGGATTTCATGCACCTCAGCTCTGAGGTCATCGGCACGCCGAACCTGAACAAGGTGACCAACCCGGCCACCGGCAAGGAGGAGTGGGAGTTCTCGTCCACCGGGTTCGATCCGAGCGGCGTGGCAACGATCGTCCACGAGTTCGGGCACGCGATTCACATGGTGGCCGCGCCGACGAAGTACCACGGCCTGTGGGGAACGGCGTTCACCGGCGAGACGGAGAGCGGCAAGGGCACCCTGGACGTCGCCAAGGCCGAGGTCAGCACGTACGCGGGCAAGCCGCGAGAGTTCGTGGCCGAGGTGTTCCTGGGGCTGGTCTACGGCAAGGAGTTCAGCGAGGACGTCATGTCGATGTACCGCTCGTTCGGCGGCCCGATCCCGCCCGCGGCCACGATCAAGGCGGCGGTCAAGGCGCTCTAGCGGGCCGTTCCGCCTCGATCCTTGACGGCTGCGTCCGTCGCCTCCGGACTCGTGGGCTCGACCTGTCCGGCGATCGCCGCGGCAAGCCCGGTTGCGAGTGCTCGAGCGGCGCCGCCTGACAGCTGCGCCCGCCCACCGCCGAGCAGATCCTCCACGTCGATCCGGACGCTGTCGGCTGCCGACCCTCGATGTCGCACGCGGACGACGTAGGACTGGTATCGGTCGGGCATGCCGCACAGGTTCGTCGGCCGTCGTTCCCGCGCCGTTCCCGGCGCGATCTCACGTCGGGGCGAGCGTCTGCTCGACCCGTTCGACCAGGCCCTCGATCCGGGCGTGGCCGGCGATGTCGCGCGCCTGCTGCGCCGCTTCCGCCGCGCCGACGGGGTCGCCGAGGCGGCCGTGGAGCAACGCGATGTGCGCGTGCGCCATCGCCTCGTTCTGCGGATTCCCGCCGAGCTCGGCGAGGATCTCGAGCTCGAGCCGGCGCCGCGCGATGGCCTCCGCGAAGCGGCCGCGCGCGTCCTCGACGTTGGCAGCGTTCCACTGGCACACCGCCTCGATGTAGCGATCGCCCGAGAAGCGCGTCAGCTCGATCGCGCGATCGAGCTCGGCGCCGGCGCGCTCGAGCTGCCCGAGATCGGCGATGCAGCCGGCGAAGTGCATGCGGGCCGTGGCTTCGAGTCGCGTGTCGCCGACCTCGATGGCGAGTTGGAGCGCTCGTTCGAGAATCGGCGGGCCGACTTCGGGGCGAATCTGCTCGCTCGCCACCACGCCATAGCGGTCGAGCGTCCGCGCGAGGACGTCCGGCGTGCCGGCGAATTCGAGCACGCCCACTGCCTCCTCGAGGATCGGCAGCGCCTCGCCGCCGCGATTCAGCCGGTCCAGGATCCAGCCCCGATCCGATTGGAGGGTGGCCACGGCGACTGGTTCGCTGACGCGGCTGAGTCCCTCTCGCAGGATCTCGTCCGCGCGATCGAACCGACCGTGCTGGTACGGCATCCACGCTGCCGCAAGGTAGGCCCGGGCACGTTCGCCGTCGTCCCGCCCGATCGTCGCCGCCGCGCGGAACGCCTCCGCGGCGGCGCGTTCGTCGCCGGCCCCGTGGCGCGCCCAGCCGAGGGCGATGCGGCCCTCGCTGGCGGGGTATCGGACTCGCTCCTGGGGGTCGAGCCGGAACCACGTCGCGAGCGCCCGGTCCAGGGTCCGCGCCGCGGTCGGAAGGTCGAACAGCCGGGCCTGGAGCGCGCCCGCCGCGAGCCCGAAGCCGACGGCGAACGGCAACGCATCGGCTCGCCCGAGGTCGGCCGCACTGGTTGCATTGGCCGCGACGGCGACGATATCGATGCCGCCTCCGGCGCTCTCGATCGCCGCCCGATCCGCCGGATCGACCCCGCGCGCGAGCGAGACTGCGATCCGCTGATGGAGCTCGGCTCGGGCGCGGCTCGCAACGCCTCGCCGGATCCCGGCGCGAAACAGTGGATGACCGAACCGGTAGCGGCCGCCGGTCTCGACCAGCACGCCCGCGCCGATCGCCGCGTCCAGGGCATCGAGCACGTCGCCGGGCTCCGCGGCCGTCGCCGCGACGAGCTCCTCGAAGGTGACATCGTCGCCGAGCTCTGCTGCCGTGCCGAGGATGGTCCGCGCCGTGGATGGGAGCCGTGCGATTCGACCCTCCACCAGGCGGGCGACGCTTTCCGGGATGGCGACGCTGGCGCCGGCCTGGAGCCGCCACCGGCCCTCCTGCAGCTCGATCGTTCCGGTCTCTCGCGCGCCTCGCACCAGCTCGAGCGCGAACAGCGGCGCACCGCCAGAGAGCGACTCGATGGCCGCGGCCAGGTCGTCGTCGAGCCGTCCACCCGCGAGGTCGCGTTCGACGAGCACGCGGATCTCCCGCGGGCCCAGGGGTCCCAGCGCGATGTCGAGCCCGGCCTCGAGGCGAACGTCGTCGACGAGCGTGCCCAGCGCGCCTCCGAGCAGGCCGGGCTCGTCGCGCATGGTGAGCAGCAGCAGCACGGGGCGCTCGCGAACCGACACGGCCACGCGATCCAGCAGCTGCAGGGACGGCTCATCGAGCCATTGGACGTCGTCGATCGCGATGACCGCCGGGCCGTCTGCGGCCAGCCGCAGAACCACGCCCACAAGGGCACCGACGAGCGCCGCATCCGAAGCGAAGGTCACTGCGGGTCGCTCGGCGAGCTCCGGCGCGATGGTCAGGAGCGCGCTGCGAGCGGGCTCCGCGAGGTCCAGCGGGAGGTGGCCGCCGAACGCGCCGACGAACGCACGACCCAGCTCCGAGAACGCGGTATCGGGCGCAGCCTCGATGCCTCTCGCAGCCACGCCGCGCCACCCGGACGCGCGCGTCGACTGCACGAGGTCGCGCAGGATGCGCGACTTGCCGATGCCGGCCGGACCATGCACGAGGACCGCGGCCCCGGCGCCCGCTGCGACCCGATCGAGGGCGACCTCGACCTCCTCGAGCTCCAGCCGACGGCCGATGATCGGCTGCTCGACGTCGGTCGATGACGGGCTTGCGGCGCGTCGCCCTGCCGCGGTCTCGATACGGCTGCTGAGCTCCGGGCTCGGTGCAACGCCGAAGGCCTCCGCGACTGCCACTTCCGCGGCGCGGAGCTGGCGCCGCGCGGCATGGAGGTGGTCTGCATCCAGGTGGAGGTCGATCGCCAGGAGATGCGCCTGCTCGTCTGCCGGATCCGCGGCGAGGGCGCCCTCAAGGAGCTCGAATGCGAGCGCACGATCGCCGAGGCGCCGCGCCAGCCGAGCCCCGGCGACGAGCCCCGCCTGGGTTCGCTGCCGGAGCCGCTCGCGATGGGCGACCAGCCACTCCTCGTATGGGTCCTCCGGGAGCAGCTCCTGGCCGCCCAACCGTGCCAGCGCCCGGAGCGCCGATCGGAGCTCGTGATCGTCGGCGGAGCCGTCTGCCCGTTCGAGCTTGTCGAGGGCAGTGCCGAGCTCGTCGAGGTCGATCTCGAGCGCCAGGCCCGGGCTCACCCGTAGCCAGTCACTCTCGGCGCCAAGAAGCGCGGCGCCGCCCTCGACCGTGTTCTCGAGCGCGCGACGCGCGAAATGGATCGCCTTCCGGAGGTTGGCGCCGCTGCGATCCGGGTCGGCCTCCGGCCAGAGCAGCTCCGCCGCCTCCTCCCGTCGAATCCGGTGGGCGGGGAGTGCGAGGAGCAACTTGAGGAGTCGGAGGCCTGAAGGGCGCTCGAACGCGACTCGCTCGACCGCGATTCCGTCGATGGCAAGCTCGAATGCGCCGAGCAACCGTGCTCGGACCACAGGCCGGGCCATTGCCACTCCCTCAGGTCACCTGCTGCGTTGCGGACACCGTAGCCGACCCGGGAACGCCGCGGGAACGCGCCCGCCCGAATCTGCAACCCAACGTTCATTCGGAGCAGCAGGAGATGGCGATGGCAACCGAGGCGATGGTCCGGCAGATGACGACCGAGGAAACGCAAGCGGTGATGGACCGCTACCTGTCCGGCGAGCATGCGACCGAAGGCGTCCTGGCGGACGACGTCGTCTTCACCGTGATGGCGACCGGGCAGTCGTTCGAGGGCCCCGAAGCCGTCGGCGGGATGCTCACGTACTTCTACCACGGGGTCTTCGAGGCGGTCGCCGAGCAGACCAACCTCGTGATCGGCGCCGGGCGCGCAATCGGGGAGTGGGACTTCGTCGGGACGCACGTGGGCGAGTTCGCCGGCGTTGCCGGGACCGGCCGCCACGTTCGGGTCCCGCTCGCGGTCGCCTACGACCTCGAGGCCGGCCGGATCACGCGCGGCCGCGTCTATCTCGAGATCCCCGCATTCCTTGCCCAGGTCGGCGCTGCCTGATCAGGAGGCTTCGAGCAGCGTCTTCGCCGTATCGAGCGCCGCCATCTCGCCATCCATCGAGCTCTGGACCGGGCCACCAAGCACGAATTTCTTCAGGCCGCCCAGGTCGGCGGTGAGCGAGAAGGCGACGTCCACGCCCGCGGCAGTGGGCGAGATTCGGAACTCCCCCTTCGGCCGTGCAGGGCCGGCGACGACCGAGAACGCGTAGCGGGTCGGCGGCTCGTAGGCAGTGATCTCGATGTCGGCGGCGATGCCGCGACCGCCCGGGCCCTCGACGACTTGGTGGACCTTCCCGCCGACGCCGGGAGCGCCCATTGCGGCGATCTCCTTCACGTGGGGTCGCCAGCGCTGGTCGTTGGCGGGATCCGCGAAGAAGGCGAAGGCCTTCTCGGGCGTCGTTCGGATCGAGATGGTGCGCTGCGCGCTCGGCATGGCGGGGCTTCGCTCCTGGCACCTGCGGGCGAGGTTGACGAGGTGACTCTACGCGTCACCACCTGATCGCGGGAACGTCCCGGGAACGCGACGCCGATAGCTTCGTGGCCTGATCGAAACCACGAGGGACCAACGATGCCTGCAGAGCTTCGCCAATCGATACGCGCCACGGCCAGCCTGTTCGTCGCCGGCGTTCTGCTCGTCATCCTCGCCGGCTGTGACAGCAAGCCGGTCGCCACGCCATCGCCGAGCGTCCCCGCGGCGACTGCATCGCTGCCGACCGCGTCCGTGGCGGCGTCAGCGACATCCAACCTGGGCCTGGCAAATGTCCATACGGACGATGCGCACGCCGCCACCGCGGCGATCTCCGCCGACGGTGGCACGGTGTCCGCGACCGGGGCCGACACGACCACGTACACGCTGACGATCCCAGCCGGGGCTCTGCCCGGTACGACGACGATTTCGCTGTATCCAGTGACAGGTCTCACGGGCCTGCCCACGGGCGCAGCGCTGGGTGCAGCCGTCCAGTTCCTGCCCGACGGCCTGCAGCTCCTGGCGCCCGCGACGCTGACGATCCAGCTGGCCTCAGGCATCCCGCAGCCATCGACGGGACTCGCCTGGAAGGGCGACGGTGCGGGGATCCACGCAAGGCCGGCGTTTGTCGAGGGCCGCACGGTCACGATGCAGGTGCTCCATTTCAGCGGCGACGGGGTGGGTGACATCCCGCTGGGACCGCTGCACCAGTGCACTTCGGACGACGAGATGGACGAGGCGATTGCGGGTGCCGTCGGCAGTGGAGACACAGCGGTGGGGTTCAAGGACATCCTGCAGAGCTGCTACTCGGACTTCGTGGCGCCCACCCTTGCCGCCGACACCCAGGTCGCAACTGCCGGCGGCGACTCGAACGCGTGGGCCGACGGCTTCGTCGCCTACAGCAGCTGGCTCGCGTCGCTCGACCTCGCGCGCACCACGCTCGCCGACCCCGCGTTCACGGTCTCGCCCGCGCTGGCCCAGTCAAGGACGGCCGGCGCCGCCTTCCTCCGTGCCTGGTACCGGTACTGGAACGCCGAGTGCGTCGGGTCGAAGGACCAGGAGTGGCACGTGCCGGTGAAGTTCGCGAGGCTGGCCCTGCTCTGGACGCGCCAGCCCGCGGTGACCTGGAACCTCGCCACGAGTGCCAACCAGCTCGACCTCCAGACGCTGCTCGACCAGCTCTGCGTGAAGGTCGTGATCGATCCGAGCCGCAGCTACTCGGCCACCGGCCCGGGCGAGACGGGCAGCGTCCACGTGAACGCCGGGTTCTCGATCGCCGACGATCCACCGGAGACGGCTGCGGGCGCCGTCGACGTCCGCGTCTCGCTGGCCGGCTCCAATACCTTCGTCGGTGAGGGTCCCACCGATGCCACGGGCGCGTTTGCCGTCGATCTCGCCTGGCCCGACGGGGCGGACCCGATCAAGCTCGACGTCCTCGCGACCCTGCTCGACACCGAGGCATTCGAGGCTGGCCCGATCGAGAGCATCGATGTCCCGACGAACATCGAGCGGTTCGACCGGATCACCAAGGCGGCCCAGAAGCTGTCCTTCACGTTCGATTCGGACCTCGACGGCTGGAGCCGCGGCTCCGTCGGGCCGAAGGGGTCCGCGAACTGGGGAACGGAGTACTGGCTGCACCGTCACGGCGGCAGCGTGCAGCTCGACGGAGCCGGCAACCCCAACGCGCCGAACGCCTGGATCTTCCACACGTTCTCGCTGCCGGCGAACACGACGACGCTCAGCTTCGACGTCAGTGCCCACGACCGGATCGGCGCGGACACGCGATTCATCGTGCGCGTGATCGAAGCCGGGAACGGCACGACCCTGGTGAACGAAATCCTGCACCACACCGGACCCGATGGCGACCTGAGCTTCGTGACGCAGTCGGTCGACATCTCGCGCTGGGCCGGCAAGACCGTGACGATCTACTTCGAGCAGAACGACAACGGGATCAACGGCGAGTTTCCTGGGGGCGACGAGCAGGTCCACCTCGACAACATCAGGATCGCGACCGGTTGAGCGCGGTCAGGCGGGGATCGGCGCCTCGAGCTTCTCGATGCGGATGGCGGTGGCCTTGAACTCGGCCGTGCCCGACTTCGGGTCGGTCGCGTCGATCGTCAGGATGTTCGTCTGGACGTCGTCCTGGAAGTGCAGGGTCATGAACGTCAGGCCGGGGCGCAGGGATGGATCCAGGCGGACCGGCACCTCGATCGAGCCGCGCCGGGACGTGACCTTGACCCGCTCGCCCTCGGCGAGCGAGAACCGCTCCGCGTCCTCCGGCGAGATGTCGAGCGATTCGCCGCGCCGCAGCGGCGACGTGTAGCCACCCGACTGGACGCCGGTGTTGTACGAGTCGAGGCGGCGCCCGGTGGTGAGCCGGATCGGGAAGTCGTCGTCGAGCTTGTCCACCGGCGGGTCGTGATCGACCGCGACGAACGGCGCCCGGAGGCCCGGCACCGGGTCCTCCCACAGCCGCGAGTGGAGGAACAGCTCGCCCGGATGCTCCTCGTCCCAGCACGGCCACTGGATGCCGCCGAGCTCCTCGAGGCGCTTGTAGGTCATGCCGCGGTGGACGGGGGAGATGGCCCGCACCTCGTCCCACGTCCGTTCTGCCGACGCCTCGCCCCAGTCGCTGCCCATCCGGCGAGCCAGCTCGTAGATGATCCAGAGATCCTCGCGGGCCTCGCCCGGCGGGTCCAGCGCCTTCCGAACCCGCTGCACGCGCCGCTCCGAGTTGGTGACGGTTCCCTCTGCCTCGGCCCACGATGCGGCGGCCGGCAGCACGACGTCCGCGATCTCGGCGGTCGCGGTGAGGAAGATGTCCTGGACGGCGAGAAAGTCGAGACTGGCGAGCCGCCGTTCCGTGAGCTTCCGATCCGCCTCGGACTGCATCGGGTTCTCGCCGATCACGTACAGCGCCGTCAGCTCGTGGCGATCCATCGCTTCGAGCATTCCGGAGAGATGCCAGCCGCGCTTCGCGGGGACGACGCAGTTCCAGAGCGCGTCGCACTTCAGGCGGAGCTCGTCGTTCTCGACGTACTGGAACCCGGGCAGCCGGTCGGGAAGCGCGCCCATATCGCCGCCGCCCTGGACGTTGTTCTGGCCGCGCAACGGGTTGAGGCCGCTGCCCCACTTGCCGACATGGCCGGTGAGCAGCGACAGGTCGATCAGGGCGAGCACGTTGTCGACCGCGTTGTGGTGCTCGGTGATGCCGAGGGTCCAGCAGATCATCGCCTTGTCGGCGGTGGCGTAGGCGTGGGCCATCTCCTGGATCGCCGCCGCCGGAACGCCGGTCTCCCGCTCGGCGTACTCGAGCGTGTAGCTCTCGACCTTGGCCCGGTAGCTCTCGAAGTCGGACGTCGCCCGATCGATGAACTCCCGATTCGCGAGGCCGGCGTGGATGATCTCGCGCCCGATGGCATTCGCCAGCGCGATGTCGCTGCCGACGTCGAGGCCGAGCCAGACGTCGGCCCACTCGGCCGAGCTGGTCCGGCGCGGGTCGACCGCGTACAGCCGGGCGCCGTTGTGGACGCCCTTGAGAAGGTGGTGGAAGAAGATCGGATGCGTCTCCCGGGCATTGCTGCCCCAGAGCACGATCAGGTCGGTCTCTTCAGCCTCGCGATATGAGCTGGTTCCGCCACCAGCGCCGAACACGGTCGCCAGACCGGCGACAGAGGGCGCGTGTCAGGTGCGGTTGCAGCTGTCGATGTTGTTGCTGCCCAGGACCTGCCGGGAGAACTTCTGCGCTGCGTAGTTGACCTCGTTGGTCGCCTTGGAGCAGCTGAAGATCCCGATTGGGGCCTTTGCGTGCGCGGAGGCCTTGGTGGCCAGCGCGGCGCCGAGTCCCGCGACGGTCCGGTCGAGCGCCTCGTCCCAGGTGGCCTGGCGGAGCTCGCCGCCCTTCGTGTCACGCACGAGGGGATGGGTCAGGCGAACGTACGACTTCGGCAACGATGCCTCCGGCTCGGGTTCACCGCCGGCCGGGCGGCCGACCCGCTGAGTGTACGGCTCCCCTGCGCCGGCCACGGCCGGTGGAATCCGGCAGGCTCCGGGACGAAATCGGGCCTTGACGCTGCGCCGGCGGCACCCGACCCTGCCGCCGTGACCTCCGATGCCGCGATGAATCCAGCGACCACCGTAGCGAGCGAAGCCGCCCCGGTCGACGACGGCGCCGACGACGGCCGGATGTTCTGCTACCGCCACCCCGACCGCGAGACATGGCTGCGCTGCGGCCGGTGCGACCAGCCGATCTGCACGAGGTGCTCCGTCCAGGGCCCCGTGGGGTCGCGTTGCCGGCAGTGCGGCCTCAGGAAGAGCGACGCGCTGACCTCGTTCACGCCGCGGCAGCTGGTGCTCGGGACCCGAGCAGCCGTCGTCGGCGGGGCGATCGTGGGCTACGCGAGCTCGTACTTCGGCCTGTTCACGATCATCCTCGGCTACTTCGCCGGGCGGTTCATTGCCGATGTCGTCACCCGGTTCATCGGCTACAAGCGTGGCCCGGTGATGCTGTCGATGGTGTTCGGCGGCATCATCGTCGGCTCCGTGGTCGGCTTCTTCCTCCAGTACGGGGCGTACCTGGGCCCGGTCCCTGCCGACGCCGAGGTGCCGCTTGCGCTGGTGATCCAGAGCCTGCTGCCTCTGTGCTCATCAGTGCCGGCGCGGCCTGCTTCGGGGCGTACCAGCGGCTCCACTAGGAACGTCGCGGAGCTCAGGGACGCGGCAGGTCGCCGGCACGACGGGCGACGATATTGAGGCGGACGTAGTCGAGCACCGGCTCGGACATCCGCTCCGCGACCGCGTGCACGAACGGCTCGCGCTCGTCCGGCTCGAGCCCGCTGAGGTGCACGCGCAGGCAGACGGTCGCGAGGAACGCCTCGAGCTCCGCGCCTCGCTCGAACGGCGTCGGCGCCGGCGACAGCCACGTCTCGATGTCGGTGAAGCCGTTCGCCTCCAGTCGTGCGGTCGTCGCCTCTGGGGTCTGGAAGTTGTGCCGGTTCCGGCGGAAGTTCGGATCGACGGACGCGGCAACCTCGATGAACCTCGCGATGTTGCCGAACCCGCCGCATTGCGCCACCAGCCATCCGCCCGGGCGGAGCACGGGAGCGAGATTCGCGAAGAGCGCGTCGTGGTCCGGCACCCAGTGGAAGGTTGCCGTCGACAGGATTGCGTCGACCGGCGGCGCGAGCGGGAGCGGCTGCCCGAGGTCGGCCTGGACGAACTCCACCTGGTCGCCGAATCTCGCCAGCCGCCCGCGCGCCTCGGCGAGCATTGCCGCCGATGCGTCGAGCGCGACCACGCGGCCCTGCGGCAGGCGGTCGAGCAGCAGCTCGGTGACCCGGCCAGTGCCGCAGCCGGCGTCCAGCACCACCTCGTCGCCCGCGAGCGGCAGCCGTTCGAGCACCTCGGCGCCCCAGCGTGTCTGCGGATCGGCGACGCGGTCGTACGAGGTGGCGTTCCAGTCGCTCGTCGGGCGGTCGGTCGTCATCGCGGGACTATGGCATCACCCAGCCAGCCGGCGGGATGCCGACCGCGACCAAGGTGGTGTTCCAGGGCGGCCTCGTCGCATGTGGATCGCTGCCGCTGTCCGGCAGGTCGAGCCCGAGCATGACCACGGCCACCTTGTCGGTCCCTCGGAAGACGACGTACGCGTGCATGAACTGGCCCGGCTGTGTCGCCGCCCCGCGGCAGGGCCGGGGCGTGCCGTATCCCTCCCAGATCACGTCACAGAAGAGCGGCCCCGGCTCGATCACCATCCGCGAGATTGGGAGCCTGACGGTGGCGACGGCCAGCTCGACCGCGAGGACCGCGGTCGGACAAGGATCGCTCGCGAGGGACGGGGGCACCGTGCCCGGGTCGCGGCGGCAGCTGACGGTCGGCGTTGGTGCCGCGGTTTCGGTCGCCGGCGGGGGCACCGTCGCCGTCGCGCCGGCGGCAGCTTCCGACGGCATGGGAGACGGCCCGGGCGGCGTCGCGCCGAGCCCCAGCGCCACGACCGCCGTCAGCCCGATCGCGAACCCCGCAACCGTGAGCGCGAGCCGCAGGCCGGTCCGCGGAGGTTTCACCCCGCGACGTGCACCCGGACGGTCGTCCGCAGGTCGTACGGCTGGCCGACACAGTTGCGACCATCGAAGAAGGTCGCGATGGCGCTGATATCCCAATCACCTGCCGGCAGGTGGACGAGCGGGTCGTCCAGGAACTGCCGATACCAATCGGCGTTCGGGCCGTCGACGACGGCGCCGGACTTCGCGATCGCCGTGACGACGCCGCCGCTCGATGTCACGAAATGCAGCGCGCAGTCCGACGGCGAGGCCGGCACGACGTCACGGCCCGCGCCGCCGACCTCCGCGAACTCGAACGCGACGATGTCGGTCGAGCCGGTAACGGTCGCGTTGCCGGGCGTCAGCAGCGTCAGGGTTGCCGACCCGCCGATCGCGTCGCCGGGGTGGACCGTCGCTCGATCGATCGTGAACGCCAGCGCGAACCTGCCCTGCGTCGTCGTCGTCGTTGCCGGGTCCGGCGTCCCAAGTAGGGCGGTTCCGCCGCCGCATGCGCCGACGAGGAGCGCGAGGACGAGCGCGAAGGAGCGTCGCATGATCACGATTCCGTGTGCCGCACCTGCAACCGAGCACGGAGTCGCTCGATGAATGAAGGTCGACTTTTGGCCGCGCGAGCCTCCGCCGCCTCGAAGTCTTCGTCCGCGTGCCGCGTCTGCCCTTCGACGTCGTTGTCCTCGGCGAGACGCTGTTCGGCGATGTCCAACTCGTTGAGGAGCGGACCGAAACTCGGGCGGTCTTGGTTCATGACTCGGCCGGCCAGTGGATGGGATCCTCACGGGGCTTGCCGCAGCCCGGGCTCGCGCACCAGTCGCGACCCATGCTCGCCATGGCGACGGTGATGGGCCCGGATCGAGCCATGAGTCCTCCGCCGCGCCCGCCGCCCAGCGATAACGCCATGCGGTTATCCGGTGGCTCGAGGAACGGATGCGCACCGCTTGCGTTCACGTCATCCGTCCACTGACGCTTGGCCATCAGGAACCTCCCGCATTGGATCGTAGCCCTAGCCGAACTCCAGATCACGCGAGGTGGACCTCCGCTGACTCGGACGCCTCGACGCGGCCGACGGCCCAGTGGCGAACGCCCGCATCCTCGAGGGCTCGGTGGAGATCCTTGACTGCCACGCGCGGGATCGCGGCGAGGAGCCCGCCAGAGGTCTGTGGGTCGTGCGCGAGGGTCACGAGCTCGGGCGCGATGTCCGGGCCGAGCGTCAGGGCCGGCAACACGTACCGCCGGTTGTGCGCCGCGCCGCCGGTCTCGACACCGGCGCGAGCCAGATCGAGCGCACCATCGAGCGCCGGCATCCGCGCTGCGTCGAAGACGAACCGCGTTCCCGATGCGCGCGCCATCTCGAGCCCGTGGCCGAGCAGGCCGAAGCCCGTAACGTCCGTGGCGCCGCGCATGCCGTGCTCCACGAGCACCTCGGCCGCAGTGCAATTCAGGGCGCGCATCGAGTCGACGGCCGCCGCCAGGTCGTCGTCGGACGTCCTGCCCTGGCGTCGCCCGCTCACGAGCAGGCCCGTGCCCAGGGGCTTGGTGAGGATCAGGATGTCGCCCGGCTGAGCGCCGCCCTTGCGCAGGAGATGATCCGGCGACGCCACGCCGATGACAGCGAGGCCGTACTTCGGCTCGGGGTCGCGGATCGTGTGGCCGCCGGCGAGCATGCCGCCGGCCTCGCGAACCTTCGACGAGGCGCCCTCGAGGATCGCCCGGAACGCCTCGCTCGGGAAGTCCTCCGGGATGGCGGCGACCGACAGTGCGAACAGGACCCGCCCGCCCATCGCGAACACGTCCGACAGCGCGTTCGCGGCGGCGATCTCGCCGAACGTGTACGGGTCGTCGACGAGTGGCGGGAAGAAGTCGAGCGTCCCGATGACGGCGACGCCCGGCGCCACGACGTAGACGGCGGCGTCGTCTGGCGGGTCGAGGCCAGCGATCAGCCCGGTCGATCCGTCTACGCCGGTTCCGTGCCGGTGGCCGGTGGCGCCTTCGACTGCGTCGATGCCGAGGCCTGCGAGCGCCTCTGCGAGCGCGTCGGCGCCGAGCTTCGCCGCGCAGCCGCCGCAGGTCGTGAGCTCGGTGAGGCGGATCGTCGGTGCGCGCGTGACCATCGCGGGCATGGTACGGCGGCGCTCCGCCGCCTCTTAGGATTGGCGCCATGATCGAGGGGAGCGCGTGACGGTCACGGATGTGGTGCTCGGTTCGGGCGATGCGGCGGTCGAGGCGTACGTCGTGGAGCCGGCGGCAGGCGAGCCGCGGGCCGGAATCCTCTTCCTGCACTGGCTGGGCGAGCATCGCAGCGATCGGTCGCAGTTCCTAGCCGAGGCGCGTGCGTTCGCCGCCCTCGGCGTCCGATGCGTGCTGCCGGCCGGTCGGCTGCCATGGGTGCCCGACCCGGTCGACGCGGAAACCGATAGTGCCAACATCGAGCTCGAGCAGCGGCGGCTCGGAGCGGCCCTCGACGTCCTCATTGCTGGCCTCCCGCAGGGCGCGCCGGTCGCGCTGGTCGGGCATGACTTCGGGGCGATGCATGGGCTCCTGCTCGCGGCCCGGCGGCCGGTCTTCGCGGCCGTGGTCCTGATCGCCGCCACGCCGCGCTGGGGCGACTGGTTCCTGCGCTTCTGGAACATCCAGGGCGACCGGTTCGACTATCTCCGCGCGCTCGCGCCGCTCGACCCGATCGAGGCGGCGCGCGGCCTCACCGCCCCGACCCTCTGGCAATTCAGCAGCCGCGACTTCTTCATCGCGCCGATGTCCGCGGTGGAGCTCTCGAGGGCGGCCCCGGTCGACGGTGAACCCTTCATCGAGTGGTACGCGGCCGATCACGCGATGCGCAGCTCGAAGGCGCGGGCCGCGCGCAAGCGATTCCTCACGACAACGCTCGGGCTCGCCTGAACCCGCGCTTCACTACGATGTCTCCGGGAGTGCGTTCGGGCCGGTGCCCGGCTTCGTCTTCAAAACGGATGGCGCGGCGTTCGGCGTCGCGCGGTGGGTTCGACTCCCATGCGCTCCCGCCAGCGATGTCACCCCAGGAGGCCACCGATCGAATGAGCGGACCGCGACCGCCGAGTGTCGACGCGGTGCTGCGCGCTGCCGAGGCCGGCGCGCACGACCTCGCCGGCCGCGATCGGGCCGCGGTGGTGGCCGTAGCGCGCGCGGTGATCGCCGACGAACGAGCGCGGCTGGAGGGAGGTGCGTCTGCGAGTACCGCTGCGGTCCTTGCCATCGACCTGCGATTGCGCCTCGAGGCGATGAGCGAGGGGATCGATGGCGAGCCCGGCGCTGAGCTCCGGTCGGTGATCAACGCGACTGGGGTGATCCTGCACACGAACCTGGGCCGGGCCCCCTGGCCGGAGGCGGCGATCGGGGCTGCGATCATGGCGGCGTCGCGGCCATCGATGCTCGAGCTGGACGCCGGAACCGGCCGCCGCGGCCGCCGGTTCCGTGCCGTCGAGGACGAGGTGATCGGGCTCACGGGCGCCGAGGACGCCCTGGTCACGAACAACAACGCAGCCGCGCTGGCGATTGCGGTCGGGCTGGCGGGGCGCGGCGGCGTCGCCGTGTCGCGTGGCGAGCTCGTCGAGATCGGCGGCGGCGTGCGGATCCCCGAGCTCGTGCGGCGTGCGGGCGCCCGCCTGGTCGAGGTCGGCACGACGAATCGCACTCGCGTCGCCGACTTCGAGGCGGCCCTTGCAGGCGGCACAGCCAAGGTCGTCCTGCGCGTGCACCCGTCGAACTTCGCCCAGACCGGGTTCGTCGAGTCGCCGGACGCGCGTGAGCTCGCCGACGTCGCGCACCGGCATGGCGTGATCGTGATCGACGATCTCGGCTCCGGGGCGCTGCTCGACACCGCGCGATTTGGGCTCGCCCACGAGCCGACGCCGCGCGAGCGCCTCGAGGCCGGTGCCGATCTGGTGACGTTCTCCGGTGACAAGCTCGTGGGCGGTCCGCAGGCGGGGATCATCGCGGGGCGTGCCGACCTGATCGAGAAGCTCCGGCGCGACCCGCTGGCCCGTGCGATGCGGCCGGACAAGGTCATCCTCAGCGCGCTCGCCGCGACCCTGCGGCTGTACCGTGCCGGCGTCGCGCACACGCAGATCCCGATCTGGCTCCAGATCGCTGCGCCTCTCGCCGACCTCGAGCGGCGGGTGAACGCGCTCGTCGCGTCGCTCGGCTCCAGCGTCGCCGCGGCACGGACCGACTCGACGATCGGCGGGGGCTCCCTGCCCGGTCAGACCCTGCCGTCGTGGGCGATCTCGATCATGGGGCCGGCGCCGCAGAAGCTCCTCGCGGCGCTCCGCACCGGTAACCCGGCGGTGATTGGGCGCGTGGCGGACGACGCAGTCCTCCTCGACCTACGCACGGTCGAGCCGGCCGACGACGAGGCTCTCATGGAGAAGGTCCGCGTCGTGCTCGAAACCGGGCTCCCGCGACGCGGGGCCTGACCCCCGCGTGGATGCTGTCACCGCGTTCGGGGTCGCCGCGCTCACCTTCATGATGCTGATGTACGCGCTCGAGTCGCGCGGGCGTCGCTTCATCCTCGCCTTCGCGGTGGGCTGCGCGCTGTCGAGCGTCTACGGATTTCTGTCGGGCGCCTGGCCGTTTGGCGCAGTCGAGGCTGTCTGGACCGTGATCGCGGCCCGTCGCTGGTCGATGGCTCCACGCGCATGACCGACCCCCGGGCCGCCGCGACCGTCGTCATCGGCACCGCCGGGCACATCGACCACGGCAAGACGAGCCT
>DHWF01000059.1 GCA_002413045.1 Chloroflexi bacterium UBA5189
CGCTCGCCGTTGCGCTCGTACTCGCGGGCGACGTTGAACGCGAACGCGGTGGACGTGCCGAACTGGTCGACCTGGACGGAGTGGTCGATGACAAGGTCCGCCGGGACGAGTGGATTCACGCGCGCGGGATCGCCGCCGAGCTCGGCCATGGCGTCGCGCATCGCGGCGAGATCGACGATCGCGGGCACGCCCGTGAAGTCCTGGAGCAGGACCCGTGAGGGCATGAACGGGACCTCGGCCTCCGTCGTCGAGCCGGGGCGCCACGATGCGAGCGTCTCCACGTCCGACCGATCGATCAACCCGCCGCCGGCGTTCCGGAGCGCGTTCTCGAGCAGGATCTTGAGCGTGACGGGGGCATGCTCGAGGTCGATCAGGTCGCCGAGCGCGGCCAACCGCCAGTAGTCCGGGAGGCCCGTGCCGAGCGACGCACGGGCTCCGAAGGGATCTGGGCGTGGCACGCTGGCGAACCTCGGCGCTGGATAGACTCGACGCGTGGAATCGTACCCCCAGTCGGGCGGGCAGCCGCCCTCCTGCCCATGAAGGCGTGGCGCGGCGACGCCGCCCCGCCCGGTTCGCAGCACGAGACCCCGGACGCGGCCGCGCTCGAGGAGCTCCGCCGGCGCGGGATCGAGCTCGATCCGGAGGCGGCCGGCCACGAGCATCCGCACCGGCACTCTGTGCCCGGCGAGCCGCCGCTGATCGGGATCGTCGGAGCGGGCGCGGTCGGGACGGCGCTTGGGGCAGCGCTCCACCGGGCCGGCTGGCCGGTCGTGGCGGTCGCCTCACGGGACGAGGCCCGCCGGGAGCGCTTTCGTGGTCTCGTTCCCGGCGCTCGGGGCTTCGCCGAGGCGGCGGCGATCCTCGACGAGGTCGAGCTGATCATCCTGGCCGTGCCGGACGACGCGGTCGAGCAGCTCGCGGGCGAGCTCCGCCTGTACGGCGGGCAGGCGCTGGTCCACACGTCGGGTGTCCTCGGCGCGGAGGTCCTCGAGCCGGCGCGTGCGGCAGGGACCCAGATCGGCGCCTTCCACCCGCTCGTTGCCTTCGCCGATACGGAGCGCGCCATCGCCGCACTCCACGGCGCCACGGTCGCGGTCGAGGGCGACGACCAGCTCGCCTCGCTCCTCGGCGACATGGCCGAGGCGATCGGCGCCACCGCGGTCCGGCTGGCGCCGGGGAGCAAGGCCGCCTATCACGCCGCGGCCGTCCTCGCGGCCGGCGGCTTCGACGCGCTCCTCGACGCGATCGCCGAGCTCGGCGCCGCTGCAGGCCTCGACGAGCAGGGCTCCCTCGCGGTCTACGGCGGCCTCATCGAGCAGACGCTTGGCAACGCCCGGGCTCTCGGAATCCGCGCCGCACTCACCGGCCCGATGACCCGCGGCGACGTCGGCACCCTGGCGCGGCACCTCGATGCGCTGGCCCGGCTCGCCCCGGGCGTCCTGCCGCTCTATCGCGCGGCGGCCGAGCGCGAGATCACGCTCGCGGAATCGCGGGGCTCGCTGGCCCCGGAAGCCGCCAAATCCATGCGCAGCTTGCTTGCGATGGCGGGTTGACGCGCTACCATGAATCCGATGGAGCACAGCATCACGGCCAAATACGCGGCGCGACCCGCCGCCCGGTTTCCACGCGCCTCGAACGGTAGCCGCCAGCGACGCCTGGGACTCGGTGTCGCCCGCGCATTCAGCCCGGCCCCGACGCGCCTGACCGTGCTCCTGCGAGACCAGCCCTCGCCGCTGGCGCATCTCCGCCGCGACCCCCGATCCATCGCCGCGACGAGACCAGTCAGACGCGCCGACGGGCGCCTTCGGCCGGCGTTCGCGCTCACGTGGGGCCGGTCGCTGGCGCCGCGCCATCCGAGCGCCCACGTGGCGCCGTGGCGCGCCTGAGGTCGGCGCTCGCCACTTCCGCCGGCGGGATCGTCGTCAGCTCCCAGCAGGATCGGATCTCGCTCGTCGTGGGCATGCGTCGCCGCGGCCGGGACGCCGTGACCTGGACCCTGCCAAAGGGCACGCCCGATCCCGGTGAGAGCCTCGAGGAGACCGCCATCCGCGAGGTGACCGAGGAGACCGGGCTGGAGGTCCGGATCGTCGAGCCCCTGTCGGCGATCGAGTACGTGTTCGTCCAGGATGGCGCGCGCATCCGCAAGACGGTCCACTACTTCCTCATGGAGCCAACCGGCGGTGACCTGTCCCGCCACGATGTGGAGTTCGAACGCGTGCGGTGGATCCCGTTCGACGAGGCGGGCTCCCTGTTGAGCTTCGCCACGGAGCGGGAGCTGGTCGCGGCCGCGGCGGCCCGACTCGCCGCAGCGGGTTCGCCCTCGTGAGCGACGCCGAGGAGGGAGCCGCGGCGAGCTCGGACCAGCTCCACGAGACCGCGCTGATCGACATCCACCGCGCGCTCGGCGGGCGCCTCATCGAGTTCGGCGGCTGGCTGATGCCGGTCCAGTACACCGGCATCCTGGACGAGCATCGGGCCGTCCGCGAGCGAGCCGGGCTGTTCGACCTGTCGCACATGGGCGAGCTGTTCGTCGAGGGCGACGATGCCGGCGACGCGCTCGCCGCGGCGCTCATCACGGATCCCAGGACGCTGGCGGTCGGGCGCGCCCAGTACTCGATGATCGTCGCGCCGGACGGTGGGGTGATCGACGACCTGATCGTGTACCGGCTCGGAACGCATCGGTTCCTCGTCGTCGCCAACGCGAGCAATGCGCCCGTCGTGTCGGAGGAGCTGGCACGCCGGATCAGTGGCTGGCGCGCGATCCTGGACGACCGCTCGCTGGCGACCTCGCTCGTCGCGATCCAGGGGCCGCTGGCCGCCGGCATCCTCGCCCAGCTGACCGACATCGATCTGGCGGCACTGCGGTATTACGCCATCGCGGAGGGCCACGTCGCGGCGATCCCGGCACTCGTCGCGCGGACGGGCTACACGGGCGAGGACGGCTTCGAGGTGTTCGTCGACTGGGAGCGCGGCCCGGAGATCTGGGAGGCGCTCGTGGCGCTCGGGAAGTCGGCGGACGTCATCGCCTGCGGCCTCGGCGCGCGGGACACGCTCCGCCTCGAGGCGGGCATGCCCCTCTATGGCAACGAGCTCGACCGCCAGACCAACCCGTTCGATGCCGGCCTCGGGCGCGTCGTCAAGCTCGAGAAGCCCGGCGATTTCGTCGGTCGCGACGCGCTCGAGCGCGTGGCCCGCGACGGCCCGACGAAGCGCCTCGTGGGCATGATCATCACGGGCCGCGGCATCGCCCGCCACGGCTACCCGGTCGATGCGGGAGAGCAGCGCACCGGCGTCGTCACCAGCGGCACCCACTCCCCGACGTTGGGCAAGCCGATCGCAATGGCCTACGTCGCGCCCGGCGATGGCGAGCCGGGTACGATACTGAACGTCGAGATTCGCGAGCAGCCGGTCTCCGCGGAGGTCGTGCCGCTGCCGTTCTACAAGCGGGAGCGATAGGAGGGCAGCGGATGGTCCCCGCGGACCTGCACTACACCAAGGATCACGAGTGGGTCCGGGTCGATGGCGACACGGCGACCATCGGCGTGACCGACTTCGCGGCGCACCAGCTCGGGGACGTCGTCTTCGTTGACCTGCCCGCGACCGGTCGGACGATCGAGCAGTTCGCGACGTTCGGCGTCGTCGAGTCGGTGAAGGCCGTCAGCGACCTGTACGCGCCGGTCTCGGGCGAGGTCGTTGCGGTCAATGGCGACCTGGCGTCGCAGCCCGAGCTCGTCAACAGCGACCCGTTCGGCAAGGGCTGGATGATCCGGGTTCGCGTGTCCGACTCGGCACAGGTCGACGGCCTGCTCGACGCCGCCGCGTACGAGCACCTGACTGCGGAGGCCTGACCGACCTTGGCCTATGGCCCGCACACGCCGGCGGACCGCCGGCGGATGCTCGCGTCCCTCGGGATGCAGAGCGTCGACGAGCTCTTCGCGGACATCCCGCCCGCGCTTCGCTCGACGCCGCTGCGCCTCGACCCGCCCGAGTCCGAGCAGGTCCTGATGGGCCGGCTCGCCAATCTCGCGGGCAGGAATCGGGTCGATCTCGCGTCGTTCCTCGGCGCCGGCGCCTACCGCCACTTCTCGCCGCCGATGGTCGACCACATGCTGCTCCGGGGGGAGTGGTACACGGCCTACACCCCCTACCAGCCGGAGGTCAGCCAGGGCACGCTGCAGAGCATCTATGAGTACGAGTCGCTCATCGCCGAGCTGACCGGCCTCGACGTCGTGTCCGCGTCGCACTACGACGGCGCCGCAGCGACGGCTGAGGCGGCGCTCATGACCTGCCGGGCCACCGCCCGCGACCGCGTCCTCGTGAGCCGCGCCGTCCACCCGCACTACCGAGAGGTGCTCACGACGTACTTCCACGGCGCGGGCCTGCAAGTCGAGGACATTCCGCTCGTCGAGGACGGGCCGGCCGCCGGGACGACGGATCTCGCGCACCTCGAGCGGGCGCTCGCCGACGCCGACCATCCGGTTGCCGGCGTCGTCCTGCCGCAGCCGTCGTTCTATGGCCTCCTCGAGCCGATGGCCGAGGCCGCCCGGCTCGCCCACGCGGCCGGCGCGCTGTTCGTGGCCGTCATCGAGCCGGTGTCGCTGGCGGTGCTGGCACCACCTGGTGCGTACGGCGCCGACATCGCGGCAGGCGAGGGGCAATCCCTCGGCATCCCGCCGCAGTACGGCGGCCCGTACCTCGGGATCCTCGCCTGCACCGACGCCCTCGTGCGCCAGATCCCGGGCCGCCTGGTCGGCATGACGACCGACACGGATGGCAAGCGGGCCTATGTCATGACGCTCCAGGCGCGCGAGCAGCACATCCGGCGCGAGAAGGCGGCCAGCAACATCTGCACCAACCAGACCCTGCTCGCGCTGGCCGCGACGGTCTGGCTCGCGGCCCTTGGCCCGCACGGACTGCGGGACGTCGCCGCGCTCGGGGCGGCGAAGGCCGCCGAGCTCGAGGCGGCGCTCGCGGCGGTCGGCGTCGCGCGCCTGCACGCGGGCGCGTATCTCAACGAATACGTCGTCCGCGTCCCGAACCCGGTCGCCGTCCATCGCGAGCTGCTCGGCAACGGGGTCCTCGCCGGCCTGGTCCTCGCCGAGGCCGTCCCCGACGAGCCGAGCGTCGCCGAGGGCCTCCTCGTGTGCGCGACCGAGGTCACCACCACGGACGAGATCTCCGCGTTCGCCCGGCAGCTGCAGAGTGCCCTCGCGGTGACGGCGCATCCCGTCGGAGGTGCGGCGTGAGCGCGAGCGGGCCGCGCATGCAGCCCAGCCTGTTCGAGCTGTCGAAGCCCGGCCGTCGCTCGGACAAGGTGCCCCATCCGCCGAGCGATGCGTTGGACCGACTTCCCGCCGAGCATCGGCGGGAGCGGCCGCCGGCGCTCCCGGAGGTCAACGAGCCGGACGCGGTGCGGCACTTCGTCAACCTGTCCCAGCTCAATCATGCCGTCGACACGGGGTTCTATCCACTCGGCTCGTGCACGATGAAGTGGAACCCCAAGGTCAACGAGTGGGCAGCGCGCCTGCCGGGCTTCGCCCAGCTCCACCCGATGGCGCCCGACGCCGTCGCCCAGGGCACGCTCCAGCTCCTGTGGGAGGTCGAGCAGATCCTGATCGAGGTGAGCGGCATGGACGCCGTGACGCTCCAGCCGGCTGCGGGCGCCCACGGCGAGCTGACCGGGATCCTGATGATCCGCGCGTATCACCGGTCTCGCGGCGACATGGACCGCACCGACGTCCTCGTGCCCGATTCCGCGCACGGCACGAACCCGGCGACGGCGACGATGGCCGGCCTGCGGACGGTCTCGATCAAGGCGGCGCCCGACGGCGGCATCGACCTCGACGCGTTCAAGGCGGCGCTCGGGCCGACCACCGCGGCGGTGATGATCACGAACCCCTCGACGATGGGCCTGTTCGAGTCGCGCATCGGGGAGCTGCTCGAGGCGGTCCACGCTGTCGGCGCCCTCGCCTACATGGACGGCGCGAACCTCAACGCCATCCTGGGCCGGTTCAAGCCGGGTGAGGCGGGCTTCGACGTGATGCACATCAACACCCACAAGACCTTCTCCACGCCGCACGGCGGCGGCGGCCCGGGCGCCGGGCCCGTGGCCGTGGTCGAGCAGCTCGCGCCATTCCTGCCGGCACCGCGGGTCCTGCGCGAGCCGGACGGGCGCTTCCGGCTCGAGGCGGTGGGGGAGCGCCCGACCTCGATCGGCCGGATGCGCTCGTTCGTCGGGAGCACCGGCGTCCTCGTTCGCGCCTACGCCTACCTGCGCACGCACGGCGGCAGCGGCCTCGCCGAGATCACGGACGACGCGGTCCTCGCGGCGAACTACCTGAAGGGCCGGCTCGCCGCATCGGGTGCGTACGACATCCCGTTCCCGGGGGTCTGCAAGCACGAGTTCATTGCCTCGGCGAGCTCGATCAAGAAGCGGACCGGGGTCCGCACGCTCGACATCGCCAAGCGCCTCCTCGACCACGGCTTCCACGCCCCGACCGTGTACTTCCCGCTGACGGTCGACGAGGCGATGCTCATCGAGCCCACCGAGACCGAGTCGATCGAGACGCTCGACGCGTTCGCCGACGCGCTCATCGCGATTGCCCAAGAGGCCGACACCGATCCCGACGTCGTGAAGACCGCGCCGCACACGGCACCGGTGCGCCGCCTCGACGAGGTCGGCGCCGCGCGCAACCCGAACCTGCGCTGGCGGCCCGCGCTCGGCGACTGGACGCCCTGCCCGGACTGATCTCGGCGGGCGGGATTCTGGCGCCCGGTTTGACAGGGATGCGGCGGTCGCTATTCTTCGCCCGCATGGTCGGTCGTAGTCTCCGGCAGATTGTCTGGGCGCGCCTCCGCCGCGACCGTGTCGCCATGGTCTGCCTCTTCATCGTCGTCGCGATGTACCTGGTCGCGATCATCGGGCCGTTCGTTCTCACGGCGCTCAAGATCAGCCCGTACACGCTCGACTCATCGGCGATCAGCGACCTCGGCGGCAAGCCGAAGCTCCCGAACGGCGGGATCAGCCCCCAGCACATCCTCGGCGTCGAGTGGGGCACCGGGCGCGACATCTTCGCCCAGCTGATCTTCGGCCTCCGGATCTCGCTGGTCATCTCGACCAGCGCCACCCTGATCACCGTCTTCCTCGGCACGGTCATCGGGATCGTCGCCGGCTACACCGGGGGCCTGACCGACTCGATCATCGGGCGGTTCATGGACCTGGTGCTGGCGTTCCCGTTCCTGCTGATCATCCTGGCCCTCTCCGGCGTCCTGACCCA
>DHWF01000042.1:0-65884 GCA_002413045.1 Chloroflexi bacterium UBA5189
CGCAGGTAGTCGCCGTACGAGAACCCCCCCGGCATGACGACTGCGTCCAGGTCGGGCAGGTCGTGCTCCTCGTGCCAGACTGGAATCGCCTCGGCGTCGAGCGCTGCGAGCGCCCAGAGCGCGTCGCGGTCGTCCTGCGAGCCCGGGTACGTGACCACCCCGATTCTCGGCTGAGGGCTAGCCATCACGCCTCTGGCCGCCGCCCGCTCCCGCCCGGCGGAGCCGGGCTCCGCGAAAGGCTGACGACGCTGGAGCCACGCCCGGAGGTCCGGCGCGCCGAGGCCGTACCCATCCGTACTGTCCTCGGCGCGCCGAACGGGGGGGCGCGGCCCCCGCCCCCCCCCCCCCCCGCCACGAACACGTCGCCGTCGTCGGCGCCGATCGCGTGGGCCGCGGCGTTGATCGCCTGGAGGCCCGAGCCGCACAGCCGGTTGACCGTCTGGCCGGCGACTTCGACGGGCAGGCCCGCCAGGAGGAGCGCCATGCGCGCGACGTTGCGGTTGTCCTCGCCCGCCTGGTTGGCGCAGCCGAGGATCACGTCCTCGATCAGTCCTGGCTCGATCCCCGATCGCTCGACGACCGCCTTGATCGCGATCGCAGCGAGGTCGTCGGGGCGGACCGATGCGAGCGCGCCGCCATACCGACCGACCGGCGTCCGAACCGCCTCGACGATCCACGCCTCGCGCAGCGGTCGACGCGGATCACGAGTCATGACGCGATTGTACGGGCGGCTACGGCAGCTTCTGGAAGATCTCCGTGAGCTGCGCGTCGGTGAGCGGTCCGCTCGCGCCGGCGATCGAGAAGACAACGTCGCCCTTGACGTAGATGTAGCTCGGATCCTCGGTCGTATCGGTCGGCGTTTCCTTCTTGGCAGCCTTGCCGGCGATGGTCACGTCGGTGATCGTCGCGTTCAGGGTCGCCTTCGAGGCGTTGTAGAAGGCGTCGAGGATCTGGCTGCCCGAGACCCCGTTGACCTCGAAAGCGATGATCGTGACCGTCGAGTTGCCGCCGAATGCGACGCTCAGGTCCGATGGCTGCTTGTTCAGTGCCGTGAGGACCGCTCCCAGCTGGGCATCCGCGCCCGAGCCCACGAACTGGTCACCCGTCATGCTCAGCGTCGTGATCGGCTCGCCGCCGATCGACGTCGGGATGAGCTTCTCGAGATCGACGTTGCCGTGGAATGACGGCAGCGCGAACGACGGCTCGCCGGCGTCGGTCGCGACGGGCGCGGGCGTGACCGGGGCCGCGGTGGCCTGCGCGGCCTGGGTGGCGGGAGCGGTCGTCGCTGCGCCGCCACCGCTGCACGCGCTGAAGGCGAGCGAGGTCGCGATCAGGGCGAAGGCGCGGATGCTGGTTCGCGCGGTCATGCAGGTCCTCCGATCAGGGAAGCTTGGAGAACGCCTCGTTCAGCACAGCGTCCGTTACCCCGGAGCCGCCGACGCCGAACACGACGTCATCCTTCGTGTAGAGGTACTGGGTGTCGGAGCCATCCGACGGCTCGATCTTCTGGACCTGCTTGCCGCCGATGGTCGCCGCCGTGATCGTCGCGTCTGCGTATTGAGCGGTACCGCTGATCAACGCGCTCACCAGCTGACTGCCCGGCACCCCCTTCACCTGCACGGCGATGATCACGACCTGCGTGTTGGTTCCGAGGGCGACGCTCAGGTCCGACGGCTGCTTGTGCAGACCCGACAGGACCGCGAGCAACTCCTTGCCGGAGCTCAGGCCGACGTAATCCTGGCCGGTCATGCTCTGCGTATCGACCGCCTCGCCGCCGATCTCGGCAGGAATGAGCTGTTCGAGGCTGACGTTCCCGTGGAAGGACGGCAGCACGAAGGACGGGATCGCGAGCTCGGTCGGCGCAGGCGTCGCGGCAGCCGTGACCACAGGAGCAGCGAGGGACGCCGCCTGGGTTGCGTCCGGGGCGCTGGACGCGGTGGCCCCACCACACGCGGCGACGACGAGGCCGGCGACGAGCAGGGCCGCGCCGCGAGTGATGCGTGCTGGTGTCATCGCGTGCCTCCGGCGGTTCGATGCTCGTGGCTGGAGCGCAGCCGTCCGCCCCGATCGTAGGCGCCCGCTCACATTGACGCTCTCGCCTCGCGGAGGAGGGGCAACGCCGGCCGGAACGTGTCGGCGTCCTCGTCGCTCAGGGCATCGAGCATGACCACGACCTCGTGGACGCCGGTCCGCCTCGCCCACGCGAACGGCCCGAACGGATGGTTCGCGCCGAGCTGCATCGCCCGATCGATGTCCGCCTCGGTCGCGACGCGGTCGCCGAGCGCCCGGAACGCCTCGTTCACGATCGCGAGGATCACGCGCTCGGCGATCGTCGCGCCATCGAGCACGGGTGGCCCGCCGGGTCGCGCCCGAATCGCGCCGGCGAATCGCGCCGCCGGCCCGGTCGACCGCCCGTCGACGTACCGGTAGAACCCCTCGCCGACCTTCCGCCCGAGCCGCCCCGCCGCGACGAGCTCCTCCTGGATCGGCGACGGGCGGAACCGCGGCGGTCGCCCGAAGGCCTCGAACAGGCCGCGCGCCGCCGCGAGGTTGATGTCGATCCCGATGAGGTCCATGAGCGCGAACGGGCCCATCGGGAAGCCGGCGTCGACGAGCCCCCGGTCGATCGTCTCGATCGTGCCCGAGCCGGCGCGCAGGAGCCGCAGCGGCTCGAGCGTGAATGGCCGGTTCACGCGATTCACGATGAAGCCGGGCGAGTCGGTCGAGCGGATCGCGATCTTGCCCCAGCCCTCGACGATTCGGGCGCCCTGCTCTGCCGCCCACTGCGCGGTCCGCTGCCCGGCGACGACCTCGACGAGCGGCAGGACCGGCGCCGGGTTGAAGAAGTGGAGCCCGATGACCCGCTCCGGCCGAGCCGCGGACTCGGCGATCTTCGTCACCGACAGCGCGCTCGTGTTCGTCGCGAGGATCGTGTCCGCGGGCGTGGCGTCGTCGAGCTCCTGGAACAGGCGGCGCTTCAGCTCGAGGTCCTCGAGGGCCGCCTCGATGACGAGCTGGGCGCCTTCGGCAACGTCGACCACGGTCCGCGCGACCGTCAGGCGAGCGAGCTGCCCGGCCGCGATGGAGGATGGATCGCCCGGCGCGGGATGGCTCGCGCCGGCCTTCTCGGCGCGTCGGACGAGGCCCTGCCGGATCCGGTCGCGGGCGCGGTCGGTCGCGCCCGGCTGGCTGTCGAACAGCGCGACCCGCCAGCCGCCTTCGAGGGCCACCTGCGCAATCCCGGCGCCCATCGTCCCGGCGCCGACGACCGCAACCAGGGCGCGACTGGGCTCGTCCATCCGGGAACCGTACACGGCTCAGATCGGCTTGAACGCCTCGAATGGTTGGCGGCAGTCCGCGCAGTGGCGGATCGATCGGCACTGGGTCGGGCCGAAGGCATTCTCGAGCGTCGTCCGCAGCGAGCCGCAGTACGGACATGCGACGGGAGCGGCGGCTGCGTCGAGCATCGGCAGCAGGCGGCCGGGGCGGACGGGTGCGGGCGGCGCGAATCCGGCGGCGCGAAGCTTCTCGCGGCCGGCCGGCGAGATCCGGTCCGAGGACCACGGGGTGGCGAACGAGACATCGACGCGGACGGTGCGGCCGAGGCCGGCGAGGCGATTCGCAATGGCGTCGCGGATGACCTCGAGCGCGGGACAGCCGACGAACGTCGGCAGCAGCTCGACAGCGATCTCGTCCGGCCGGACGTCGACGGCGCCGATCATTCCGAGCTCCACGATCGAGACGCCCGGGATCTCCGGATCCGGCACCTCGTTGAGGGCGCCCATGATGGTCGCGCCATCGATGGCGCGCGCGCCCGCGCCCGGACGGGGCGGAGCGGCGATCACCATGTCGCGCCGGCCTCCGAGCGGCGCACCGACGTGAACTCGCCCCACAGCCACCGGAAGCTGTCGGAGTGGCCCGTCCGCCCATCCGTGGTCGGGGTGACGGCCGGCGGCACGGGCAGCCCGAGCGGAACGAGGATGCCGGTCAGGTCGGCCCGCCAGGCCGCCTCGGCGGCTGCAAGCGGCCGGGTCAGGATCCGAGCTTCGAGCAGCGAAGGCTCATCGGCGAGCGGCGTGAACACCGTCGCGGCGTCCGGGCCGACTGCGGCGAGCGCCGCCACGAGGCGCTCGCGCGGCTCGGTGCCGCCGTGGGCAAGGCGCTCGATCCAGGCCACGAGGTGCATCCGGTGGTAGCGCTCCTCGCGGCGTAGCTTGCCGACGAGTTCGGTCAGGGGCGGGTAGCCGTCGCCGATCGAGGCGAGACGCGCCTCGTCCGCGAGCTCGTACAGGAAGCGCCGCGCAATCGTGTCGGCCCAGTCGCCCCGCGGGTGGTCGAGCAGGCGGGCGTGCCGGAATGCGTCCGGCTCGCGGTCGTAGGCCAATGCGTCCTCGTCGCGGCCGTCAGCCAGCACCGTTGCGAGCAGCTGGTACAGGGCGCGGGCGTGGCCCAGCTCGTCCTGCGAGATCGAGCTGATCGCGACATCCTCCTCGAGGAGCGGCGCGATCCCGGTCCACTCGGAATCGGTGAAGCCGCTGACGAACTCGTCGTCCGCCATCGTGAGCAGGAGCTCGGCGAGGGCGGTGCGCAACCCGGGCGCGAGCGCGAGATCGATCATGGCCGCTCGCCTCGGCGGCCGCCGGTTCGATCGTGCCCAGTGGCGCGGGCTGCTGGCTTCTCCGTGCCGGCTCGCGCGCGAGCCGCCGCGAGCTTGTCGCGCATCACGTAACCGCCCGGCTTCTTGAATGACCGATCGAGCGGCGGGTCGAGCAGGTCGGGATCCTCGAGGACCTGGATGTCGGCGCGCCGCACCACCCACAGCCGCGTGCTCTCGTTGCGGCGCGAGTACATCTCGCGTGCGTAGTGCAATGCCAGCTCGGGATCCGGGGCGAGCACGTTGCCACCGTGCCGCATCGGGTCGCCGTCCTTCGCTTGTTGGAACACTTCGTATGCCTCGAGGTCGGCCATCAGGCGGCGGCCGCCGGCGCGGGCGTGAGGATCGAGTCGCGGACCCAGCGGGTGTCCTCGCGATTGAGGCGCCGGAACTCGAGTCGCTCCTGCGACTTGGGGCCGTGGCCGGTGACAACGGAGCGAAGCTCGTCCCAATCGGGCTCGGTGTAGGTCCAGGTCTTCGTCTCGTCGTCGAGCGCGAGCTTCGGATCCGGGATGACGAGGCCGAGCTCGAGCAGGCGCGGCACGTAGATGGTCAGGAACTCCTGGCGAAGCTCCTCGGACGTCTTGGCCTTGATCCGCCAATGCAGGTCGCGGTCCTTCGCGCGGTCGCCGCGCGGGCCGTGCATCTGCATCAGCGGGCCCCACCAGCGATCGAGCGCCTCCTGAACGAGCGCCCGCTGGGAATCGGTGCCGGTCATCAGCGTCACCACGACGTCGCGGCCGTGCATGATGTGGACGGACTCCTCCCAGCAGATCTTCTGCATGGTCCGCGCGTACGGCGCGTACGACGAGTCGCGAAGTGCCTGCTGGGCCACGATCGCCGCCGCGTCCACCAGCCACGCGATGATCCCGACGTCGCCCCAGCTCTTCGTCGGGTAGTGGAATACGTTGTGGAACTTGGTCTTCCCGGCGATCAGGTCGTCGAGCATCGCGTCGCGGGGCTTGCCCAGATCCTCCGCGACCCGGTACAGCAGCTGCGCGTGCCCGACCTCGTCCTGGACCTTCGCCGTGAGCGCGAGCTTCCGGCGCAGTGTCGGCGCCCGCATGATCCATTCGCGCTCCGGCAGGACGCCCATCAGCTCGCTGTTGGCGTGCATCTCGACGAAGCGCAGGACGGCGGTTCGGTACTCGTCCGGCATCCAGTCGGTCGCCTCGATCTTGCCGCCGGCGGTCACGTGCGCCTCGAAGTGCGCGTACCGCTCGTCGTGCGGCAGGTCGTCATTCCAGGGGCGTTCGCTTCGCTGCCGGACGGGCAGGACGGGATCGAGCGCGAGCGGGTCGGTCATCGGGCTGCCTCCGGTCGAATGGCGATGCCGAGGTCGCCGTCAGCCTCGGTCCAGGTGTCGAGGTGTTCGGTCACGAGCCCATCCTCGCCGAAGCGGAGCATGGATACACCCGCGATCGTGGTGATCGAGCCGTCTCGGGCGTTGATGACGGCGCGGTACTCGACGGCCGCTCGGTCGTTCGCGGAGACGACGGGCGCGCCGAACGCAAATCGGGCCGACTGCTCCTCCTCGAACGAGTGGCGGGCGTAGTCGAGCGGGGCCTGGCGGCCGCGGCCGGCGGCGCGGAACGGGAGCGACCGGAAGACGCAGTCGAGGGCGTATCGCGCGGCGATGACGCCGGGGTCATGGCGCGCCCAGCCCTCCGACCACGCGTCGACCCAGTCCGCGGCGGCCTCCGCGGTGGTCATGGGTTCGCAACCATCCGCAGCGACAGCTCGACCAGGTGGTCCGCGATCCGGTTGGCCGGTAGGCGTCCGTTCGGGTCATACCACGCAGCGATGCCGTTGATCGCGCTCAGGAGCGTGCTTGTCGCAATGGCCGGGTCGGTCATCGCGAACGCGCCGACCGCGATGCCGTCCTCGATGCGCCGCTGGAACCGTGCCTGGTAGGCGTCGCGGCGCGAGAGGATCGCGTCGCGGTGCCCCGGATCGAGGGAGCGCCACTCGTGAACGAAGACGCCCGCGGCATCGACGTCGGAGGTCAGCACGTCAACGTGGGCGCGAGTGAGGGCGCCGAGCGCCTCCGCTGGATCGCCGGGCCGGCGGGTCTCGGCGTCGCGCTCCGCGCCATCTGCGGCGACCTCGAAGCGACCGGCCGCGCGATCGACGATCGCCCACAGGACGTCTTCCTTCGAGGCCACGTGCGCGTACAGGCTCGCGCCCTGCAACGACATCGCTCGCGCGATATCGCGGATGCTCGTCGCCGCGTAGCCGCGCTCGCGGAACAGGTCGCTCGCAACGTCCTCGATCGCGCGACGGCGGGAGATCTCGACCAAGCCGGGGCGCCTCCTAACTAACGATCGTTAGGCTAGGCGGTGGGGACCCCGGCGTCAAGGCGCGGGCGGGCGTCGGCTCGGCTCGGCCGGGCTACTCGCCGGTGAAGTGCGGGGGCCGCTTCTCCATGAACGCGGAGAGGCCCTCGGCGTGGTCCTTCGTGCGGCCCGCGAGGTCCTGGAGGTGCGCCTCGTAGTCGAGGGCGGCGTCGAGGTCGTGGGCCCAGGCGGCGTTGAGCGCCCGCTTCGTGAGCGCGAGCGCGCGCGGGGCACCCGCGGCGAGCCTCGTCGCGAGCACCGTCGCCTCCGCCGCCAGCTGATCCCCCGGCACGACCCGCCCGACCAGCCCGAGCCGGAGCGCGTCCGCGGCGCTCACCGAATCGCCGAGCAGCGCGATTTCCGCGGCGCGGCTCGAGCCGACGAGCCGCGGCAGGAACCAGGTCGCGCCGCTGTCCGGCACCAGCCCGACACGCCCGAATGCGAGCGCGAAGCTGGCGGTCTCCGACGCGATGCGCAGGTCGCACGCCATCGCGAGCGAGGCGCCCGCGCCCGCGGCGACCCCGTTGATGGCACCGACGATCGGCTTGGGCAGCGCGCGCATCGCGCGGATGATCGGGTTGTAGCGCTCGCGGACCTCGACGCCGAGCGGCGCGGCGTCGGGCTGAAGGCGCTCGCGGAGGTCCTGGCCGGCGCAGAACGCCCGGCCGGCGCCGGTCAGGATCACGGCACGCACGCCACGCTCGCGCTCGACCCGCCGGAAGGCAGCCAGGAGATCCCGCTTCATCGGGACCGTCAACGCGTTCAGCGCGTCGGGCCGGTTCAGGGTCAGCGTCGCGACGCCGGACTCCGCGTCGATATCGACCAGCACCGTCGCATCGGCGGCCGGCGGATCCCCGGGCGGCATGGTCAGCGCTCGAACCGCACGAGCTCGTGCTCCTCGCCGACCAGCTCGAACAGCCCACGCTCGATCGGCTCGTGCGCGCCTTCGATCAGGTCGGCCACGAATCCCTCGAATTGCGTCAGGAACTCGTCGTCGGCGGGCGGCAGGGATGCGGCGATCAGGAGATCGCGATCCGGCAGCGCGACGAGGACGCGTGACGGCCCACCACATCGGCCGGCCAGATGCGCCCGCACCTCCGCGAGCAGGATCCGCGCCGCGTCGCCGCCGCTGCCCGTATCCGACGACACGAGGTGGCGATCGCCCGACAGCTCGTCGGTCCAGGGTGCCGTCGCTGACCACGCCCGCAGGTTCGACATCGCGCGGTCGCGCAACGTCGGCGCATCGATGCCCCAGGTCAGCAGGTGGTCGGCATTGATGACGACGTCGAACGACGGCTCGCGGAGCACATACACGACCGAGAGGCTGGCAGGCCCGTCGTCGACCAGGGGCAACGCGTGCTTCTTCATGCCCTCGTGCGCGAGTCGCACCTCGTCGAGCTCCTCGAGCGGGGCGCCGTGCATCCCGGCCGGTCGGAGCGCAGGGAAGATGTGGTCCGCGGCGGCCTCCCACTGGTGCTCGGGTGCCTCGCTGTGGGACCGCGGCGCCTCCGATGCCGGCTGATGCCCGCTGACGGGCGCGGTCGGGTCGATCGGGGTGTGGATGTCTGGCGGCGCCTCTCGCCAGGTCGGAATCAGCTCGTCGTCAGGCCCGCGCTCCATCGACATCAGCGGCCCTGCCACTTCGGGGCGCGCTTCTCGGTGAACGCAGCCATCCCCTCGGCCTGGTCCTCGGTATCGAAGAGCAGGTAGAAGTTGCGCCGCTCGAACTCGAGGCCGGCCTCCAGCGACAGCTCCTCGGCGCGATTCACCGCGGCCTTCGCGGCCCGCACCGCGACCGGGGGCATCGCCGCGACCCGCGCCGCGAGCTCGAGTGCCGCCGGGACCGTGGCCTCCGATGGCACCACCTGGCTCACGAGCCCGTGTGCCTCGGCCTCCCGTGCGCCCATGGTCCGGCCGGTCAGGATCATCTCCATGGCGCGGGCCTTGCCGATCGCGCGCGTGAGCCGCTGCGTGCCGCCCGCGCCCGGCATCACTCCGAGCCTGATTTCCGGCTGCCCGAACTGGGCGTCCTCGCCGGCCACGATCATGTCGCACGTCATCGCCAGCTCGCAGCCACCGCCCAGTGCAAAGCCGCGGACGGCGGCGATGATCGGCGTTCGGACGCGCTTGATCCGCTCCCAACGATGGAAGTGGTCGTCGACCGTGAGCGACGTCGGCGTCTGCGCGGCGAGCTCCGGGATGTCCGCGCCTGCGGCGAACGCCCGATCGCCGGCGCCGGTGATCACGATCGCACGACACGACGGGTCGCGATCGAGCGACTCCAGGGCGTCCGTGAGGGCGGCGATCAGCGCGAAGTCCAGTGCGTTGAGGACCTCGTGGCGATCGAGGACCACCAGCGCGACCCCGTCGATCGGCCCGTCCGCGCCGAGCGCCGGCAGGTGGACGTGCAGGGTCGGGTGGGCGGGCGCGTCGATGGTCGTCACGGTGTCGCGACAGTATCCATCGCGGACCTAGCCCGCGACCTTGCCTTCGAGCAGGTCCGTGGCATCCTCGAGCACGAGGAAGGTCGCGAGGCCCGGCGCGATCTCGCGAAGAATCCTGCCGGCCGCGCGCATCGGGTCGGAGCGAAGGCCGTCGTCGAGCGCCGCCCGATCGTCGAAATCCATCGCAGCCGCGAGGGCGAGATCCGTCTCGCCGCCGAGCGCGCCGCCGACGCGCCAGATGCGCGTCGAGCGCAGCCCGGGTGTCTGGGCGACGAGCGGCAGGTGCTCGTCCCGGTAGTGGGTCTCGAGCGTCGCGAGCGCCTCTGCGCCGCCTTCGGGGGCGCGATACAGCACGAGCAGCGTGGTCATGTCGGTCCTCCATGTGGATTGCCAGGAGCCTCGATAGCCGCAGCGCGCTGCCGGGCGACGTCCTCGGTCGAACGGTAGAAGCCGGCCATCGCCTCGTTGAACAGCGCAGGCCGCTTGGACATCACCTCGTGCCCGCAGTCGGGCGCAACGAAGAGGCGCCCGCGAGGCAGCAGGCGTGCGAGGCTCGCCGCGTGCTCGGGCGGGACGAATGGATCGCGATCGCCGCAGACGACCATCGCGGGGCAGTCGATCCGGTGCAGCTCCGCCGGCGCCAGGAGCGGCTGGATGGCGACGTCGGCGGCGATCGCCGGGAGGAGACGCTGCCATGCGCCCACGCCCTGCCCCGCGTCGTGGCGGCGGGCCAGCGTCGCCTCGAACACGGGATCCCGGTCCAGGATTCGGACCGGGTCCATGAGCCCTCGCCCGACGCTGGCCCGCGGCTCGCGATGCGTCGTGATCCCGACCACGACGAGCGTCCGGAGCCGCTCCGGGAAGCGTGCGCCGAAATGGAGCGCGGTCGTAGCCCCCATCGAGAACCCGACGAGGTGGAAGGAGTCGAGCCCGAGCGCGTCGGCGAATGCCGCTACGTCATCGACGAGCCAGCGGTACTCGAAGCCGTTGGCGGCGTCCCAGCGCGTCCGGCCGTGGCCCCGCGCGTCCGGCAGGTGGACAAGGAACGCCTTGGTCATGTTGGGCAGTTGCGCCGCGTAGTCCTCGCGGCCGAGGGACGTTGCGCCGTGCAGCAGCACCAGTGGTGGCCCTGCCCCGAGGACGTCGTAGCCGACGTCGAGCCCGTTCGCCGCGACGGTCGGCAACTCAGCCCTCCGGCTTGCCCTGGACTGGGCTGTCGACGCCCTCCTCGACCCGCAGGTAGCGCCGTCGGTAGTACAGCAGCGGCGCTGTGCCGTGCCGGCGCTGCTCGAGGGAATCGACCCGGCCGATGAACAGGTCGTGGTCGCCCGCGCTGAACGTCTCGACGATCGTGCACTCCAGCGTCGCGATCGCGCCGTCGATGAGCGGGAGCCCAGTCGGCCCGGGCTGCCAGCGCGCCCCGCAGAACGCGTCCCGCCCGGGGCTCACGGGCGCGTGCGCGAAGCAATCGGAGAGGGCCTGCTGGTCCGAGCCGAGAACGTTGACGGCATACCTGCCGGCGCTCCGGACCATCGGCGTGATGAACCGCCGCCGATCGAGCGCAACCATCACCAACGCCGGCTCCAGCGACACCGACGAGAACGCATTCACGGTGATCCCCGCCGGCCGCTCGCCCTCGAAGGTGGTCACGACGCTGACGCCCGTCGCGAAGCGACCCATGACCTCGCGGAAGCGCAGGGCGTCGACCTCCATCGCCGGGGAGTCTAGAGCCACAGCGGCACTCCCCTTCCCGGCCGGTCGCGCCGATACAATCGGCCGGATGACGACCCAACGCTGGGATCGGGCGGCGCTCGTGCCGATTCGCCGCGGCGAGCGGCGCCCGGAGATCGTGTCACTGCCCGCCGGCCTGCCGACGGTCGACGAGCTGTTCACCTTCATGCGCGACGCGGAGCGACGGTTCGAGACGCTCAGGATGCGGATCGAGGAGCACACATACGGCGGCCGTGGTGCGCGCGTCGAGGCAATCGACGTCGCCCTCCAGCACCCGGGTCACGCTCGCGTCGTGACGACGCTGCCCGGCAAGGTCGCCGCCGGACATCACGAGCTGTGGGTCTCCGACGGAGAGATCATCCGAACGTATTCGGCGGCACATAAGCTCGGGACCAGCCGGCCGGTCCGCAACCGCGTGCGCGGCCTGGATCCGAAGGACTACCCCGGCCGGTCCACGGTCTACGACCCGATCACGATGCTGCCGGCCGAGACGCTCCCGGAGCTGTTCGTGCATCCGGCCGGCTACTGCCAGAACGTCCTGTCGACGGGCACCTGCTGGATCTCCGGGACCGATCGGGTCGCGGACCGCGAGGCCATCGTCATCGAGTGCGACCACCCGCGCGCCGTGGAGCGCTACGTCGATCGGCCGGACTACCACGTGCAGGTCACCGTCGATCGCCTGGACGGGCTCATCACTCGGCTCGTTGAGTCCGTCGGCGGCGATGTGACCCGCGTGGCCGAGGTGGTCCACCTGGACCCCGACGCGGCTCTGCCGGCGACGACCTTCGACTTCGAGTTTCCCGAGGGAACGACGCTCCTCTACTAGCTCCCGGCGGGCCGGCAGCGCCGCGCTAACAATGCCGCGCCGAACGTGCGAATCCCGCTGGTAACGACGCGTATGATCGCGCGAAATCGTGCGCGGAAGCGTCGCTCTGGAGGGAGGTCGCAATGGGCCGGACGCGTGAGGAGGCTATCCAGCAGGACACCACGGACCTGCATGGATTGGGCTATGCGCAGGAGCTGCTGCGCACGATGGGCGGATTCAGCAACTTCGCGATCAGCTTCTCGATCATCTCGATCCTGACCGGCGCGGTCATCCTCTATGACTACGGGCTCGCCTGGGCGGGCAAGGCTGCCGTGTCGCTCGGCTGGCCCCTCGTCACGATCTTCGTGCTCTTCATCGCCGCCTCGATGGCGGAGCTCGCGTCGGCCTATCCGACGGCCGGCGGGCTCTACTACTGGGCGTCAAAGATGAAGAACAAGAACTGGGGCTGGTGGACCGCCTGGCTGAACCTCATCGGCCAGTTCGCGATCGTCGCGGGCATCAACTACGCGGCCGCGGGCTTCATCAACGCCACCATCATCGACAAGCTCTTCGGCGGCACGTTCAACACGTTCGAGCTGATCCCCGGGATCCTGAACGGCCAGCTCATCACGATGGGCATCCTGACCCTCATCCAGCTCGCCATGAACATCGCCGGGATCAACCTCGTGGCGCTCCTGAACCAGGTGAGCGTGTGGTGGCACATCGCCATCGTTGCCGTGGTCGCCGCGGTGCTCGTGATCGCGGGCAAGCCGGACCAGTCCGGCCTTGGCCTGTTCGATATTCACCCCCTCGATACCGCCGGTTCGTGGAGCAACGACTTCGGCGATTTCCACCTGACCTATGGGCCGGCGATCTCGTATCCGGTGCTCGCCGCGTTCTTCTTCTCGCTCCTCCAGGCGAACTGGACGTATACGGGCTACGACGCGTCCGCCCACGTTGCCGAGGAGACGATCGGGGCGCGGGTCTCGAGCGCCTGGGGCGTGTTCCTGTCCGTCGCCGTGTCGGCCGTCGTCGGCTACATCTTCCTGATGGCGCTGACCCTGCACACCCCGAGCCTGGCGACGCTGTTCCCGGGTCAGCTCACCGACGCGACCACCTACAGCCAGTATTACTTCGGCGGCGGCGTCGCCGTCATTTCGATCCTCGTCTACAACATGGGCGACTTCTTCGGCAACTTCGTCTCCGCCGGAATCGCCATCGCCATGGCGTTCTGCGGCCTCGCCTCAGTCGCGGCCGCCGGGCGAATGCTGTTCGCCTTCTCCCGAGACGACGGCATGCCGGGCAGCGGCTGGCTGAAGAAGGTGTCCCATCGCTACCGGACGCCAGCGAACGCCCTGGTCACGATCGGCATCGTCTCGTGGCTGTTCACCGTCGCGGCGTTCATCGTTGGGACGGGCACGGCGATCGTGATCGTCACGGCCATCAGCACGATCTTCCTGTACGCGGCGTACGGGCTCGTGATCTTCCTCGGCGCGACGACCCAGGAATGGGTGGGGCATCGCGTCTGGAGCCTCGGACGGTGGTCGAAGCCGATCGCCTGGCTGGCGCTCATCTGGATCGTGGTCCTGATGGCCCTGTTCAGCTTCCCGACGAGCGGCAACATCTCGTGGCCGTTCATGGTGATCACCGTGCTGCTGCTGCTCGTGTACTACTTCGGTTGGGCCAGGTCCCGGTTCAAGGGGCCGATCGTCCAGGGTTCGGCCGAGCAGCTGACCGAGATCGAGAAGGAGTTCGCGCAGGCCGCGAGCGAGGTCGCCAGCGCCTGATCAACATCGCGTGCAGTAGCTGACGGGCCGGCCGGCGCACGCCGCCGGCCCGTCGCATCACGGGCAACCGAGCCAAGGAGGAACCGGTCATGGGCGAGGCGGGTCACGGATCGGCGGACGGCCACGGCGCCGCGAAGCACCTCGCCCTGACCGAGCTCGAAGGCTGGGTCCGCGAGGGCAAGATCGACACGATCATCGTGGCGATCACGGACATGCAGGGCCGGCTCATGGGCAAGCGCGTCCAGGGCGAGGCGTTCCTGAACGGCGTCATCGACCACGGCGCGCACTTCTGCACGTACCTCCTCGGCACGGACATGGAGATGAACACGCCGGAGGGCTTCCGGCTGATGAACTGGGAGACCGGCTACGGCGACTGGATCGCCTCGCCGGTATGGGACTCGCTGCGGATCCTGCCCTGGCTCGAGAAGACCGCGATCGTCCTGTCGGACACGATCGACGAGGAGACCCACCAGGAGATTCCGATCTCGCCCCGGACGATCCTCAAGCGCCAGATCGCGAAGGCCGCGGCGGCCGGGATCACCGTCAAGGCCGGCTCGGAGTTCGAGTACTACGTCCTCAAGGACTCGTGGGACCAGATCGCCGAGAACGGCTTCGCAGTCCCGAAGCGCTTCGGAACGTACAACGAGGACTACCACCTCCTCCAGGCGACGAAGGCCGAGCCGCTCCACCGGCTCCTGCGCAACTACATGACGGAGGCGCGGGTCCCGATCGAGTTCTCGAAAGGCGAGGCGGCGCCGGGCCAGCACGAGGTCAACATCCGCTACGACCATGTCCTCGAATCGGCCGACCGGAGCGTCCTGTTCAAGCACGGCGCGAAGGAGATCGCGTACCTCAACGGCTGGGGCATCACGTTCATGGCCAAGCCGGACCACACCTGGACCGGCTCGTCCGGCCATCTCCACATGAGCACCTGGGACAAGGACGGCGAGCGGCCCCTGACCTACGACCCGAAGGCGGGCCTGCCGTACGGCATGAGCCGCCAGTTCAGCTCGTTCGTGGCCGGGATGATGGCGCTCTCGCGCGAGCTCGCCGTGTTCATCGCCCCGTTCATCAACTCGTACAAGCGCTATGCCTCGCTGTCGTGGGCGCCGGTGAACGTGGTCTGGGGCCGCGACAACCGGACCACCGGGTTCCGGCTCGTCGGCCACGAGAACGCGCTGCACATCGAGAACCGCTTCCCGGGCGGCGACATGAACGCGTACCTGACCTACGCCGCCATGGTCGGCGCGGGGTTGTACGGCATCGAGCACAAGCTCAAACTCGGCCCCGAGTTCAAGGGCAATGGCTACATCGCGAAGGGCGTCGAGCGGATGCCACGGGCGCTGTACGAGGCGATCGACGAGCTCGAGGCATCGAAGGCGGCGGTCGAGATCTTCGGCCAGGATGTCGTCGATCACTACCTGAACGCCGCGCGGGTCGAGCAGACCGTGTACGACTCGGTCGTCCACGACTGGGAGCGCGAGCGCTACCTCGAGCGCGGCTGAGGCACGGTTCGCGGCGGCGCGGAGCGCAGCAGTTCGAAGCGGCCGGCGGCGGTCCGAAGCCGCCGGCGACTTGTGGCGCTCGATGCTCACGCCATGAGCATTTCTGGCACTTCCTGGGCCATTTCGAGGGCAACGACTGCTCTGACGGCTCAGGAGACGCGCACCCGCTGAGCGATTCGTGCTCAGGTGATCTCGCTTGACGGGATTCTTTGGCGGTCGTCCGGATTGGTCGCGACCAAACGGCGCGAGAAGCCAGGAATCTGCTCATCCCGTGAGCATCGCGGGCGAGTTGAGGGCGTAGTCGCGCGCGCGGGGCCCGAAGCTGCGCCAGCGCCCCGAGAACCGGTGCGGGCTGAACGGCGTACTCCCTCCTATCCGGCACAAGGCGCCGGCCCAGGAGGAACCAGGCATGACTCGCACCCGCACGATTCGGCTCGCGCTCGCGCTCACCCTGCTCGGCGTGCTCACCCTCGGCGCGACGGCAACCGCCGCGGCCGGCGGACAGAAGATCTTCGATTCCTCGATGGCCGGCCTGACAACGCCCTTCCAGGTCATCGACGGCGTGACCGCCGCCGGCGCGCCGTGGAGCATCGAGGAAGGCCGCGCGACGCTGTTCGCGAACGGCCGGCTCCACGTCGAGGTCCAGGGCCTGATCGTGATTCCCCTGGGCTTTAACCCGGCGACATCCGGCAAGGTCCGCGTGAGTTGCAATGGTGTTCCCGTCGCGGAGACCGCAACGGTCCCCTTCTCGAGGGCGGGTGACGCAGAGGTCGACGCCGTCGTCAGCCTGCCGTCGCCCTGCTTCGGCCCCAGCGTCTTCTTCACGAGCACCGGCGGCAGCTGGTTCGCGGCAACCGGCTTCTGATCGACCCGAACATCTCCTGACCCCGGGCGGCCGTGGAGAGGCCGTCCGGGGTCTTTCGTTGCCGCCGTTGCCCCAGCGTGGCGCCTGCGTCGAGACCTCCGCCGGCGCTTACGATCAGCGCCCCAGCATGAATTGAGGAGCGCACCGATGCGGCTGCAGGACAAGGTCACGATCATCACCGGCGGGGCGAGCGGCATGGGCCGCGTCGCGGCGGCCATGTTCGCCGCGGAGGGCGCGAAGGTCGTCGTCGCGGACGTGACGGCGCCGGCCGCGCAATCGGTCGTCGACGACATCACGAGGGCCGGCGGCAAGGCAATCGCCGTCGTCGCGGACGTCTCGAAGGAGGCCGACGCGAAGCGAATGGTCGACGAGACGATCGCCGCGTTCGGTCGCGTCGACGTTCTTTACAACAACGCCGGGATCATGCCCGAGGCCGACCACTCGGTCATCGACACGTCGGTCGAGGACTGGGATCGGGTGATGGCGGTCAACGTCCGCGGCGTCTTCCTCGGCTGCAAGTACGCGATCCCGAAGATGGTCGAGCAGGGCTCGGGGTCCGTGATCAACATTTCGAGCTTCGTGGCCATCCTCGGCTGCTCCAACCCGCAGGACGCCTACACCGCGTCGAAGGGCGCGGTCCTCGCGCTCACGAAGTCGCTCGCCGTCCAGTTCGCGCCGAAGGGCGTCCGCACCAACGCCATCTGCCCCGGCCCCGTCGAGACGCCGTTGCTCATGGACTGGCTCGTGAAGGACGAGGAGGCGAAGCGCATCCGCCTCGCCCGCAACCCGACCGGCCGCTTCGGCAAGCCCGAGGAGATCGTCCACATGGCGATCTACCTCGCCTCGGACGAATCGCGCTGGACGAACGGGGCCGCGATGGTCGTCGACGGCGGGATCACGGTCAACTACTTCTAACCGGCGGGGCCTCCACTGAAGGGCACAGCCTCGACCGCGAGGCGTATCCTCGAACGCCGGAAGCCGACGCGAACAACCCGTGCCAATTGGCACTTGCGGGCCGATTCGTGAGGGTGTTGGACTTCGTAGATCGGTGCCGGCGACCCGCGGCGGTCCGCCAGCCGACTCGGCAAGGGGTGGGGCGATGACAGCGAGCCACGAGACCTCGGATCCTGCGAAAGGTCAGGGCTGGCTCGCCAAGCTCAGCGACCAGTTTGGCTTCCGCCAGATGGTCAGCGACTACCTCATCCCCGTCGAGACCAACAGCATCTGGTACCTCCTCGGCGGCGTCCTGGCGATTGCGCTCGGGCTGGAGGTGCTGACTGGATTCCTCATTGCACTCGTGTACGTCCCCGACGCCGGACGCGCCTATGACATCGTGGCCGGCCTGCTGGCGCAGCCCGTCTGGGGACCGATCCTCAACTTCCACTTCTACAACTCGTACCTGATCTTCGGGCTCGTCATGCTGCACATGGTCCGGGTGTTCATCACCGGCGGCTATCGACGCGGCAAGGAGGGCCTCTGGCTGGTCGGCGTCGGCCTCGCGGGACTGACGTTCATCATCTCGCTCACCGGCGAGGCGCTCCACTGGGACGAGGTCGGGTTCGGCGTTCCATGGAACATCTCCGAGGTCCTCGGCGCGTTCGGGCTCGCGGGCACGTTCAACTACACCAGCGACGCGCTCCTGTCGATCCCGACGGCCACGGAGAAGCTCTCGCAGATCTTCGTCCTGCATGTCTCGCTCATCCCGATCGGCCTGGCCATCTTCATCGGCTGGCATTACCTGCTGATCCGGTTCAAGGGCATCTCTGCCCCATTCTGGCTCCGCGCCAGTGGGCGGACTGCCGTCTTCACCGAGCACATCCGGGGGTGGATCCTCCTCAGCCTCGTCATCCTCGGGGTCGTGCTGGTGATCTCGATCGCGTTCCCCCGGGACCCGGGTGTGGCCCCGCAACTGATCCCGTCCTCGCCGCTCTTCGGTACCGGTGACGACCCGGGCGGGCTCGGCTTCAAGCCGACCTACCCGATCAGCTGGACACGCGGCATGAACATCATCGCGGCGAACCTCGGGATCGATCCTGACATCTGGGGCACGCTGATCGCGATGACGGTCCTGCTCGTCGCCCTCCTGGTGATCCCGTTCGTCGATCGCGGGCCCAAGGAGCCGGACAGCACGGCTGCCGCCCTCAACTGGCGGAAGCGCGGGTGGGCGTTTCTTGCGATGGGGATCTTCTGGATCGTCATGATCGCTGGCGTGATCCAGAACGCCCTGGCCGAGGCCGGCTGACGGCGTCGCACTCCAAGGAGCACGAGGGAGGCGACCATCGTCACGCAGCTCCACGCTTGGCTGGCGACGCTTGGGCTGCTCGTGGTTGCCGTCGTCGCGATCGAGGCGGCGGTCCGAGCCTGGCGAGGCGTTGCACCGGCGCAGTGGGTCGGGCAGCTACGCCGGGGGATGATCCTGGTCCTCGTCGTGACGAGTGCCGGTGGACTGGGCATCCTCCTGGCCGGCGGCGGTCCGCACGAACCGTTGCACTTCCTCTACGCGATCCTCGCGATCGGGAGCCTGCCGGTTGCGGATTCGCTCGCCCGGAAGTCCAGCCCGAGGCGGCGGGCGGTCATCACCCTCATCGCGGCGATCGTCCTGTTCGTCCTTCTCGCTCGGTTGTTCCAAACGGGCTAGAGCGGTCTGCGTCGTATGATCGCAGGCCAACTTCCGAACCCAAGACCCAACTCCTGAGGACGCACCATGGCGATCGACCAGACAATGTCCGGCGGCGCCGGCACTGAGATGACGGTCCTCCGCATGGTCATCGGCGGCGAGAGCGTCGACGCTGCCGACGGCCAGACGTTCGAGGTCGTCAACCCCGCGACCGGGGCGTCGATCGCAACCGCGCCGCAGGGTGGCAAGGTCGATGTCGACAAGGCCGTCGCGGCGGCGCAGGCGGCATTCGAGGCGCCGAAGGGCTGGTCCAGCTGGGCCGCGGGCAAGCGCGGCCGCACGCTGGCGAAGCTCGCAGCGCTGGTCAAGGACCACACGGAGGAGCTCGCCCAACTGGAGAGCCGGAACACCGGCAAGCCGATCACGAGCGCCCGTGGCGAGATCGTCGGCGTCAGCCTGGTGTTCGACTACTACGCGGGGGCCGCGAACAAGGTCTTCGGCCAGACGATCCCGGTCTCGAAGCCCGGCCTGGACCTGACCCTCCGCGAGCCGATCGGCGTCGTCGGGTTGATCGTGCCGTGGAACTTCCCGCTGCTCATGGCCTCGTGGAAGCTCGGGCCGGCACTCGCGGCGGGCAACACCTGCATCCTGAAGCCGGCGAGCTACTCGCCGATGACCGCCCTCCGGCTTGGCGAGCTGGCACTGGAGGCGGGCTTCCCGCCGGGCGTCGTCAACGTCGTCACCGGTCCCGGCGGCAGCGCCGGCGCGGCCATCGCGGCGCACCCGGGGATCGGCAAGGTCGCCTTCACCGGCGAGACGACCACCGGCCAGGAGATCATGCGGCTGGCGTCGAACAACGTGAAGAAGATCAGCCTCGAGCTCGGCGGCAAGAGCCCGAACGTGGTCTACGCCGACGCCGACCTCGAGCGCTTCGCGGCGGAATCGCCCTATTCGGTGTTCGACAACTGCGGCCAGGACTGCTGCGCGCGGAGCCGGATCCTGGTCGAACGATCCGCCCACGACCAGGTCGTCGAGCTGTTCGCGGCGGCGACCCGCAAGGTCGTGGTCGGTGACCCGGCGGACGACAAGACCGAAGTGGGGACGCTCGTCAGCTCCAAGCAGCGCGACCGCGTCAGGGATTACATCGAGATCGGCCTCGGCGAGGGCGCGAACCTCGTCGTCGGCGGCGAGGCGCCAGATGATCCGGCACTGGCCGGCGGCGCGTATCTCCTACCGACGGTCTTCGATGGCGTGAACAACGACATGCGGATCGCGAAAGAGGAGATCTTCGGCCCGGTGGTCTCGATCATCCCGTTCGACTCGGAGGCGGAGGCGATCCGGCTCGCGAACGCCACGCCGTACGGCCTGTCCGGCTCCGTCTGGAGCCGCGACATCGGCAAGGCGCTGCGCACCGCGAAGGGGATCCAGGCGGGCGTGCTGTCGGTCAACTCGAACAGCTCGGTGCACACCGAGGCGCCGTTCGGCGGCTACAAGATGTCGGGCATCGGGCGTGAGCTCGGCATGTCCGCGATCGAGCTGTACACCGAGACGAAGAACATCTTCATCGACCTGCGATGAAGGGGTCGGCCGACCGGCCGGGCGACGCGGGTCGGGATCCCGGGCCACGGCCGGGTCGGGAGCCGGAGCGCGCCGAGTTCGCGATCGCTCGCGTCGGCGGTGGCAATCGCTGGTCACCATTCGCGGTTGCGGCGATCGCCGCCGTCGTGATGGGCATGGTCGGGATCGCCGTCGGGAGCCGGCTGTCCACCCCTCCGCCGGCGGTACCTCCGGTCGCCGTCGCTGCAACGAGCGCGCCGTCGTTCGTCGCCGAAACCGCCGCGCCCCTGCCGACGGTGGGATCCCTTCGCGTTCCGATCGTGCCCGTGCAGACGAGCGACCCGGCGTCGAAGAAGGTCCGGCTGCAGGTCCAGCGCCAGCCAAGCGGCATGTTCGTCCACGGTGACGTCTACGTGGCCAAGGTCACCTGGGTCTTCGTGTCCCTTCGCGACGCAAGCGGGACGGTCACCGGCTGGGCGTCGGTCAGCGTCCCCGGCGCGGCCGGCCCCGGAGTCCGCGGCGGCCCGACGATGCGGTTCGACGTGGAGCTCGCCGTCCCCGCGGACTTCACCGGCCCGGTGACGATCCAGGCCACGGCCTACGACGGCTCCGGCCGGGTCATCGGCTCGACCCAGATGGTCGCTTCGGCGGGGCACGGAGCGTAGTGCGCGGCGCGCGCGACCGGGAGCCGACCGAGGCGCCCATGGTGGGCGCGCGACGAGGCCAGGACCGCCTCCTTCGCGCCGCAGCGAATCGCGCCGAAGCGGCGGTCGCCCTGGCTGGCGGTGTTCGTCGCTGCCGTCGCCATCGCCGGGCTGATCGGGCTCGCCGGTGCGTCGCGGGCCACGCCGCTGCCAGCCGGGGGGCAGCCACGATTCGCGGCGGCAACGGTCGCGAGTCCAGCCGCGACGGTCGAGCCGGTGGCAGTGCGGCCGCCAGCCATGGGCTCGATCGCGGGTGCGACCGGCCGCGCCCCGGTCACGCTGCGCACCCCGACCGGGCGGGACGGCCCGATCACCACCGCGGCCGTCCCGGTCGACGGGTTGGTCGCCCTGCGGGCGAGCTCGATCGTGGTCGCGCTGGAGCTCGGCAAGTTCCATCGGATCGACGCCGTCGAGATCGACACGAACCCCGACGGGATGCTGCGGCCGGATACGACACCGGCGTTCCACCTCGATCTCGCGCTCCCCACCCCCCGCCCGATCGGCGAGCTGTGGGTCGTCGTCACCGCCTACGACCGGTCCGGCAACGAGCTCGGGACCGTGCGACGCGGCGTGTTGATTGGGGCCGAGACCGCGGGCTGAGGTCAGCGACCTGCCGCACGCTCTGGCGGCCGGACCTCTGGGTGGCGGCGCGCCAGCCAGTCGACCAGCGCCCACCACGTCGTCCGGAACGCGATCTCCGGCCAGGGGATGTCTGCCGGCGCGAAGGCTCTGACCTCGAGCGCCTCCGGCGTCGTCCGGAGCTCGCCGCCGACGATCGTCGCCTCGTAGGCGAGCACGATCACGGCTGCCTCGAGCCGCGCGTACAGCCCGACGATGTCGCTGATCGCCACCTCGAGCCCGATCTCCTCCAGCGTCTCGCGCATCGCGCCTTCGCTCGGCGTCTCGTCGACCTCGAGGAAGCCACCGGGCTGCGCCCACAGGCCGCGACCCGGCTCGAACCCGCGGCGCAGGAGCACGACCTCGCCGGCGTCGGTGATCGGGAGCGCCGTCGACACGAGGCGCGGGTTGACGTAGGTGATGTGCCCGTTGTCGGCGCACACGAGTCGCGGGCGCTCTTCACCCTCGACCGTTCGTAGCTCGAGGGGGCTGCCGCAGCTGGCGCAATGGGTGATCGAGGCGGCAAGCCAGGCCGGCACGCCGGCGCCCTGCGGCACATCCGTCGATCGCGCGTCGAGGCCGCGGCCGCCCGACGGCGAGGGCTGCGTCACGCGGTGAGGATCAGGCTGGCCGCCCCGACCGCAATCCCGATCCCGAGCAGCGCAGCGAGGACCCACGTCAGCCGGAACAGGCCGCGCCCCGGGTTGATCGGCATCCAGGCCCACGCGCTCCGGTAGAACCTGAGGGCCGCGTCGGCGGTCGTGAGGACGAAGATCGGCGCCGCGATGAGCGCGCACAGCTTCACGATCGGGCTCGAGATCGGCGTGCCGGCCTCGACGGCCGTGATCCCCAGCGCGCCCGCGACGAGGGCGATCGCGGAAAGGTTGATGTAGTACCGCTGCAGCGGCGTCGGCTTCGCCTCCGCGATCCGGTCCGGCGCCCGCCCCGCGCCGACTCCCTGCCGATCCAGCACCGGCATCCCGGGCTCCCAGCGCGCATCGTCCATCTCGTCGTCAGGCATTCGACGGGTCGTCCATGACCATCCGGGTCAGGTCGGCGCGGTAGGCAGCGAGTCGGTCCGCGAGGGCCGTGTCGCCGAGGGCCAGGATCTCGACGGCGAGCAGGGCCGCGTTCTCGCCGTTGCCGATCGCGACAGTCGCCACCGGGATCCCGCGCGGCATCTGCACGATCGAGAGGAGCGAATCGAGGCCGTCGAGGTGCTTGGTCGGCATGGGAATGCCGATCACCGGCAGGGTCGTCTTCGCGGCGAGCATGCCCGGCAGGTGGGCCGCGCCGCCGGCCCCCGCGATGATCACGCGGATCCCGCGGCCCGGCGCCTCCTCGGCATAGCGATACAGGTGATCCGGGCTGCGATGCGCCGACACGACCCGGAGCTCGAACGGGACCTCGAGCTGCGCGAGCATGGCGGTGGCCTGCTCCAGGACCAGGAAGTCGGAGCGGCTGCCGCCGACGACGCCGACGATCGGCGCGGCGCCGGCCCCCGGACCTGCCACCGCGCTCAGTGCTCCGGCTGCGTCGCCGCGGGCGCCCAGCCGATGTGCCCGGCGGCCTCGCGGGCGCGGGCGAGGGCCTCGTCCGTCGTCGCCCCGAGCGCGGTCACGTGGCCCATCTTCCGGCGCTCGAATACGGTGTGCTTGTCGTACAGGTGGAGGTGGACGTCGGGGAGCTCGAGGACGGCATAGATGCCGGTCGGGTGCGCGGGGCGGGGTGCGCCCTCGCCGAGCAGGTTGACCATCGCGACCGCCGGCGCCCGCATCTGGACCGAGCCGAGCGGCAGCCCGCAGATCGCCCGCAGGTGCTGCTCGAACTGGCTGGTCACCGCCCCTTCGATCGACCAGTGGCCGCTGTTGTGCACGCGAGGTGCGAGCTCGTTGACCAGCAGCGCACCGTCCGGCATCAGGAACAGCTCGACGGTGAGGGTCCCCACGAGGCCCATCGACGTCGCCAGGTTCTCGGCGAGATTCGTCGCGGCGCGCGCGACCGCATCGGAGACCCCCGCCGGCACGACGCTTTCGATGAGGATCCCGTTGTCGTGCCGGTTCCGCGCGAGCGGGAACGACCGGCTGATGCCGTCGACGTTGCGAACCACGACGACGGACAGCTCTGCCTCGAACGCCAGCTCCCGCTCGAGCAGCGCCGGCCAGCCGATCCGCCCGTCGAGGGCGTCGATCCCGGCGGTGGCGTCCAGCTTCGTCTGGCTCCGGCCGTCGTAGCCGCCGCGGACTGCCTTGACCCGCACCGGATAGCCGAGCTCAGCGGCGGCCTCCAGGACCCCGGCCGGGCTGCGGACCTCCCGCCACGGCGCGACCGCGCCCTCATTTGCCTCGACGAACTTCCGCTCGGCGAGACGATCGGCGGTCAGCTTGAGCGGGTACGGACCCGGGCGGATCGGGCGTCGCCGGTCGTCCAGCTCGGACACGACCGCCTGCCCGACGTGCTCAAGCTCGTACGTGATCACGGAGCACTCGGCGGCCATCCGCTTGGCCGCGTCGACGTCGTCGTATGTCGCGACCTCGAGCCGGTCGGCGATGCTCGCCGCGGGCGCGTTCGGGTCGGGGTCCAGGACGACGATCCGGTAGCCGAGCTCGCGGCCGGCGAGCGCCAGCATCCGCCCCAGCTGCCCGCCGCCGAGGATGCCGATCGTCGACGGTGGCGAGATCGGCGGCGGCGCGAATCCGAGCCGGCGGTAGACCTGCAGGATCCAGGCGGTCTTCGAGTGCGTGTACCTCAGCCCCTCGACCGGGCCGCTGTCGGTGATGCCGCGCTTGAGGCTCTCGTACTGGCGGCGGAGCTCGGGATCGTTCCGGAGCGCGTCCCGGAAGGCGATGTCGCGCGGGTAGTCGCCACCGTGGGGCTGCACGTGGAGGTGAATCCGGTAGAGCGTGCCGTCCAGCTCCATCGAGCCGACCGGCATCGGCCGGGTCGGCGGCCACGGGTCGGGCCCGGGCTGTGGCCCGAAGCCGAGGTCGTACAGCATCGGCACGATCGCCGGGATGTCGGCCGGAGAGGCCTCGATCGACAGGTCGACGATGCCCTTGCCGGGCAGGCCCGGCACCGATGTGCTGCCGATGTGCTCGACCGTCAGGTCGGGCCGGTGCTCGTGGACGAGGGCCGCGACCTTGGCGGCGACATCGACGGTCTTCGGGTCCCACTCGTGGACCTCGGCCGCGAGCCGCTCGTACGGTCCGATTGGGAGGAGTGGCACGGGGGCCTTCACTCGCGGCAGTGTAGGCGAGCCTTCCCACCCTTCACCGCATGGCCCGTCTGTACCATTGACGTACTACCGTATACGTACGTATCTTCGCCTCGATCCCGGGAGGATCCCGGGGAAGTGGGGGATCGTGAGGATGTCGGTGTTCGACCCGCGAACGTGGCTCATTCGGCTCGCGGAGCTGACCGAGCGAGACGAGGAGGGCCAGGGGCTCGCCGAGTACGCCCTGATCCTTGCGCTCATCGCGATCGTCGCGATCATCGCCCTGATCTTCCTCGGCACGCAGGTCTCCAAGATCTTGAGCACGGTCGGCGGCTCGGTCTAGCGCCTGCGCACCATATGGCCGGGTGCCTCCGGTTTGATGGAATCGCCCCGTCGGATCGTCTCCGCCGGGGCGTTTCCATGTCCGGCGAGTCAGGCGGGCGGGTTCCCCGCCGGGTCGGCGTGCTGCCGGACTGATCTCCGATAGCGGAGGGCTGCCTCGGCTCGATTGCTCGCCCCGACGCGCCGAAGAATGCTTCCAACGTGTGCCTCGACGGTCCGGGCAGAGATCCCCAGCTTCGCCGCAGCGGCCCGGTCGGTGTCGCCGGCCGCGATCAGCTCGAGCACTTCCCGCTCGCGCACCGTGAGGGTCTCGAGCGGATCCGCGGTGTCCGAGCGGGTCTCCGCCTCGCGAGCGAGGTCGTTGATCGCAGCGGCGGCGATGGGACCGGGCAGGGGAATTTCCCCGCGGAGGGCGGCACGGACCTGGTTGCGCAGCCGATCGCCGGTGATGTCCTTCGTGAGATAGCCCGCGGCGCCGAGCCGGATCGCCTCGACCAGGTCGCGGTCCGCGCCGGAGACGGTCAGGACAACGATCCGGGTGTCCGGAAGCCGCGGCCGAATCTCGCGGAGGAACTCGAGACCGCTTCGGCCCGGGAGGTCGAGGTCGAGCAGGATCAGATCCGGCGCCAGCGATTCACTGAGCTCGAGCGCTTCCGCACAGTCGCCGGCGTCGCCGACGACCTCGATATCTGACCCGGAGATCGCCTGTCGTACCGCCGCACGCACGAGGGGGTGGTCATCGATCAGGAGCACGCGCGCCACACCGCCCGCTCGAGCGATCATGGCTGCACGGGCAGGCGGATCGCCACTGTCGTGCCATCGGTCGGCCGGCTGATCACGTCCACGACGCCGCCGAGGAGCTCGGCGCGCTCGCGCATGCCGCGCAGCCCGAACGCCCCCGCGCCGACGCCGGCCGGATCGAACCCTCGACCGTTGTCCGTGACGTGCAGCTCGAATGCGGTCCCACCGTCGGCGCTCTCGACGGAGATCCGAACGACGGTCGCGTCCGCGTGGCGCTCGACGTTGACGAGTGCCTCGCGGACGATCCGCAGGAGCTCGTCCTCCGCGTTCGGCGCGAGGCTTGGCAGGGCGTCGAGACCGCGAACCTCGGTTCGGATCCCGGATTCGTTCTCGAATTCGGTCACGACCCGGTGGATCGATTCATCGAGGTTGCGCCCGGATGCGGCCTCGCGCATCGTCTCGACAACGGATCGGGCGTTGTCGAGCGCGCGCGTCACGGCGTCGCCAACCTCGCCGACCAGCTCCTGCGCCTCGGCGGGCAGGGACGTCATCCGTTCCAGCCGGGCCTGCTTCAGCTTGGCGAGCCAGAGATCCTGCGAGAGGCCGTCGTGGATCTCGCGCGCGAGGCGCGAACGCGCCTCCAGGGCCAGGCGATCGGCATCGGCGGAGCGCAATGCCCGCAACCTGGCGTTGGCCGTGCGCAGGGCTCGGAGGTCGCCGCTGAATTGCGCCCCGATGCCGATGAGCAGGATCACGGAGAAGACGGCGCGCAGGAGGTCATCCCCGGTCACGACCGGGCGGTAGACGCCCGGGAGCATCGACCAGAGGATCTGGCTGAACCCCGCGACGATCAGAGCGATGGTCAGGTACCGCGCGTACGCGAGGCCACGCTCCTCGGCGATCCGGTAGTAGCGCGCAGCGGCGAACAGGTAGGCAACCGCGACGACACCCTGGATGAGCCAGCCGATGGGCTCCATGCCCACGGCAGCGGTGGCGTCACCCCGAAGGGCGGCGAAGCCTGCAGGCCCCAGGAGCGGTGCAAGGAATCCCTCGCGGTTCGCGAGAAGAATGAAGGCGACGAGGAGGAAGACCAGCGGGCCAACCTCGACGACCAGGGCGGGGACCCGTGTCGTCCGGAGGCGTCGGAGGCTGATCGAGGTGGCGAGCACCAGGAGCAGCGCGGACGTCAGCCGGGCCAGCGACAGCGCGTAGAGCGGCCACTGCTGTGGCGCATCGAGGGCCATCCCGAACGCATCCGGTCGGCCGAGCGCGGCGATGGCGACGATCAGGCCGCGGGTCATGCACAGGACGAGGAAGGCCGAGCTCTCGAAGATCGCCGAGGCGTCGTCCTCGATCCTGTAGCGGAGCCACGCGAGCGCCGCGGCGCCTGCCGCGGCGACCGCGGTGAGCGTGTTCAGGACGGTATCGAGCGTGCTGTTGTTGATCAGCAGTCGATCGCCCGGGAGCAGCGGCTGGACGGTGACGAGGGTGAGCAACCCGATCGCGGCGACGATCGCGACATGGAACGAGTGGCGCTGCGCCACCTCGAGTGGCGAGGAATCGCCCTTGGGGGTGGGGCTGGGGAGCCGCCCCGCCGCGTCGAGCGACTCGGAACCAGGCCGAGACTGCATCGGGCCGACTGTACAGCAGGAAATCGACCGGAAGCACCGCCACCGGGACCACCGCCTATGGTTCGATCGTCATGGAGCCTGAGCTCGCACCGGGTCTGCAGGGCACGGCGTCACCGCGACCCGGTGTGATGTATCGGGCCCTGCGGATCGCCTGGCGCTGGTGCGCGGCGTTGCTGGGTGCGCACCTGGAGCTCGAGGGCGCCGAGCACCTCCCGCGGACGGCGAGCGGACGGCGGGCCGGTGGCTGGATTGCCGCGGTGGTGCCGCACCGGACGTGGATCGACCCGTTCGTGCCGTGGATCCTCCTGCCGGAGCGGCCGAGGTTCATCTTCTTCGGCGACGCCCGGACGATGGCCCGATCCCCGCTCCGGCGGTTCCTGCTCCGCCGCCTCGGCGGCGTCATCCCGATCCCGGCCGCGCGCGATCCCAGGACGGTCGAGGTCCACCTCGAGGCCGCGCGACAGGCGCTCGCCGCAGGCGGCGTGTTCATGCTCATGCCCGAGACCGGGCCGGCGTCCAAGCCCGGGGAGCTCCGGCGACTCGGCGGCGGGATGGCGTATGTCGCGCTGCGCAATCGGGCGCCGATCGTGCCACTGGTCCTCGGCGGCAACGACGAGCTCTACTTCGGCCGTCGCGTGATCCTGCGGGTGCTGCCGGCGCTCGACCCGTGGGCCCTGGCCGGGCTCGCGGACGGCGAGGCGGCGCCCGAACCGGGCTCGTCGGCGGAGCGGCGCGCGGCACATGCCCTGACGGCCGCCTTCGCGGAGCGGGTCGCGGCTGACGTCGCCGACGTGCACCAGGGCTCGCTGCCACCGCCGGGGGCGCGCAGGCGCGGCCGCTTCCTGACAACGTTGTTCCGATGATTCCCGGTGGCCCGCTCGATCTCGAGGCCTTCTGCCAGGCCATCCCCAAGGTCGAGCTGCACTGCCACCTGCTCGGCACCGTTCGCCCGGCGACGTTCAAGGCGCTCGCGCACGCGGCGAAGGCTCCGCTCAGTGACGAAGAGATCGACGGCTTCTACGTCCGGGTCGGGCGGTTCGCCGGGGTTCTGAAGGCGCTCCGCACGCTCGACGCCAATGTGCTCCGCACGCCGGACGACTTGCACCGCGTCACGTACGAGTACCTCGAGGATGCCGCGGCGCACAACGTCCGCTACGCCGAGTTCTTCTGGAACCCAACGGGGACCGTGCACCGGTCGGGAATCCCCTACGACCACGCGCAGGACGCGATCGTGCGCGCCATCCACGACGCAACGGCCGACCACGGGATCATCGGTCGGATCGTCGTGGCGATCGACCGCGAAGCCTCGCCCGCGGCGGCGCTGGAGATGGTCGGTTGGGCGCGCGCCCACCGCCGGCCCGAGGTCGTCGGTCTCGGGATCGACTACAACGAGGTCGACCATCCGCCCGAGCGCTTCGCCGAGGCCTACGCGGCGGCGCGGAACGCCGGCCTGAAGACCACCGCGCACGCCGGCGAATTCGGGATGCCCTGGACCAACATTCGAACCGCCGTCGAGGAGCTCCAGGTCGATCGCATCGACCACGGCTACACGATCGTCGATGCGCCCGACTACGCCCGCCGATGCGCCGCAGCTGGTGTCGTCTTCACCGTGGTGCCGACCAACAGCTACTACCTGCGCACATTGCCGCCCGAACGCTGGGCGCTCGACCATCCGATCCGTCGGATGCAGGAGATGGGCCTACGCGTCCACCCCAACACCGACGATCCCGCCTTCCACCTGGTCACGCCAAGCGGTGCGTGGCGCAGGATGGTGGACGACTTCGGCTTCTCGATCGAGCAGCTGCGCGGATGCATGCTGAACGGGCTGGATGCGGCGTGGATCGACGAGTCCACGCGTCGTGCATGGCGGGCGGAGTTCGACGCAGGCTTCGATCGAGCGCAGGCCCTATCCTCGCGGCCATGATCACCTTCGTCGTCGGGCGTCGCCTCGTCGAGGTGGACGTCGGCTAGGTCGCCGATCTCGTTGCCCGCCACGAGCGGGTGACGATTGACGTGGGCACCGGCGACGGGCGGGCCGTGCTCGCCGCCGCCGCGGACCCGCGAACCCTGGCCATCGGACTCGACGCCAACGCGGCCGCCATGGCCGAGGTCTCCGGGCGCGCCGCGAGGCCGTTGCGGAAGGGCGGCGCCCCGAACGTGGCGTTCCTGCTCGCAGCCGCCGAGGCGCCGCCGACCGAGCTCGCCGGGATCGCCTCCCTCGTCACGGTTCGCTTCCCGTGGGGCTCCCTGCTCCGTGGCTGCGTGGGCGCCAATGCGGTGGTCGCCGCGGGCGTCGCGACACTGGTTGCGCCAGCCGGCTCGCTGGAGCTCCTGCTCGCAGCGTCCGCGAAGGACCGCCTCGATGGACTGCCGACCGAGCCGACGTCGGTCGTCGACGCAGCGGCGGGTGCCTTCGCCGAATTCGGGCTCGAGCTCGTCGAGGGCCGGCTCGCGACGCGCGCCGAGGTCCGGGCGTCGGGCTCGACGTGGGCCCGCCGGCTCGGCACGGCACGAGCGGCCGTCGCTGGACCCTCCCGCGCAGACGCAGGAGCGCGCCGTGGCACTCGTTCGACTTGCGCGCGCAGGCCATCGCTAGCATGGGCACGATGCCCGAGCAGATCCCGCTGATCCTCGATGTCGACACCGGGATCGATGACGCCCTCGCCCTCCTGTACGCGTGCGCCTCGCCCGAGGTCGATCTGCTCGCGGTCACCTGCGTCGCGGGAAACGTCGACGCCCGCCGGGTCGCGTGGAATACGCGCGCCGTGCTGGAGGTGGCGGGTCGCGGCGACGTACCGGTCGTGCTCGGACGGGAGCAGCCGCTCGTCAAGCCGCTGGTGACGACCCCGGAGACGCACGGTCCGACGGGGCTCGGCTACGCGAGCCTGCCCGAGCCGAGCCGCGCACTCGAGCATAGCGAGGCCGCCGACCGGATCGTCGAGCTGGCCCGGACGCGACCCGGCGAGATCACGCTCGTGACGCTTGGGCCGCTCACGAATCTCGCGGTCGCGCTGGAGCGGGAACCCGCGCTCCCGAGCCTGCTCAAAGGCTTCGTCCTGATGGGCGGCGCGTACAAGGCACCCGGCAATACGACGCCGACCAGCGAGTGGAACCTCCACGTCGATCCGGACGCGGCGCGGGCGGTCTTCGCCGCGTGGCGGCCGGACCTCGACGGCCCGCCGATGGACCTCCCGCTGGCGATGGGCCTGGACGTGACCGAGCACGCGATCCTGCGCCCGGGCCACCTCGGGGCGCTCGCGCGCCGGGCCGGTGCATCGCTTGCAGATGCGGGGGCGATGGCCTCGGAGCCGCTGCGGCTCGCGGGATCGGTGGCTGCGAACCCGGTGCTCCGGTTCATCGGCGACGCGCTGCGCTTCTACTTCGAGTTCCACGAGCAGTACGACGGCTTCTATGGCGCGTTCATCCACGATCCATTCGCGGTTGCCGCGGCGCTGGATCGATCGCTCGTGTTCACGCAGCCGGTCTTCGTCGACGTCGAGACGGGCCCGGGTCTCGCCCACGCGATGACCGTCGCGGACTGGCGCGGGACCACCGGCCAGCCTTCGAACCTGGACGTCGCCGTCGCCGCGAACGCCGATGCGTTCATGGAGCGCTTCATCGACCGCGTCGGCGGGCTGGCCGAGGCCCGCTCCGGCGTGGCACGCTAGCGAAAAGGAGGCTCGTGATTTCCCGGATCTGGCTGAGGGTGCTGGTTGGTGGCGCTGCGCTGGCCGGGACGGTCTTCATCGGCCTGAGCGGGTCGTCATTCGACACGACACCCGCGGCCGGCGGTGTCCCGGCGGGCGCCAACCAATTCATGCTCGTGCTCGCGCTCGCGCTGATCGTCGGGTTCCTGTTCTACGAGGCGGTCGAATGGCTGCAGACGCGGCGCCTCGACTCGATCACGCACCAGTTCACCACCCGCACCATCGTGCTGATGCCGTTCGCGATCGCGCTCAACATCGTCCTTGGCCAGACCGTGGCATCGGCGCTCAAGCTGCCGATCTACCTCGACTCGATCGGGACCATCCTCGTCGGCGTGCTTGCCGGTCCGCTCGCCGGCGCGGCCACTGGGCTCCTCTCGAATCTCGCCTGGACATTCATGCTGGCGAGTACGCCATTCGGGTCGCCGTACGCCTGGCCGTTTGCGATCACGGCGACCGAGATCGGGCTGCTCGCGGGCCTGTTCGGCTACCTGGGGGCGTTCCGCCCGCGACCTCGAACTCTGCCGGCAATGCTGGTCGCAGGGGTCGTCGCCGGGGCGGTGCTTCTCGGCGCCCTGCTCTGGTACGGGATCCTGCCGGCGTATCGCGACCTTGGCTGCGGACCTGGCAACGCAGCGGCGTCCCCGGACGGCGTCTGCACCCCGATCGCGTTCCTGCACACGAGCGACCCGCTCTTCATCGCGCTGGCGATCGTCCTTCTGGCAATCGTGATCATGGCCGCCGTCGTGCTCCTCGTGCGCCTCGCGCGCGACCGGGACCTCGGAGTGGTCTACGTCCTCGTCGCCGGCGCCGTCTGCGGCGTCGTCTCGGCGTTCATCTCGACGCCCATCGCCGCGCTCGTGTTCGGTGGCGTCACCGGTTCTGGCACGGATTTCCTCGTCGCCGCGTTCCAGCAGGCTGGATCCAGCCTCGAGGACGCCGTGCGCCAGCAATCCCTGATCTCCGATCCGATCGACAAGACGATCACCTACCTGATCGTCTTCACGCTGCTTGCGTCCACGTCCCGCCGGCTCACCGCGCGCTTCCCGCAGGGTGAGCGGGCGCTTGGCACGGTCGAGGACTGACCGATCGCGTCAGTGGCGGACGAAGCCGCGGACCTCTCGGCGCCCGATGCACAGCTCCTGGCGCGCCTCATACCGCCGACACCGACGGTGTGGGACCGCTACAACCCGCTGACGAAAGCCACGCTCGCCGCAGCGACAACGATCGCCGCGCTGGGCCTCGGCGGCTACCTGACGCAGGGTCTGCTCTTCGCGGCGCTCGTGCTCCCGGGCGCAATCGCAGGACGGGTCGTCTGGCGCGTGGTGAGGACGGCCGCCCTCGTGACGTTGCCGCTTGCCGTTGCCGTGGGCCTCGTGTCCGTGTTCACGAGGCCGGGCCTCACGATCCTGTTCCGGGTAGGGCCATTCGACGCGACGCTCGAGGGGCTCGACTTCGCCGCGCGCGTCGTCGTTCACCTGTTCGTGATGGCGGCCGCACTCATCCTGTTCGGAGCCACGACCTCGCCGCGCGCGTTCGTCGTGGACCTCGAGCGGCGCGGGGTCTCGCCCCGGCTCGCATTCGCGATCGGCGCCGTGCTCGATACCGTGCCCGCGATCGTCGAGCGGGCTCGCGAGGTGCTCGAGGCCCAGCGGGCGCGCGGCCTCGACACCGAGGGAGGGCTCCTCCGCCGGGCGACATCGATCCTGCCGCTCGCCGGGCCGGTCGTCGTCGGTGCGCTGCACCACGTGGAGGCTCGGAGCCTTGCCCTCGAGGCGCGCGGCTTCGGGCGGCCCGGGCCGAGGCACCTGCTGTGGGCGCCGGCGGACACGGCAACCGAGCGCGCGATCCGGTGGCTGCTGCTCGTCGCGGTCGTCGCGCTGGTCGTCGCGGCCGCGACCGGCGCTATTTCGCACGCGCCCTGACGGACGGACTGTCGTGCTGGAGCTCCGATCGGTCTCCTATCGCTACGCGGGGTATCGGCGGCTCGCCCTCGATCGCGTCGACCTGACCGTCGCCGACGGCGAGATCGTCGGGCTCGTCGGACCGAACGAGGGCGGCAAGTCGACGCTGTGCCTCGTCGCGGCCGGCCTCGCGCCCGGCTCGATCGGCGGGGTGCTCACCGGCGCGGTCTTGCTCGACGGCGAGTCGTTGGCCGGCCGGCCGACGCACGAGCTCGCGGGCCAGGTGGGAATCGTATTTGCCGATCCGGCGAGCCAGCGCTCGGGCATCGCCGGTACGGTGTTCGAGGAGGTCGCCATCGGGCCGATCAATCTCGGCCTGCCGGTCGACGATACCGTCGCCCGCGTCCGGGGCGCGCTTGCGGCCCTCGGGATCGAGGATCTGGCGCTGTGTGCGCCGGACCGGCTATCCGGTGGCCAGTCGCAGCTCGTCGCGCTCGCGTCGATCCTCGCCATGCGTCCGCGCCATCTCGTCCTCGACGAGCCCACGGCCGAGCTCGACCCCGAAGGCCGCCGCTTGGTCGAAGACGCGCTCGCGTCGCTGGCGCGCACCGGCACGGCGCTGCTCATCGCGGAACACGACCGCCAACTGCTCGCGTCGCTCGGAGCCAGGCTGGTCGCGATCGACGGCGGGCGGATCGTGCCGGCAGAGGGGGCCGCCGCGTGATCCGTTGCGAAGCGCTCGCCTTCACCTACCCCGACGGGACGACTGCTCTCGATGGCGTCGACCTTTCGATCGAGGCCGGCGAGCGCGTCGCGATCGTCGGTCGCAACGGGTCCGGGAAGTCAACGCTCATCCGGCTGTGGAACGGGCTCCTCCGCCCGAGCGCGGGCAGGGTGCGTGTCGACGGGCGCCCGACCGACGGCCGACGGGTCGCCGAGCTCGCTCGGACCGTTGGCATGACGTTCCAGGATCCGGACCGCCAGCTGTTCTCGAGCACGTGCCGGCGGGAAGTCGCGTTCGGGGCGCGCAACGTCGGATTGCGCGGTGCCGAGCTCGAAGCCGCGGTTGACGCGGCGCTCGCGGCGGTGGGGCTCGAGGATCGAGCCGGCGCCAACCCGTACGACCTCGGCGGGTCGCGGCGGCGCCTGCTGGCCCTCGCGTGCGTGCTCGCGATGCGGACCGCGGTCGTCGTCCTCGACGAGCCAACGATGGGGCTCGACACGAGCGAGGTCACGCGTGTCGCGGGAATCGTTGCGGGCCTGGCCGCGGAAGGCCGCACCGTCGTTGCGATCAGCCACGACGCGCGCTTCGTGGTCGGTCCGTTCAGCCGAGTCGTGCGGCTGGATGCCGGCCGTGTCATCGCGGACGGCGCGCCGGCGGAGGCGGGCGGCTAGGGCTCGGCCCTTCGCGACGCGACGAGCAGCAGGAAGGACGTCTCGACGACGTCGACGCCGGCGATCACGAGCGCGACGATGAGCGGAAGCGGCTCGCCGAGCACCCAACCAGACGCTGCCGCGAACGCGGCGGCCGCAAGGAACACGAGGCGGACGCCGCGCACGAGCATCCCGAGATCCGCGTCCGAGAGGCGGGTCGCCGCCGCGTCGCCCACGTCACGTCGGACCGAGCTGTCGATCCGGCGCAGCGCGGACAGCAGGAGGCGCCCGCCGAGCACGATCGAGCCGCCGGCGAGGGCGGCGCGGACGATGGGGGCGGGCCTGGCGATCGTCTCCAACAGGCCGGGAGCGATGCCCGCCGCCATCGCGATCGCGACCGCCGCGAGCCCTGCCAGGAGCGCCAGGGCGATGATCGGGCGGCCGCCGAGGCGACTCCGAAGCCGATCAGCCATCGATGTGGACCTCGACCTCGTGGACGCCGCCATCGACGATTCGCCAGGCTCGCAGGCTGGCGGCGCCGCTCGCAGGGTCGGCCTCGGCGGGATCCAGCGAGACGAGGAGGTACAGCGCCTCCGGGTAGTGGGATTCGCGCACGTCGGTCGGCGACGGGCGCGCCGGCGACGCGACGTGGGAGTGAACGATCGCCCAGAACACCTCGTCGGCGTCGTCGGTCTCGATCGTGAGACGGAGGAGATCCTCCGGCTCGATCGCATAGCGAAGCGGCGACTCGAACTGGTTCCGCAGCGGCGCCCACCGGAGTGCCACGCCGCCCTCAGCAGCAGGCAGGTCGCCGATGACGATCCCGCAGGCCTCGTTGGGCGCCTCGCGCCGGGCCTGCTCGACGATCCCGTCGTGGATCGCGGCGGGGAGCGTCACCGACGCTGGACCCGGATGTGGCGAGCCGCCGCTCCCGGGGTAGTACGGATCCGGATCCGCCTCGCTCACCACCAGCTGACGCCGCCTTCGAGCGCATCCTCGAGGTCGTCGAGCGGGCGGTCGTAGGTCCCGGCGGAGAGGTATTTCCAGCCGCCGTCGGGCAGGAGCGCGACGATCGTGCCGGCATCCATCGTGCTCGCGACGCGCGCCGCGACCGCGAGAATCGCGCCGGACGACGGCCCGGCGAAGATGCCTTCGCGCTCGAGCAGCTCCCGCGCTGTCTCGATCGCCTCGCGATTCGAGACCACGTACCGGTCGTCGAGCACGGTTGGGTCGAAGACCTCGGGCACGAATCCGTCGTCGAGCGAGCGGAGGCCCTGGACGGCCTCGCCGGGAAGTGGCTCGGCCGCGACGATTCGCACGCCCGGCTTGGCCCGGCGGAGGAACCGCCCGACGCCGGTGAGCGTGCCGCCGGTCCCAAGACCCGCGACGAAGACGTCCAGCTCCGGGACCGCCTCGAGCACTTCGGGGCCGGTCGTCTCCTCGTGGACGCGCGGGTTCGCGGGGTTCGCGTACTGGTCGGCCATCACGAAGCGCGGGTCGCGCCGCACGAGGTCGCGCGCCAGCGCGATCGCGCCGTTCGACCCGAGCGAGCCCGGCGAATCGATGACCTCCGCGCCGTGCAGCGCCACGAGGGCGCGCCGCTCGGCGGTGACGTTGTCCGGCATGACCACCGCGACGCGGTAGCCCTTCCGGCGCCCGATCATGGCGAGCGCGATGCCGGTGTTGCCCGACGTCGCCTCGAGCAGGATCGAATCCGGCGAGAGGCGGCCGCTCGCCTCGAGGTCCTCGACCAGGGCGCGCGCGACGCGATCCTTCACCGAGCCGGTCGGGTTGGCGGCCTCCAGCTTGGCGAACAGGCGGACGGCGGGATTCGGCGACAGGCGGGCGATCTCGACGACCGGCGTCCCGCCGATCGACTCGACGAGGCCCGCGAACCTGCCTGACCGCACCGCCGATGGTGCGGTCATCTCAGCCTCCCGAGCCGCCGGCGATCGCCGGCAGGAGCCGGATCTCGTCGCGCGCCTCGACCGGCGTATCGAGCCCCTTCAGGTAGCGCACGTCGCGCCCGTTGAGGTAGACGTTCACGAACCGGTGGAGCTGGCCGTCGGTCGCGAGGAGCTGGCTCTCGAGCGCCGGGTGGCGCCCGACTAGGGCCTGGACCGCGGCACCGATCGTCGCCCCCTCGACCTCGATCGCCCGCTCGCCGCCCGCCTGCGCGCGCAGCACCTGGGGCAGCCGGATGGTGCTCATCGGCCCGGCCCGCCGAACCCGGCAACGCCGCCGAGGACGAATGGCTGGTCCAAACCGAACGCAGCCGGCGCCACCCAGTCGCCCCGCTCGCGCGCGGCGCGAGCCGCGTCGGAGCATGTCGGGCAGGCCGGGTCGCGCTGGAGGCGGACCTCGGAGAACGCACCGTCGAGCGCATCGAACAGGAGCAGCCGGCCCACGAGCGGCTCGCCGATCCCGAGCAGGACCTTGAGCACCTCGTTGGCCTGGAGCAGGCCCATGATCCCGGGCACGACGCCAAGGACACCGGCCACGGAGCAACCGGGCGCGAGCTCCGGCGGCGGCGGGGTCGGGTACAGGCAGCGATAGCACGGGCCTACGTACGGCATGAAGGTCGTGAGCTGGCCCTCGAACCGGAACACCGAGGCGTGGACGACCGGGATGCCGGCCGCGACCGCCGCGTCGTTGAGCAGGTAGCGCGTCTCGAACGTGTCGGTGCCGTCGAGGATCACGTCGTAACCGGCGATGAGCCGCTCGACGTTGTCCGCAAGGAGCATCTCGTCGTACGGGACGACCTTCACATCGGGGTTCAGGGCCTCGATGGTCTGCCTCGCGGAATCGACCTTCTTGTGGCCGAGCCGCTCGGTCGAATGGATGACCTGACGCTGGAGGTTGGAGGCTTCGACGACGTCGAAGTCGACGATGCCGAGCGTCCCGACGCCGGCGGCGGCGAGGTACAGCGCCGACGGGCTGCCGAGCCCGCCTGCGCCGACGATCAGCACCTTCGAATCGAGCAGCTTCGCCTGGCCCTTCGTCCCCACTTCGGGGATCAGCAGGTGCCGGCTGTAGCGCGCCTGCTGGGCGGGGGTCAGCGTCGCCGGCGCCTCGATGGGCAGGGCATTGGCCTCCCACGCGAGGATGCCGCCGGCCATGTTGACGACGTTCGTGTAGCCGAGCTGCTGGAGCAGCGCCGTGCCTCGGCCGGATCGTGCGCCGCTTCGGCACTGGAGGATGATCTCGGTGGCCTTGTCAGGGACCGCAGCGCCGATCTCCTGGCCGAGCTGGCCGAGCGGAATGAACACGGCATCGGGGATGTGCCCGGCATCCCATTCGACCTGCTCGCGCACGTCGATGAGGGTCGCGCCGGCCGCACGCCGCTGGTCGGCAGCGTGCACGTCGACTTCGCGGACGACGGTTGGATCTGTCATGACGGGTCGGGAACGTAGCGCAGGTACGGCCGATCCGCACGCCAGCCGTCGGGGAAGCGCTCGCGGGCCTGCTCGTCGTTGAGCGACGCGAGGATGATCACGTCGTCGCCCTTCCTCCAGTTCGCCGGAGTGGCGACCGACTTGGACGAGGTCAGCTGGAGCGAGTCGATGGCGCGGAGGATCTCGCCGAAGTCGCGGCCCGTGCTCGCCGGGTAGGTCAGGGTCAGCCGGATCTTCTTCGCCGGGTCGATTACGAACACCGAACGGACCGTCTGGGTCGCCTCGGCGGTCGGGTCGAGCATGTCGTAGGCAGTGGCGATCGCGCGGTCCTTGTCGGCGATGAGCGGGAAGTTCAGCGCGACGCCCTGGGTCGCCTCGATGTCGCGCGACCAGCCCTCGTGGTCGGAGACGCCGTCGACGCTCAGGCCGAGGACCTTGACGCCGCGCTTGTCGAACTCGGGCTTCAGGCGCGCGACCGCCCCCAGCTCGGTCGTGCACACGGGCGTGAAGTCCTTCGGGTGCGAGAACAGGATCGCCCAGCTGTCGCCGAGCCAATCGTGGAAGCGGATCTCGCCCTCGGTCGAGGTGGCGGAGAAGTCGGGGGCGGTGTCGCCCAAACGGAGTGTCATTGGAAATCTGGTCCTTCCTGGTTCGAGTGCGGAGTCGGGGACGCTGTGCGCCCGCGTCGATCCGCGCGTTGGCGCGGGTCGCGTGTCTGCCGGCTTATCGAGCCGGCGACTGACACCTGCAGCAGCCCAGAATTCGGGCGAGGGAGGTGCTCATGGGGCGCTGGTCTCCAGCGCTGCCTGCAGCGTCTCCAGCGAGAGCATCGCGCACTTCATGCGAGCCGGGCTGATCTCGATGCCGAGCAGGTCGAGGACGTCCGTTGCCTGCATGGCGGCGGCGGTATCCACGCCTTTGCCCTTGATCTCGTCGGTCAGGAGCGACGCGGACGCCTGGCTGATCGCGCAGCCGCGACCGGTGAAGCCCACCGCATCGATGACCCCATCGTTGACGCGCAGCTGCAGCGTGATCCGGTCGCCACACAGTGGGTTGGCCCCCTCGTGGGAGCTCGTCGCGTCGTCCAGCACCCCGAAGTTATGGGGGCGGCGATAGTGCTCGAGGATGTAGTCGCGGTACAGATCGTCCATTGGGCTCACGCATTCTAGCGCCGAGTGGCGAAATCCCCACCGGCGGCCTTGGGATTGCGCCGCAAGATCGACGGCGCGTCGAACGTACCCTTGCGGCGGAGGAGGACGCCCTGGACCTGGACCCGACTGCCCATCGCGCGACGCCCAACGGAACCGGCGCCGCACCGCGCCGGCGTTCGCCGATCGGGTGGGCGCGCGCCGCCTGGGCGATCGCTCGGCTGGTGGGTGCGCGGGCGCGTCGCCGGAGGAGCGCCGCGGCCCTCGTCGCGCTGTCGGTCGCGGGCTCGATCGTCGTCCTCGGCTCGTTGCTCGGCGTCGGTGTCGTTACGGAGGACCTGGCGACCCGTCGTGCGCTTTCGGACCTGGCGCCGCCTGATCGCCTCATCGGCATCAATCGGTATACCCAGGACGGCTTCGGCGATGCCGAATCGGAGCAGGTCGCGCGCGACGCCCTGAAGCCCGTCCTCGACGTCACCGAGCCGATCGTCGCGGTGCGCATGTACCAGCCCCCGCGCGACCCGTTCCAGATCCTCGCGATCGATGGCGCGGCTGGGTGGGTCGAGATCACGCAGGGCCGCCTCCCCAACCCGTGTACGGGTACGTCGCCCTGCGAGGCGATCCGCATCAGCCCGAGTGCCCTGCCCGACGGTGTCGGCGAGGTCGGCACGTCGGTCGACTTCGAAGACCTCCACATCGACATCGTCGGCGTCGCGGTGCCCTCGCCGAACCTGCCGCTCAACGTGATCCAGCCCGACGGCCTCGCGCTCATGATCGAGGGCCGCACGACGTTCCACGAGTCGGCCCTGATCCAGCAGGTCCCGCGGACGGGCTTCTGGCTCGCGCCCATCAACCCAGATCGCGTCCACAGCTGGACGCTCGCCGACCTCTCGGCGCGCGTCGACGAAGTCCGGCGTGTCCTCTCGCCGGCCGGCTACACATACCTGCTCCAGACGCCGGAGGCGACCCTCGCGCGCGTCCACGATCGAACGCAGGTCGCGATCGGGCGGCTGGTGTTCATCAGCTCGCTGATCGTTGGCGTTCTGCTGGCGTTCGCCGCCTTCGCGGCCGCAATCGAACGAAACGACGTCGCGCTCGAGGATCGCCGGCTGCGGGCGGCCGGCGCTTCCCGCGGAGCGCGCCTGCTGTTTGTCGTCGGCGAGGCGCTCCTCCCGGCCCTCGCCGGGGCGATCGTCGGCGAGCTCGCCGCCGCGGGCGCCATCGCGTATCTCGCGAGCAGCCACGGCGACCCGATCGACATCGTCCTCGGGCTCGCGCTCCTCCAGCCGGCGGCGATCGGCCTGTCCGCGCTCCTCGTCGGCCTTGCGATGCTCGCCATCGTCCTCGGGATTCACCCGGCGGCGGGGCGGCTGCTCCAACCACGGGTCGTTGTCGCGGCAGTGCTGCCGGCCGGGCTGATCCTCCTGTGGCAACAGCTGACCAGCGGGCCCGTCGATCCCGCGAAGCTGGCTGCCGACGCGACCTCGCCGGCCTCCGTGCTGCTGCCCGGGGCGCTCGGGTTGTCGGTGATCCTGGGCAGCCTCGTGCTCCTGCCGCCACTCCTGCGCGGGCTGGCACGGGTCACGCGCCGCGCGCCGCTCGGCCTGCGGCTGGCGACGATCTCGGTCGCACGCGAGCCGCTTCGGCCGGCGGCGGTGATGACGCTGCTCGCGTTCAGCGTCGGCGCGGTCGTGTTCGGGCAGGTGTACTCGGCGACGTTGCGCCGCGGCGCCACGGACCAGGCGGCGTTCGCGGCGGGCATGGACGTCAAGGTCCAGACGCTCTCGGCACAGGGCCGGTTCGGGACGGAGGTGGTGCCACTCCTGGAAGGCGGTGCCGTCGGCAGCGACGTCGACGTCCAGCCAATGATCCGGCAGCCGGGCGAGAGCGCGACCCTCCGAACGTTCACCCTCGTCGGCATCGACGGCGCTTCGCTCACGAAGCTGCGCGGCTGGCGGCCGGATTTCTCGCCGCAGGATCCGGCGACGCTCGGCAAAGCAATCGACCTGTCAGGCCCGTGGGCGATGGCGAGCCACCCGCTCGCGGCCGGCGCCCGGGACGTGTCGATCGACGTGACGTATCAGGGCGACGCAATCAACCTCCTGGCGGTGGTCGAGGAGGCGGACGGCGCGGTTCGCTACCTGAACTTCGGCGATCTCGTGCCCGGCGCGCACACGCTCTCGGCGCCGATCTTCACCGACACGGAGCTCGCACATCTCACGGCGGCCGATCCGGCAGGCTGGCGCGTCCTCGGGCTGCTTGCCGGCAACGGCGGCGACGCCGGTGGCGGCGGTCCGAACCAGGGCCACCGACAGCAGGGCGACCTCACGGTCAGGGGCCTTCCCGAGCTCATCGACCCGGCCAAACCTGTCCATCTCGTCGTGTCGGGCGCCGGCGGGATGTTCGTGCGGCCGCCGGTTCGGACCGATGGGCTGGTGCTCCCCGCCATCGTCAGCCCGGATCTCGCGGCGGACGTCAATGCCGCGGGCGTGCTGGACGTCGGGATCGGCCCGAGCTTGAAGCTCCAGCTCCACCCTGTTGGCTTGATCACGCTGTTTCCATCGATCGTCGACCCGGGTCGGGTCGTCGTCGTCGACCTGCAGCCGCTGCAGCTGGCGATGAACGCGCACGACCCGGGCACGGGCATGCCGAACCAGGTGCTGCTCGGGACACCGAGCGACGCCCGAACGGCCGAGGTGGTGGCTGCGCTCGGTCGCGATCCGTTCCCGCAGCTCGTCGTCGTGTCCCGGCCGGCCGTCGAAGACGAGCGCGCCAACGATCCGTTCGCGGTCGGCATCGTGTGGGGGCTCGCGATCGGGGCGATCGCGGGACTGCTCCTGTCGTTGCTCGGCGTGCTGCTGGCGGCCGCGTCGGAGCTGCGGGACGAGCGCGGCGAGCTGTGGGAGCTGGAGGCCCAGGGAACGACGCCACGATCACTGATGTCGCTCGTGGTGCTCCGGACCGTCGCGATGTGCGCGATCGGGACGGTCACGGGGATCGTGCTCGGTGTCGGGCTCGGGTGGTACGTCGCGTCCGCGGTTGGGGTCGGCGGCGAGGGCGGCGTTCCCGTGCCGACCCTCGTGCTCGTGGCGCCCTGGGACGTGATCGTCGGGATCGCGGCGGTGCTCCTGCTCGTGATCGCGGCTGCGGTGTTCGCGCTGACGCGGCGGCATTTCGGGGCATCGTCGCTCGGGGCGGGCGTTCGATGACGGAGCCCGTCGTCCCCACCGAGGCCGTCGTCCGCGCGCGCGGGGTCATGCGGATCTACCCGGGTGCCGCGGGCGACGTCGCCGCGCTCCGCGGGCTCGACATCGATGTCCGGCCGGGCGAGGTTGTCGCGGTCGTCGGAGCGTCCGGCTCGGGCAAGTCGACGTTGCTCCGGATCCTTGCGGGGCTCGATCGGCCGTCGGCCGGGAGCGTGGAGTCGTTCGGCGTCGCGCTTGAGCGCTCCACCGAGCGGGAGCTCGTCCGGTATCGGAACGACGTCGGGGTGATCGACCAGCAGTATTGGCGCGCCTTGTCGCCGTATCTCAGCGCGCGGGCCGCGATGGAGCTGCCGCTCCGGCTGCGCGGGTGGGGCGATCCAGAGCGTTCCGCGCGGGCGACCGAGCTGCTCGAGCAGGTCGGGCTCGGGGATCGCGGTGACGCGACGCCGAGCCGCCTCTCGGGCGGGGAGCAGCAGCGGGTCGCGTTCGCAGCGGCGCTGGCGCCCCGGCCGCGGTTCCTGCTCGCCGACGAGCCGACCGCGGAGCTCGACGAGCGAACCGCGGCGGAGCTCGTCGCACTGCTCCAATCGCTGGTTCGGCGCGAGGGCGCCACCGCGATCGTGGTCACGCACGACCTTCTCGTGGAGCGAATGGCGGACCGAATCGTGTACGTGCGAGACGGACGCGCGATCGCGGTACGGCACGGACCGGACGCCGAGGCCGAGCCGATCATCGATGCGAGTGGTTGGCGGGCGCCGGCACTCCCGCCGCCGGCGCCGTCGATGGAGCGGGTCGAGCCGGCCGCCGGGACCGTGCCGGCGGTCGTCGTGGAGCAGCTCTCGCGCACCTACGGATCTGGATCCGCCGCAATCCACGCGGTGCGCGACCTGGATGCATCGTTTGCGTCGGGCGGGCTGCACATCGTCACGGGTCCGTCGGGCTCAGGCAAATCGACGCTGCTGCGGCTCATCGCCGGGCTCGATCGCCCGACGTTCGGCCGCGTCCTGACGCTCGGAACGGACCTCGCCGGGCTGGATCGCGAGGCGCTGGCCACGTTCCGGGCACGCGATGTCGCGTTCTGCCCGCAGGCACCGCGGCTCGTGCCGTTCCTCAGCGCGCTGGAGAACGTGGAGCTCGCACTGGCAATCCGGCGGGCGGGCGACACGACCGCGGCGCGCCTCGAACGAGCGCGGGATGCCCTCGACCAGGTGGGATTGGCGGATCTCGCCTCCGAGTCACCGGAAACCCTGTCGGGCGGCGAGCGGGTCCGCGTGGCGATTGCCCGCGCCATTGCCGCCGGCCCACGGCTGTTGATCCTCGACGAGCCCACGGCGGCCCTCGACCGGGCGAGCGCAACGTCGCTCATCGCGATGCTCGCCCGCCTCGACCGCGCGAACGTGACCCTCCTCGTGGCAACCCACGACCGAGACTTGATCGCCGCTGCGTCCGACCGTCTCGACCTCCGCGACGCGCGCCGGGGCTAGCCTCGCGCCTCGAGTCCGACGGTGCCGTCGACGGCGCGCTTTCCGTCGATCGTCAGGCTGGCGTGCATGGTCTGGGTGATCCCGTCGCCGATGTCGTTCGGCGGCGTCGGGCCCCAGGTCGCCGTCACGTGATGGCGGCGACCGCCGAGCCGCTGGGCAGTAATCGAAAACCCGCCGTCGGTGGCCCGGCTCCGAACGATGCCGTTGACGGTCGAAACCACGAAGTCAGGGTGCGACCCATCCGTCGTCCAGATGAACCCCAGGGGGATCGGGTACGGCAGTCGCCCGTACAACCGTGACCTGATCGCGACGATCGCCTCGAACCGGCGGCCTGGCTCGCCCTCGAACGATGTCGCGGACAGCCACACCCAGCGATCAGCAAGTCGCCTGCCCCAGTAGTGCGAGAAGGTCCCCGGAAGGTCGTCGAGCTGGAACTGCTCGCTCCCGACCCGAACCGTGCCGGTGAAGCGGGCATTCGGCCATGCGATGACGGTCGTGTCGAACGGCTGGAGACGGGCGAGGATTCCCGGTGGCAAGGCCACGCTCACGTCCCCGTCGGTCCAGCGAAGGTCCCACGAGATGTCCTCGGCCGATCCGAGGGAGCGACCGGCCGTCAGCTCACTCCCACCGATCTGCACGCGATCGGGCGTCGTTGACCACTCGCGCGTTTCGACGTGGACGACGCGGCCGACGCCACGCAGCCACTGGCTGACGCGGATCTCCGCCAGGCCCGTCGATCGACGCACGATGAAGTCGACCAGGAAGGCCAGATCGCCGATGGTGAACTTCCAGAACCAGTACTCGACCCCAGCGCGTTCGCGCGGTCCAAAGAGGTCCATCACACCCTCGTCGTCGACGACAAGCGTCGACGCGGTACCAGCTCGAGCCTGTCGAGAGCGCGAATCTAGCCGAAGATCCGCTTGACCTCGGTGATGCCGGCGACGAGGGCGTCGATGTCGGCGGTCGTCGTGTAGACGTTGAAGCTGGCGCGGGCGGTGGCCGCGAGCTCCAACCGCTCGTGGAGCGGCATCGTGCAGTGGTGGCCGGCGCGGACGGCGACGCCGGATCGGTCCAGCACCTGCGCGACGTCGTGCGGGTGGACGCCCGGCACGTTGAACGGGATGACGCCGCCGCGAAGGTCGGCATCGAGCGGGCCGTACAGCTCCAGGTCCGGGTGTGCCCGGCCGAGCGCCTCGAATGCGTAGACAAGCAGCTCGCGCTCGTGCTCGCGGACGTGACCCATCCCGAGACACATCAGGTATTCCGCCGCCGCCCCCAGCCCAATGCCCGCCGCGATGTCCGGCGTGCCCGCCTCGAACTTCCACGGGATCGAGTTCCACTCGGATCGGCGGAGGTGGACCTCGCGGATCATGTCGCCGCCGGCCATGAACGGCGGCATCGCCTCGAGCAGCTCACGGCGCGCCCATAGCGCACCGGAGCCGGTCGGGGCCAGCATCTTGTGGCCGCTGAAGGCGTAGAAGTCGGCGCCGATCGCCTGCACGTCGACCGGCACGTGCGGCACGGCCTGCGCGCCGTCGATCAGGACCAGCGCACCCGCCTCGTGCGCCATCCGCGTCATCTCGACGACCGGGTTGATCGTGCCCAGCGTGTTGGAGACGTGGGTGAACGCCACGAGCTTCGGCTTCAGACGCAGGAGCACCTCGAACACGTCGAGGCGGAGGATGCCGTCGTCGGTGATCGGGATGAACTCGAGGTCGCCGTCGCGCTCCTGGGCGAGAAGCTGCCATGGGACGAGGTTCGCGTGGTGCTCCATCTCGGTGAGGATGATCGCGTCGCCGCGGTCGATGTTCCTGCGGCCCCACGAGTACGCGACGAGGTTGATCGCCTCGGTCGCGTTGCGGGTGAAGACCACCTCGCTGCTCGACGGGGCATTGATGAATCGCGCCACCGAGGCGCGCGCCGCCTCGTATGCCGCGGTCGAGCGCTCGCCGATCTCGTAGATCCCGCGGTGGACGTTCGCGTTGTACTCGCGGTAGAACTCGTCGAGGGCATCGATGACCGCGGTCGGCTTCTGGCTCGTCGACGCCGAGTCGAGGAACACCAGCGGGTGCCCGTGCGACTTCGTGGCGAGGATCGGGAAGTCGCGCCGGACAACCTCCGGGACGAGCCGACCTTCGACGATCCGGCCGCCGAAGTCGGCCGACGATGCCGTCTCGGTGGCGGTGGTCGGCGGCGGCACGGTGACGGTCATACGGCAGCCGGCTCGCCGAGGTCCGGGCCCATCGGAACGAGCAGGGCCTCGTCGGGAACGTCAGGGGCCAGCCCGGCCTCGCGCAGGATCGGGCCGTAGCCCTCGCTCTCGAGGCGGAGCGCGAGGTCCTTGCCACCGCTCTTGACGATGCGGCCCTGCGCCAGGACGTGCACGACGTCCGGGGTGATGTAGTTGAGCAGGCGCTGGTAGTGCGTGATCAGCAGCACGCCGAGCTCGGGGTTGAGCATCGCGTTCACGCCCTCGGCGACGACCCGCAGGGCATCGATGTCGAGCCCTGAATCGGTCTCGTCGAGGATCGCCATCTGCGGCTCCAGCATCGCCATCTGGAGCATCTCGAGGCGCTTCTTCTCGCCGCCGGAGAAGCCCTCGTTCACGTACCGTGCGGCGAACGCCTCGTCCATCTTCAGCAGGGCGAGCTTGGCCCGCATCTTCTTCCGGAAGTCCATCATCGAGACGCCGCCCTTGATGGTGTCCGTCGGGTCGATGTCGGGGTTCTTGTCGATGCCCTGGAGCTTCGCGTTGAGCGCGCTCCGGATGAAGCTCGCGACCGACAGGCCGGGGATCGCGGTCGGGTACTGGAAGGCGAGGAACATGCCGAGCCGGGCGCGCTTGTCGGCGCTCAGCTTGAGGATGTCGCGGCCGCGCCAGGTGACCGAGCCGCCCTTCACGATGTAGGCGGGATGGCCCATCAACGCGTAGGCGAGGGTGGTCTTCCCGGAACCGTTCGGGCCCATGATCGCGTGGACCTCGCCGGGCCCGACCTCGAGGTCGATGCCCTGCAGGATCTCGTGCTCCGGCGAGGCGATCGGCGCGACGCGCAGGCCACGGATCACGAGTCGGTCGTCCGGGTTGGCCGCGGCGCCGTTGGCGCCCGACCCGTTGGTGTGGTCGCTCACGATGCGGTCAGGGCTCCTTCGGGGTTGGCGGTCGACGAGGCGGCCGCGGGCTCGATCGAGACCAACCGCTGCGGGACCAGGTCGGCGAGGGTCACGCCGTCGAGGGCGCCAGCGACGGCGTCCCGGACGCGGACCCAGAGCAGGTTGACGGTGCACGACGACGTTCGATCGCAGGCCAGGTCGTGGCCGGGTTCGTCGGTGGCGCAGATCATCGGCGCGAGCGGGCCTTCGAGGGCGCGAAGAATCTCGCTCATGTGGATGGCCTCGGGCGGCCGCGCGAGCTCGTACCCGCCGCGGGCGCCGCGCGTCGAGACGACGAGGCCAGCGTCGCGCAAGACGAACGCGAGCTGCTCCAGATACGCCCGTGGCATGTCCTCGACGGCCGCGATCTCCGCGAGCGAGGCCGGCCCAGTGCCGTGGTGCCGGCCGAGTTGGACCATGAGCCGAACCCCGTACTCGCCCTTCGTGCTGAACGCGACCGCGCCGGTGCCATGGAACGCTGGCCGGTGGGCGGCGGTTGTCGGCGTTTCGAGCGAGCTCAGCAGTCCGTCCTCAATCCCTAGCGATATGGTCGGGATTGAGTGTACGAAGGCCCTCCGGGGGCGTCAAACCTGCGACAGGGTAGTAGGTAGAGCGGTCCGAAGTTGCCGCGAGCTCTCGGCGATAACGGGTCTCGAGCCACGTCGCCCTATCAACGGCCGCGGCCGGCAAGGAATCGCATGCCGGCCGCGGTGATCCGACACCATCCGTCGGTGGCGCGATCCCCCGCGCACCATCGTCACCAGCTGCATGACGAGAGGTCATGACGGGCCGGTATCAGGCTCAGACACTGAAGGCCGACCGAACGCTGACTTCGGATAGGACCTTGAGGCGATCGCCATGACCACGACACGATTCCGGAGCGCGCGTCTGCTCCTTTCCGCGGGCACCATCGCAATGATCGCGATGCTGGGAGCCGTCCAGCTCGCAGCCGCGACCGGTCCAGCCACCGTCGGACTCGGCACGGCCGCGCCCTTCGCGGTGCTTGCTGGCACCCCCAGCATTGCGAGCACCGGAGCGACCGTCATCAACGGCAACGTCGGCATCTCGCCAGCCGCCGCGGTGACCGGATTCCCGCCGGGCATCGTGCATGGCACGATCCACAAGGCAGACGCCGTCGCACTGCAGGCCCAGACCGACCTGACCACCGCGTATACGGACGCCGCCGGGCGGCCGGTCACGGCGACGCATGGGACGCTCGGTGGGCTGACCCTTGCCCCGGGCGTCTACAACGCTGGCGGGGTGGTTCTCGGTCTCACCGGCACCCTGACGCTCGATGGCAAGAACGACCCGAACTCGGTCTGGATCTTCCAGGCCACGTCGGCGCTCGTTACCGCATCGTCGAGCTCGGTGAAGCTGATCAACGGGGCGAGCTCATGCAACGTCTTCTGGCAGGTCACGAGCTCCGCGACCCTCGGATCGGGTTCGACCTTCGTCGGAACGATCCTGGCCCTGACATCGATCACGGTGAAGAGCGGGGTCACGGTGCACGGTCGCGCGTTGGCCCGGAATGGCCTGGTGAGCTTGATCAATGACAGGATCACGAGCTCGACGTGCTTCAAGGGCGGCGGCGGAACCACGCCACCGGCCACGGATACCTTGCTTTCGAGCGACACGCCGGGTTCCGTCCCGAGCCCACTGTTCTTCGCCGGGGTCTTCCTCGTCGCATTCCTTGCTGTGAACCGAACGCGGGCGCGAGCGAAGGACCAGCGCTGATCGGAGCGCGCGAAGCACCATTGACCAGGTGGTCATTGCTCGTTCAGAGCACCAACTGGTAACGACCGTGTTTCGCGCGCTCGCAGTGTCTGGCTTAGCCCTCCTGCTCACGGCGTGTCAGGCGGCAGCGCCGACATCGCTTCCAGCCCCGACGAACTCGGCAACCGCCGGCCAGGAATCGCCCGCCCTGGAGCAGACTGTCGCGCCCGAGACGGTTGCGCCCACGCCGAGCTTCCCGTCCGACCGCGTCGCAACACGCATCGTGATCCCTGCGCTGGCGATCGACCTCCCGATCGTGCTCCAGACGAACGGGCTGTTCCCCCTCTGCGATGTCGCCCTCTACGAGCCGCAGCTCGGGCAGCCGGGTCAGGGCCGCGCGACCTACATCTACGCGCACGGCAGGGTTGGCATGTTCCTACCACTCCTGTCCGCGTCACTGGTTAACAACGGACGAGCGCTGCTCGGCGACGTGGTCGAGATCTACACGAGCGACAACTACCTGTTCAAGTACCAGATCGTCGAGGTTGATCGGCACATCCTCGACATGAATGACGCGTTCGCAGCCCACACCGAGGAAGTCTTCCTCCAAACCTCCGAGGGGCCGCACGGCACGGTCCCGAAGCTCCAGGTTCTGGCAACCTTCGTCTCGGCGGGCATGACCGATGCGAAGTCCGCCCACCCAGCTGCCCACCCACGTATCTGCGCCTGAGGCTCGCGGTTCGACGTTGATGCCGCCCGCGCCCCGCGACTACCCCGTAGGCCCTCGGCGGTCTGCTGAGGTGCTAGCGAGCGAAGACCGCGATTGCTGTCACTGCTATCTGGACGAGGCCGACCACAACCAGAATGATCGTCAAGCGATTGATCATCTTCGTCGAGACTTCATTGCTCTCGCGAATCTGATCGGCAGACTCCTGGGTGATCTTGGCTAAGAGCTCGGCCGATGCCTGGGTTGTCTTCGCCAACAACTCGGCAGACGCTCGAGTCGTCGTTGCCAGCAGGAGGTTTGCCTCGGCAAGGTCGTTACTTGTTAGCGTGTTTGCCTCGGCAAGGTCTTTGCTGATCCGCGCCAGTTCTTCTGTTCGTACCGCAGAAGGGACAAGGCTCTCTGTCGCAGCGAGATCACGTTCCTTGGTCATTTCCGTTCCTTAGGTTCGAGGATGGTCCGCCAGCAATAGCTTTCGACGGCTCTATCTACTACCCGTCAAACCTGTGAAGCGCCTACTGGGCGGGGCTTGGCGCCGGCGAAGCGGTGTCGGCCGGCGACGAGGCGCTGGCGGCCGGCGAGGCGGTGTCGGCCGGCAGTGAGGCGGGCGCAGTCGAGGCGCTGGCGGCAGCTGAAGGCGGTGCGGTCGACGTGTCGACCGTCAGCGGCGTGTAGGTCCACTGCGGGCTGGCCGCAGGCCCGCAACCGGCGAGGAGGATCGCGGCCGACGCCAGCAGTCCGGCTGCATTGCGTCGGTGCTGTTTCATCGCAAACATCGGACGCTCCGTTTCAAAGGTACGACTCGCCTCGCTACAGGACGCCGCCGTGATGGCACCGATCGTGGGTCGTGCGCCGCCGCTCTGAGGCCTGCCGGATCGCCAGATCGGGGCGGGCGAAACGGCATCACGTGGCAGTATCGCCCGTCGGGCCCGTCGGTGGCGAGGCGGCGAGGATCTCCTCGACCATCTGGGCGATCGGGATCGTCGCGGCATCCGAAAGGAGCTGCTCCGTCCGCTCCGCACCGAGGCGCTCGATTGCCAGCTCTCGCGGGTCACGCAGGTGGAGCACCTTCACCGGCGCCAGCATCACCCCCCGCGCACGCATGAGCTCGTAGACGACCGCGGCGATCCGCGTTCCGAACTCGGCATCGCCATAGGTCAGCTGGACGATCGCCGCCATGCCCATCCCGCGGGCGAGGCCGCTCGCGTTGTTGTTCTCGGCGAAGTATCGAAGGCCGGCGACCAGCCGATCCCAGGATCCCTTCGGATCGCCCAGCTGGAACTCGACGGCCGACTGGAGGGTCATGCTGTCGGCCACGTGGTCGAGCGACGCGATCGCGCGGAATGCGGCCTCGTTCTGGCCCTCGAGGTCGCGCGCGCGGACGTAGTCGCCCGCAAGGAACACCCCAAGCACGAGGGCCTGTCGGGCTTGGAGCGCGCCGTCGTCGCGCCCGGCCGCGATGTACAGGTCGAGCGCGAGCTGCTCGTGGTCGCGATGTCCGATCGGATCACTGGCGACCATCGACAGGAAGCCGAGGTCGAAGTGCGCGTCGGCGATCAGGACCGGGTCGCCCGTCCCCTCGGCGAGGGCGAGCCGCTCGTCGTAGATCACCTTCGCCCGCTCGAAGTCGTCGGACCAGTACGCGAGCCCACCGTCGGCAGCGAGTGCCTTGATCCTGAGTCGAACGTCCGTCCACGGCTGGAGCAACAGGCGGGCAAGGAGCGCCGCTCCCTCGCGAAGGCGGCCGCGCTGCTGAAACCAGCGCCACACGGCGCCCATGAGCCGCAGGCCGGTCTCGGTGTCGTCATGGGTCATCGCCCAGTCAAGGGCGGCGCGGACGTTGTGCTGCTCCAGGTCGATCCTCGCGATCGCCGCGTTGCCGCCGGTCCCGAAAATGCGCCCGCCGACCGCCTCGGCCATGGTCACGATCGCGGCGGCGTGGCGCGCCTCGGTGGCGGCTCGCTCGCCGCTCGCCTCGAGGCGCTCGAGGCCGTACTCACGGAGGAGCGGGTGGATGTCGAAGCGGGCCTCGTCCACGGCGCCGGGCCCGCTGCCCGCCGGCGCGATGCGGACGAGGCTCTTGTCGGCGAGTGATTCGAGCCCGTCGAGCACGTCGACGCCGAGCGTTCCGTCGGGATCGGCAACCTGGAGCGCCATCTCGGCGGTCCACCCTCCGGCGAACACCGAAAGGCGGCGGAAGAGCCGCCGCTCCGGCGCTGACAGCAGTTCGTGGCTCCAGTCGATGGCGCCGCGGAGGGTGCGCTGCCGCTCCGGCAGGTCACGCGAGCCGCTCGCCAGGTCCAGGCTGCTCGAGAGGCGTTCGAGGATGAGCGCCGGGCTCAGCAGCCGCACCCGCGCCGCCGCGAGCTCGATGGCGAGGGGCAAGCCGTTCAGTCGCTCGCAGATCGCGCGGATCGCGCGGACCGTTTCGTCGGTCAGGGGCAGGTCCGGCCGGAGGGCCAGGGCGCGCGCCTCGAACAGCTCCACGCCGGCCTCGGTCTCGAGTGGCGGCACGAGCTGGCCCTGCTCGCCGCCGATCCGCAGCAGCTCCCGGCTCGTGATCAGGAGCCGCAGCTCCGACGCGCCGCGGGCGAGCGCGCCGACGATCTCGGCGGCGTCCGGCAGGAGCTGCTCGAGGTTGTCGAGGAGGAGCAGGCAGGTCCGGTCGCGGAGATGGCCGCGGAGCGCCTCGCCCATCGCCCGATTCGCCGACTCGCGCAGCCCTAGCGTCGCCGCGATCGCCGATTCGAGCAGTGCGACATCCCGCACCGCCGCGAGGTCGACGAAATACGACCCGTGCGGGAACCGATCCCGCACGGCGAGCGCAACCCCCAGCGCCAGCCGCGTCTTGCCGCTCCCGCCCGGCCCGGTGAGCGTGACGATCCGGTTGCCCGCGAGCACGTCGCTGAGCCGCTCGACCTCCGCCGCCCGTCCCACGAGCTCGGTCACCTGGGCCGGCAGGTTGCTCGGCGGCTCGAGGGTTCGGAGCGGGCGATCGTCGTCGGCGACGCCCGCAACGACGAGCCGATGGAGTCGGAGCGGCTCCTCGAAGTCCTTGACCGCGCGGAGCCCCTCGTCGGTCAGCGAGACGCCCGCCGCGCCATCGAATGCCGCACCGGACTGGGTCAGGGCATCGACCAGCGCCTGCGAGAGGACGACCTGGCCGCCGTTCCCGGCCGCGGCGATTCGCGCCGCGTAGTTGACGTCGATGCCGACGTAGTCCTCCGGGTCGCCCTCGGCCCGCCCGTGGCGCAGCCGGCCTTCGCCGAGGTGCAGCCCCATTCGAACGTGCGGAACGGCGCTGGCAGGCCAGTCGGCGGCCGCGATCGCGCGTTGGGCCGCGACGGCGCCGTCGGCCGCGGCGTCCGGCTGCTCGAACGCCGCGAAGAACGCGTCGCCCTCGGTCTTGACGACCACGCCGCCATTGCCCTCGATCGCCGAGCGGAGCAGCGCGTCATGCCGCGCGACGAGGCCCGCCCAGTCACTCGAGCCGACCGCTCGCTCGAGGCGCGTCGAGCCCTCGATGTCGGTGAACAGGAATGTGACCGCGGGGCCGGTGGGGAGGGTCATCGCAGCTCCCCATGTTGGCAGTCGCGCCGGCCGCGCGTCGACCCCGACGTGTACGCCGCGACCTCAGTCCCGACGGCGGAGATAGGCGAGCACCGCGAGCACCCGTCGGTGCACATCGGTCTGCTCGTCGATATCGAGCTTCATGAAGATCTGCCGGATGTGCGACTCCACGGTCTTCGGGCTCAGAGACAGCACCGCGCCGATCCCGCGATTGGATCGCCCTTCCGCGATCGACGCGAGGACTTCGCGCTCGCGTTCGGTGAGCTCGGAAAGCGGGTCGGGATCGCGCGGTCGATGCATGAGTCGCGCGACGATGGTCGGATCGAGCACGCATTCGCCATCCACGATCCGGCGGAGGCCGTCCACGAGCACCGCGACGTCCGACACCCGGTCCTTCAACAGGTAGCCCACTCGCTGCGGGTGTCGTTCGAGCAGGCGCAGGGCGTAGCTCGCCTCGAGGTAGTGGGAGAGCACCATGACCGCAATGTCGGGGTACGCCTGTCGAATCCGATCTGCGGCGATGAGGCCTTCGTCGGAATGGGTGGGCGGCATCTTGATGTCGACGATCGCGACATCCGGTCGCGTCGCCTCCACCCGCCGCAACAGCTCGTCCCCCGCGGCTACCTTGCCCACCACCTCGACGCCGGCGTCTGAGAGGAGCCGTGCGAGGCCTTCGCGCAGCAACAGCTCGTCGTCGGCGATGACGACGCGCATCAGGCGGGGACCAGCATCGGAATCTCGGCCACCAAGGTGGACCACACATCGTCCCGATGGCGTTCGAGTGATCCATCGACGGCTCCGATGCGATCGGCGATCTCGTCGCTCACGTCCGCGGGGATCTCCGACGCCGCGATCTCGACAGTGAACCGCTCGTGCGTGCGCCGGGCCCGGACGCGGAAGGGGCCACACCCGGCGCGAACGACGTCCGCGACAACGTGATACGCCGCCACCTCCGCGGTGGCGTCGAAGCGCTCCTGGACCATCTCGGGGATGGAGATCGGGACGGGCGAGCCTTCGGCAAGGGCGTCGACGGCCGCCGCGAAGCCCTCATCGCCCAGCACTGCCGGGTAGATCCCATGGGCGACCTCCCGCAGGTCCTCGAGCGCCCGCCGCAACTCTGCGGCCGCCTCGTCCAGCCACGCGGTGTCGCCAACCTGCTCGACGAACCTTAGGCCGATCGACAGCGCGATGAGCTGCTGCTGCGCGCCGTCATGCAGGTCCCGTTCCAGCAGCCTCCGGTGCGCGTCGCCCGCGTCGACGATACGGCGCCGTGCCGCGCGCAAAGCGGCGAGCTCGGCGCGGGCATTGGCCTGCAGCCGTTCGTGCTCGAGGCCGAGACGGGCGGCCGCGACGACCTCGTCGACTTCGTCGGGATCCTGGAGCACCTGCATCGCATGCTCGACCACGGCAACCACCTGGCCCTCCCTGACGATGGGGGTCGCGGTCCTCAGCGGGCCGGGCTGCAACTCGATCGGACGCCCTTGGCTGTCGACGAAGACGTCGCCACCTCGAACCGGATAGACGAGGCGAAGCTCGGCGTCGCCCGTGATCGACGCGAGGTGATCGCGGAGGCCGCCGATCGGCGGCGACCCGGCGAGGTCCGCGACGACCCTGGCCAGATCGGTCCTCGCACGCCGGGCGCGAAGCCATTCGGCAGCGACCCCGAGAGCCACGAGAACCATCGACACCGCCTGCGCGAGCCTGAGGACGCGCTGGGTCGCATCGGTGGGCGGAACCACCTCGACGATCGTCCGTGCGAGAGCCACGGCGACCACGACGAAGAAAAGGATCCCGGGCGCGAGGATCGGTCCCAGGATCCGGCGGCTCGCCGGCGCCGATCGAGCCAGGGCGTAGCCGAGGACGATCGCCGTGCCGAGTGCCCAGCTCGCCGCGAGCAGGGCGGCGTACGTGGCCGCCGCATCGGCGAAGCCAGACACCCCGCCAACGCTGAGCAGGTTGGCCGGACACGAACAGCCTGCGGCGCGAGGATCGAACCCCATCGTGGGGATGATCCCCAAGCCGATCACGAAGATGCCATAGCCGAGCGCGGGCATCCGTCGCAGCCTTCCCGGGATACGGCTGCTGGCGATCACGAACAGCGCCCCACCGATGACTGCGGGATACAGCCACACGAAAAGGAGCCCGACGGTGAACGCGACCGGCTGGCCGACCGAGGGGTCCGACCACTCTGGCAGGAACCATGCCAGTCCCGCGGCGACGAGGAGATAGCCGAAGCGCTGCCGACGACGTCGGCGGACCGTTTCCAGTCCGACCATGACCAGACCCCAGCCGGCGGCCAGGCCTAGGCCGGCGGTCAGCGCCGATTCGGTCAAGTACGAGAGGTCAGATGCGGCGGACGTGCGGAGCGAAACGACGCCTACTGCCCCGGCGATCGTACCGATGAGCAGCAGCTCGGCCCGGCCGGCGAGGCCGCCCCGAAACCGTTCCAGCCGACGTGTTCCCCAGCGCTTCGGGAGGATCACGCAACGGCCTCACGGAGGCCGTGCAGCTGGCGGGACCATGGGATGGTGGCGACCACCGATGTACCGCCGACGAGACGGTCGCCGACCACCAGGCTCCCGCCGAGGGCCTCGACACGATCCGCAAGACCGCGCAGCCCGGAGCCGGCCGCCGGATTTGCACCACCGGACCCGTCATCCTCGATCCGGAGCACGAGTCCCCCACGGTCCTGGCGGAGCTCGACCGAGGCATGCTGGGCGCCGGCGTGCCGCGCGATGTTCGCGAGTGCCTCGGAGCACACGAAGTACAGCGTCGATTCGACGGCCGGATCGTGTCGGCCGATCCCGGCACTGATCGTGGCGGTCGCAACCGGGGACCGCGCCGCGAGGTCAGCGATCGCAGCGACGAGGCCACCGGCGCTCAGTGTCGCCGGGTAGACACCGCGCGAGAAGTCGCGCAGGCGAAGCCGCGCCGCCGCAAGCTCGCTCTGCAGGGCCCCGAGGGGTGCGTCGTCCGGCCGCGCAGCCTTGGCGAGGGCGAGCAGCTCGGCGACGTGCGCAAGCCGGACGTCGACACCGTTCTCCAGCGCTGCTTCGAGCCGCCGCCCCTGCGCGTCGGCGGCCTGTACGAGCCGCCCGCGGGATGCCTCGAGCTCGTCGACCCGCCCCCGGATCTCCGCTTGCATCGCCGAATTGGAGATGGCGAGACCGGCGGCGGCGGCGATCAAACCGAAGAGCCGCGGATCTGCGACGAAGGCCGGGTCATGGGCCACGAAGCCAAGCTCGCGACCCGCGACGGCCATCCGCGTCACGACACGATCGGCATCTGGAGGCGGGGGGACCACTGCGCGGCCGGTATCGTCGACCCAGGCCTCGGTCTCGCCCGCAACGGCATAGCCCAAGGACAGGGAGGGATCACCGATGGCAGTGGCAAGCCGATCACGGAGCATGCCCGCGTCCGCTCCCCCACCGAGATCGACCACGAAGCCTGCGAGGACGCTGTGCGGCGACGCCCGCCAGATGACCTCGGCGACGATGCCGAGCGCGACCCCGGCAAGCGCAGCGTCGTAGGCAAGCAGACCTGCGTCGTCGAGTGGTGAACCCATGATTCTGGCGAGGCTCGCGCCACCGAGCACCCCGCCCGCGACCACCGCAAACGCGTAGGTGAGCGTTGCCGGGCCTGTCCGACGGCGCGCGCTCTCGATGATCCCGGCGACGCCGGCAGCCGCGATGAGCGCGCCGAACAGCAGGGCGCCGTCCAGCACGTTGACCATCCCCGACGCCGACAGGACGTAGGTTCCGACGACCACGACGCGCCCCCGCCGCCCGGCGAGCCTGCCCGTCGGGCGGGCGAAGAGGACGTGGACCAGGGGGCCGCAGTACAGGAATGCCGCCGGTGCCTGGAACGTGGCGATGAACCACGCCGCTCCGGTGAGCATCAGGAGGACCCCCATTCGGGTCCCGCGCCCGCTCAGCCAGAGCGCCGCCCCGCCGCCGAGGAGCAACCACCCGACGCCCAGATCGCCGGCGATCAGGCTCGGCGTCGTGCCGGCCGGCCAGCCCGTTTCCGCCGCGATTCCGAGCGCGACGGCTGCGGGAAGGACGAGCCAGCGGGCCGTCACGACGAGCCCGATTCCAACAGCTCGATCAGGCCCGCCGTCGTCAGATCCGCCTTGCCGATGAAGCCCCGAGCGCGGCTCGTGCGGAGCCGTCGCCGAAAGGACGCGACGTCGTGACTCGACGTGAGAATGACCGCTGGCGTCGGGAGGAACTGCTGCAGCTGCTCGCAGATCGCGAATCCGTCGTCGCCTGGCAGGTGGACGTCAAGCAGGACGACGTCGGGACGAAGCCTGCGTACGGACTCGATCGCGCCCTGCCTGTCGGCCGCGTCGCCGATCACCTGAAACCCATCGCGCTCGAGCATCTCGCGGACGGCCAGCCGGAATGGCTGGTAGTCGTCGACGACCACGATGCTGCGCACGGGACCATCCTCGCACGCTCCGCGACGCGCACATCAGTGCCAGCCCTCATTTTGGATGCTGGACCGAGGGCCTACCCTGAACGCGCCGGGTGAACATCGAGGGCCGGCATTGATGAATCCCGACCCGCCGTGAGCCAGTCTCGGTTCGTCAAAACCCGTGCAGGAGGTCCACTTCGATGGACCGGAAACGTTCACTGGCATTCGGCGCGGCGATCCTCGTCTCGGTGGCAATCGCTGGCTGCAGCGGGGCCGTGCCGGCCCAGACCGGCGCAGGACCAAAGATCCCCGTGCAGCCGAACTCGCACGTCAAGGGAACGCTCCTCACCGTCACTGGTCCGCAGTACGAGCTGGATTTCGCCAGCGCGGTCTCGAAGCTGTCCGCAGGCTCGATCGACGTCACGGTCACGGGCGACTGGCAACACGACGACCTGAACAATGAGGCTGACCTCGTCAAGGCGGTAGCCGACGGCAAGGCCGAGCTCGGCTATATCGGCGCTCGCGGCTTCGACACCGCCGGCGTAAACAGCTTCGCAGGCCTCCAGGCTCCGATGCTCATCGACAGCTTCAACCTCGAGGCGAAGGTCCTGACGAGCGATTGGGCACAAAAGCTCCTCGAAGGCCCGCGATCCATTGGGGTCGTCGGGCTCGGATACGTCCAAGGCGAGCTCCGCCAGGCCCTCGGAGTCACCCGTAATCTGGCGGAGGTCACGGACTTTCAGGGAGCCCGCATCGGGGCGCGACCCTCGCACGTGACCGAGATGACGATGAAGGCACTCGGCGCGACGATGGTCGCAATCCCGGCCTCCTCGGTAAACGTGTCGGGGCTCGACGGCATCGAGATAGGGCTGCCAGGCGTAGCCGGCAACGGTTATGACGAGGGCGCCACGTCGTTTACCGGCAATCTCGTGTTCTGGGCGCGACCGAACATCATCTTCGCCAATGCGAAGTGGTTCGACAGCCTCAGCACGGACCAGCAGGGATACCTCCGAGCGGCAGCCAAGGAGATCGCCGTGACTTCGGCGGCGAGCTTGTCCGGAAGCGCCGCGGAGGCGAAGGGCATCGTGTGCGCCCGGAACCTCGCGATCACCACAGTGTCGCAGCCTGCACTCGACGCATTTCGTGCGCGGCTCCAGCCGGTCATCGACGAGATGAGCAAGGACCCGGCCACCAAGGCGACGATCGACGCCATCCTGGCGCTTCGAGGTGAGACGGACGTACCGGACGTGGTCGCGCCCTGTCCGAAGACAGCGCCGAGCCCGTCATCGAACACCGGGCCGACCCCGCTCGACGGAACCTGGAAGACGAGCTTCACGAAGGCGGACCTGGTCGCATCGCCACTGCTCATGGACAGCGGTGAGATCAACGACGGCAACTGGGGCGACTTCACGATGACGTTCGGCCAAGGCAGGTTCACGTCGACTCAGAGCAACAGCTTCGAACACGGGACCGGCTCCGGCACGTTCACCGTGATCGGTAATGCCGTCTATCTGCACATCGATCAAACCGGCGAAGACTTCGCCTATCGGTGGAGCATCTTCAAGAACACGTTGACGTTCACGCGCGACGAATCGATCGGCGGGGGTCCAACACCCACGCTGGTCAAGCCCTGGACGCGGGTGCCCTGAGCACCGGCACGCAAAGCCGGGCACAAGGGCCGCCGAGCACAGCTCGGCGGCCCTTCTGCGTTCAGCACTCCTCTGATTTGCTCACGCACTGACCTCCGCCGCGAGCTCGTCGCGCCACTCGACCGTCGCGGGCACGTTGTTGAACGTGTATACATGGAAGCCAAGGACGTTCGCAGCCGGATCGGCGATCACCGGAGCCAGCTTCTCGACGAGTGCCGTGGGACGGTAGACGCCGCCGGAGCGCAGGAGCGCGCCGACGAACCGGGCGTTCTTGAGGATGAACTTGCTCGCGTCCTTCACGCCGATGCGGGCGCTGATCGAGAGGAGCTTCGGGATCTCCGCAACGCCCGGCAGCCCGATCTTCACCTGGAGCGTGTTGCCCTCGGCGCGGCGCGCGACGACGAAGCGCTCGATCGTCTGCGGGTCGAAGCAGAGCTGCGTCGTCATGTAGCGGACGAACGGTGCCTTGTCACGGAGCGCCTGCTCGAGCGGCGCATCCGGGATGTCGGGGTGGCCCTGCGGGTAGCAGGGGCAGCCGAGCTCGGTCGGCAGCTTGTCGACATCGGCCATGGCGCGGAGCAGCGACAGGCCATCGAGGAACTCGCCGGGCTCCTCCGCGTCGCCACCGACGACGAAAGCGCGGTCGATGCCGGCATCGGCAAGGCGGCTCAGCAGCTCCGAGAGGTGCGCGCGGTCACGGATCATCCGGGCCGACAGGTGCGGAATCGCGCGCAGGCCGGCCCGCTCGAGCTCGATCGTCAGGTCGACGGTCGCCTCGATGCCCTTGCCCGGCGACGCGGTCACGGACACGGTGGCGCCACGCGGGAGGGCAGCCGCCTGCTCACGGGCGTTCTTGAGCGGGATGATCTCGAACGTCGGATCCGCCAGGACCCGCGCGAGGCCGGCCCGCTCGGCCGCCGAGAGCGCCACCCGGTGCTGCCTTAGACGTCCGAGTCGGGGAAGGCGGCCTTGCGCTGGGCGACGTACTCGAGGAGTGCTTCGTCGATGCCCGGGTCGATCGGGGGCGCCTCGTACTCGGCGAGCATCGTCTTCCAGATCTTGTTCGCCCGCTGCGGCGATTCGAGCGCGCCGTCCTCGAGCCACTGCTCGAACGAGTTGTTGTCAGCGGTCGCCGAGCGGTAGAAGGCGTTCTCGAAGTTGGCGAGGGTGTGCGAGTTGCCGAGGAAGTGCATGCCCGGGCCGTTCTCGCGGATCGCGTCGAGCGCCTGGCCGTTCTCTGACAGGTCGACGCCCTTCACGAACACGCCGGCCATCCCGCACTGGTCGAGGTCGAGGATGAACTTCTCGTACCCGATCGAGAGGCCGCCCTCGAGCCAGCCGGCAGCGTGGAGGACGAAGTTGGTCCCGGCGAGGATGGTCGGGATGAACGTCGCGGCGCTCTCGTAGGCGGCCTGCGCATCGGCGGTCTTGGCGGCGCACAGGTTGCCGCCGGAGCGGAACGGCACGCCGAGTCGCCGCGCGAGCGCGGCCATGATGTACAGGACGAGCGCCGGCTCGGGGGTCCCGAAGGTGGGCGCGCCCGACTGCATCGAAATCGATGACGCGAACGAGCCGAGGATCACCGGCGCGCCAGGCCGCACGAGCTGGACGAATGCCATGCCCGCGAGCGCCTCCGCCAGCGTCTGCGCCGCGGTGCCCGCGACCGTGACCGGCGACATCGCGCCGGCGAGGATGAACGGCGTGATCAGCGTCGCCTGGTTCGCCTGCGCGTAGACGCGGGCGACGCCGAGCATCGTCGCGTCCCACACGAGTGGCGAGTTCGCGTTGATCAGGCTGAGGACCACCGTGTGGTCGTCGAGGTAGTCGGGGCCGCGGTCGCTGAACGCGATCTTCGCCAGCTCGACGGTATCGCGCGCCCGATCCGGATGCGTGACCGAGCCCATGAACGGCTTGTCGCTGTAGCGGATGTGCGAATAGACCATGTCGAGGTGGCGCTTGTTGACCGGGATGTCGACCGGCTCGCAGACCGTCCCGCCCGAGTGGTGGAGGTGCGGCGTCATGTACGCCAGCTTCACGAAGTTGCGGAAGTCCTCGAGGGTCCCGTAGCGCCGGCCGTTGTCGAGGTCGCGCACGAACGGGCTCCCGTAGTTGGGAGCCAGGACGGTGTACGGATCGCCGAGCTGGACGGTCCGCTCGGGGTTGCGGGCGTGCTGGGTGAAGATCTTGGGCGCGGTTGCCTGGATGATCTGGCGGCACATGCCGCGGGGGAACTTCACGAGCTCGCCGACGACATCGGCGCCGGCGTCCTTCAGGGTCGTGAGCGACTCCGGGTCGCCCCGGAAGATGATCCCGACCTCCTCGAGGATCGTGTCGGCGTTGTGCTCGATCAGCGACAGGCCCTCCTCGTCGAGGACCTCGTATGGCTTGAGCGATCGGGTGAGGAACGGCGCCCCGTGGGCATGGGCCAGCGCGGCTCGATGCGCATGCCGTGCCGCGCGCCCGCCGCTCTGCCGAGCGCTTCCTTCGCGCGGGCTGTCGATCATCGATCGCCTCCAATCGGTTGGGTCACGCCGCGGCGTCGGTTCGGGGGGCGAGACGACGAGACGTCACGCCGTTGTGCCGGCTCGTCGCCCGGGTCGGCCGCGCCGGGGCGTGCCGGCAGGTCAACCACGGAGGCGAGATTCGGCGATGGAGCCGTGGCGTGGGGAATCGCCATGGCGTCGACGAAGTGCTCCTGGAAGCGCGGCTCGACCGCGGTCTCGATCTTCTCCACGGTCCGGACGACGCGCTCGATCTCGTGGCGCGCCTCGCGGGAGAGGAGCGCGATGAGCGCCCCGGTGCCCGCGGCATTTCCTGCCGCTGCGACATAGTCGAGCGGCGCGTCCGGCACGAGGCCGAGCACCAGCGCGTAGAGCGGATCGATCTGGCTGCCGAATGCGCCGGCCAGCTTCACGCGGTCCACGGTCTCCACGCCAAGATGGTCCATCAAGAGTCTCGCTCCCGCGTACAGCGCCGCCTTCGCGAGCTGGATCGCGCGCACGTCGTTCTGGGTGATCGTGATCCGCGGCGACGCGGGACCAACCTCACCGTCCCCGAGATCCGCGCCAGGTCGGCCGGCGTTGAGCAGGTAGGCGAACGTCCGCCCATCGGCGACGATCCGCGGCGACCGACCGGCAAGCCGCCCGTCGATCGTGCCGTCGGCGGTGATGACGCCGGCAAGGAACAGCTCCGCGAGCACCTCGACGATGCCGGAGCCGCAGATGCCCGTCACGCCGGTCCGGCGGGTGGATGCCGCGAAGCCCGTCTCGTCCGACCACCGGCTGGAGCCGATGACACGGAAGCGCGGCTCGAGACTCCCCCTGTCGATCCGCACGCGTTCGATCGCCCCGGGCGCCGCCCGCTGGCCGCTGGAGATCTGGGCGCCCTCGAAGGCCGGACCGGTCGGCGAGGAGGCGGCGAGCAGCCGCTCCCGCGAGCCGAGCACGATCTCGGCGTTCGTCCCCACGTCCACGAGCAGCGTGACCTCGTCCGAGCGGTACGGCGTCTCGGCGAGGATCGCGCCGGCGGCATCTGCGCCCACGTGCCCCGCGATGCACGGCAGGACATACACCCGCGCGCCCGGGTGCGCCGGGATCTCGAGCTCGCGCGCCGTCGTGCGGACCGCCGCGTCCGTCGCCAGCGCGAACGGCGCCGACCCCAACGGCACCGGGTCGATGCCGAGCAGGAGGTGATGCATGATCGGATTGCCCACGATCGTGAGCTCGAGGATCTCCTCGACGTCGATGCCGGCCCGCGCGGCGAGGCCGGTCACGAGGCTGGCGATGGCGTCTCGGACGGCCCGCGTCATCGCGGCCGCTCCCCCCTCGTGCATCATCGCGTAGGAGACGCGGCTCATCAGGTCCTCGCCGAACCGGATCTGCGGGTTCATCACGCCATCGGAGGCGAGGACCTCGCCGTCGGCGAGGTTCGCAAGGTGGCCGGCGATCGTCGTCGAACCGACGTCGAGCGCGACACCGAGCGCGCGATCGTGCAGCCCCGGCCACACCGCGATGATCGAGCGTCGGTCGTGGACCGCGACCGTGATCCGGTACGCGCCCGCCTCGAGCGCGGGCTGCAGCGCGCGGATGACCTCGAGGTCGGCCTCCAGGCCGGTGAGTCCCCATTCCGCCTCGAGCGCGGCGAAGATCCGGGCGAGGTCGCCACCGGGCTTGGCGAGGTCCGGCCGCTCGATCTCGACCTCGTACAGCCGGATGACCGGGTCGATGACGAAGTCGCGGACCGGCACGCCCTTGCGGACGACCATCCGATGGACCTGGCTCTCCGGCGGGATGTCCACGAGGACGTCGCCATGGATCTGCGCCCGGCAGCCGAGCCGTCGTCCCGCCGCCAGCCCGCGCAGGCGATCAAACTCGTCCTCGTCCGCACCGCGCGGCGAGAGGTGCGCGTCACTCGATTCGATGCCGTGCTTCGGATATGAACCTTCGGCAGGGACGACCTGGCAGCGCCCGCACAGGCCTCGACCACCGCACACGGAATCAAGGTCGACGCCAAGGGTTCGGGCGGCATCGAGGACGGTCGTGCCCGGTTCGAACCGACCGCGCCGCCCGGACGGCGTGAAGATGACCTGCGCGCCCGCCTCGCTGGCGCTCATCCGCGCTGGCCGGCGTCCCGCATGGCCGCGGCGGCGGCGAGGGCCCGGCGATTGATTCGCGGTCGGTTGCCCGGGAGCGGACCGGGCTCGCCGCCGGACACGCCGCCGGGAAGGGCCACGAGCTCCGGCGAATGCGCCTTCGCCGCAGGCCTGAGCGCCGCGGCCTGCTCGGCGGCCGCCGCATCGCGATGCGCCCGGATCCAGCGCGCGGCGTCCTGGTCGTTGCCCATCAGGACGTCGGCGGCCATGATCGCCGCCTTGACCTCGGCGGCGAGCGGGTTCGTGATCGCGGACGTCAGGCCGCTGGCGATCGCCATCGGCAGGAACGCGGCGTTGATGCGCTCGCGATCCGGCATGCCGAAGCTCACGTTCGATGCCCCGCAGGTCGTGTTGACACCGAGCTCCTCACGCAGACGACGCACCAGCCGGAAGACCTGCTGACCGGCCGTCGCCATGGCCCCGATGGGCATGACGAGCGGGTCCACGATCACGTCCTCGCGCGGGATCCCGTGGTCCGCCGCGCGTTCCACGATGCGGCGCGCCACCTCGAAGCGGACGTCGGGGTCCTCGGAGATGCCGGTGTCGTCGTTCGAGATCGCGACGACTGCGGCGCCGTACTTGCGGATCAGCGGCAGGACGCGCTCCATGCGCTCCTCCTCGCCGGTCACGGAGTTCACGAGCGGCTTGCCGATGTAGACCGCGAGGCCGGCCTCGAGCGCCTCGACGATCGAGCTGTCGATCGACAGCGGCACGTCGACCAGCGACTGCACCAGCTGGATCGTCCGGGCGAGGATCCCCGGCTCGTCGGCGAGCGGGATGCCCGCGTTCACATCGAGCATGTGGGCGCCGGCCTCGACCTGGGCGACGGCGTCGCGTTCCACCCGGCTGAAGTCGCCGCCTTTCATCTCCTCGGCGAGCAGCTTCCGGCCGGTCGGGTTGATGCGCTCGCCGATGATCGTGAACGGGCGATCGAAGCCAATGACGACCTCGCGCGTCGCGGAGCTCAGCGTCGTGTGCGTCACGGCGAGGCGCGTCACAGCCGCGCTCCCACGCCGCCCGAGGCGATCAGGCCGTGCAGGACCTCCTTCGAATACGCCGACTCGAGACGGGCCATCTCGGCGTCCGCCTCGACCTCGAGCTCTGGGCCGCATTCGCGCTCGGCGCGGCGCATCTCCTCGATGTAGTCGCCGTACGACTTCTTGCCGGAGTTCATGGCGGCCTTGTCGACCGCGAACTGGAAGCGCTTGTCGAGCACCCGCTTCGCGCTGCGCCGGCCCTCGCGCGCGATCACCTGCATCGGGATGTCGCGCCACCAGATCGTGATGAGCTGCGCCATCACGCTGCCCGCCCGAACGCGGCAACCGCTGGCGCCAGCTCGCCGAGCCCGACGAGACGCCGCTCGAACGTGAGCCCGAGCCGTCGCGCGCCAGCCTCGGCCCTGGCGGTGAGCTCCGCGTTGTCGGTCTGCGCGAGGTAGACGACCCGGCGGTAGTTGCCGAAGTACGTCGGCAGCAGCTCGGGGTGCCGGTCCAGGCCGAGACCACGGATCACGAGCCGGTCGAAGTTCCGGGCCAGGAAGTCTGTGAGGTAGAAGGTCCCCGGATCCTCGTCGGCGAGGGCGGCGAACGCGGCGCGGCCGGCGTAGACCTCGTAGCAGTGGGCGCCATCGAGGCGGGCGACGTCCTCGTCCTCGAGCACTCGGTCGAGCAGGCCGCCGGTTCCGCAGTCGGCGTAGGCGACGAAGATGCGGTCGTAGCCTTCGGCACGGGCACGCCGGATGCGCGCCGCGACGGCACCTGGGATCCGCTCCGGCCGGTTGTGCAGCGACGCCGGGAGGCACGTGAGATCCATCGCGGGCAGGCCGGCCCGCCGTGTCAGCTCCACCAGCTCATTGGCGAGCGCCCCACAACCGATCACGAGCGGTCGGCGAGCCGCCATCTCATCGTTCCGCATGGTGGAACTGGGCTCAGGCGACCCGGGCACGGCGTTCCAGGACCAGGGATCGCGCCGTCTCGACGGCGATCGCGGCGTCGCGGCAGTACGCGTCGGCGCCGACGGCCTTGCCAAACTCCTCGTTCAGCGGCGCGCCACCGACGAGCACGATGTAGTCGTCCCGGATGCCGCGCTTCACGAGCTCGGCGACGACGACCTTCATGTACGGCATCGTCGTCGTGAGTAGCGCGGACATGCCCAGGATGTCCGGCTTGTGGAGCTCGAGCGCGGCCATGAACTTGTCCGCGTCGGTGTTGATGCCCAGGTCGAAGACCTCGAAGCCGGCGCCCTC
>DHWF01000042.1:66129-84981 GCA_002413045.1 Chloroflexi bacterium UBA5189
CCGTCGCGGAAGTCGATGCCGACGATGCGCATGCCCTCGACGAGCGCGTCGTTGAGCACCTTGTCCGGTCCCCAGCCGCGGCCGAGCAGGAGGTTGGTGCCCTCGGTGATCTCCGGGGCCATGCCGTCGTACAGGTCGTTGTGCATCTGCTCGACGAGCTCGTCGTCGGCGAGGGTCGAGAGGTCGAACGCCTCGCCGCCCTGGTTGTCTCCCGCGTCGGGGACCATTCCGCCTGCCTCTTTCCGCATCGTGGAACGATGCCGTATCATGGAACGCCGGAGCCGTCACGATACCTACGCGAGGGTCCCATGTCCAGCCGGACGATCGGCGTGCAGAGCCTCCGACGCGCCTTTGCCGTGCTCCGCGCGCTCGGGAATGGGCCACTCGGCGTCAGTGACGTCGCGGTCGCGTCCCACATCCCGAAATCCACCGCGGCTCGCCTTCTCTCGGCGCTCGCATCCGAGGGTGCCGTCGAGCAGGTGCCCGGCGAGCGACGCTACCGGCTCGGGCCGGACCTGCTCGCAATTGCATCCGGGCTGAGCGAGACCTGGGACATCGTCTCGATCGCCCGCCCGACGATCGCCGGCCTCGCAGCCGAGCTCGGCGAGGCAGCCGGCGTCTCGATCCGCGACGGCTGGACCGTCCAATACGTCGACCAGATCGAGCCGCCGAACCCGAACGAGGTCACCGTCCGTGACTGGACGGGGACGCGGATCCCGCTCCACGCCGTGTCCTCCGGCCAGGTCTTCCTGGCCCAGCTGCCGGCGCCGATGCTCGCCCGGTACCTCGCCGAGCCGCTCGAGGCGTTCACGCCGCGCACCCTGACCGACGCCGGCGCGCTGCTGGAGCGGCTCCGGGACGTCCGCCGCGACGGCCACGCCTGGGTCCAGGACGAGTACGCCGTCGGGATCAGCTCCGTCGCCGCGCCGATCGCGGATGCGCGCGCCGAGATCGTCGCCGCCGTGCACGTCCACGGGCCTACGTACCGATTCCCGCCCCCCGGCGAGGAGGCGCGAATCGCCGCCGCCGTGCGCACGGCGGCGGCCCGGATCGGCGCTCGCCTCCGAGCCGGCGGATGACCCGGGAGACAACCGACCGGAGCTGGGTCGCGGTCGTCGCGGCGCTCGTCCTCGTCGGGCTGGCGTTCCGGACGCAGGCGCTGATCATCGGGCCGCTCGTCGGCCAGGTGCAGGCCGAGCTCGGGATGTCCCACGCCGTCGCCGGCCTGCTGGGCACGATCCCCGTGCTGTGCATGGGCCTGCTGGCACCGCTGGGTCCCGTGCTCGCGGCGTCGATCGGACCGCGACTCGGGGTCGCCATCTGCGTCGCGCTGGTCGCGGTATTCGGGGTCGTGCGCGCCTTCCTGCCGGACACGCTGACCGTCCTCGGAGCAACGATCGGGGTCGGCGTCGGCATGGCGGTGGTCGGGCCGATCCTGTCGATGGTCGTCCGGTCTCGACTGCCGAACCACCCCGCCGCAGGCACCGGCGCGTACGTCGTGGGGTTCGTGATCGGTGGAACCATCACCGCGGCGGTCGCGGTGCCGCTCGCCGATGCCTTCGGCGGCTGGCGGGCCGCGTTCGCGATCGTGGCGGCGGCCGCTTTCGCCTCGCTCGTCGCGTGGCTCATCCTCGCGCCGAAGGACGCCGGCCACGAGCGCGTCGCGCCGTCGCGGCCGAAGCTGCCGTGGCGCCGACCCGCGGCGTGGCTGCTCGGGGCGATTTTCGGCTCGCAGTCGATCCTGTTCTACGGCTGCATCACGTGGCTCGGGAGCGTGTACGTGGAACGCGGCTGGAGCCCGGGCCAGGCGGGTGGCCTGATCGCGCTCCTGACCGGCATCGGCCTGGTGTCGACGCTCGCCGTGCCCGCGTTCGCGGATCGCGTGGGGACGCGCCGGACGCAGCTGACCCTCGCGGCGCTGCTCTCGGTGGCGGGTGCGCTCATCGTCGCGCTGACGCCCGGCGAGGCGCCCGGATCCGCCGTGACCCTCATCGCAACCGCCTTCCTCGGTCTCGGGATCGGCGCCTACTTCCCGCTCGCGCTGACGCTCCCGGTCGACGTCGCCAGCGACGGCGCGGACGCCGCCTCGATCGCGGCGTTCATGCTCCTGATCGGCTACACGCTGGCGGCGCTCTCGCCGGTCGTGCTCGGGGTGGTGCGCGACGCGACCGGCAACTTCCACGCCGTCGTCTGGATCCTCGTCGCGATCTCGGTCGCGATGATCCCGCTGGCGCTCTCGCTGAACCCGGCGCGGCTCCGGAGCGCGGGCGCGGGCACCGACCCCGGGTAATCCCCACCCTCGTTTCTCAGCAGTTTCGAAGAATCCGCGCCCATCGTCCGGAGGGTGTGCGGCATCGCTGGCTTCTTCGGCGCGCCCTCGAGGCCCTTGCTCGAGGACATGAACGACGCCTTGGCCCACCGCGGGCCCGACGGCGGCGGCTACATCGAGACCGACGTCGCGAGCATCGGCATGCGTCGCCTCAAGATCATCGACCTCGTCTCCGGCGACCAGCCGATGACGACAGCCGATGGACGACTGCACCTCGTCTACAACGGCGAGGTCTACAACTTCCGGGAGCTGCGCGTGGAGCTCGAGGCGCTCGGGCATGCCTTCCGAACGAACTCGGACAGCGAGGTCGTCCTGGAGGCGTACGCCGAATGGGGCGCCGAGGCGTTCCGGCGCTTCAACGGCATGTGGGGCCTGGCATTCCTGGACGAGCGCGGCGACGAGCCCAAGCTGATCCTGTGTCGGGACCACTTCGGCATCAAGCCGCTGTATTACGGCCGGTGGGCTGGTCGGCTTGTGTTCGCCTCTGAGATCAAGGCGATCCTGGCAGACCCGACCTTCCCGCGGCGCACCAACGACGACGTCATGTTCGACTATCTCGCCCACGGCCTGTTCGACCACTCATCGATGACGTTCTTCGAGGGCGTCGAGTCGGCGCCGGCTGCGTCCTACGTCGAAATCGACGCGCACGGGGTGCGGATCGAGCGCTATTGGGAAGGCACGCTGGCCGCAGATGGATCGGCGGATCCGGCGGCATTCCGCGTGCTGTTCGAGCGCGCGGTCGCCCGGCGACTCATCGCCGACGTCCCGGTTGGTACGTGCCTGTCCGGCGGGCTGGATTCCTCGTCGATCACGGTGATCCTCGCCGAGCAGCTCAAGGCAGCCGGCAAGGATGCGAAGTCCCTGGGACCGCGACTCCAGACCTTCTCGGCGGTCTTTCCCAACGATTCGATCGACGAGTCCACGTACATCGACAGCGTGGTCCGGCACACGCACGCCCTCAGTCATCGAATCGCGCCGACGCACCGTGGGCTGATCGCGGAGCTGGATGAGCTCGTTCGGCAGGTCGAGATGCCCATGGTGAGCAGCGCGCCGTACGCGATGTGGACGGTCATGCGCATGGCCAAGGACCATGTCACGGTGCTCATCGACGGGCAGGGCGGCGACGAGCTGCTCGGTGGCTATGACGTCTACCCGTACGTCTACCTCCGCGAGCTCCTCCGCGGGGGCCACCTCCGTCAGCTCGTGGTCGAGGCGGTTCGTTGGCGGCACGTGCTGGTCCCGCTGATCGCGAGCCGGCTGTGGGCGCGATTCCGGGGCGCCCCTGACGTGTCGCTCCTCCGACCCTCATTCCGCCGGCACCACCCGCCGGCCGTCGATGACCGGTCGCAGGACAACGTGAAGCTTCGCCTCCTCCAGGACCTCACGACCTACAGCCTGCCGCCGTTGCTCCGCTACGAGGACCGCATCTCGATGTCGCATGCGGTCGAAACGCGACTGCCATTCCTCGACCAGGAGCTGGTCGAGGCGGTCCTGCGCCTCCCGACCTCTGCGATCCTGGACCACGGGCGAAGCCGGAGGATCCTGCGCGAGGCGCTCCGCAGCTCCCTCCCGAACCGGATCTACCGGCGGACCAAAAAGATCGGCTTCACGACGCCGGAGTTCCGTTGGTTCAGCGACGAGCAGCCGGCCCTGCAGCGGATCCTCCACTCACCGAGCTTCACGAGCCGGCCGTACTGGGATGCGCCGGCGGTCGCCGAGGCCTTCCGGCTGGCCTGCGAAGGCAAGGGCCGACGCTCGCTGTTCTTCTGGCGCGTGATCAACGCCGAGATCTGGCTGCGGGTCTACATCGATCCGCCGCAAGCGGTGCTTGCCGAGGCAGCCTGAACCTCAGGCCGGCGCGCGCCGGCGCTCGATCTCGGCGGTGATTGCCGGCACGACGGCACCGAGGTCGCCGATGACCGCGTAGTCGGCGACGGCCATGATCGGCGAGTCGGGGTCCGTGTTGATGGCGAGGATCCGCTTCGCCGCCTTGCAGCCGACGATGTGCTGGATCGCGCCACTGATGCCGCACGCGATATAGAGATCAGGGGCGATTCGCAGCCCCGTCTGGCCAATCTGGTCCGAGTGCGGGCGCCAGCCGAGGCTCGTGACCACGCGCGACCCACCGACGGCGCCACCGAGCTCCTTCGCGAGCGCCTCGAGATTCGCAAACCCGGCCGCCGACCCGACGCCGCGGCCGCCGCCGACGACGACCTTCGCGTCGGCGAGGGAGACGCCGGCCGATGCCTTCGGTTCGCGCCGGACGACGCGCGCCACGAGGTCGGCGGGTTCGAGCTCCGGCGCGAAGGTGGAGATCGTGGGTACCGACGTTGCCGCGGTGGGCGCCGCCGCGACCGCATGCGGGGCAACCGAGAGCAGCCGGATTGGCGCATCGAGGGCCGCATCCTCGAGCAGGCTGCCGGCCCAGCGCTGGCGCACGAGCCGCCACGAATTGCCAGGGGTCACTTCGATGACGTTGGCGGCCATCGGCAGGCCGAGGCGAGCCGCGACATGGGCGAGGACTTCATTGCCACGCTCGCTCCCGGCGACGACGACCGCGGCCGGCGCTCGAGCCGCCACGATGGTGCGAATCGCCGCTCCCCACGCGGCCGGCGCAAAGTCATCCAGGCGGGCATCCGTCGCGACGTGTGCGGCTCCGACGCCGTGCGCGCCGAGCTGGCCGGCGACCCCTTCGACGCCCGACCCCAGCACCACGGCCTCGAGCGCCGCGCCGAGCTTCGTGACCAGCGAGCGTGCAAACGCGAGGGCCTCCAGCGACAGCCGATCTGGCTCGCCGCCGGCGTGCTCGATGAACGCGAGGACGGGCCCGCTCATCGAAGGTCGCTCACCGGGCGAGCACGCCGATGCGTTCGAGCATGTCGACGACGGCCGGCGCCGCCTCGGCACCTCGCCCGATCACCTCCGCCGCGGATCGCTCCTCCTGCGGCAACCGGAGGAGCAGCTTCGTCGGACCGGGCACCGCGCCGCCGAGGCCGGCCGAGTCCTCGCCCGCGCCGAGCCCCAGCGCGCCGGACGGCGAGGAACCGAGCGCGACCCGCTCGACCTCCTTCTTCTTCGCGCGGAGCCGGCCCGGCACCGACGGGTACCGCGGCAGGTTGAGGCCCTCCTTCACGCCGAGGACCACCGGCAGCGGCAGCTCGTACGTCTCCCAGCCGCCGCCGGGCGCCTCGCGCCGGGCGAGGACGGCGTGCCGGTCGTCGGTGAACCAGATGTCCTTGATCCCGTTGATCACGGGCCGCCCGAGGGCCACCGCCACCCGCACGCCGATCTGGTAGTCGCCGGTGTCGGCGGCCTCGTTGCCGAAGAACAGCAGGTCGAAGTGCCCGTGCGCCGCTTCCTGTGCCTCGACGGTCTCGGCGATCGCGCCAGCGGTCGAGACGGGGTCCCACTCGCCGCCGGTCGTCTCGAGCAGGATCGCCCGATCGATCCCGATCGCCATCGCGTCGCGGAGCTGCTCCTCGGCCTCGGCCGGCCCGAGCGTCAGGACGGCCGACGAGCCGCCCTCCTTCTCGACGATCTGCACGGCCTCCTCGACCCCGCACTCTTCGTGCGGGCTGATCGTGTGGCCGAGGAACTTCGTGTCGATCGCCTGCCCGTCCGCGGTCAGCACGATTCGTCCCCCGGTCTGGGGCACGCGCTTGACGCAGACGAGGATGTTCACCGCGGCGCTCCCGGCACGTGCTCGTATTCGCAGTCCGGGACGCCGGCGGAGAATGCCCGATGTCCATGCTCGTTGCGGGAATACGAAATGGCGGCTGATCCCTGAGGGACAAAGCCTCGTATTCGCCTGACGCGCATACCGGCCCGAAATGCCCTGTGAATGCCCGAAATCGCGAATACGAATGGCGCGTCGACGCTCACGCCCGGATCCTGGCGTTCTCGGGATCGAACAGCGGCGTGGCGCCGGCCACGGCGACGGTCACTGGGTATTGCTCGCCGAGGTACTCGACGAGGAGCTCGGTGCCGACGACGGCCTGCTCGAGTGGGAGGTAGGACATCAGGAGGTGCTTGCCCACGGATGGGCCGGACCCGGCCGACGTCGCGTACGAGCGCCGGCCGTGGGCATCGGTGAGGGGCTTGCCGTCACGTGACAGGATCGGCTCGCGGCCAAGCATGTAGCGCTTGACGCCGCTCTTCGAGGTGGCGTCCTCCAGGGTGAGCGTGCACAGGATCGCGGTCGGGCCTGCGGCGCGCTGCGCCAGGTAGGCCGCCTTGCCGACGAAGTCGGCGTCCTTGACGGTCGGGCGGGCCATCCCGGCGTCGACGAGGTTGAAGTCGAGCTCGAGCTCGTTGCCGTGCGCGCGATAGCCCTTCTCGAGCCGGGCGGTGACCGCGTACGTCCCGATGCCCACCGGCACGAGGCCATGCGGCTGGCCGGCCTCCCAGAGCGCGTCCCAGACCCGCCGCCCCTGCTCCATCGGTGCGTAGATCTCCCATCCGAGCTCGCCGACATACGAGATCCGCGACGCCAGCGCCCGTACCCCGTTGATCTCGACCGTCTTCGTGCTCAGGAACGGGAACGCCGCGTGCGACACGTCGCCGGAGGTGACGCCCGCCAGGATGTCCCGCGCGCGCGGGCCCCACAGCCCGATCGTCGTCAGCTCGCTCGTCGCGTCGAACAGCTGCGCCGAGCCGTCCGCGGGCAGCGCGTCGGTGAACAGCTTCTTGTCGCGCATGCCCATGCCGCCGCCGGTCACGACGCGGAACCGGTCGTGCGCGAGCCGCATGATCGTGAGGTCGGCGAGGATCCCGCCGGCGCCGTTCAGCATCGGCGTATAGACGGTCCGGCCCGGCGCCACGTCCACCTTGTTGACGCAGAGCCGCTCGAGGTGCGCCAGCGCACCCGGCCCGGTAACGTGGAAGATCGCGAACGCGGACAGGTCCACCATGCCCGCCCGGTCGCGCATCGCCAGGTGCTCGGCGTTGATGATCGGCGACCACCAGCGCGATTCCCACTCGGGGGCCCGCGGCATGACGCGATCGCCGTAGTCCGCGAGCAGCCGCTCGTTGGCACCGTACCAGTACGGCCGCTCCCAGCCCGCGGCCTCGAAGAACTGGGCGCCGAGGGCCTGCTCCCGCTCGTAGAACGGCGAAAGGCGGACGCCGCGGTTGGACGCCCACTGCTCCATCGGGTGCACGATGCCGTAGGTCTTGTTGTAGCCCTCGATCGTGCGCGCGGCGATGTGCTTGGCGGTCTTGTGGTGGTCGTAGAACCGGGCGATGTCCGAGCCGTGCGGGTCGATCTCGGGCTCGCCGGTCGTCATCCACTCCGCGATCGTCTTGGCGATGCCGGGCGCTTCCTTGATCCAGATGGCGGCCGCGGACCAGAGCCCCTTGACCTCCGGCGTCTCGCCGAGGATCGGGTTGCCATCGGGGGTCAGCGAGAGCAGGCCGTTGATGGCGAGCTTCATGCCGGCCTTCTCGTCGCCCATGACCTCCGGGAAGAGTTCGAGCGCGTCCTCGAGCTGGGGGTCGAAGTCGTCCTGGGTGAACGGCAGCATCGTCGGCGACAGCGCCGCCTCGGCGATCGACGGAATGTCGTCGGCGTCCATCAGGATCGCGCGGTGCGCGTACGAGCCCACCTCGAACTCGTTGCCGTGCTGGCGCTCGTACATGTTCGTGTCGACGTCGCGGATGATCGGGTACCCGACCGCGCTCTCGACGTGCTCGAAGATCGCCACCGGCCCGATGTCGATCATCTGGTGGACCGCCGGCGTCAGCGGGATCGACGCGCCGGCCATGGCCGCGATCCGCGAGCTCCACACGCCACACGCGATGACGACGGTGTCGGTGGCGATGTCGCCCTGGTCGGTCCGGACGCCGGTCACGCGGCCCTCCTTCGTGTCGATGCCGGTCACCTCGACGCCCGCGCCGATCGTGAGCGCGCCCAGCTCCTGCGCCTTCCTGCGCATGAGCGTGCCGGCCTCGAGCGAATCAACGACGCCGACGTTCGGCCAGAACACGCCCCCAAGGACGATGTCCGCGTTGATGAACGGGACGAGCTCCTTGACTCGCTCTGTGCTGATCAGCTCGGCCGGCTCGATGCCCCACGACTTCGAGGACGTGATGCGCCGCGTCAGCTCCTGCATCCGCTCCGCCGTCCTGGCGACCTCGATGCCGCCGGTCTTCGTGAAGACGCCAAGCTCCTCGTACTGGCGGACGCTGTCCAGCGTGAACGCGGTCATCTCCTTGGAGTGGTCGGTCAGGAAGATGAAGTTGGAGGCATGACCCGTCGATCCGCCGGGGCTCGGCAGCGTGCCCTTCTCGAGCAGCACGATGTCGCGCCAGCCGAGCCTCGCGAGGTGCCAGGCCATGCTGTTGCCGACGATCCCTGCGCCGATGACGACGACCCTCGCCCGATCGGGCAGCGTGGCCATTGGAACTCCTCCTCCAGGGCGCCGGGGCGGCGCCGCTCGCCGTCAGGCGAGGTTCACGACGATGGTCTTGAGCTCGGTCAGGCGCTCGATCGCGAACCGACCGCCTACCCGTCCGAGTCCACTCTGGGAGCCTGCCCGGCCGCCGAACGGCAGGTGCGACTCCCAGTAGTTGGTGCCTTCGTTGATGTTGACCCATCCGGCGCGCGCCGACTCGGCGAACCGCAGCCCGCGCCCGAGATCGCGCGTGAAGACCGCGGTCAGCAGGCCGTAGTTGGAGCTCTCGATGAGCGCGAGTGCCTCTGCCTCGCTATCGATCGCGGTGATCGGGACGACCGGGCCGAACGTCTCCTCGCGCGCGATCTCCATCGACTCGGTGACCCGATCGAGGATCGTCGGCTGGAAGAACAGCGCGCTGCCGTGCTGGGGCGCGCGGCGGCCGCCGTGGTGGAGGGTCGCGCCGCGCTCGATCGCCTCGGCCACCTGGTGCTCAGTCTTGCCCGCGGTCCGCTCGTTGTTGAGGGGCCCCATCGTCGTCGCGCCGTCGAGCGGGTCGCCGAGCCGGACCTCCCGCGCGACGGTGTCCACGAGCAGCTCGAGGTAGGCGTCGTGGATCGACCGGTCGACGAGGACGCGCTCGCCGGCGGTGCAGCTCTGGCCCGCGTTCAGGAAGCAGGCGGTGATCGTCGCGCGAACCGCGGCCTCGAGGTCAGCGTCGTCCAGGACGACGAGCGGGCCGTTGCCGCCCATCTCGAGGAGGAGCTCCTTGCCGGCGGCGCGCTCGGCGATTCGATGCCCGGTTCGCGTTGAGCCGATGAACGCGACCACCGCGACGCGCGGATCGCCGGCGATCTCGTCGCCGACCTCGTCGCCCGGACCGGTCACGAGATTGAACACGCCGTTCGGCAGGCCAGCTTCCACGATGCAATCGGCCAGTGCGACCGAGCAGAGCGAGGTGAGCCGGGCTGGATTCCACACGACGGTGTTGCCCGCCGCGAGTGCCGGCGCGATCAGCTCCGCGGGCATCGTGTACGGCCAGTTCCAGGGCGTGATCACGCCGACGACACCCTTCGGGACGCGGTACACGAGGACGCGCTTCGCAGGATCGACCGAAGGCGGCAGCAGGCCCTCGATGCGCGTCGCGTCCGCGGCCGCCATCCGGAAGTACAGGATCAGCTCGTCGACCTCGCCGTACGCCTCCGCGTGGAGCGGCTTGCCCTGGTCTTCCGTGAGGGCGCGGGCGAGGCCGTCGCGACGCTGTTCGATGGTGGTCGCGATGCGCTCCAGCGCGGCGGCCCGCTCGAACGGAGAGGTGCGGCCCCACGTGCGGGCCGCGTGTGCGGCGGCATCGATTGCTTCCGCGGCGTTGGCGCGGCCGCCCCCGGCAAGGACGCCGATGACTCGGCCGGTCGCCGGGCTTTCTGCCTCGAACGTGGCCCCGTCGCTCGCCGCCTGCCAGACGCCGTCGATGAACAGGGTGCGAGCGGACGTCACCGGGACGGTTGCGGTCACCGGAACGGGTGCGGTCGCATGGACCGCGGGCTTGGAGGGCACAGGAGCTCCTGGACGGACGCTTCGTGGGCTTGCTGCACCCCAGGCATCCCGGCGTACCGGGCGCTCCGACAGTCTGCCCCGCCGGAGCATGTCCGCGCAACTCGACACGCATGCCATCGTTGGCGCCAGTCCTTCGAGTACAGGGGTATCCGGGATGACGACGATCGAGGCCGCGTTCGACCGGCTCGTGGCGGCCTACGTGGCGGCCGGTGGGACAACGGACGAACTCGACCCGGTCGATGCAGCGGAGCTCGACGACCTTCGGCGCCGCGCGGCTCCCCTCCGTTTGCCGGTCGAGATCGAGCACGTGTGGCGCCAGTTCCAGGCGCTGGGCGTCCCCGGGATCGTTGATACCCATCCGCTGGGCACAGTCGAGCTGGCGATCGGCGCCATGGGTCAGACCTTCCAGTCGCGGGCGCTCCTTGTCATCGGCTCGAGCGGGCGAGCCACGTGCTTCCTCGAGCTCGATGACTCCGGCGGCGTCGGTGGCGGTGCGGTGTGGACGCTCGAGGAGTTCGCTCCCGAGATGCACGAGGCCGCGCCGTCGCTCGCGGCCCTCTTCGACGCCACCGCCGCGGCCTGGGAACAGGGCATCGTCCGGCTCAGCGAGGAACACCCATTCCCCTGGTCCGCCTGGGACGGTTCTGCGTGGGACCGTATCAAGGCCGAGTTGCTTCCGGTCGGTCGTGTGGCGGGATCCAGACCGGCTGGCTGGCTGCCACGGTGGCTCTTCGCAGAGGGCCTGACAACTCGGGAGGTCGCGCCACGTGGACCGACGGTGACCATCCGGGATTTGCATGTACGGGGGACTCGGTGGACAGAGACCGAGACGGTCCGTGGCCGCGTGCGCTCGATGGTCTCCGCCAGGTCGTCCGGACCAGTGATCGACGATGGCACCGGCGAGATGTTGGTCTACGTCCCGCACGACGCTGATCGCTTCCGCCTGCTGACGCTTGGCAAGGACTACGAACTGGATGTGCGGTCGTTCCCGGCGGGTTTGGAGGTCGAGCCGCCCTTCGACCGGGATGCGTTCGATGCACTCGCCGTGGCCGTAAGAGACGCGTAGCCACCGGGCCTCAATCAGAAGCGGGGCCCGGAATGGGCCCCGCTTCGAACGTCTCCTGGCTAAATGTCCCGTCGGAGATGACGGGGTCGAACGGCCGGCCGGAGGCCGGGCCCGAGTCGATTACTCCGCGGGAATCTCCGCGTGGATCGCATCGAGGTTGATGCCCTGCGCGCGGCGCACGAGGCGCGCCACGATGTACATGACGGCGCCGAGGCCGTACACGAAGGCGAGGAACTTGATCGAGTCGGAGTTGCCGACGCCGATCCCGTACAGCGCGTTGGACAGCCACTCGTAGGTGACCCAACCGAGGAAGACCGTCGTGATCGCGCCGGCGATGGCGATGACCGGCAGGGGGCCGATCTTGTACCGCGCGATCGGCGACTTGTTGTACAGGTCCGGCTTCCACCACGGCAGGATCGTCGCCGCGAATGACGTCCCGAAGAACGTCACCGCAATGACAAGCGAGGCATCCAGGGTCAGGGCCGAGAAGCCGAGTTGGTATGAATACAGCCAGGACAGGATCACGCCCGGAACCATGATCAGGAGCAGGGCGTACCACGGCACGCCGCGGCCCTCGGAGACGCGCCCGGCCCACTCCGGGAGGACCCGGTCGAAGGCGGCCGCGAAGATCATTCGTGTCGACGACAGCCAAAGGGTGCCGGCCCAGCCAATGAACCACGTGCCGAACACGAGGATGATCAACATCTGGATCGGCCGGCTGTCGATGAGGTACGCCGCGAGGAGTGGCGGATAGCCCCAGATCGGCGTCGCCGGCGCAACCTTCACGTAGCCGTAGAAGTAGTCCACGAAGTTCACGTTCGCGGCGTTGAAGAAGTCCCAGCCGAACGCCTTCGCGGCGAGCAGTACGAACACGATCGCGAGGCCGATCGTGACCCACAGGCCGCCGAGCATCCCGTTCAGGACCTTCCGGAAGTCGCCCGCACCGCGGACCTCGCCGTAGAGCGTGGCGCCCCAGTTCGGGTACAGGATCCAGAACATCATGAACGGCAGCAGCAGCCACGTGTCGCCACCCAGGCCGAAATCGAGGGGTGAGCCGCCCGCAACGAACGCGTCGTTCGCGGTTGCGTTCGCGATGGTCGCGTTGTAGGCGTCCGAGACGCCGAACAGGCTCTGGCTCGCCTTGTCGAACGCCGCGTGGAACGTGTCCGCGGACGACACGGCCATCAGCACGAACACCACGGCGAGCGCGCCCAGCCCGATCCATATGCACCAGCGCTGGACCCGCGCGTAGCCGGCCATGCCCAGGGCGACGGCGCCAGAGGCGAGGACGATGGTGAACAGGGAGACGGCAAACGTGCCATTCGCGGAGGTGAAGAAGGTCATGCCGTCGGTCCAGCCGGCGAGCGACACCAGCGGCTGGACGACCTCGAGGTTGAGGATCGCGCCGTAGATCGGCGCCCACAGCGCGAGGATGAACCACCAGCCAGTGGCCGAGAGCACGAAGCCGATGCCGCCGCGCTTCCACCCGAGGCCGACGCCGAGGATGACGCCGAGCGCGCCCGCGCCCAGGGCCAGCGTGTCGTCGGTGCCGAACGCCTTGGCGCCGAAATACGCAGTGACGGCGAACACGAGGGCGCCGAGCGCCGAGCCCGGAATGCCATCGAGGATGCGGGTCTGCCAGACGTAGTCGCCACCGGCTCGCGGCATGACCGCAATGAGCCCGGCGTACACGATGCACAGGAACGTCATCGTGACGCCCGAGAGGACAAGTGCGGTCAGCACCGAGCCGCCCGGCACGAAGGCGAACACGGCGAGGCTGTAGAACATGCCGAGGGTGACGAGGTTCACCGACAGGAACGAATAGCCGAACGCGTCGAACCCCGACCAGCCCTTGACGAGGCCCGTCGCGTTCCGCAGGAACAGCGACGGGGCTTTGGCGATCTCTCCAGTGGTCATCGAGCCGTCCTTCCTCCAGTGCTAAGACCCGACGTCAACCGTTGATGAGCAGGTAGTGCTTCACCTCGCCTTTCTTCGGGTCCAGGTCGACGATCGCGGCCTGGAGGACCCCGTCTTCGTAGGTGCTGCCTGGGTTGACCGCCAGCGTCCGCCCGATCTTCACGGCTCCGCGGCCCTCGTGGATGTGGCCATGGAGCGAGAGCACGGGGCCGTACTGGACGATCGCGTCATGCACGGCGTGCGAGCCGACGGGCACGATCGCTCGGCCGCCGGCGACGTACGTCATGTCGGGGTTGAGCTTCGGCGCGCCATCGAGGTTCGAGCCGTATGGCGGCGCGTGGAAGTTGAAGATCGCGCGCTTCGGATCACCGACCGGCGCGACGAGGCCATCGATCTTGACCTTGAGCTCGTCGTCCGGCAGCTCCCGGTACGTGTGCCACGGCGTGGTGTTCGCCCAGCCGGTCGAAACCATCGTGAACCCGTCGAGATCGATCGTGTTGCCCTCGCCGAGATCGACGAGCTCGGCCGCATCGATGATCGGGTCGAGCTCGAAGATGTCGTCGTTCGCGGGCGAGACGATGCAGCGCCTGCCCGACCCCTTCAGGCGCTCGTCGGCAAGGGCCATCCAGCGCCCGACCTGGGCCACCATCTCTGCCTTGAACCGCGTGTCGACGAGCACCGGGTCGGAATCCCAGGCGGTGACCTCGTCGGCCGTCAGCCGGATCGGGTAGTAGCCGCGGTCGAGGATCCGCTTCTCCATCGCCTTGAGCTCGTCCTCGGTCGAGAGGAGGTGCTCCTGGTCCTGCAGTGACAGGCGCCAGCCGCTGCCCTTGGCGACGATCGGGACCATGGCCTTGCCGGTCATGTCGCCGCCCATGACGAGGACATCGGCTTTATGGAATGCGCCGGCGTTCAGGAACTTGCGCCAGCACACCTCGGAGCCGTGGATGTCGGTCGCGAAGAAGATGCGCACCGCGTACTCCCGCTGCCTAGTTGTGGCCGACTTCTTCGGGCTCGACGTACCACTGCTGGCGGTCGCCGATGCGCGATCGGAGCTTCCAGCGCGTGGACTTCGGGGCCTGTTCGATTGCGTCGCGGAGGCCCTGGAGCTGGGCGCGCACGTCGAACAGCACGGGCCGTGCGCCGACGTCGAGGTCCGCCTCCGTGAAGTCCGATTCCAGGAACTCCTGGAGCACCTTGAGGTTGCCGGTGACCGTCCGCCACCAGCCCCAGTCATTCGACGTGTGGGCGAGGATGCGTGGCAGGCTGATCGCGCCCTGGCCGCTCGCCGAGTCGGGGGCTCCGTCGTCCTGGGCGAGCGGGTGCTCGGCGAGGAGCACGAGGGCGTCGAGGACGTCCTTCCGGTTGATCTTCACGATCTGGAGCTTGGACAGCAGGAGGTCCGCGACCGGCAGCGTCGGGCGCGAGACACCCAGGCGGTCGCCGAATTCGATCCGGTGGCACATCTCGAGCTTGTCGACGAGGACGTCGACCGGCCGCCGGCGCGCCTCGTCCACGAAATAGCCCTGGTGCTGGCCGAACATCGCGTTGTGGCGCTTGTCCGGCGTGTAGCCCTCGCGCTCGAGGAGCTTGTACACGGCCTTCCGGTCCTTCGACCGCGTCGCGAAGTCCAGGTCGACCTCGACCCTGCGGGTGCGGTGGGTCCAATCCGGTGCGTGCGCTCGGACCGCCATGCCGCCCATGAGGCGGAGGAGGAGGCCATCGTGGTCCGCGGCGGCAACAATCCGCAGCGCTTCTGCGAGCGGATCCTCGAGCGTTCGCGTGCCCGGTTCCATGGCGGGCGGAGTATAGGGCGGGCATCGATGTGAAAAACGCTTGCATCCCGTTAACGCCGCGGCGAAGATGGCGCCCGACGATGCGCCCCGGGACCAAGGGTCTGGGATCTGGAGGGTCCGCCCATCTCCGCTGAATCAACCCGGCGGCTGGCCCGTGCCCATGGTCGAAGTGGACGCACGCGACGACGCGTGCGCCAGAAAGCGTGGAGGAGCACTTGACCACGACTCGCTCGCTACCCCGGCTCTTGACGGTCGGGGCGGCACTCGTCTTCGTCGCCGCGGCCTGCAACCAGGCCGGAACGGCCACCACCGCCCCTGGCGGCGGTGGAGCCACGGCGTGGACCCCGGACGCGACCAAGCTCGCTGCCGCAAAGACCGAGGGCGCCCTCAACGTCATCGCGCTCCCGCGCGACTGGTGTGGCTACGGGACGCTGCTCGACAACTTCAAGGCCAAGACCGGCCTGACCATCAACGAGATCACGCCAGATGCCGGCTCCGGCCAGGAGATCGACGCGATCAAGAACAACCCGAATGGTGGGCCCGCGGCGCCGGACACGGTCGACGTCGGGTACTCATTCGGTGACGCCAACAAGGCGCTCTACGCGCCCTACAAGGTCGCGACGTTCGACAGCATCAGCCAGAAGGATCCCGATGGGGCGTGGGTCGGCGACTACTACGGCGTCCTCTCGTTCGAGATCAACAAGAGCGTCATCACCGGCGACGACCCGAAGGACTGGGCGGACCTGCTCAAGCCCGCGTACGCACACTCCGTGGCGCTCGCCGGCGACCCGCTCAACTCCAACCAGGCCATCCAGACCGTCGAAGCGTCGTCCCTCGGCAACGGTGGCACGCTTGACGACGCCCAGAAGGGCCTCGAGTTCTTCAAGGCACTGAATGCGGCCGGCAACTTCGTCCCGACGATCGCCAAGCAGGGCACCCTCGTCAGCGGCGAGACGCCGATCGTCATCACCTGGTCGTACCTCGCACTCGCCGATCGCGACTCCCTGAAGGGGTCGACGCCGATCGACGTCGTGATCCCGGCCACCGGCAAGTTCGGCGGCATCTACGTCCAGGCGATCAGCAAGACGGCGCCCCATCCGAACGCGGCCCAGCTCTGGGAGGAGTACCTCTACTCCGACGAGGGCCAGCTCGTCTGGACCAACGCCTATTGCTACACGACCCGCTATGACGACCTCGTCAAGAAGGGCCTCATCACCGGCGACCTGAAGGCCAAGCTACCGGACGTCACGGGGACCGTGTTCCCGACGAACGACCAGCTCACCGCGTCGAAGACGCTCATCCAGGGCTCCTGGGCGTCCGTCGTCGGCGTCGGCCCGCTCAAGACCCAGCCACCGACTCCCTGACCCAGGGATTCGGGACGCCACACCGACGTTGACGGGAGCACATTGAGCATGGCTTCCGCAACGACAACCGCCCCGGGCGCGCCATCGGCGCGCCCGGGGCGGCGCTTAACCCCGGCGTGGCTCGGCGTTCTGCCGTTCTTCGTCTTCGCGACGGCGTTTCTGCTCCTCCCGGTCGCGGTCCTCTTGAGTGGGAGCTTCTTCGACTCCGCGACCGGGCAGCCGACGCTGGACAACTACGCGAAGCTCGCCGAGCCGTCGATCGTGCAGTCATACGCGCTGAGCATCGAGATCAGCCTCGTGACCGCGGTCGCCGGCGCGGCCTTCGGCTTCCTGCTCGCCTACGCGCTCATCATCGGGGGTCTGCCGCGCTTCCTGCGAACCCTGGTGATGACGTTTTCCGGCGTCGCGTCCAACTTCGCCGGTGTCCCGCTCGCCCTCGCCTTCATCTACACGCTGGGCTTCCAGGGCATGTTCACCCTGTTCCTCAAGAACACCGTTGGAATCGACCTGTACGGGTCGGGCTTCACGCTGTACACGAAGCTCGGCATCGAGCTCGCGTATATGTATTTCCAATTTCCACTGATGGTGCTCATCATGGCGCCCGCCCTCGACGGCCTGAAGCGCGAGTGGCGCGAGGCGGCCGAGAACATGGGTGCGTCTCCAACCGAGTACTGGCGGCACGTGGCGCTGCCGATCCTGACGCCGACGATCCTCGGGACGGTCATCCTGCTGTTCGGGAACGCCTTCGGAGCGCAGGCAACCGCGTACAACCTCGCGCCCCTCGTGCCGATCGTGACGAACGTCATCAGCAACCAGATCAGCGGTGACGTCTTCCACAACACGGGCCTCGGCTACGCGCTGGCGATGGGCATGGTCGTGATCATGGGCATCGCAATCGCGATCTACGCGCGCCTGCAGCGCATCTCCGAGCGGTGGCTCAAGTCGTGAGCGGTGGTCCGGCCTTCGGGACGCGCACGCCGGGCGTGCTCGAGACGATCGAGTCGAGCGCGCAGGCGCGGCCGGGCAGGCGGGCGGGCGGTCGTCGGTTCAATAGCGGCAAGATCATTTCCTGGATCATCTTCCTGGCGGGGATGTTCTATTTCTTCCTGCCGCTGCTGGTCACGTTCGTGTTCTCGCTCCGCCTCCAGCCGACCGGGCAGGCCTACGCGAACGTGCTGTTCCACGACCCACGATTCGCCTCGAGCCTGATCTACTCGCTGGTCGTTGGACTGATCACGATCGTGATCAGCATCCTCCTGCTCGTGCCGACCGCCTACTGGGTGCGGCTGCGCGTGCCGCGACTGCGTCCGTACGTCGAGTTCATCACCCTGCTGCCGTTCGTCATCCCGCCGATCATCCTGGTCTTCGCGCTGACGCGCGCGTTCGCCGGGCCGCCCTTCCCGCTCACCGCAACGAGCGATGGGCTGAACATCCTGGTCATCGCGGCCTACGTGATCCTGTCGTTCCCGTACATGTACCGGTCGATCGATAGTGGGCTCCAGGCCATCGACATCCGGACCCTGACCGAGGCGGCGCAGAGCATGGGCGCCGGCTGGGGCCGGATCCTGTGGGCGGTGATCCTGCCGAACCTGCGGGTGGCCCTGCTGAGTGGCGCCTTCCTGACCCTCGCGATCGTCATCGGCGAGTACACGCTGGCCAGCTTCCTCGTCCGGCCGGCGTTCGGGCCATACCTGGCGTTGCTCGGGCGTGACAAGGCGTTCGAACCGGCAGCCGTCACGATCATCGCGTTCGGCTTGACCTGGCTGGCGATGGGTGTCATCGCCTTCATCGGTCGAGGCTCTCGCGGCAGTGTCCCGCTGACCGGTGGGCGTTAGGAGATGACGACTCGATGAGCTATCTCGTGCTGACGGACGTCCGCAAGCAGTTCGGCGAGACCGTCGCGGTCCAGTCGTTCAACCTGTCGGCGGAGAAGGGCGAGTTCGTGTCGTTCCTCGGCCCATCAGGCTGCGGCAAGACGACCACGCTCCGGATGATCGCCGGATTCGAGAAGCCCACCGGTGGCTCGATCGTGATCAACGGCCAGGACGTGACCTACACGGCGCCGAACAAGCGCAACGTGGGCATGGTCTTCCAGTCCTACGCCCTCTTCCCGAACATGACGGTCGCGGACAACGTGGCCTTCGGGCTCAAGATTCGCAAGCGGCCCAAGGACCAGATCAAGAAGCGGATCGGCGAGCTCCTGGAGATCGTCAACCTCCCCGACAAGGGCGCGCGGTATCCGTACCAGCTGTCCGGCGGCCAGCAGCAGCGCGTCGCGCTCGCCCGCGCGCTCGCGTTCGAACCCCAGGTGCTGCTCCTCGACGAGCCGCTATCCGCCCTCGACGCGAAGATCCGCGTCGCGCTCCGTGTAGAGATCCGTTCGATCCAGCGCCAGCTCGGCATCACCACGGTCTACGTGACCCACGACCAG
>DHWF01000026.1:0-179510 GCA_002413045.1 Chloroflexi bacterium UBA5189
GGGAGGCCGAGCAGAACGCCGAGGCCGGCCGGGAGGCCGAAGAGGAGCGTGCGGACGAGAACGCCGAAGGGGCGAGCGCACAGCAAACGATCCGAGAATTAGCTGACCAGCAACGGCAGCAGGCTGGGCAGTATGGGCAGCTGCTACAGAGGAACGTCCCCGGAACGACAATTCCGTTGGACCCAGGCGATATCCCACCCGAAGAGTCGCGAAGGATCATCGATCAAGACGGGAAGCCTGTGACCGTTCTTCCCGGGATTACGATCTTCGGGCACCCAGATGGGACACCAAGTCGCGTGGGCGAACGATTCGACACGCCGGAGGCAGCGGCGCGCGCCGCTCTTATCGAAGCCGACCTTCCTTCATTTGAGGGAAACGTCGAATACGCCGGACGAATCTACCGGACGAGCGGAGGAGGGTATTCCTTCTCGGCTCCGGCGACGCTGGGCAGTAATAGAGAGTCCGATCCACGACTGTCGCCCATACCTGCCGGCGCAACAGTTGTGGGTACTTACCACACACACGCCGCGGGATTCCTGACCTCCGACGAAGTGTTTTCGCCTGGGGACAAGCTCAAGGCCACGATGGCAAGGCAGGAGAGCTATCTGCACACCCCATCGGGCCAGCTGTTCAAATACACGCCGGTGGATTTACTGCCGAAGGCTCAGCAGGGGCCGTTCCCGCAAGGACGCGTCACTCGCCTCCCATAGCGACGAGCCGTGCCAATGCTGGGAGTTCGTAGCTAACCTGCAGTTCGTATGTGGCTGGACGAACGCCCCGATCGGACGATCGGGGCGTTCGCGCCCGTCGGACAGGGACGACCACCCGGGCGAAGAAGGTGCACCGGACAGTCCAAGCACTAGCGTGGCCAACGTGCTTGGCTTGGTTTCGAAGGTGGGCTGTTCTCGGGACTGCGCTTACCTCGGGACGCCGTTGCGAGTCACCGAGTTACACGCCTACGAGATGAGGCTCGTGGATGAACAACGGGTTCCCTGGGGGCAGCTTCCTGGTGAGTGCTCCCGGGATTACACACGAACCGCCGTCCTGATCCGACTTGTATCCCTGAACCATGGTGTTCCGAACGTATCCCGAAGTCGAGAGACAGTCGTCTGCAATCTCGCCGTGGCCTAGTTGCGCTGAAATCGCCTCGACGAGTTCGTGCGAGACGATCTTGCTCGTATCGTGAAGACTGTCACCCTGCATATTCCACGCACAAAGTGCATGTGCGCCCGCGTAGTCAAAACTGTAGTGCATTCCCACCGCGGCGTTGAAATGATCTTTGCTGTATAGGCCTTGGGGCAAGATCACCATGTACAAGGGCAGCTCCCCTGTCTGTGCGTCACCGGGCGCGTTAAGACGTCCGGCTTCGATCTCGCGGATCAAATAGTTGACGATGTCATCGTCCAAGAATCCATCAGCTTGATTGCCGCTGCGCCAAGCGGCGGGCGGATCGTCGGGCGAGACTGCCGTTCGGGAACCCAGATAAGCAGACCCGAATCCGTACTGGTCGAGCCCGGACAGGTACCCGCTGTAAAGCATCTCGAAGATCGCGCCGTTCATGTCCAGCCAGTTGAATGGCCCATGAGCGGGGTCCGTCTGCTGCTGCTGGGAAGGCCTAAATGTCGACCCCCAATACGCAGACTGAACTACGAAGTCTTGGCCCATTGCTGTGCCCCCTCGGCGCGGACGCGCCCAGCCGGTCGGGGCGATCACGGGCTCGATGGTGGCCTTCGCACCATGTCGCGTCCTCTCGACCGGTTTCTTAGGAGAGAGTCACCCCGCCCCGCCGCGATGTCAATTCTGTCTCGATCTGCGGTTCGGCGGGGCGTTCGGCTCGACGCGGCTAGGTCGGCGCGACTTGTGGTTTGACGGCACCTTCCAGACCCTCCATTTACTACCCCGGCGGACCTTTGTCCCGGACTTTGTGCTCAGGCATTTGCGTCCGACTCCGTTCAAGTGATCGATCTATCCGCCTGTTTTATCGACCTGAGAACCTGAAGCTGCTTCGGCCGGCGTTCTGACCGGGGGTAGGCGCGTACCATCACCGCGATGAAAGATCCGGAGGCGGATCCCGGTTCTGACAGTCCTGGACAAGAGCCAATTCGGGGCTCGTCCAGCCCGGGCCCTACCGCGCGTCCAGCGCCGACTTGGACGTTGAGGGGTCTGTGGGACCTTACCTTCCAGCTCCAGGACCGCGTGCTCGCCGCCCTGAAACCGAAACATGGTCTACCCGCGCCACCTCAGGCGCAGCGGGGGTATGCCGATCAATTGGACCGCAAGCGGCAGGTTGACGTGCGTAGCCAGCTTGACGCGATTCTCAGCCGGATCGTCGAGGAGGAGGGCTTGACGCTGAGTCGCCCCGACCGGATCCGGATAATGGAGCGGATCACGGACGAGGCAATCGGATGGGGGCCCCTGCAGACGCCTCTCGACGAAGAGGCCGTGTCCGAAATCATGATCTACGGGCCGCAGCGGACCGATGTCCGGCGGGATGGAAAGGTCGAGCGCGCGAACGTGTTCTTCCAGAACGAAGAGCACATCTTGCGGACGATCGACCGCATTCTTGCTCCAGTCAGTCGTCAGAGCGATATGGGCTCGGCGGAACGTGACGCGAGCCGTCTCGACGGCGTTCGCATCAGCGTCACGACACCCACGACTGCCGACGGACCGATGCTCGTCATTCGGAAGCAACTTGAAGATGATGCCTCAGGACGGTCCCACTTTCCGTGGCGAGTAACCGCTGCGAGGGATTCCTTAGGGAAGAGGCGCGATGCGCGCGGGATCCACGCCGACCGCGCTCTCGGCGTCGGTGGTGGTCCCCCACCTCCTGATCTGCCGCCTCCGCCGTCGGACTAGAGCATGACGAGCGAGGACCTGGTCAACCTCGTTCTGGTGCTCGCGCCCGGGTTCGTCGCCATCACCATCTTCGATGCCTTCGGGCAGAAAGTGAAGATGTCAGAATGGCAATGGACGACGTGGAGCGTCATCTGTGGCGTGGCGATTGCCCTGGGGGTCGGGCTATTCGGACTGGACTTTGGCGGGAAGCCCCCGTCCATTGCGCTTCCAGGCCTCGGCCCGGTTGACCTGCGGTTCGTTCCAGAGCGTCTTGTGGTCGGGGCGCTCGCGGGAGTCCTCCTTGGCGTTGGGGCGCGATTCGGCAGGCAGCGAGGGTGGGCTTGGAGCCGCCTGCTCGAGCGACGCCTGACTGCCTCGGCGTGGGACCTCGTGCTGAATCAGGCAGTTCGGTCAGGGTTCGGTGTCGAGGTGGCCACCTCATCCGCAAACCGAACCGCGGAGGTCTTGTACTACGGCTTCCCGAGCGTATTCGGACTCGAGTCCGAAGCAGCTGAGCCATGGATCTACCTGACGGCCGTCTGGCGGCGTCAGCCGTCGGAGACCTACAAGCGGCTTGAGCGAACCGATGGCGTGCTTCTGCACCGTGGACAGATACGCCGGATCCGCGTCGTCGTCCCCTCGGTTCAATCTGTCTAGCTGCCAGTCGCGCTGGGGTCAGCACCTCAGCGGCAACTTCGGCCCGGTCTATCTGCTACCCCTGGCGACCTTGACCCGCATGGGAGGCGTTCGTACGCCTAATCGCCACCGGCTCGCCCGGGATTACCTTCAGCCACAGCCCCTGCATTCGGGCGAGGCAACCCTCCAGGCCACGCTATCGCCTACCCGGTTGACTGGGTCGGCGATGCTCTCGGCCCTATCAGAATGCCCTCTGTCGTCGGGTTCTCAGAGGGCGGCGCGCTATTCCGGTGGTTCGCCGGACGAGCGCTCGAGCACTCGTTCGTCACCAGCCCGGGATCAACTGCTCATTTGGCGCCTGTGCCACAGAACGTGGCACGCCGATCAGTGATGGTTGAGTCATGACCATCGACAACGAGCGTGCCGCAGCAGCCGCCGCAAAGCTCGGTCTGCACCACGGCCGAATGATCAGCGCCTCGAAGAGCTGGTATCGGCGCGCGTATCCAGAGAACGTCGTCGTCTTCAACGCCGCGCTGGCGGACGTCGACGGCAGGGACCTCTGGAGGGGAGATCTCGACCTGACGGTGGACGAAACCAAACTGATCGCCCTTGCAGCTGAGCTTGGGACCACCGTTCACGTGCTCTATGAGAGCGACGCCCGGCTCATCGGACGCGAAGAGCCGTACCGGCTCGACCTGGCGCCAGCCGTGGTGCGGGTCACACCGGGCGGCGAGACGATCCTCGGCGAGATTCGTTGGGGCGTCCCTCTCACCCGCAACGCAGCCGGCCAACTCGTTTCGGTTCGCTCCGAATGAGCGAGCAAGAGGCGCAGCCTCGCAACCTGCCCGAGCTCATGGCCTACGCCGATGAGCATGGCTGGACCCTGGTCGACGACCCGCCTGTCCTGCCTAAGTCGGAGTGGATGGGCGGTCCGGGCGGCCTGCCCTGCTGGCGCCTCATGTTCGTGAAGGACAGCCAAGCGGTCGGTCTTGAGTGGTGGGGTCCGACGAGCCGCCACACGGCTGGTCGACGCTTGCTGCGGGCGTTGCGCAAGTGGGATGCCCCGGACCCGTGAGCGAAACCCCGTGGGTGCACTTCACGGTCGAGGAGACGGAGCAGGGCTGGATCGTCTGGGTGAAGATCACGACGAGCGCCCGGCGCTACGCGGGTCCCGCCACTCTGTATCCCTTCCCTTCGGCTGAGGCCGCCTGGCGCTGGGTCCATGAGCAATTCCCAGATCAGCTTTCAGGCTCTGATGAGCCTCGCCGGGCGGCCGTCGCCAGCTACGCGGTGGCCGCGGCTGCCCGGCGTGGTCGCCGGCGGAGTGCGAGGTTGCCGTACATCAAGTAATCGAAGTAGCAAATGGCTCGCGGGAGGCTCGCGTGCCAGTCGCCTTGGTGATCGAGAAGATATCGGCGGAGGACGCGGAGGTCGATGCGCTCGGGCGGAAGGAGGCCGATCGCGGTGCTTACGTCCCAAGGCTGGTACTCCGCCAGGAGTCTCTTGAGGTCGTTACCGACCTGCGAGGCGACGTAATGAGCGCGAGGCGCCATGCTGGGCGGTGGACCGTAGTCGGTTATCCCGAGGCGGACTCGCCGACCCACGGCATCAGGAACGACCGCGTTCGGTCGAAGGTTTCCATCGGCGGTCAGGTACCCGGCTGAGCGCAGGTACCGGAAGACAGGCGTGCGACCGCCGCCACTCAGTAGGCGAGGCAGCGTGTCGTTCACCACCGCCGCCGAGTCGTACTGACTCTCGTCCGCGAGAACATCTTTGAAGAGGTCGTCGCGCTCGAGAGCTTTGTAGCCGAGCCTCGCGATCAGATGCTGCTGGACCCCGATCCCAAGAACCACGTCGACCTTGGAAACGTCGACGTCAACGTCAATCGACTCCGCGTAGAGGCGGCCCTGAAGGTCTGTGGTCAGGACGAGGTCGTGGATGTACTCCTTGATGCGCCGCAGGCTGCGTGCTGGGAACTTACGGACTGTTCGGGACAGGCTCGCGAATACACCGAGGAAGTCCGGGACGGTGACGCTGATGATCGGCACGGAGAGCTGCTGATCGACGACCATCGCCGTTTCCACCAGTTGCATTCCCTTGGCCTCAGGATTCCACTGCACGAACACGAGTCTTCCGCGTAGCGAACCGACGTTGGCCCGTGTCATGAGCCGCGCGATCTCCGCGACGATCCCGATTACGTCTGGGTCGCCGAGCCCATATCCGAGGATCACGACCGGGTGCTCGACAAATATCGTCAGCAGCTTGGCGGCGAGGTAGGCATTGCGTGCCTTGTACTCGTCGTAGTCCTCCCTCGTGAGGACGATCGACTCGGGATCAGATGCGCTCCCGTGGATCTTGTAGATCTCGCCGACTTCTTGCGGGTCGGCCAATAGGAGCTCGTCTTGACCCACGAAGACGTGGAAGGTCGGAAACGTGTCCTCCATGAGGCGGTCGTAGTTAGTCGTGATGACGCCGTCGATCGTGGCGGCGCGGAGAAGCTTGAGCTCCCGCGCCTTGACGCTTCTGCCATCGAACGTCGGGGCGGCGAGCGCGATGATCCTTGATACCTCAGCCTTGAGAGGACCGTGTCGCCTAGTGATCTTCTCCTCGTACCTGGCTCGGCTGTCTGAGAAGGCCGGGTCGGACCACCACGCCTTCACCAGCTCGTCGGAGATGAGGGTCGCGATCGTTGGGAAGTCGTTATCAGCGAGTGAGCGGAACTCCTCGAACGACTTGCTCGTGAGGCCAGCGAGGCGGCGCAGAAGGCCTTCCCAGTCGTCCAGGCCGAGGTATCGCCGCGACAGCCCGGACCCGACGAGGAGAAACGGCACGCTCTTGTACTTGGCCAGGTGCGCGTCGAGCGGGTTTCGCTTACGAGCCCCTGGCCTAACCGAGACCGTCGGCGCATCCGCAGCCTTTGGCATTCCATGATGCTAACGGCGACGGCTGCGTCGCGGACTACCTTCCTAACGGCCTTCCGAAGCCACTTCCTCGCCCACCCATGGTCGGCGGAGGCAACTTAGACTCAGCATGGTTGGCAGCGGAAGTTGGAGCTGTTTTCGAGGGGTTGGCACCGCCGCTCGGAGCCTCATGGACGAGGTGCGGCTGGACCGCCAATAGGCCACCGGCCTCCGAAATTGCAAGCGACCTGTTTAGGCGCGCGGCAGCGGACGAGCGTCCCTTCCTCATCGAGCCTGGGAACCAGAGGGATTGGCGATTGGACTACACCGGCGTTCTTCTCGGGGGCGCGATAGGCCTGCTCGGTTCCCTCATCGGGGCGTATGTCTCGCTGCGCATCGCCCGAGCGAACTTGGATGCTTCGGAAGCACGACGTCACGAAGAACTGAAGCGTGAGGCCTATCCGCGCCTCGTCCGAGCGGTCGATCAGCTTCGAGATGGCATCGTCACTGCGGTCGAGGCGGGCGGGATCGATCCCAAGGCGACGATCGTGTCCGACCCGGCGTGGGTCGAACACCTCAACGAGGCCATTCTGCAAGTGGATCTACTCGGCTCTCAGAACGTGTCGACCGCAGGGCGGTCGCTGATGGCGGGCGTCCGCCAATTGACCGATTGGGTCGATCGCACGGGCGGGGTACTGGGCGAAGAGCACCCGCCGGCCGTGTCGAAGGAACACATCGAGCTGACCTTTATCCTCTCGGGGCTCAACGTCAGGCGTCACGAATTCCTAATGGCGGCACGTGACGACCTCGGTCGTCCGAAGATTGAGTTCTGGGAACCCCGGGAGCCCCTGCCGAGCTCCCTCGAGGAGATTGAGAATCTTCCGATCGAACAACCTTCATCCGACGAAGGAGCCTTTGCGCCACGTCTCCACTTGGCTCATCGCGTTTGGCACCGCTTGCCACGGCGCGTACAGGCGTGGATGGGACGGACGTTTCGCGCTCCAGGTATTGGCCCCATCGAGGCCGACAGGTCGATCGACTACCGCTGGCACCGTGACGCGGCCGGCAACTGGACGCACCCCGACTACGAGGGCGACGACCCGAGTCCTGCTGAGGAAGACATAGACGCGGACACCGCTCGGAAGAGAGTGGAGGCATGGGAGGAGGAGTGGCGAGCGAGTCATCCGCAGGAGGTTGCTGCTGCGGAGGCGCGGAATCTCGCGCGGAGACAAGTAGCTGAGCGCAGGAAACGAACGTCCGGTCGGGGCTAGAAGAGAACCTATCGAACTGGTCGCCGGAGGGCCTCGGCCCTTAGGGCTCCGAGGTGACCGACATGCCAGCGCAAGCTGACAGGCCGAGAGCCTTAGGTGGAGGTACACCATGGCATCGGATAGCGAGTTTCCTGAGCAATTCCAAATCAGCGATTCGATCGATTGGGAGTCCCCCCTCGAATCAGTTCAGCTTGACGTCGAGCTGCCGTTCTGGCTGTTCGCTTCGCCTGGCGTAGTAGCGATCAATTGGCATGGCGTCGCGCTGGCAGTCGAGATCTGCGGCCCTTGGAACGAGATCTTCGTCGGCGAGTACACCGACTCCCGGACGACGCGCGTGTATGAGGGACCGACCCCCGACGAGGAGCTCGAGCCAACGCCCGGACCCGGGGTCCCGGTATGGATGCGCCGTCACGCAAAGACGGTATTGCGGCTCCAAGCACTTGCGCATCTCGATGCGCTTTCCGACGGGAGCCTCAACGGCCCCCGCGCGATCTACAGAGCGTCGCTGTGCGAAGCCCATATCCAGATTGTGAACGAGCTCGTCCGCCGCTACCGACTCGCGACATATGACTGCTTCTCATACGAAGTTAGTCCATGGGACGTTCCGATCTGGACAATCAAGCATGGAGAGGCAGGCTTTCTCTCTGTCCTGGTGCCTTACAAGGGCTGGGACATGAAGCCGACATTCGTCGGAATCGACGCATCCGGATCCGCCCCTCTGGAGGCGCGAGAGTTCGAACTCACAAGCCGAGCGGTCCTCTCAAGCCTAAATTCGGACCGTGCTACTCCGGGCGAGCTCGATCTCCAGGACGCGAACTCGTTGATGGAGCGCGGTGACTACACGGGGGCCGTGCGTCGCATTGTGTCGGCGCTAGAGGCGGTCACTGAGTGGGCGCTCGACGCTGAACTGCGCCGTCGCTACCCCGTCGCGGAGGCCGGCGAGCGCCTTCGCAAGACGGACCTCGATGCCCCGGGGCGCCTCCGGCAGTGGAGCCGGCTGACAGGCGCATCGCTCAGTGATGGGGAGTTCGAGGAGTATGAGACAGCGAGAGCGCTCCGCAGCGACATCGTCCACCGAGCCAGGAGGCTCGGCCCCGACGAGCGTGGCATGGCGCAGCGTGCCGTCGACACGGGAACGTGGTTGTTCTCCCGGATCGAGCAAGACCCGGATCGTCGCGCCCGGCGCGAACAAGCCTTGATCTCCTCGGTAGGTCGCGGAGGGATCGCGCTTCGCTTTCCAGTACGACCAGGCCCGTTCGGATACGTGGTCGAAGCACCATCGTCCTGACCGCTCCGAGAACCAGTCGTCGGTCGGCGGCTTATGACCGCCAAGAACCTTGCACGCAACACGACCAGCTGGAGATATCGATTGACAACACGCTACGTCCGCTGATGCTGTCAAGACGTCCAACTTGACAACATGGCCTTGATCCTCTAGGATCGCAAGCGATGAACGAGATGCAGTACTCCCACGCGCGAACCGAGTTGGCTGACTTGCATGAGCACGCGCTCGCGCATCTTCCGACCCGGATCACCCGTCGCCGTGCCGACGCTGCCGTTCTCCTCTCCGAGTCTGACTTTCGGGACCTGCTCAGCCCGTTCGAGTTCCACCCCGAAGTCTTCTTCGACGAAGGGTCCACCTCGATCTGGCTGCCCGAGCTGACCATCTGGGGTCGCGGTGACTCCTTCGTCTCGGCTAAGGAAGACCTACTCGAAGAGGTCGATCAACTCCTATCTGTGTTTGAGGACGACGAGCGCCTTCGAAGCGCCCCGAACATCGTCGCCCAGCGTCCGTGGATCTACCGCCTGATGACGGTCGGAGAGGACGAGTGGGAGAGCATCCTGTTCGCTGAGCCGACGCAGAGCGAGCAGCCGGCCCGAGTGCTGGTCGCCGCGACCGCCTAGCCGCCGCGTGGCGACCTTCGGAGACCTCAAGGCCTACGTCGAGAACGACGGCTGGACCGAGGAGAAGAACCGCGCCCGGCGACGCGCGAAAGTCGGAGATCACTGGCGCTACTCGAAGGAACAGCCGGGCGGTCGGACGCTGCGCACGAAGGTGTCGCACGGCCTCCGCGAGGAGATCGGGGCGGACCTCTTTCACCGGATTCTGCGCGAACAACTGCAGGTCGACGAGGCCACCTTCTGGGCCGTTGTCCACGGCCGGGCCGCGCCGGAGGCACCAGCCGAGCCGGCGCCGACACCGATCGCTGGCTGGCTCATCCAACGCCTCATCCTGACGGTGGGCATGACCGAGGACGAGGTGCGAGCATTGAGCGCGGCGGATGCCGCTGCGGCATGGGAGGCATACCGGACGCGCGAGCGCTGATGAAAGCATGTCCATGGGACTTCGCTGCCCGTGCGAGATGGTCCCTACGTCGATCGGCCACGCAACTAGAGGGTTCGGTGGGGTGATCTGGCGGGGTCTCGTCTCCGCCGCGCTACTCGCGCTCATCGTGAGTTGTGGCGCGCCAACTTCGCCGAATGGAACTCCGACACTGCGAGCGATAACCCCGTCGCTGAGGAGAGCTGGCGGACCTGCTTGCGGCCTGCCGCGGGGCTTGTGCTGATGCAGCCGGCTTCCCCGAGGCCTTTCTGGCGCACCTCCTTTGTCCGCGCATGTCGGCGAGGCTTGCTGGCGCAGCTCGAAAGAGGGCACGTGCCGGACCAAGCTCCCGATGAGGGTTTCCCCTAGTTGGACCGATGAGGATCCTCTGGTATGCATGAGCGCGGTCGCGGCTTGGTAGCAGGTCGCCTAGGAATGGGCTTCTGGCGCCGACAACCCGGCATGTTTGACACGATCGAAGGACCGCCGAGAACTGGGCGTGGGAGGATGGGATGCGCGTAGACCAAGCCTATGCAGACGAAGTCATTTCCGCGGTACGCGAAGAAGTTCGAGCCTGGGGTGACCCTCGCTTCGTGCGCAACCCGCCAGCCTTCATCACGAGACTTGTCAACTCACTTGCCGGCGGCCAGGAACTGACACCCGGACAACGCGAATATGTGGCGCAGGCGCTCCAACGCGCCCGTTACCAGCGCAATCCGAGCGCCCTGCTAGACATCGCGATCAGCCGTTACGCGTTTTGAGACATCGCACCCCTCGGCGCCGTCTTCGCCTCCGAGAGTGATGGTTACACCAGCTGCCACCAATTCCTCGGGCGCTCGCGACAAGCATCATCTACGGACCCCCGACTTCGAGAAGTCGATTCGCCAACTGTACGCAAAGGATGCGGGACCGGGCGCCGCCGAGGTCGAAATCCCGATCTGGCTCAAGAATTACGAAGCTCTGAAGGAAACCCTTGGGGCGGTCGGATACCGGGTTCGCGAACCGTTCGCTCTCGGTAGTTCAGGGGTCATCTTCCGCGTTAGCGATGTGAACCTGCGAACAGAGCGAGCTATGAAGATTCTCCGCCCACGCCTCGAGCGCTTCGATCGCCTCCTGCGACTGGCCGAGCGCGAGCGCTGGCGGCTGAACGAACTGCGCCATCAGAACCTTGTCCGCCTCTTCTATGGTGCGGATCTCCAGGCAGTGGTCGCAGGGCGCCCGGACCCGATCCGATTGCCCTTCTTCATCATGGAGCTCATCTCCCCGAGCGTGTCACTCGATGAGTACGTCGCGGGGCACGCCACGGGCAAGGATGACGCGTCGGACATGCTCGCTCGGATCATGTTGCAGATCGGCAATGCGATCGCTTATCTCCACCAGCAGCGCGTCGCCCACCTCGACATCAAGCCCCGGAACATCCTGATGTCCGAGGGGGCGCCGGTCATCGTCGACCTGGGCTATGCGAAGACGATGAACCCGAAGTGGCGGCACGTGACCGGTGTCATGGTCACCAAAGAGTTCGTCCACCCGAAGCTCTGGGAACTTGGCGAGGCTGCCAAGACTGGCAAGGTGGAGGACCCGAATGCGGTTCCAATCGACGTTCCATACCGCGAGATCCGGCCTGCGTTTGACATGTACAGCTATGGCAGGACGATCCTAACCACCCTGGCGAGCGCCGGGCCTGAGACGCAGGCCTCGTACGGAGGGCGGTATCTGCGGCTCGTAGGCTCCCGCCTGCTCGACGGTGAGAACACAGCCGAGGAAACTGCTGAAAACCTGCCCGTCGAGACCAACAAGCAGCTTCGGTACGACGCATTGGTGGAAGCCCTCGACGATCTTGGTCGCCTGACGGGCTCCATGTCGCGCACTGCGGGGGTGCCGGAGCTCGCGCCAAACCTGACTGACGTCGTGGTCCTCCCACCGCTAGGTACGCGCGTGCCGTTCACCGAGCGGGTCGAGATGACGGTCGGCAGCCAACAGCTCGTCCGGCTCCGTCAGGTGTCGCAGCTCGGGCTACTCAACATGGTCTATCCGGGAGCCACCCACTCCCGATGGGAGCATGCCCTCGGGTCTTTCGGAATGGTTTGTCGCATGCTAATCGCCCTCGACCATGACGAGACGAGCCCACTATTTCGCTCGATCGTGCGGGACAAGGACATCAAGGCCGTTATGGTCGCCGCGCTCTTTCATGACGTGGGCCAGTACCCGCTCGCCCATGACCTTGAGGACGCGGACGACTTCTTCAACCACGAGCACCTCTCGATGCTCTTGCTGTCGGACCCGGCGTTCACCCCTCCTGGCGAACCAAGCGCCGAGAACCTCATCTGGGAGCTCTGGGGAGTTAGGCTGAAGGATGTCCTCGCCATCCTGAATCCAGAGGCTGGTCCGACGAGCCGAGGCTTCAGGGAAACACTCCTGCGCAGGCTCATCAGCGGACCGATCGACGCCGACAAGCTCGACTATCTCCGGCGTGACGCCGCTCATGCTGGCGTTGCTTAAGGCGCCGCCATCGATGTCGATCGTCTCCTGTCCTGCCTAGCAACGTCACACGTCAGCGGGGAACCGATCGTCGGCATCATCCAGAAAGGTCACGCTTCAGCCGAGGGCGTCGCGATGGCTCGCTATCAGATGTTTTCGACGGTCTACTGGCACCACACCTCGCGAGCGATGAAAGCGATGATCCACCAGCTCGGCGGGCTTGCTGTGATGCATGCGACGCATCGATCAGGCGGAGATCACGGCCGTCGCGCATGGCAGTCACGTGTTCTCGGGCCCGCGATCACGGCTGCCGAGTTCAGAACTGCGAGCCTCGAGCGGCCACCGCAGGGAGTCGCTTCCGCCGTCCAGACAAAGCCCATCCCGATGTGGGCTGAGTCAGATACCTCGCGAGCTCAAGCTGATAGCAAGTCCGATCCTCAAGGCTGGTCCGACATCAATCCGCTCGATGCGCGAATGATCAGATGGCTATCCTCGCTCGCGCCAAATTCGGCGGGTGCGCAAGAGCTTGGTCGTTGCCTGTTGAGCAGAGGCGTATACGCTCGGCTCGGGATCCTCGGTTCGGGCGAGCTGGGCGAACCCGATGACGCCAAGCGCGAAAAGTGGGTCAACGACCTCGTGTTGAGGTGGGTCAAGCCCGGCTTCAAGGCTCGAGACCAACTTCGCCAGGACATCCAGCGCCGATTGGTCACGGAGTTGCGCGAGCGCCACCCAGCTCAGTATCGCGAATACATGGAACTGCGCCCCGACATTCGCCCTGTCGCGATCTTGGTCGACGTTCCTTGGAAGCGCGGCGAAGACGCCGAGTTGCGCGTAATCATGGAGCCGAGCATCGGTCGCCAGATCGCGTTGTCATCCGGAGTCTGGAAGGCGCTCGCCCAAGGCCTTAACAGCAGCGCGAGTGTCCCCCGCCTATATGCCCATCCCGAGGCGCGAAACCTGTTCAAGTCAATCCCTGTCAGTCAAGTTCAGCGGATCGCAGCGGAGGTCCTCGACATCGGTTAGCAGGCCCTGCGATGGCCGGCGCCTATCGCGGCGAGCAGCAATCCAAGCGAGGCACAGCAGCGCCTCTCCGCGAGCTCTGGAGCCTAGTCAAGTTCCGCGCGGTGTATTGCTCGCGCGTTGACCAGCCCTGACCATGCAGGGTTTGTGCGCAAATGCCGACCCGATTACCCGCGCGGTCTTGCTCGAGGCGGCTTCGGCAACCGACCAGGCGGGTGCCTCCAGTCTCGTCCGTGAGAGCATCGCCCCAGGCCTAAAACTGGAGGTTGTCTTGGCTTCGTAGTGGTTCTGCAGGCGATCTTCGACGCCGGTAGGACGAGAGGACACAGCCTCTCCTTCATCTGCGAACTCGTTGAAGGCGGCGGAGCATGGCGGCGCCAAGCGCCGTCATCGCGTGGTTGGCAGCCGAACCGTACGGTCCCGCGCCTGCCATCGCGCAAGGGAATCGCAGCCATCGGATTGCTTGACATGAGGCGGCCACAAGCGCATACCCGTCGGATCGCGACCGCTATAGGAGAGCTCCGTGGCACGAGCGACCCGACCACCCACAGACCCGATTGGCCCGGTCCCACCGTGGGTGCGATTCGTGGCATCGGCACGCTTCGGCGTCCCACGGCAGACCATGGACCCACGCGGCCGAATAGAGAGCCTCGTCGGAGACTCGGGCAAGTTGGACGCGTGGTATTCGACCGGCGGTGCCTGGGACGGTCAAGCGACCTTCCGATTCCCGACGGACGGCGCAGCCAAACTGTTCTTTGATGGACTTGCGACAGCGGGCGGCGAAGCGCAATTCGAAAGAGTCCGGGACGGCCGGGGTACGACGACTACCAAGGCTCCCGCCGCAGGTGCCGGCCTCGAACCGCTCGATGGAGATGCGGCCGATTGGCTGGCGGAAGCACCGTGGTGGCAGGACTGGAGCCAAGTGGCACCTGGGGAAATTGAGCGTGTGGTTCTGCCGACGTCAGACGAGCTAGGCCTTAAGGGAATTCGGCTCGGTGACGAGAACGGCTGGCGGTGGTCGAATGAGTGGGTCTGGGATACTGCCGCTCCGCCGGCGGCGCTGTCCGCCCCGGGTCCGCTCGGTCTAGAGGAGTTCGGGGGGCTCGGACGCTGGGTCTGGGCTGCGGTCCGAACAGCTTGGCGGGTTGGCGGAGAAGTGGGGGAGGTCGCTGGTAACCCCTGGGTGCACGTGGCCATCTGGGCCGGATCAAAACTCGTGGACAAATACATTGACTACGGGGATCGCCATCCAGGTGCGGACGAAATACAAAAACGCCAGGCACTCCAAGGGGCGGAGGTGCGTGAACGACTCACAACGACAGGCTCACTGGCCCGTCAAGCCAGATTCCGCCTGTTTTATGCCCGAACCGACCGAATGCAGCTGCTTCTGAACGATTGAGTCTGATGGACGCTCACCGGACCATCTTTCTCCCCGTGCCTACCGGCCCCGCGATCGCGGCTGTCCTTGCGACGGGCGAAGAGCTCAAGTTGGCGATCAAGGAACAATTTGAGGACAGCGTGAACTTCATGGAGGGCGTGGAGGCTCTTGGCATTTGGTGGCTCTACGCGGTAACGGTCGCGCCAACGCCTCCAGGATCGACCGTCATCCTCACGGTGCATGGCAATGCCCTCCTTGAGGAACTGGTCGTGGATCGACGAGCAGATCGGTTTCAGGAAGTCCTCGAGGGGATGATCTCGAGCGTTCCGCCGGATCGTCCGGCGCCGTCGTCAACGCCCAAATAGCCCTGCGGCGCCACCTCGCCGAAGCGTCGGGATTGTCGAAGCGGAAGCTCCGGTTACGTCCCGAACAGGGCTAAGTGCCTCACCGGAAGGCGCGGCGGAGCCGTTTGAGGCTCCACCGATGAAGCGCGGAGCCAAGTGCCAACTAACAATCCGCGCGGTTCATCCGTCCGCGCACCGATCGGCTCTCGCCCTCTTCCTCGAGGTTTCAGACGGAGTGGACCCTGGCCGTGCGGCTCGCCGATGCTCGAGGCGCAAGACGACTCCCACGATCAGCAGGGCGCGAGGCGGCCGTGCGCGTCGGCCTTGCACGTCCTCGGAAGGCCTCCTTTGTTGCAGACAAGTCTGAACCAGAGGTGCGACGAGTGGCAGCGTCAAGGGTTATCCCTAATTGCGGTTGGTCGGCAGCGCCGATACAAATTGCCGTGGAGAACGGCAGGAGGCCTCAACGAGCTCGTTCCGGACATCTCAAGCGGTCGGCGCCGAGGTGGGCTGGCAGGTTTAGGAGTCGCCGGCTTCCTCCCTGGCGCCGGATGTCGACCGGTCCGATGCGTCGCGCACTTCGCAATTTGGCGGCAGTTCGGAGCTTGAGAACGGAGACGTGGTCATGACTCGTTTTCAAACTTATCGCGGGGCCCCGCCGTCAGAGACAGCTGACCACTAGCGCCTTCTTCATAGCTCGGCAGTCAGGAACTCGACCGACGGAGGGTTAGGTCATGCGCAAGCTCGGCACGAAGCGCCTTGTGGGTTGTCTGTCTGCGTTCGTATTGCTTGGCGTCAATGCGGGCCTGGTCTTCGCGGCCGGCCCCGTCGCCAGCGGGACTCCCAGCAGCCCACCCGGCGGCCACGGCCGTGTTTCGCCGCTTGTGCTCGGCAGCCCAATGGTGCTCCCGCACGGCGGATCAGTCGTCGTTCAGATAACGCGGACGCTGACTGCCGCTTCGACGAACGATCTATCCCTCTCGCAGCCGTTCAGTCAGTTTCTATCCCCGGACATCTCGCACCATACCGTCAACGTGGCAGTGGGCACGTTCAACGCCGGAGACAACCTCGTCTTCTCTCTGCACTCAAGCTTTACCGGCCAGGACTACCTCACGACTGGCGACCACGCGCAGGTAACCCAATTTGGACCTGACGCATGGGCGGTCGGATGGGAAGACTGGGTCGACCAGAGCTATAACGATGCCGAAATGGTCGTCTGCTTCGGGACGATCGTGTCGGGCTGCCCGCTGGCTCCGGCCCAGACGTTTGGGCCTGGAAGTAGCGGCAGTGCAGCCTTCCCGCAGGCGACCCAGGCCGAACCCGTGAACACCGCTACGGGCAACTACACCAACCACGCAATCGACGCGGCGCTGCCGGGTCGGGGCCTTGGGTTTGAGTTCTCTCGAACCTACAACTCCCTAAGCACGGATGTCGGGGTACTCGGTATCGGCTGGACCCACAGCTATGCCTCTTCGATCCAGACCAACGCCGACGGGTCGGCAACATACATCAGCGAGAACGGGTCTAGGGCGGTCTACGCTAGCGACGGCGCGGGTGGGTACTTGCGCCCTCCGGGCGCTTATGGGGTTCTGACACCTGTCGGTGGCGGTGGCTTCGACCTTCTCAAGAAGAACCAAGTCCGGCTCCGCTTCGACGCGAGTGGGCGGCTCACAAGCGAGACCGACCGCAACGGCAACACAGTCACGCTTGGCTACGTGGCCGGACAACTCACGACGATCACGGACACAGTCGGACGCGTGATCACCCTCGGCTACGACGGGCAGGGGCACCTGGCATCGCTGGCCTTCCCTCCAAGCCGCACCCTGACCTACCAATATGACGCCAGCGGTCGCTTGTGGAAGGTGACGGACCCCGAGAACGGCGTCACGACCTTCACCTATGACGCCCAAAGCCGTCTTGCGACGATCACCGACGCGAACAACCACCAGCTCGTAGCCAACACCTATGGCACAGATGGGCGGGTCAGCGAACAGGTCGACGCGCGCGGCTACCACACGCTCTTCGCGTGGGATTCGGGAACCCAGACCTCGACGATGACTGATGCCCGTGGCGGGCAGTGGATCGATCGCTACAACTACGGGATCCTTGTGTCGAGTACCGATCCAGTCGGCGACACGACGCAGTATTCGTTCGACGCGAACCTTGGCATGAGCGCCAAGATTGATGCCAACGGCCACACGTGGCCGTCGATTAATGACTCGTTCGGAAATATCCTCCTGCGGAAATACCCAACACCCGCTGACTACAGCGAAAGTTGGACTTACAACGCGCGCAACGACCCGCTCACGCACGTTGATCGGCGTGGCAACACGACGACCTACACGTACGACGCGGCCGGCAACCTCAAGACCGTGACCGGGCCTGCCCCCGTGAGCCCCGCCACGACCTACAACTATGACCCGGCGGGGACCGGGCTCATGCTGAGTGTTGTGGACCCACGTGGTAAGACGACGAGCTTTGCTTATGACGCCCAGGGCAACCGCAACCAGGCCACGACGCCCTTGGGCAACATCACGACTATGACGTTTGACGCTGCCGGACGCATGCTGACGAGGGTCGAGCCTCGAGGCAACGTCGTCGGCGGCAACCCGGCCCAGTACACCACGACGTTCACCTACGACGGTCTCGACCGGCTGCGGACCACAACCACTCCACTCGGTGCAGTCACGACTGTGGCCTATGACCCCGCGGGCAACCGCACCTCAGTTACCGACGGAAACAACCATGCAACGACGTATGCGTATGACGCCGCCAACAACCTGACGACCGTTACCGATGCCCTGCTGAAGCCGACGACCTACGCCTACGACGAGGTCGGCAATCAGATCTCACGAACGGACGCCAACAGCCACCTGACCTCCTACACCTACGATCTCGCCAAGCGCATGCTCACGGAGACTCAGCCGCTCGGGCGAACCTGGACGTACACCTACAGCCCGACGGGCAAGGTCACAAAGGTCGTCGACCCAATCGCGGCGGCGACGCCGGATCCGAGCGATTACCAAGTCATCAATGCTTACGACGAGCTGGACCGTCTCGTTAGCGCGGACTTCGGGGCGAGCGGCACCACCACCTATGGCTACGATGCAAACGACAATCGCACGAGCGTCGTAAATCCGACCGGGACAGCGACCTACGGCTATGACGTGCTCAACCGCCTCTCGAGCTACCGCTTCGGATCGCGTGGCATCGACTACATCTACGACCAGAGCACGAACGTCACAAAACGGACGTACACGGACGGCACGGTCGTTGACCTCGCATACGACAACGACGCACGACTCGCGACCGTGACGAGCGCTGGAGCGGTGACGACGTACGGCTACGATGCCGCCGGCAACCTGACCTCCACGACCTTGCCAGCCGCGAACGGCTATGTCGAGACCCGCACTTACGACCGAACCGGACGCCTCACCGAGGTCAAGAACCAGAAGGGGGCCGCGGTCCTGTCGCGCTCGACCTACACCTTGGACCCCGCCGGCAACACGACCTCAACCCAAACGACGACCGAAACAACCAACTACCAGTACGACGCCGACAACCGGGTCACCGAGGCGTGCTACACGGCGTCGTGCACCGGCGGTACCGACCCGTTCCGGCGCTATACCTTCGACCCGGTGGGCAACCGACTCACGGAGGCTCGCTCAGCCGGAACCACTACATTCGCATATGACGCGCTGGACGAGCTGACGCAAGCAACCGGCTTTGGTGGCACCGTCAACTACACCTACGACCTCGACGGGCGGACCCTGGTCGCCGGCACCGCGACATCGACGTGGACGCGCCAAGGTTGGCTCCAGACGTTTGCCCAGGGTGGAACCACTACCACCAATACCTACGATGGCACCGGCATGCGTTTTCAGGCCTCGACCGGCAGCCAGAACAACAAGAAGGTTCAGTTCGATTGGGACCCGAGTGTCGTGGCCGCGCAGCTCGTCGCCGAACGTGATGGCGCTGGCAGTCTCACTCGCCGCTACGTGAATGGCTACGACGCGATCTCGGTCTTTGGCACCAACAAGACGGGCTACTTCCACTACGACGGCCTCGGCTCAGTCGTCAACGTGACGTCCTCGACGGGCACAACATGGTGGACCTACACCTACTTCCCATTTGGCGTGGTGCGAGCCGAGACCAAGAACAACAATCAGGCCCTGGACAACGTGCTTCGCTTTGCTGGCGAGTACCGCGAGTCGAGCGGTCTCTACTACCTCCGCGCGCGGTACTACGACCCCGGCATCGGTCGATTTACTTCCCCCGACGCGATGCGGCAGGGCTTGGACATGCCCTATCAGGCCACGTGCGCCTACGCCAACAACAATCCGGTTCGGTACGTTGATCCTCTTGGTTTGGAATCCCAGCCCCCATGCCCAGACGCTCTCGAGCGCGCTGGACGCGTCCTCGCCGGACTGATCATGGTCCCTGGAGGTCTGCTTGTAACCGGCGTTGGCGTCGTGATGGTTGGAGCTGGTGCGGGTGAGGTGGTCGCCGCTCCGGCTGAGGCCGTCGCCACGGGGCCATTCGCGCTAGTCGCGCTCGGCTTTGGGGTTGAGGGTGGCCTCGAGGTTATTGGTTATGGTGGTGCGGCCGCGGGGCTCGGACTTGGCGTCAGTGGTGGAGGCATCGCCCTGATCGGGAGCGCTATCTGTTGACACTCGAGTCCAACTCCAACTGGGTTACAGCCCGGTTAAGTTTGATCGGCCTACCGATCGTCGCAACCATCGCTGCGGTCCTTCTATTTGGTGTCGGCAGCCTCGGCGTCGATGTGGGCGTGATGGCTGTGTTAGCTATTTTGGTGCCTGTCGTCGCTGCCATTGCGATGCGCGGCGATCGAATGTACAGCGAGTCCGGTCAGCTCCTTGTTCCGGCTGGAGCATTCGAGATTGCGGCAGTTACCTTGTCGCTCTCGTTCCTCGCGCTGGTGGCAGGCGTTCTCGTATCGGCGCATTCGATCGATTCGCAACTCAAGAGACTCGACGCGCTACTACCACTAGGCGCTGTACTTCCGCTCGCTGCGCCATACGCTTGGTCGTGGGTCACCGGCTCGCGGCATGGGCGAACGGCGACCACCGGATTCGCCGGTCTATACGCAGTGGGCGCCGTTGTCTTGGCCGTTGCTCGAGCTCAATCCGGGGACACCGTGCTCGCAGCTCTCGAGGTCGCACTGGCATTCATCTTCGGGGTGCTCGGGTGGCACGCACCCACTCGGAGCGACGAGCGCAAAGCCTCCGGCCTTGAAGGCCCTTCTCTCCTCCGCCTCCTCGGAACCCTGGCTGCGACCGGCTCCGTGGTGATGATCGGAAAGATGGTTGAGATCGCGCTTAGGCATATTTGAGAGCCTCGACCGCCGGATCCGGGCCCCGCACTGGGAGCGCTTCTCGAGCGTAATGGTTCGCTCGCTTGGCCGGCCTAGGAGGGATCTTCACCGCCGCACTCAATCTACTCCCGTGTCACAGCGGCTGCATGAGCCTTTGCCAGCGCGCTGGACGGTCGTCCTCGGCTCGTATAACCCGGGCGATCGCCGCTGGTCCATCAGCGCAGTCGGTCCACATCCGGGCCGCGGCGAGCTCTCTGTCTACGTCACCGGCTTCGGCGCAGACGAGCTCGAAGCGGTGCGGGATCTCGATGCTCGCCTGCGGGGCGAGCGCAGCGAAGGACCGAGGAAGCTCGATGAGCTCCGGGTCCGCCTTCGCTGCGCCTATCTTGACGGAGCCGAGACGTGGGCTCAGCAAAACTCCGGCGTCCTCTTCGGGCGGACGAGCTCGGGCGTGTGATCGAGCGGTTCCCGGGGCGCTAGCGAGCCCTCAGGCGAGAGCAGCCAACCGCTCGCGCACATCGCGGTAGGCGGGGTCGGCGCCGTAGAGGTGCTCGAAGTCAGCCCGAGCCTTCGCCTTCTGGCCGGCTTGCTCGTAGGCGAGGGCGCGGTCGTAGCGGACGGTGGCGAGGAGCCCCTCGTCGCGGTTGGCCGTCTTGGCAAGGGCCTCCTTGAACGCGTCGAAGGCGGCCGTCTGGTGGCCGAGGGCTGACAACGCAGCCGCCCGCATGTGGATGAGCGCTACGGTCAGGTCGTTGTCGTTCTTCGCATGCGCCGTGACCTCCACGACACCGTCGTAGTCACCGTCAGCGAAGAGGAGATCGGCGAGCGAAAGCTGGATGGCGGGGTCAGTCGGGTTGGCCTCGTGCAACTGCTGGATGAGCCCGATGGCGTCCTCGAGCCGGCCTGATTGCTGGTAGGCCTCGGCTAGGAGCAGGGTCGCCCCGGTTGTGTCGAAGGGCACACGGGCCGAGATCAGCTCGGTGATCTTCACGCCGATCTCGAGGGACGAGCGGCCTGGCGGCAGGAACTTCGCGAGGTACTTGTCGGGAAAGGTGGCGTGTGCCGTGACGAGCGCCTCGAGGTGGGCGATGGCGCGCGGCATATCGGCGTCGTCTTCCAGAGAGATGGCCGTCAGCAGGTGGGCCGACAGCGCCTGTGGATCGGCGGCGAGCGCAGCCTCGAAGGCCACCGCGGCTGCCGCCTTGTTCCCGGTGAGGTATGCGACCAGTCCCTCGCGGAAGCGCTTCTCGGCTGCGCTCGCGAACAGCCCGGCCTTTGGCAGGAACGGAGCGGCTTGGGCGCCTGACACGACGACAGGCGGCGCGGGCCTGGCGATTTGCCGCGGCTGAGCGCTGCGTGACGCTGTGGCGTGACCTCGACCTGACACCGACATGTAGGAGACGCCGGTGCCTGGGATGCCGATCGTCCTCGTCGTGCGGCCCGACGAGTGGACCGAATACCGAGCGCCGCGCACGCCGGCGGACAGCCCGATCCCGGTCTTGGTGACGTTGAGTCGAATACCAGGAGCGATCTTGATGCTCCGGCGAAGCCGCATGTAGCCCACTGGCCGCTCCTCCATCCGTATGCGCGAGGTCAGGATCCGTCTCACCGATCTCGATCAGACTTCGGGTCCGCGCCCTCCGCCACGTCTTGTAGCCAGGTTTTGACCGAAGGCGAGTCACCAACTCTTGAGCGCCGCCTCGTCAAGCAGCCCGATGTCGCTTTGAGGCACGCCCGCCGGCTCAAGCTCACGAGCCAACCACAGGGGCAAGGAGACTGGGGCGGACTCCGGCTCGGGGGACCGCCTTGCCGCGGGCACCTTGGTCCGCAGCACCTCCCAGAACTCTTCACTGCCGTTTTCAGCTGGTCGGCGAGGATCGTCTTGAAACGTCCGGGGCTCATGGTCTTGGAGCCGGCGCGCGAAGCATCCATGATCAGGATGTCGTCGTCGAGCTCATTCTCGAAGTAGTCGCGGTCACTGGATCGTGATCGATCCTCGGTCCACTTGTCTTACTTGAGGGAATTCGCGGATCTCGGTCCAGTGTGCTTGCCGATCGCCAAGGATCGGGGTCTGCAGGAGCCGCGCTACTTGCCCTTCTTGTGGCCCCTGCGGAGGGTCTGGGCGGCTTTGCGTTCGTCCGTCTCGCGCGTATGCGGGTCTTGCAACTTCTTGCCGGCGTCGCTGAGCTCCTGTTTCGTTGGCTTCTTTTCGGGCAACTCATTTCTCCTGTCTGAGGGTGCGAATGACGGGCGATGTCTCAGGCCCGATCAGTCCAGTCCGGGACCCTTCTGCCGCTGCATTTGGGTCCCGGACTGAGAAGGACGCGATCGACGTGGCCTATGGCCCGGGCTGACGAACGCAGAATCCCACTGCCTTCGAGGCCTGATGACCCCCACCGCCGCTGTTGAGGATGGCTCGGTCGGTAGCCCAGACGACGAGCACATAGCCGCAAGGCTGCATGCCGGCCGTGTTGAGCGACCACGTGTCGCCAGGCGCGGTCGCGGTCTGCACTGATCCACTGGTTGGACTTAGCTGCAAGGCAGGGGCACCGAATGGCGACGTACCAAGGCTGTAGGAGCCGAGGTATTCGTCTCGGGCAACGAAGTGCCCGTTCATCAGGACGCCGGCGTTGAAGTCCTTGCAGTTGCCGCCGCTGTCGATGTTGATGTCGACCTCGGGCCCCGTGTTATCGAGTTGCAGCCGGTGGATCACCGAGCCAACAACATGTGCGACGTCTGGCATGGTCGCAAGTTCGAGGACGACCTCCCAAAGCTCATCGCCGGTCGTGTCCCACTCGCCGAGGATGTCCTCTGCGTTGAAGTTCTCGTCCGTGTAGGCGAAGAAGCCGTCGGAATTGAGTGGATTGGACGGCGTAAAGACCGTGCCGGTGGTGTCCTCAAGGGTGAGCGGCGTCTTGATCGGGGTCCACGACGCCGGCGGGTCGGCGAGCCGCTTGACCTGGAGCCGGTAGTACCAACCTGGGAAAGCGGGCCCTTTGACGGCAACCCTGAGTCCAAACGGGCATGGCCGGCCGGCGCTATCGGGCGGCAGGAGGCTGAACTCGAAGAAGGCATCGGCCTTGGTCAGGCCAGTTACGCCATCGAGCTTGCCGACGGGAATGCTGCCCAGGCTTCGGATGATCGGCTGCGGGCCAACGATGGCTGGACCGGGCTTGATGACAACGTGGCTGTCGAGCCGATTGCCCCAATAGGGCACCGCGTCGGGATCGGTCGTGGACGGCGGCGTCGCCCACGAGAGGACGGCCCGGATGCGAGACGGCCGCGTGTCTGCGCAGCCACGTCGCAGGGCATCGAGGCTGTGGCGGAGCAAAGCCGTGTAGTGGAGGCCATCGGCAGGAACTGACGAGATGTCATGGACGGGCACTTCCGCCGTGCCGAGGTACGTCCACTCGCACTTGTCGCCCCAGTCGGCCCAGAACGCGACGTACTCGAGACTGCCCTTGGTGCACAGATCGCCCGAATATCCCGCTGGTCGCTTCACGGCGAACGTGGCGACCAGCCAGTCATGCTCGGGGTCGAGCGCGAGGCAGTCGAGCTCCTCGTAGCCGACGTCGCCCTTTGTGTTCACGAGATCGGAAATGGCCTTGCCCCAATCGACGCCGGCGGCCTTCCACTCGGCCGACTTTGCTTCGGCAAAGTCGGTACTCACGTCGGTGCTGAGCATGGCCATCTGCAGATCGGCCAGGCCGAAGCGATGGGGCTCGACGAGGTGTTTCTGGCCATCCTTCGGCGGCGCGTAGGCCACGGCAAGATCGCCCACCGTCAGGGGTGGCGGTGGCGGGAGCTTGATCGGCTTGATCGTCGATTCGAGCAGCTCAAGGGGCAACTTGACCTTCTCGAAAGCCAGCGGATCGAGCTGCTTGATCAGGCACCAGAATGAATTCTCGGGCTCAAGCTGGATGCTGGCGTCGAGGACATTGCCCCACACCGGGGGCACGTTTGGATCGACAGACGGCACCTGGTTCCATGCCAAGACCGCCCGCACGCGTGGGAGGACCGGGTCGAAGCAGCAGTCCCCCTTCTCATCAAGCCGCACGCTGACCGTATAGGTCAGCGGCTTGACGGCCGCACCTGCGCAATCGTTGGTGTCAGCGATGTCGTGGACCTCAAAGCCGGCCACGCCGGCGTCCTGCCAGCCGCTGCCCGAGTCGACGAAGAAGCGGACGTATTCTCGCGACCCGGCTTGGCAGAGATCGCCGCCGTAGCCGCTCGCGCGCTTGATCTCGACCGTGGCATTGATCTGACGGCGTGCCGGGTTGAACCCGATGCAGGTCAACTCCTCGTACCACGTGTTCGACTCGACGGCGAGGATCGCTTCGTACGAGCTCTTCTTGAGGTTGCCGAAGTAGTTCGGATTGCCTGCCAGAAGGGTCCGGAACGAGCCTCGGGCGGCGACCAGTTCCTTGCTTGGGGCCTTCAAACGGTCAGGACGCGCCCGGCTGACGGTCTTATCGTCTGTAACCATCGGTCTGCCTCACGATCCGATTCACGCGCACGGCCGGCGCCGCAGGCCGGGCTTTGCGGTGACGCAAGCAAACGCTCCTCGTGTGGCGGCGTCTACTGGGGAAAACCCTTGCGTGATTCGGCCGGCGGGTCCGTGGGCCGCGCTGGGCTTGACATCTTCGGAGATGGCATCGAAGCCAGGATGTCGGCGATGTGGCCGAGGGCCCGAAACGGAGCGACCGCCTTTTCCCTTTTCGGTCGCCCTGGTCGAGGCCAGGCCGGTCCTCTCGCGATGCTGGCAATAAGGCGAATGCGCGATCTGGACGAAATGTGATCTGGGTGGCGACGCGGAGCGGCAACGACCGCCTTCGGGTTGTCAAATTCGTCGGAGGTGGCTCGCTTTCGAAGCCCTCCCGGCTCAAAATCCACGTTCGCACGAGAGCGGTCGCCCCTAAGGGTTCTCCCCAATTGGCGGGATCGAATCTGTGCGAGAAGATCCAACCTAGGGCGAGTGTCGACACAGCCGGACCGCCGACCCGGTCGAGTCCTTCCAGTTTGGGTCTACCGGAATCCGTCGCCCCGCATGAACGAGGTGAGCAATGACCGAGATCTGGACGGCGCGGCCGGCGGCTGGATTTGTCAAGCTTGAATACACGCCCGGGGGGCAATATCCCCTACAAGGCGAGCACACGCTTGCCATGCCTCCGGGCTATGACCCAAATGCCCCAAACCACAACCCTCTCGCGGTTGGCTTTCCCACGGTAACCCCATTCCTCGCCGGTTTCGACGTCGACTTCGGAACTGAGGCAAACCCTGTCGACCACCACCTCCGTCAGCTGCGAATCGACGTACGAACTGGAGAACATGGTTGGAATACGGTGGAGGGCGAGGGCGGATTTATTTCCCAGGGTCCGGTTGTCGAGGTCGTGGTCGGTCTTCGCGACAGCTCCGGGGGCGATCCGCCGGACGATCCCTTCGTCTGTTGGTTGAATATCTCCGCCCTCGTGGTCTATCCCTAGGTTGTCGCCTTTTGCCGATTGATCTCGGCCGTCGGGCCTACCTTGAGGAGGGTTGCGACGATCGAATGGTCGTCATGTCGCCGCCGGTTGTGTCAACCTCTATGGGATCGGATTTAGCGCAGCCCGATCAATAGCTAGTGGGTTTTGCTTGGACGGCGCCGCCGAAGATGACTGGAAGGCCGGTGACGGCGGCAGCCCTCCATCGGGGTGATGCAACCGAGTGAAGGATCCCAGACTATCTAGATGAGCAGCCCTGAAGAAAGTCGCGGCTGACACCGAGCCGCCCCCCGTGAAACCCAACGGGTGGAACGCGCGAGTCGCCGGGATCGCGAGCCGCGAAGCCTGCACGCGGACACGAACATGTGGGCACTGAATCATGCGAGGAACAAGGTCGGCTCGCCGACCGTAAGCGGCACCCGGCCGAGATGCTCTAGGACGGGGAGACCGATGACCCGGGCGTAGGCGTCACCGTGCTCTTTTGTCCGCCGACATTTACGAAGATGAAGAGAATGAACACGGCTAGTCCCAAGAACGCAATCGCAGATCCGAAGCTCTCGACCTTCTCGCCCAATGATTGGTTCGGTTGCAAAGCCCTGGTCAACGCCGTGAAGAGTTTCTGAATCGCCTCCTCGATTAGTTGCAAAAGGGTCTTCGGCCCCGCGAGTGCCGCTCGCTCGCGGTCGCGCAGCCAAGCCCCCAAGAGGTTGACGAGGAACCCGATGACGATCAGGCCGATCGATACCCAAAGCAGCGTGAGGTCCATAGTCCAGCGCTTCCCTCCGGCGAGCGCCTTCGAGATCTAGCTGGCAGCGGCGTCGCCGACCCTAACTTAGTGCCCTCGTCAATCGTCCGGGATCGGTCCCTCCTCATCCCCGCGCACGGACGGCCGGACCTCGGGCACTGGCGCTCCGGCTAGGCCTGAGGCGATCTCGGGCTGGTCCAACAGGATGCTCAGGTAGTTGGGCGACGCGGACACGATGAGCGTCCTCAGATGCAGGAGGACGTTGACGCCTTCCGGCTCTTCGCCTGCCGCGAGGCTGACCCGTCTGATCAACGCGTCTGCGACCTCCTGGACGTCCTCGCTTGCGTCCGCGTCAAATTCATGCACGTAGAACGCAGCGTCGATCGTGCCCGTCCCGGCAGCAAGCTGGCGTTTCAGCTCGGCGTCGATCTTCGCGGTCATCGTGGATTCAGCCTACGACTGAACGAGTCAGTTGCGCCAACGCCTCAACCGCGTCGGGGATCCCACGATTCCCGCGATCGAGCAGCATCGAGGCCGGCCGCACGCACGAGTCACAGATCGCCTGCTCGACTTGGTCGATTGACGCAGTCGGTCGTGCTTGGAACAGTAGTGCCGCCAGGCCACTGATGTGCGGCGTGGCCATCGACGAACCCTCGTCGAACCGATACCCTCCACCGGCTTTCGCCGAAATGATGTCTACTCCCGGCGCCACGAGATCAGGCACCACGGGATCCTCGGACCGCCGGAATCGCTGGCTCGAACTCGACGGCCATACCGAATCCGACCGGTCGATCGCTCCGACGGACAAAGCCTGTGGGTAGTTGCCCGGCGACCGGCTCGCGCCCGGCCCGTCGTTCCCGACGGCGACCACGGGCAGGACGCCCTGCCGGCGGACTTTCGTGAGGATCGGGATGAAATCATTTACCAAGCCGACGACCCCAACGGAGATATTCACGATGCGGGCATCCTGTGTGAGGACCCACTCCAGCCCGGCGAGCAGCCTAAGGGCGATTTTCCCGCCTTCGACAATCGTCGCACTGGCGAGCATCGCCCCTGGCGCCACCCCGATCGAGTAACCGTCGATGGGACGCCCAGCAATGGTTCCTGCGGTATGCGTTCCGTGCTGTTCCGTGTCATGTGGTTGCGCTCCCACGATCGCCCCGCCGATTCTGTCGGTCTCGAGATAGCTGTGGATCGCGGCCCGCAGGGTCGGATGGCGCGCATCCACACCGGTATCGAGGTGGCCCACCAGCACGCCGGTTCCATCCAGCCCTTGATCCCAGAGCATAGGGATCCTCATTGATCCGATCCCCCACGTCGGACCAAGTTCGGGCTTCGTGTCACGGCCGAACCTGAACGCGATGAGGCTGAACTGTGGGGTGCCGCCGACGAACGCCACCGCCGGGTCCCGGCGCAGCGCCACCAGCCGCTCCTTCGTCACGGCCCCGTAGCACACGCCGAGGCGGGGGAAAAAGGTCATTGCGGGTGGCGGCTCCGCGAAGTCCTCCGCCGCGAGCAGCATCGTCTGATTCTCCAAGCCCGACGCGAAGTAGCTCGAGACCCTCGTGAGCGTTTCGGCGCGCGACTCGAGCACCTCGAACGATGGAGCGGGCCGGCGAGAATCCGGAGTCCACTGTCCGATCGCACGGTCCTCGGCCACGAAGTCGGTGATGACCGACTCTGGCCGCTGAGGAGTCTCGTCGTGCAGGAGGGCGAACACTTCGGCAAAGCCCGTATTGCGAAGACTCTCGCTGACAAGCGAGGACACGAATCCCCCTCCCGCGATTGACGCTTCGTCACCGATGCTACGGCAGGCCTGTATTTAGAAGTCGACCGGACTCATCCGTGCCGAGCGCCGAGAATTGGAACCGGCGTACTCCGCGCGGAGGATCGGTCATCCGTGGGGCTCCGGGAGCCCATGTCAAGAACGCCGATCTAGTCACTGAACTGCTGCCAGCTGCCATCAGGAGCCCGCCAAGCACCAGCATCACGATCGTGATCTCGATCACGGCGACGACGACAATAACGGCGACCTCAATCGCGAGTGACATCGCTGCTCTGGCTCTGCTCTGAACGCCTGCTCCTGCATCTGCGATCGGCGGTCTGGACGGGGCACCTGTCCCCTCGAGTCGATCTGCCGTTTGGAGCGCCCTCCAACAGCCTCGACGTGATACTCGTCGAGCCATACCGGCATCGGCCGCCGGGCCTGCCTGGCCCCGGCCGATCAGGTGGATCCCTGTCGCTCGTCGCGCGCCGCCGCTACTGCCTCGAGTAGGTCCGCTGGCAAGCCTTCCGGTCCGTTGACATCGCCGAGCTCGGCCAGAACCGCGTCGGCGAGCTGGGCCATCCGCCCCTGCCAATCGGGCACCGAGCCGTTGCCCAGCGCAGCCTCGTCCACGAGCTGGCGCTCGGCTTCGCTCAAGGCGATGTCGGCCAATTGGGCGGTCAGGAGAACCGCTGGTTGGTCGGGGCGCAACTCGGCCGCCACCGCGGGTGGCGTCTCCGGGCCGCGCGGCGTGTCCCGGGTGAGAACGTCCCAGATCGTCGGCGCCGCGGCAATTCGTGGGTTCGGGCCGAGGATGTCTGGCTTGCCCGCGAAGATCCAGTCTCGCAGGCTGGCCAGAATCGAGGTGTGGTCGTACTCGGCTCCATCGACGCCGCGGAACACGGTTCCAGCCTCGATGTAGGGCGAAACGACGATGGCCGGCACCCGGGGACCATGCTGCTTGAAGGGCTCGAGTGAGCCGACCGCGAACTGCGCGACGGAGTCATCCGGGGCGATCGCCGGCGGCGGCACGATGTGGTCGTAGCAACCGCCGTGCTCGTCGAAGGTGATTATGAGGGCGGTCTTGTTCCAGACCGGGCTCGTCGAGACGACCTCGTACACCTTGCGAAGCAGCGTCTCGCCGCTCGAGATCTTGTGCGGCGGGTGCATGTCGTTCGGGTCGGCCCCGTACGAGGGTTCGATGAAGACGTACTGGGGCGGCTCGTCCGAGGCGAGGGCACGACCAAGCAAGTCGAAGGGACGAGCGATCCGCTGCATCTTCTGCGGGATGGTCCAGAACTGGGTGCTGATGAGGGTGCCGACCATGAAGGCGTCCTGGACGACGAGCCAGCGCAGGGACTGCTCGTCGAGTACATCGAAGATGGTTCGCTGGCCGGCATAGACGTTGAAGTTGGGGATGCAGTCCTCCTGATCCGCCGGGTTGCAGTTATTTAACCGGCCGAATGACGTGCCGGCGTGCAGGAAGGACCGGCTCGGCCAGGTTTGGGCTGGGAGTGGCCCGAACCAGCGATCGCAAACGGCGTAGGACTTCGCGAGCCAGCTTAGGACTGGGACGTCGTCCGGCGTGTATGAGTTCATGATCTGGCCCGCCTTGTCGGACCCGGCCGTAATCGTGTAGTTCTGTAGGAACCCCCACATGTTCGGCACGGCTCCGGCAGCCGGCGCCTTGGTCCCGAACATCCCTTCGACGAAGGAGGAGCACACCTCGCTCGGGTCTGGATCCGGAACCCGGTCGCTTCCGGATACCTTGCCCGCATAGACGCGGGCGCTCTCGGGCGCAGTGTCGTGTTCCATGGCCACCGGGGTGTTCCAGTACGTGCCCTCGGTCAAGCCGGCGTACGTCGGGCTGCCAAGGCTTGGGATGTTGCGTGACGGCTGATTGCCGGGTGCATACAGCCAGCCCAAGAGGTTGTCGAAGGAGCGGTTCTCGAGTACGAGGACGACGACGTGATCGATCTTGTCAATCGGACCTGGCGCGCCCTGATGGTTATAGACGTAGGTGCCTGAGGCGTCGGAGGCTACGGAGACGGCACTGGTGAAGAGGGCCTTGGGCGCAGCGAGCATCGAGCCGAGTGCCCCGCTGTCCCAGAAGATGACCTTGATCTTGACCGCCGACACATCCACGGACAAGGTGCCGCCGGACTCGATCTTCTTGCGAGCTCCCCATGAAAAGATGGTCGCCCAGTAGGTCGTGTCGTAGAGGTTGTAGAGCCCGAGCCAGACGTCGTTGTCGGTCCGATTGCTGATCTCCACCTGAGCCCTCCTTCGCCGTGACGACTGCTCACGGCGCCCGTCCGAGCGCGTCGCCAGTATGGCCAGGGGTCATGGCGACCGACCATTAGGGAGAACCCTTGCTACGCCACCAGTCGATGTGAGGCTCATGACACACAGAGCCCGATGACGCCGTGGCGACTGCGGGGCACGCACGATGCACAGTGCCGAGAGCGATCCGCAGCTGACAGCACTCGATGTCAGGCCAAGGATCTGCCTACCTGGGTCGCCCTGCGACTGCGAGCGCCCGTAGGTCTACAGATTGCACAAACCCTGAATCGTCGATCGCAGCGAGAGACTGATTTCGGAATACAAACCTAACGGCCGCCTCGAAATTTGAGCGAACAAGCAGGGACTGCCACTCATCCTTAGCCCAAAGATGACGACATAGTTCGATTAGCGGGTCGTCGTGTGTTGCAAGAAGCAGAGTCGCAGCGATGCCGGCAGACCGAAAGACTTGGACGCCATAGGCGCGTTGGCCGCGTCCGTCTGTCGCGACAGAGCCATCTGCCACGTCTGGCGCCCTCATGCCTAGCGATGTCTCGGCCTCATCAAGAAGCGCAGCGTACTGAAGATCCGAGGACCGATCGAGCTCACGTTCTTCGACGGTCCTGCTCGTTGCGAGGATTTCCACGCCGCGAATCTCGTTGAGGGCGATTTCGGCCTCGGCGGTGATTCGAGGCGCGTGCCAACCGAGGCCGCGAAACAGATCGGAATTTGATGGTCCCGCAGGCGCAGCTCGTAGGTGTTGCACCAAATCGTAGCTCGGGACACCAAGGGCCTTCTGATCGAAAAGAAGCAAGGCCTGACCTCCAACGAGCTGGCTGAGTCGGACATATAGGGGCGAACCAATGAAGTCAAGTCGATCTTGAAGCGTGGCACGAACCGAAGAGTTGCTCACGGACATCTCAGCCCAATACTCGGCGTACCGAGAGACTGATGGCAACCGAGCCAGAGCGCTCAGACTTAGACCGAGGACGGCGGACCAATCCACGGCGTTAACTCGGAACTCGCCGTCCGGCGGTCCATAGCGGATCCTGAGGTCTTCCAAGCCGGCGCGGAAAAGAGCCCGCCAGCCGACCACGATGCCCGCGACGAATGCTGGATCGAGGTTTCGAAGAGCCGAGACGACCCTCCCAAAGATCGATGTGGTGATTGAGTCGTGGAGCGCGAGGAAATGCTGCACGTCGTCGGCAGCTGCCGATGGGCGCTCAGCAACCCAGCGCGCCGCTTGTAGGTCGGCAACCAGGACGGCTTGATTGCGTCCCTCGGCGAGAAAGTCAAGGAGCGTCGTTTCGACTTTCGCACCCGCGGAGGCAGCTTTGCTACCTATGAGGGCCAACTCCACCCGCACCAATCGCGCGTAATTCGCATGGCGGTTCGGTGGCCCGCGACGTTCGCAACCACTTGGTGAATTAGGTCGAGAGTTTCAGCCGGTGCGTCCTTGGAAAAACTGATCTTGCGCGGTTCTGACGAGGGCTCAGGGGCGGCCAGATAAGAGGCGGGAACAACGACCGCAGCTTCCGGTAGAGGCGCACCATCCACGTGCGGCACGAGGCGACGATGTTCGCTGGATCCTTCGACCGGCGCGACGACGAACCGAATGTCAGTTGCGGCTGCCCACTCGGAGAACGATGGATGAGACGCCCCCATTTCGAACACCTCCTTCGAAGACGTTACCCCACTGTACTGCGGGTGATGCGGTAGGCGGCAAACGCGTTACCACATCGCCTCCGGTCGCACCGTGTCCGTGCCGTTGCCGGTCAGTTTGGCTGTCCGCCTGGGGGTTCGAGTCCCTCCGGGCGCGCCATACCGCGACTGCGCGGTGGGGCGGCAAAGTGACGAACCGCACCGTCCTTTGGCATTTGTGCCAGCCGTTGCGTCGCCACGAAAAGTGCCATCGGTTGCGTCGGACCCGGTGCCGCCGCATGGCACGACCCCTGCGGACGAGCCGGTTTCGACTCGCATGGTCGTTTCGTCAGCTGATCCGGGCCGGCTTTCGGTTTATCCAGATCGGCGCGGTCCCGCGGTACCATCCTGTGGTACTGTTATCAGCGAAAGGGTCTAAGGGTGAAGGTCATCCGACGGCCCGCAGGAGTCGGTGCGGTGCACGCCAAGGCGCAGAACAGCGTATCTAGGTCCCAAGAGCACGAAACCAGCACGGTCGCTCACGCGGACACTGCCGAGGCGAGTCCGCCGAATACTAGGCGTCGGGGCCTCCCCGAACGCGACAAGTTCCTTGTCTGGGTGCGCGCCGGCGGCTGCTGCGAGCTCTGTGGCCGCTACCTCCTCGAGGGCCCGATCACCCGGCGCCCCTACCGGCTCGGCGAGCTCGCCCACATCGTCGGCCAGGGAACTGGCCCCAGATCTCCGCGGGGGCAGGTCGAGATGTCGGCAAAGGAGCGCGACTCCGCCGACAACCTGATGCTCCTCTGCCCGAACGAGCACGAGGAGATCGACCGACACGGCTCACTCGACGTCGCCACGATTTACTGGCTCAGGGGCAAGAAGCGGGCTCACGAAGAGCGCATCCGGCGCCTCGCGTCGATGGCCCACGACCAGCGCACGGCCGTTCTGCGCGTCATCGGCGACGTGCAAGGCGAGCCGGTCGCGATCGCCATGACCACGGCTGCTGACACCGTGGCCCGAGCAGGGCGCTATGCCGACTTCCCGCTGACTTTTGATCGGGCCGGGATCGAAATCGACCTCCGCGGCATTCCCGGCGAAGCGGGCGGCGGAGCGGATTACTGGCGGGCGGCGATCCGCAAGATCGACGAGGGCATCGCCCGCCTGGCCGAAGGGCTGCGCGACGACGAAGTCCGGCACGTTAGCGTCTTCGCCTTCGCCCGGCTGCCGCTCCTCGTCTACGTGGGTGCCGCCCTTGACGACACGTTCCAGATTGACCCCTACCAGCGACACCGCTCCGACGAGACGTGGGACTGGAGGGACGGGCCTGACGTCCAGTTCAAGGTCACGCGTCCCGACCACCTCGGCGAGGAAGCGGTCCTCATCGTCAACGTCTCCGGCACGATCGACGAGGGTCAGCTGCCCGAAGCGATCGGCGGCCTTCCCCGGACAAAACTCGAACTTGACGGGGCGACACCCGGGGTGGATGCGATCACGTCTCGGGCAGCCCTCCGGAGCTTCGAGACTGCAGTCCGGGGCCTACTGGCCGGACTTGAGATCCCGAGCAAGTCCATTCGCCGTCTGCACGTCGTCGCCGCGGTCCCAATGTCCGCGGCGGTGGCCATCGGTCGTGCCCACAACGGAACCGTCCACCCGGCGCTCGCCATCTACGCCCGCGCCGGCCACACCTTCGAGATGGCACTGGAGATCCCGTGAAGCTCGTTGCCTACTTCGACTCCTTCCTGACCAACACCGTGAACCTCAACCAGGGGCGGCTTGATCTCCTCGACGCGCGGGTCCAGTCGCTCGTCGTCACGGCGAGCCTCGACGACACAATCGGCCCGAAGGTCGTGACGCACATCCCGCAGGGCTCGTGGGCTCACCGCACGATCATCAAGCCGCTGGCCGGACGGGAGTTCGACGCCGACTTCCTCCTCCAGCTCGAGGAGGACTCGGACTGGAGCGCCGATCCGAAGCGCTACCTCCGCGAGGTCGAGGCGGCCTTCCGACGTTCGACGACCTACGGCGGCATGGTCCAGAGGAAGAACCGCTGCGTCCGGATCGACTACGCGGACGACTGCCACATCGACATCGTCCCCTACATCGTGCGAGACGACGACTCGCAGGTCATCGTGAACGCCGAGTCCAACAGCTTCGAGGACACCAATCCCGAAGGGTTCACGGCGTGGATGAAGGAGAAGGACGACCTCGCGCACGGCAACCTGCGGAGGATCATCCGCCTGCTGAAGTATCTCCGCGACTACAAGACGACCTTCAGCTGCAAGTCCGTGATCCTGACCACCTTGGTCGGTGAGCACATTCGAGCATCGGAGGCCGACACTCGCTACGTCGATGTGCCGACGACCCTGAAGAACGTCGCCGCCGACCTGGACGCGTGGCTCCAGCTGAACCCGACGAAGCCCTCCATCGAAGACCCGAGCTGCCCGGGCACCACCTTCGACCACCGGTGGGACGAGGCGACCTACCTGAACTTCCGGACGCAGATCCACCGCTATTCGCAATGGATCAACGACGCCTACGACGAGCCCGATCGTGATGCGAGCTTGGCGGCTTGGCAGCGGATCTTCGGGCCAGATTTCAAGGCGCCCGTCGCTGCGGCTCCGATCGCGGAGGCTCCGAGGACCGCGCCGATCGCCCCGGTGGCACCGGCTGGGCCGGCCGCCCCCGGCGAGCAGTTCATCAACGATCGCTATCCGATGGACGTTCGCTATGCGGCGACGATCAGCGGCCGTGTCCTTCCCAGGGCTGGCTTTCGGCACGGCCCGATCCGCAACCTCGGGCGCCTGCAGAAGCATCGCGAGCTGCGCTTCCGGGCGCACACCGACGTGCCCTACCCCTACGAGGTGTGGTGGAAGGTCCGCAACTACGGGCGCGAGGCCCAGACGGCCAACGGCCTGCGCGGGCAACTCGAGCAGGCACCGGATCCCCGCGGCGAGCAGACGGAGTCGACGCTCTACACCGGCAAGCATTGGATCGAGTGCTGGGTCGTGAAAGGCGGTCGGGTGGTCGCGACGGATCGTCACTTCGTCGAGATCGGCTAGAGGCCGATCGAGACGGTACGGGAGTCAGAAGCCGGCGGCGGCGGACTTCGGTAGCGACTCGGAGTGACCGAGGGAGTGGTCCGGGGATCTGTCAATCAACTGCCCGAGACCGTCTCGAACACCGACGTGCATGTCCCTGAGTTGGGCCCAAGTTAAGACGTGATCGTGTTGGAGCCGTCCAACGACGATCGATGGGTGTCGCTCGATTGCTCCTGCGAACGCCTCAATTTGACCGCGGTTAGGCCGACCCTGCGTGCTCTTGAGGAAGTCGTCCAAGGCGGATGGATCGATCATCCAATTCGATGCCTGCAGGTTCGCCGCTTGTTCTTCCGGGTCGTCGGTCGATTGTTCGTCAATGACGCCGGCCTTGTCGCGGCGCAGGACATGGACTAGCTCGTGACCGAGGGTGAACCAGAAATAGTCCAGACGGTCGTACCTCAGGGTCAGAACCACCACCGGTCCGTCATCGTCCCAGAACGTCGCCCCGTCCAAGTACGTGCGTGGTAGATGCGGCACGAAGACAAGCCGCACGCCCAATCGAGCAAGGAAGTCGGGGACTTCGAGGATCCCATCCGGGGATCGCGCGAGTTCGAAGATCTTGCCAATCTGGGCCTTGAATGTCCGACCGTCGAAGCGCGAGACGGACACCTCCTCTACGAGGAGCTGTGCTCGTCGGATCCAGGCGATCTTCGACCGGCTCTCGGGTGTTCGCGTAATTGACCGTCGTAGCCTCGCGATCGGAACCTCGGGCTCGTCCTCGGGTCTCGCAATGCCGAGGAACTCACAGATGGCCGCAGAGAGCTCGGCGAGGGTGGACGTCCTCTGTAGCCAGCCACGCCTGCTGAGTTCCGCGACCGGGACGAGCCCATACAACCGGCTCCTCAGCGCGACGTCGTTTGGACGCGGCTGTCGTAGCGCGAGCACAAGCCGATAGGCGGTGTCGTGATTCAGCCAGAACTCCGGAGACATGCCGAATGCTTCGCCCAGCTGTATCGATGTTTCTGGCGTTATCTGTTTCGTCCCGCGGACGATCTCGTTTATGACCTGGGTTGGACGGCCGACAATCTCAGCGAGATCCTTCTGGCTCCAGACTCGAGCATCCAGCTCAGCTTGGAGCAACTCTCCGGGTCCGACGAGGATGGCGGGCTGGAGGTCCGGAGCCACCTCAGGTCTTCACGGGAAGAGCGGCGAATGCCAGGCCCCGTTGACCTTGCTTGTCGGCATACAGAGCGGCGGTGCAAACAAAGCCATCTGCTAGGGCGAACCGATACCCCTCTTTGATGTCGACCATCGCCAAACTGCGCAGGGCATTGAGATCGGTCAGATCTGCGGCGGCCTCGATCGCTTCGAGCAAGCGAAAGAACGAGCGCACTACCGCTACCGACAATTGACCTCCATCACCTGTCGTGTAGAGGAGGTTGAGTTCGTCACTCGCCAGTCGGACCTGCAAGGAGCATCTCCGTCACTGTAGGGTGCAGTCGAATCAGCGTCAACACCCTACCGGTGAATAGTGGTGATCGCATCCTCGGGGGCCAGTCCCCAGTAGGGCGCGTTCGAAGCTGGATCAGGGCCGAACATGACACCACAGCATCGCGACGGCAAGTAGGGAGACCCCTTACGCGACTCGCGGGCCTCGCGCGGGTTCGCATATCCGCAGGCGCACGGCATCGGCGCGGTCGCGTCGCCTGGGCCTAGCGAGACGCCAAGCCGTCGGCTCGTTGACGCCACCCTGCCCACGCCGACATCGCAGGTCCGATTGCTTTGATTGGCGCTATGTCGGCGTTCTGGGTCGACGCCCTCGGCCGCCGGCCCGGCGCTGACGCAGGCCGCGACTAGGCGCCTCCCGACCGCGTTGGCCCGTCGCGTCTCGGTACCCTAGTGTGGCGACATGCCTGATCTTGGGAATACTGACGAACGAACGAGCGCGCCGATGCTAATCCCCAAGCTGCTCGGTGTTGGCAATTCGGCCTTGATCGTCACGGGCGTCATGCTGCCCGTGGGCGGCGCGATCACACGGACGGTCGCGCTCTCTCAGCTCGCCGACTCGATGAGGCTCGCCGTCACCCTCCCAGGGGCGGAACTAGCGGCGACGGGGCTAATGCCGATCACCTTTGTCGTCGCGGGATGGTTGGTGGCTCGCCTCATACGCGATCAGGTCCGCGGAACACCAGGACGCGTCGTCTGGATCCTCTTCGCGATCGTTGCGCCGCTCCTTCTGCTCTTCGCCGCGCCGGGTACTCAGGTCGTCGAGAACGTCGTGATCTTCGGGATCGTGGTCACGTCGCTCTGGATCGTTGTTCGCGAAGAAACGCCGGAGCCGATTCGGGGAGGCCGGCTAGCGCTATTCCTGCTGGTGATGTACGCGTCTGCCTCCGTGGCGTACGGGCTGTCTGGACGCGTCGGGCCATCTGTCGAGGTCAGTTCGTCGGCGCCGAATGTCTTGCCGCCCGGCCCATACATTAGGGTCGCCGAGGATGCTGATTGGATCTTCCTTGCGCCATGCGCCGATCACGGAACCGTGATCCAAGCCCACAAGGACACGATCACCGCGATCATCTCGGTCCAGTCAGACGTGCAGGTTGCGGTTACAGGTGACTTCTACAGCCGGTGCCCCTGACCTGGAACCCTGTGAGGCGGGCGTATTCCGGTAGGCCCCATCGGGCCAAGTTGCGGTGCCCGTCGCCCGGCATTCGTTCAACCTCCTAGCGGAGTCCGAATTGGAACGTGACCATCGATCCGTCGGCGAGAGCAATTCCGTACCGGTAGGTCACGCCCGTGACGAGGTTCCTGGTGCTGAGATTGAAGATCCAGGACTGGCTGGACGCGTCCCATCTGAACGCGCTGTCTGGCGTGCTCGAGTAGATCGACTCGTCCACGCCGCCTGCCCCGTTGGACTTCGAGATCAGTACGGGCGCCCCGGGTGGCGTAAAGACCCATGAAGCTCCGACCGAGTTGCCGTTGGCGTCGCAGATGAGGCCCCGCGGGCCGTCCAGTCGAGCCGCACCATTTCTCTTGTGGCGAGTTCCCGGCGACACATCCAAGCACCTTAGGGTTTTCCCTAAGGGGTTCCCCACGAAAACTGCCCGCTTGGACATAGCCCTGCCGTCGAATCCCTTGAGAATCATCGTGTCGGCATGGAGGGGTCCCGCGTGCCCGCTCGAGCAACAATGCGCAACTCGGCGTCCGCAAACCAGGTCTCGATGCGAACCGGAGCGCCGGCTTACCAAGCCCGGTCGCAATCCCACGATTCGCGGGCGGCTCCAAATGGGCGCGGATTGCTCGGAGGCCCCCTCACCGAAGATCTCGTGATGGCCCTGCAGCGGGATGCGGGCAATCGAGCGACGAGCGAGCTCATCACGCTCCAGCGGTCCGAGGTGGATGCCGGGAACTTTGCCGAGCGGCATGGGCTCGAGCTTGGCTACTCGGTGAATCGAAGGACGGTCAAGGCGTTTGTCGAGGACCGGAGCAAAGACAAAGGGCTGCGGCGCGGGCTGCTTGATGCATGGAATCGCGACTACCGCCGGCCTCTTCGGATCCCCGTACCGCCCGACCTAGCGGGACGAGCTGCGCCTTTCGACCCGGGCGCGACCGACGATGCCGAAGATCGTCGTGGGATGAAGCGAGCCGCGCCGGTTGATCTGAGCTTTGATCGCAAAAACACAAAGAAGATGCGGCCAGCGGATCACATTCGCGTGCGTCGAGACATTAGCGACGACGAAGGCGAAGACCTGGACGTCGAGCAGTATCGCGAGGCCGATGAAGCCGCGATCTTACTGTCCAGCGGGTACACAGCGAGCAAGTCCAATGGAACGGGAAACTGGGTCTCTGGCCCGGGGCGGGGCAAATCGACGCGATACCCAGACATCGTTCCAAGGGTGAGCGAAGCCGTGGGTGGCGACACGAAGCTCGCAGCGCTCCTCGAGAAGGGCCTTTTGAACATGCCCGCGTTCGAGATGGCGATCAGTGACGTACCCGCCAAGGTCAAGGATCAAGTGCGATTCGTGCTCGTCTTGATGATCAACGAGGTCATCGGGAGGTCGACGCCGAACCTGGTCGACATCATGGCAACCCTCCAGCACACACAGAAGGTGGCTGACGACAAGTCCCTGGCCGACCGCTTACTCGAGCAGTGTCTGTTCGCGCCTGCTGGCGGACAAGCGGCGTCAAGGATTGGCCACGGCGACTTGGACCCCGACACGCTCAGCGACCAGCTTCAGCAGGTCCTGGCCAACAACCAAGCGATGTACTACTCCTTGGCCGAGAACCTCGGCGCGCGAACGCCCGACCAGCTGGTGCGCAAGTTCAAGGGTCTATACGAGCGGTTTAAGGAAAACTTCGAAACGCACGTGATGATTTGGTACGACTGAAGCTGCACTGACGTCGACGTTGCAGGCGACCGCCCTAGACTTCCGGTGGCCAGTCGACCGAGGTTGCCTGCAACACCGTCTGGATCGCGACGAACCGTTCGCTTGCCATGGAAACCTTGTGTGGTGTCGCGAACTCTGGAATCCGTCCGACCGGGTGGCATCAGTCCACGATCTCTTGCGCGCCTAGCCGGTCATCTGGTACTGGAGGTCTCGATCCGCCGGCTAAGGCAAGCAGCTCCTGCGCGGTGGAACGGAGGCGGGTGACACTTTTGCGGACAGCCGACTGTGAGGGTATTCCCTAGTTGACTCCCGGCCCTTCGGGACTAGCGTCTCTGTTGTAGCGCGCTCGGCGAACCACAAGAGGAACTACGCGCTGGGGGGACCTGACGCCAGGCCGGCAGTCAGCAGAGGTCCACCCGACGACCAAACCAATAGAAAGGGGCAGCCATGCGCCTTCGATCGATCATCGCAGCCTTGTTACTCTCCCTCTCGATCGCTGTGCCGGCTTACGCCACCATCGTGAACGTCGGCGGGGGCACGTGGAACTATGGCCACGAGCTCGAAGGTCTGTGGGGGAAGCACGACTGGTCCAATTACGTCCACCCGACGCTCTATCACTCGAGCACCGCCATTTGTGCGTCGCAGAACGTCAAGCACTACGCGGTGGCCGGGACATGGACCGACGTCAGCATCCACTGTAACTGGTGGGATTCAGACGCCTGGTACTGGAACACTTATTGATCCCTGGCTTACCGTCGGCCTCGAGCGAGATGCGCGGCTGGGCCGTGCGCTCGTGAAGCAGGCTCGCCTACTCGACACGTGAGGGTAATGGCGAGCGGTCCCACGGCTGTGCTGCGCATAGCCGTGGGACTCGAGGCCCGGCCACTATGAGACGCATCATCACGGCCATTCTGAGCCTGCTGGCTGCGGCGGCTGCGCTCGCTGGCTTTCTGGACGCCGCTGCCACCCAAGGTGAGGCATGGTTGCAGGCACCCGCAGACAGCGGTGTCTCCATCTCCATCCCCGCCGACCCGAGGCTGGCGAACCCAGACGCCATCTACCGGATCCTCAAGACAGCCGCAGGTGCTGCCCACGCCAACGTGTTCCGCGTCTCCACTGGCTACGACGCGGACGATCGACCGCAAATCACCCTTTACGCGTTGCTCACCGCACCGACAGACGTGTCGGGGGCCTACAGGATCAGCGAAGGGCGCTGGCTCGAGCCGAGTGACGAGTTGCACCCGGAGCGGTTCCTGTCGTCGCTGCAAACCGGCAGTCCCAATCAGATCGGCCGACTCACCGACCTTGGTGGCGGCGACACGGTGTCTGTTCGGTCGCTTCAAAGCGCCTTCGAATCCCTTCCGGTCGCGGGAAGCTACACCGTTGAGGCGCCGGACCCCTCATCTGCAGATCAGTTCCTCGATCTGCTCGCCGCCGGCGCGTCGACCGAGGCGGGCGCGCCCGGAGCTTTCAGCCGGAGCACCTTCGTTGGCGGGACCTCGGCTAGCGGCGGCGCGGGCTCTGATGTGCGCCCCATCCTGTCGGCCGCACAACTGGTGATTATTGGGGCAACCGCCCTCCTCATTGCCTTCTACGTCCTCCGTCGCGCCAAGGCCATCGCCGTCATGCGGCTTCAAGGCCTAGATCCCGTCGCAGTCTGGTATCGGTTGATTGGTAAATGGATCGCTGGCGTAGGGCTTGTCGCGATCGCGGTCATCGCGCTCGCGAGCTGGTTGGTCCCCGGCGCCACGCTCGAATTTGGCGCCGCATTGGTGCTTTCGGTCTTGCGTGCATTCGCGGTGATGCTCCTCGCGTCGGTCGGGGCTTCTTCAGCTCTGCTTGTGGTGAGCGCCAGTGACTCCATCAAGAACCACAAGCCGACGGGACTACTACTCGTGTTGAACGTCCTGCTCAAGGTCGGGCTGACGCTCATCCTGATCGGAACCTGGGCCGGCCTCTGGGTTCAGTACGCGAACTCCACATACCAGCGGACGCTGCTCGCTGGCTGGGACCGCGCGAGGGGGTACGCGATCTTCTATCCCGTCACCGTCGGCAACGACCTGACTGATGTGGCCAACGGCCAGCCAGCCTACACACCGGCTGAGGTCTACGACCTCTACCCGCTCCTCGATCGTCAGGGTGCACTGTTTGTAGACGCCTCCGCTTGGGAGTCCGTAGCACTTACACAGCCACTCTCCCCTGGCGGTTACCGGTTCATGACCATCAACAACAACTACCTACATCAGTTCCCAATCGTGGATGATTCCGGGCTGCCCATCGAGGTGCCGGACACGACCGTCGACTGGGTGGTCCTCGTACCCTCCCGTATGCGGGCAGAGGCGGGGCAGGTCGAAGCATTCTTCCAGAGGGCCCGAGCCAGCACCCGCCAGGCAGAACATGCCGTGCTTGGCCGGACCGTCCCGGATGTCGTCGCGAGCCAGCGGGTTTCAATCAGGTGGATCGCCGACGGTCAGCGGCTCTTCAGCTTCGACCCGGATGTCTACCCCGCTGCCGGCAACACCGTCATGGATCCCATCGTGGCTGTGATGACCACTTCCAACAGTACAGGTCTCGACCGCGCCAACGCCATCACCGGTGGGCCTGGCGCCGCACTCAAGGTGTTCCTTGGGAATACCGGGACGGCCCAGATGTTGGACATGCTCAAGCCCACGCTTCAGCGCCTCCGGCTTGACGACAACCTGCGTCAGCTGGTGACCATGAACGACTACGCGAACTTGGAGATCAGGCGCTTGGACGACGCAATCCGCGACATCACGATTGCCGCCAGTGCGGTGTTCCTCGTCCTCCTGTATCTCGTGGTAGGACTGGCGGGCATCTTGGTCGAACGACACGCTCGCAAAATCGCCGTGCGACGACTCATGGGTGTGGGTTTCGCCCGCCGGTATCGTGAACCATTGCGGTTGTTCGGCGCAATGTGGCTGGCCCAGCTCGGCGGAGCCCTCATCGCAAATCGGCTCGGGTTCAGCTTGTTCTCGAGCACCAGTAATCCACTCGTGGTAGATGATCGGCTCATCGTCGCCATCGCCGCGGTTGTCGCCGTGGCGGAAGGGGCGGTGTGCGTCTGGGCATTCCTGAGAACAGAGCGCCGAAACATGGCGCGCGTGCTCAAAGAGGAGTTCTGAGGTGCTCGGACCAAGCTGCGAGCTCACCGATGTCGGCAAGGCCTACCGGGGTCGGTTCGTGGTCTCCGGCGTGAACCTGTCTGTCGCACCTGGGGAGATGGTGGCACTCACCGGCCGAAGTGGGTCAGGCAAGTCGACGCTGCTGAACATCATCGGACTGCTCGAGGGACCCGACCGAGGCGAGCTGCGCCTGTTCGGTGAGCGGGCGCCACGCGTCGGCTCGTCGGCGTCTACGCGCATGCTCCGCTCTCGGCTGGGGTACTTGTTCCAGAACTACGCCTTGATTGACGACGACACTGTCGACAGCAACCTCCAGATCGCCCAGGCATACGTGCGCGGCTCGCGGACGCGTAAGGGCGCTGACCGTGCCGAGGCGCTTGCCTCGGTGGGCCTCCCGGGCTTCGGGCGGCGAAGAGTCTACGAGTTGTCCGGTGGCGAGCAGCAGCGGGTGGCGATTGCCCGGCTGATGCTTAAGCCCTGCGATCTTGTCCTCGCGGACGAGCCTACGGGCTCGCTTGACCAGTCAAATGCAGCGGCAGTCATGGCGATGCTCCGCGACCTCAATACCCGCGGACGAGCAATCGTAATCGCAAGCCATGACGAACGCATCAGCGCTGCATGCGATCGGATCTTCCGGTTGCCCGACCCTCACTTCGAGGCTAGCCCAGGCGCTGACCGAACCCCCCAGGGAGTCGCCGGATAGTTTGGCCCGGGCGGCCTCGGGCAGCGTGCCGAGAAGAAACTTGGCGGGCCGAATGAGCTGACAACTCAGCCAATCACGATCCGGCCCGCAGGACGGCCCAGCCAATTCCTGCGGCGAGCAGGCCGATGGCGATGACCTCGACGTTCATAGCCACATAGACAAGGTCGGCCTTCAAGGCGTTGGCAAGTCTCGCGGCGACCAAGACGTCGACTTGCACCTCGGCCGCCCGACGGGCGCCGAGGATGCGCGGCCCGGCCCAGAACTCCTCAGACGCTGCGATGCGTTGGAGGTCTTCGACCTGGACCTCCTGGTAGGTCGCTAGCTGGTTTGCCAGCAGACCTCCAATGGCGGCCCCGACGAAGGCGACGAATGATAGAAAGATCAGCGTCCGCGGTGGGTCGGTTAGAACGTCAACACCGGCGAGCTTCGACAAGGCAACCAGCACCGTCACCAAGCCGCCCGAGGTTGTCACGATCTGAAGGCCGCGCGCCTCAAGCGAATCTTTGCGCTTCCTCTCTTCGGCCAGGGTGTCGCCAATCAGCCTGGCGTACTAATCGCCGGCGACGGGTTCAACACTCATCGATCGCCAGAGGGCCGCCTGGCCTCCCGCACACTCACGGTTCGAAGCCGGCCGGGATCGGCCACCTTCTTCGTTTCAGGGGGCGGGGGTGCCTTCTTGACCGGGCCCGTCTTGATCGGACCCGGATCGTCTGAAGGCTTCGGTTCTGTTTTCTCGTCGGGCATCGGATGACCTTCCTACCCGCTGGTGCGCTTGGCCGCTCTCCAATGGATGCTCCCCGGCGATCGCGAATCGCACAACTAGGGAAAACCCGGGGGGGTCGCGCGCGCTCGAGCGCCGCGAAGACCAGCGCTGCGTGATGTCACGCGAGCGCGCCGGGATGTCCCTCGACTCCCGACATGGCCCTTTCGCCGCGGTCGACGGGTGCCAGTTCTATGCGTTTGTTCCGGGGCGACAATCAGATCAGGTAGTCGCCCGGCCATCCGAAGTCTGGATCCCGTCCCAATCCGACCGAGGTGTCGCTCTCTCCATGCGGCCCGCAGGCCAACACGCGGTATCCGTCAACGAATTCGGGGCCTTTTGGCAGTGCCTCCGAGCTCACTGACAAGACGACGCTCGGGTGTAGTCCCGGTAAGGCGCTCGATATGGACCGGCCCTCCAACGAGCCCAAAGCGCGGATGGTCGTCCACCCTCCATCAATCGCGAATCCCGCTCGCGGCCGGGTGCAACTGCCCAGTCGCTGGAGCGCGCACAACTCATGGAGGACGTCGGTCACGGCCGAAGCATCCGCTCCCACCAAGACCGAACATCGTCCGGTAGCCGCAATTACCTCCACACCGGACCCGACCGCGAGACGTTGGAGCACGCTTCGTCGGCCGGTGAAGACGACCATCGACGAGCGTGGCATGCGTGCGTAGCTGGTCGGACTATCCGTCGACGACAGCTTGAGGGTTCCGTCCAGCGCCAGGCTGCGCGCCACAAGGTCGATGACGCGGCCGAGCTCGGAACGCATCGCTGGCGGTGCGCTGCACGCCACTGGAATGCCGAGCGCGGCTATGGGAACGGCGCGCCGAAGGACATGGGCAAGGATCGAATTCCGGGGAAGTAGAACCAGCGCCTGTACCGGTGCCGGCGAAGCTACGGTCGTATTGGCGCTGGCGCGTAGGCGTCGGAGTGCCCAAGCGAGCAATTCGATCAGATCGCGCTCGACCGCCCGGGCTTCGTGCGCTGTTGCGTCTGCTTGCAGGCCCTGATGGACAAGACGCGTACGTGCACCGGGACGCTCGACGGTCGCCACCAGCGACTCCAAGAACTCTGAAGCTGGCAGGTGCTCGAGTCCGATCAGCTGCCCGGGTTCAGTGTCCTGTCGGGCCAGCGGTCCACCCGACACGCTGTGCCTCGGCTGGGGTGCCTGCGACGTAATGCCAGCGGATCCCGTCAAGGAAACTCCATGCGAGTTGCGCGACGTACGCGGCTCGGCCAACGTCCTCGTGTGTGATGGGATGGCGCTCAATGAGGGCCGTCAAGAGCCTTCGCGAGTCGTCTCCATGTCCAAGCGATTGATCGATTTCGTCATGCTCGCGCATGGCCGAGGCAAATCTGCCTGCATTGGGGGCTTGACGCGCCACGGCCTCATAGAACGCTGCGTGACGTGGGTCGGTCGCGTCGAATGACCATTGGAGATAGGTCAATGCCAGGCAGTACGCCCGCCAATCGGTCAGCGCCAGGTCACGGAGGTACCCAATAAAGGCGGTAGTCGTGGGCAATGGCCTCGTCCGCGCGAGTTCCGAACCAGGCGCAGAGGCAAACGCCTTCTCGATCAGCTTGGCGTGATCCATCTCTTCGGCCAAATGCTCGAGGAGCAGCGATCTGATCACAGGATCGGGGCACGACCGGATGGCCGGTGTTACATGGCGCGGCGAGCTGCGGAGGTATGCGTGGTTCTCGCGCAGCCAGCCTCGGACGATCGTTTCGTTACCGGGCTCCGTCATGCCCTGCCAAACACGATGTCCGTCGATCGTCCGCATCCATGCTCGCAGCATGGTCTCGGCCGTCGCGATAGTCATCCGCGCGGGCGCGTCAACCGATAGAGCGGTCAAGGTGCCCGCGGAGGCAAGCAACGGCTCGCTTCCATCCCGATCGATGAGGCGACGATCAAGGGCAAACGCGAGGGCAAGCGCATGTTGCGGCAACCCATCGCTTCCGCCGAAGGCGATGCGGTCGAGGACAGCTGCCGGCCACACTGGGAGCCCGTCGTGGAATCGATCGATGGGTACATCGGTGGTAGTTGACTGGACCGCCGGCAAGACCTCCACCAGCCCCGCGGCCGCTCCCTGATCGAGCGAGTCGAACCAGCGCAGGAGCATCTCGGCCACGGCGGCGACCGCGTTTAGCGCTTCAGCGAGGACGGGCGACGGCACCGGAGCTTCGGCCGCGATTACGTGTCGCCAATTCGTACCGTGCCCGAGTTCGTCGTCGACCGCGACGTGCTCAAGGATCGCGTCGACCACCTCGCGGCTGAGAAGGTTCTTGTCGACGAGCATTTGGTGCCAGCCACGGACGAGATCTCGATCAGTAGCGGACGACTCGAGCAGGCCCGAGCACACAGCGGCGACCACCGGACCTTGCGCGGCCACCGTTCGCATCAGCTGGACCCACTCGATCGTGACGGGCGAAGGACGCAGGTTCGCGATCACCGTCCGGGAGCAACCCAACAGTGCGAGCGCGTTCTCGAAGAAGCGATCGTGGCCAGCTTCCTCCACGACGTGCTCTGCCAGGAGGGCAACTGTCTCGCCGTCGTGTGATGCGAAGGCGGGTCCCCCGGCCATGCGCGACGCGGCCGCAAACAGGTAGTGCCTCGTCTCAACCAAATAGGCGAGGAGGACATCACCACCATCGGCTCTCCGGAAGCGCTCCCAGATGGGATGCCCAAAGATCAGATCGAGGCAAACCTCGATCTGATCATCGACCAGTTCCGCCGCGACTTCCTCGGGGAGCGCAGCCGCGATGGCGCCGAGATCGAGGGAGGCTGCGATTCGATCAAGCGACTCGGTGCCGGGATGGACGGATGATCCCCACCGAATCGTGTCGAGGGCGAAGGTGGCGACCGCCCCATCGAGGCCAGAGGCCATGAACGGGACGGTCAGGCGCAGGGCCCGCGCTGGGGCCCGATTGGGCGCGACGACGCTCACGCCGCTTCGTCCTATTCGATCATTGCCGCCCGAAGGGCCTTGGAGGAGCGCTCGACGTCAACAATGAGGCCCTCGAGCCTCTTCAGGTCCTCCGCCGTCAGCTTGTTGGCCCGCAGGCGCTCCTTGATCGCCGGAAGTTCATATTCGCGCTTCGGTGCTTTGGCTTGGCTGCTCTCTGCCATCACGAACCTTCTTTCAAGTGGGCGGCGCATCGTGCCGAACGAAATCTTCGAACGGCATCGTCCGCAACATCCCGAGGCGACAAGGCTTGCACAGCCGCCGCGCCGCAACAATTGGGGAGAACCCTTAAATAGCCACGGGCAGCGGCAGCCCGCACGCGAGATCCAGGGGAGTCACTGGACAGTCTCGCGAATAGGCCCTCACGAATGCCCAGGCCGGACCCTCGAGCCCTCGCCACGCCTCGCCGTGTCGTCGCCGCACGAGGACGCAGGCCTCATAGATCTACGGGCTGGCTCGTTCAGTAGATCACAGTCGAGTCGGTTGACGGCGACGCAACCGACTCTGGTTTGGTCCGATTGGCGAGGACCTTAGAGTGCGAAGTAATCAACCTGAGGTCGAGGCACGTAGTTCGAGATGTCTGAGTAGTACGAAAGCACCTGATCGTGGTATTGGTCGAACGAATGCTTCAGATCATGCAGGTAGTTAACCGCCTCGTGAGCCGAAACGGCGTCGATGGCGTCGACGTCTGCGAGTGCTCCAGCCAACAGGCCGGTGTGCCCGGCGTCGACGTCGGCACGAACATGGCTAACGACCGGAGCGAGATCGTCCGCGGTACAGCCGTAGGCCGCACCGATGGCCTCAAACTCGGTCTTGCCGGCTTCGAAGTCTTCGGCTCGGGCCTCGAAGAGCGCCGTACAGGCCAGATAGCCCAAGGTGCTCCGTCTGGCGATCTCCGACAGCATGTTGATCAACGAGAGGGTGCCGATGATCGGCTGTGAAGCGATGATCCTGTCGGTCGGTAGACCTATGCGGGCAAGCGTGTTCAGGATCAAGCCTGCGTGGTCATATTCCTCGACGAAGTACTCGCTCAGAAGCCGAGCCCACCGCGGATTGTTGGCATTGGCAACGGCCACTGAAATGTGCTGCGGGGCCGATTTGACGAAGTGGTAGGTCTCAATGAGTAGGCCGATGAAGACATCCTTGGGCGCTGCGCCGCGCTGGAGCTCTCCAAAGAGGCGGTGGTAGCCGATCTGGCGGCCCCACATCTCGCATGTATCGTCGAGGCGTCGGAGAAACTGATCGCGAGGGATCTCACGGATGGCCTGATCTTGCCGGAATAGGCCCAACCGGTCCATTTCCTCGATTACCGACTCGACCGACGCGATCGACATGCCCGTCAGCTCGCTGATCTCGGCAATCTCGTGGTACCCGTCGAGATATCGCTTCAGAGAAAGGAATTGCTCGGTCGTGCCCTGGACTTTCGTCAACTCGAAGTACTCGCGCCCAACAACCAGGGTGAGGCCGTCGCGGTCACTCCGGCCGATGATCGTGCAGTGCCGCAGGCGCGGATACTTGGTGTTCGAAACGACCCTCGGTGGCGCGGCCAGTTCTATTGCCATGTAGCCCTACCCCTTCGAGCGAACAAGGACGTCAGCTGCTGGCACGGAAAAGTCTGCCGCCTGTGAATCCAGGTGATTTGAGGGATCAGCCGCACCGCAGAAAGACCGACGCGCGGGCATCCACCCGGTTCGGCGCGATCGTCTTGATAGCCACCTTCAGGTCGTCGGGCCCCAGAATGTGGATGTCTCGATCGTCGGGAATCCGTGGGTCGTCATCTCGAAGGTCCTCGACCTCCTCGAGTCGGACCTTCAGGCCCGGGCGGACCCTTATGACGTACTCGCTGGACTCGCGGTAGATGTCACGCTTCTCGCTCATCGGTGCCTCCTCCCCGATCGCTCGCCCAGAACGGACGGGTGATCGGACTCAATGGGGTCGGACGACCCGACCGAGCCTAGAGCCAGTCAGATGGACTGGGAATTAGGGAGAACCCTAGCCCTCGACCGTGGTCGAGTGGCCGCACCGATGTTGCGACCTTGTCGCTCTCTCGGCGCCGGGACGGAATATCACCAGAGGCATCCCGAACGAGCGCGCCATTTGGCTCATCGCAAAGCTCACACCGTTTCGCCGGTTGAGGCTGTGACCAGATCGAACGTCACGGGCGGCCATCCGGTAGGGCGCCGCGCAACCTGTCATCGATCTCCTTGATTCGTCTGATCAGGAGATTCTGCTGCGCACTCAGCTCGGCGACTCGAGGATCGAGCGCGTGGGTAGACCGGACGAAAGTTGGGTTCGAGTGGAGCTCGCGTATCCGCTCGTTCCGATCGCGATCGAGGCTGCGAACCGTTGCGACGAGCATATTGCGATCCATCTCAAGCGCCTCGCGAGTCGCGCGATCCATCCCGACTCCTCACCTCCCCGTTTTAGCGCGTGGGTCAATTGGGGTGGATGCTGACCGGAAGCCGAGGCGATGCCAACTGGGGAGAACCCTCACAGCAGGCGGCACCGCCGACCCCTAATCCCGCTTTCGCGGAATAACCGCCAGGAGCGCGCCATCGACTTGGATGGATGGAGGGCGAGGCAATTGCTCGGGCCGAAGGACTTTCCTTCAAGCGCCTTACGCTGATCCGTCGGGTCTCGCGCGCGTACGATCGCGACATGCCCAAGATCAGCGCGCCGCGCGCGCTTGCTCGGCAAGAAGAAGCCCGCGTCCTCGGCGGTCGATTGGGGCAAGCGCGCAACCGAACTGGACTCAGCCAAGCCGAGGCCGCCAAGGCGCTTGCCGTGCCTCAGTCACAGATCGCCAAGCTTGAACTTGGCCAACGGCGACTTGGTTTCATCGAGGGCCTCCGGCTGGCGACGCTGTACTCGATTTCTCCGGAAGAGCTCGATCCGGCTCTGTTCGAAGAAGACCCTCGGGGCGCTGCGCGCTCGACTGGCGAGGATCATCTCTGAGCGAACCTCACCCCGCGAAAGCGGGGGCCCAGCAGGCCCGGCGGCGAAGTTCGGAGGTCGCTCGATGTGCGCTCAGAACGCCGAGATGGGCGCCGGAGAGCCTCCGGCGCCCATCTGGTTGTCTATGGAGCGAGGGTCAGCGGTTCAAGCAGTAGCCGACTGACTGTTGGCACTTCCAACCGGACCCATCGCCGTTGGCGATTGTTCGGTCCCAACTCCAGACGCGGACGATGTAGCCGCAGGGATCCATCCCGGCGGTGTTGAGGGTCCAGGTCCCGGTCTCGCCGAGCGTCGGGATGACCGGGTAGCTCCGGGCCGATGGGGAGGGGGTGGCGCCATGGGCGGGACCCCCGGGCTCCACCGTCAGGTTGAACCCCCCGGCGTGCTCGTCGGTCACGTGATAGGAGACATGGAGGACGTCCCCGACGCGGAAGGTGCCGCAATTCATCGCCACCTGCAGCGGGCCGCCGGCACGGGTGTACCCCGTGATCGCCAAGTCGCAATCGGGAGCGAGCTCATCAAGTTCGATGCTTACGATCGAACGCGTCGTGCCGTCAGGGCAAGCGAGCGACTGGCCGGCGTAGAGCACGCCGGTGGTGGGATCCTTCACCTCTAGGCGGATGTCGTAAACACCCGTCAAGGGGCTGGCCGTAATCCACGTGGCGAGAACACGGTTTTGGACGCGGCGCCAACCGTCACCTCCCGGATTCTCATCCTCGCGATAGGTGAAGTACCCATCGGGTCCGATTTCCTGGAGGAGCCAATCCTGGTGCAGCGGGGCATTGAGGATCTTTTCGATGTAAGAGATCCAGAACGAGCTGGTGATGGTCTCCCAGGCGGTCATGCCCTGCTTTCGAACTTGGACGCGATATCGCAGGGCCGGTGCAGATACATCGGGCGGGTTCGGAACAAAACCGGTGATGGTGATCGACCCGCCAAACGGCTGGTCGTAGGCTCCCGACGTCCGGCCGGTCGCCTGGTCGATGTTGCACACTGGGACTCCGCTGACCGATTCAAAGACTGGCTGGTAGTCAACGGCACCAGCGGCGCCGACCAGAATCTCAGTCTCTTGGCGATTGCCCCACGTCGGTACCCAGTCCGGGTCACCGGGCGGAGGCACGCTCTGCCGACTCAAGATCGCCCGCACCTTGGCCTGAACGGGGCCGTCCTGACACGGGCGTCGGTGAGCCGCGACATTGATCGCCTCGAAGACGGCGTACTTGAGGCCAGCGGGCGGCATGCCCGCGATGTCGTGGCTGACGAAGGCACTCGTACCCGCGTGCTGCCAGCCAGCACCGTCGTTCCAGTCGATCCAGAAGGCGACGTACTCGCGGCTGCCGGCCGTGCACAAGCCGCCGGAGTAGCCACTGCTGAGCTTGATGTTGACGACGCCGACGAGTGCGTCGTTGTTGGGGTCGAAGCCGATGCAGGTCAGCTGCTCGTACCGGGTGTCGCCGTTCGTCTTGATGATCTCGTTGATCAACTTGGCCGAATCAAACTTGAGCGCTCCAAGACCCGACTCGACTTGGAGGGCCGACTTCGCGCCTGACTCCGCCGGCGGGGGCGAAGAAAGCGCTCTTAGCCGCCTCGACGGACTTGAACAGGTAGCGGTGCATAGGTACGTCGGTCTTCGCGTAGAGCTGTTGCAGCTCGGTCGCAGACAGTTCGACCGGCGCCTTGATCAGGAGATCCTGCTTCTCGTCGAGGATATTGGCGATCTGGGTCGGGAGAGCGAGTTTTGTCGCCTCAACCAACTCTGGCCAAACGATCTTGCGCTGGGGCGCTACCTGGACATCTGCTTCGACGACGTTGCCCCAAACCGGGGTGAAGTTCGGATCGCCGAGGGTCGGGGCGACATTCCAGCTCAGGATCGCGCGCACGCGAATGAGGTTTTCGATGAAACACAGCCGAGCATTGAGCTGGACGGGACGTGAAAGGGCGAACTCGAGCGGCTTCGGCCGGGGCGAGCAACGACGCGCTGCGGAGCACCCTGCCAGATCCCGCGGCGCCGCGACGGAACCACGCGCCTTGCCACCACCGGACGGTTATGCCACTCCGAAAAGGAACTGGTAGACGCCGGTCTCGCCCGAGCGGAAGTAGCGTGCGGCACCCTCCAAATAGACGAGGAACTTCTCGTACAGGGCGGTGCTGGTGAGGCGAATGGCCTCAGCCTTCTGGCCTTCCAGGTTGGCGATCCACGCCTCAAGGGTGGCCACGTAGTGGGGCCGCAGCGTCTCGGCATGGAGTAGCTCGAGCCCGGCTTCGCGCGCCGGACCGACGACTTGCTCAAGTCGTGGCAACTCGGAGCGCTGGAAGAGCTCCTTGTGCAGGAAATAGGCGAACCGAAGGAGCTCGAATGAGCGGCTCGGCTTGCTTACGGTGATGGTCTGCAGCAGCAACCGGCCGTCAGCCGGGAGAAGTTCGCGACAGCGGCCGAAGAAAGCCGGGTACTTCGGCGATGTGAAGTGCTCGAAGGCGCCAAAGGAGACGATGCGATCGCAGGGCGCCTGATAGGTCTCCCAACCTTCGAGCCGGTACTCGAGCGCCGTCCCCGGCCTCACGCGGGTCTGCGCGTAGGTAAGCTGGTTCTGGCTCAAGGTCAGGCCCACCGCGCTCGCCCCGTATTTCTCGACGGCTCGGGCGGCCGTCGCTCCCCAGCCGCAGCCGACGTCAAGCAGTCGGTGTCCGGGTCCAAGGCCGACCTTTCGGAACGCGAGATCCACCTTCGCCATCTGCGCTTCCTCGAGCGTCTGGTCGGGGCGCTCAAAGTAGGCGCAGCTGTAGGTCATAGTTGGATCGAGCCAGAGGGCATAGAACTCGTTCGAGAACTCATAGTGGAAGCCGGCGTTGCGGTCGGTTTGGTCCGACGGCAGTGACCGTCGGTAGGTCTGCCCGACCCGTCCGCGGGGTATACGCGACTCGGCCATCTAGAGTGCTCCCCGGCGCAGCATCTCCCCGTACACGATCTCGCGATGTACGGGTTCAGGACCTTCGACGATCGCCACATGGCGGGCGTCACGCATGAGCTTCTCGGCCATTGTCTGGCCGGTATAGCCGATGCTCCCGAGCATCGCGCAAGCAGCCTCGGTCACCCGCATGACCATCTGCCCGGCATAGAGCTTCGCCATGCTCGCCTCCTTGTTGTGGTCCAAGCCGCGGTCGTACTTCTCCGCGGAGGCCGCGACCAGCCCTCGCGCAGCTGCGATGTCCATCTCCATGTCGGCGATTCGAAACCGGTAATCCTGAAGCCGATTCAGCTTCTGGCCGTACAGCCGTCGTTGCTGGGCGAACTCGATGACCAGATCCCGAGCCCGGCGAGCGATCCCAACGGCGAGGGCAGCGATGCCGGTTCTCGACTGCGCCAGGTTCTGATTGAGTAACTGGAGGCCGCCGCCCTCGGTGCCCAATAGGGCCGAGGGTGGGAGGTCGACGTCTTGAAACTCGAAGGGCGATACATCGAGCGCCCGTAGGCCAAACGTCTCCCAACGATCTCCGACCGTGACGCCCGGCGCACTCGTGGGCACCAGGAGCCAACTTAGTGAGGTGCCGCTCGAGCCGGTCGTCGCTCCCGACGGCCCTTTAGCCACGACGATCACTTGCCGTGCTTGTCGGGCGTTGGTGCTGTATTCCTTGCGCCCGTTGAGTCGATAGCCCGATGGCGTTCGTTCGACGGTCACCGCCAACGAGTGGAGATCGCTACCAGCCACCCGTTCGGACGCTGCAAACGAGGTGACGAGGTGTCCTTGCTCGAGCTCGTCGTGCAGGCGAGCGGCGGCTGGTGGCTCGAGAAACTTGAGCAGGAAACGATTGAAGAAGACGGGCAACATGAGGTAGCTCGCACACGCCGCGCAGGCATAGCCCAACTCCTCGGTCACCATGCAGATCTCGCTCAAGTAGGCCCGATCGAAGGTCAGAAATCGCTGCGCCATGCCGGACAGATGGAATCGTTCGCTAAGGTTCGCCGGGATTGCTCGAGTTCGATCGGCCTCGGCTGCGTTTGGCGCGATCTCCGCTGCGGCAAAGGCACGCACCCGATTCCGAAGTTCTTCATGAGAGTCCGAACGCGCGAGTTCGAGCACGACGAGACCCCTTCGTCCGCGAGGCCGAAATATGTCATGTGCGGAGACGGTTCCCAGTCCGGGAAGAGCGCGACGCCTGCTGATCGTCAGGGCGAGGCGCGGGTCACACCATTGGGGAAAACCCTAGTCGGCTGCGGCGCCTGGCCGACGCAACGGACTTCGCCCTACGCGGGCATCTCTTTGGGCTGCCTATTTGAGCCGGGTGCTCGTCACGTCGATCGTCCAGGGCGTCGGCCGTACGGAACGGCCTACCTCGGGGCCAAATCCGCGAAGGCCACGGCCGCCCTCATGAGGATCTCGAAGCCCTCGCTCGCATCGGGGAATCGGAACAGGCAAAGATCGCTCGATCGTCGTCCCCGACCGCGAAGACGGTTCGGCTACGAACGTGCAGCTCTCGAGTCAGAGCTTCTTGCGCGAAAACGTCCTGTAGCGCAGCAAATCGATACCCGGTGGTGCGGATACTAGGACGGCCCAGCCGAGAACCGCGCACGCGGCGCATGGCAGGGCTCGCCGCCTCGTTAGCCCACTGCGCCAAGCTGGCCATGAGCCCCAGCTCCAATGCCGATGACCCAAACACGTAGACGTCGATGCTCCGCAGCTGTGCCTTCGGCATCGCGCCAGAGCACTTCGGACGGGCGCCCTGTCGCCCGCCCAGCGACTCACGCGCCGCTTGAGCAAACGTCAAGAGGCGTTAGCTTCGCGCAACCGCCAACCTAAGATCCGACATCCGGCGGGCGGGCTACGAACTGGGCGGCCTTGTCGGCTAGGTACCAGGAAACAACGTACCAACCACCGAATAGCGCTACCTGCAGAGCGAGGTTCATGGCTCGGAAGTCGGACGAGGACGCGAGTACCGCAGCCAAGGGGACCCACAGCACGAACAACACGACGAATCGCACGAGCTCAGACCTTGATGATCGGTCGGTCTTGCTCATGGCCACCCTTTCACGATGCGGACTGCTGTGGGAGTCGTGCAGAGCAGGCGCGGTGCGGTCAAACCCGAGATCTGGCCGGTGATGATACCCCTCACGTATGCCGCGGCGGCACCACACGCCGGGATTCTAATCACACGATATGAGTGGTCATCAAGGTAGCCTTTCGCGTTCCAGGCCCAATCCTCGACAAACCATAGCGAGCCGGTCTCATACACCCGCTCACGATAGTGGTAATTGTTCTTCCAGCTCGAGGTCGGCAGAAACAAGGCGGCAGCGCCAATGCCGAAGGTGGCAAGCGCTCCTCTGAACTTGCTGAGCCACAACGTGACCGGAAATGTGGCGGTATAGACGAAGAACGAGAAGATCTGTTCGTAGTAAGGCCCGATATACCAATCCTTCTGCTGCAGTAGTCGTGGCGTCTCTGCGCGGTCGTCTAGGATCGCAATGGAGCCGCCGGGATCTTCCCAGCTGACTGGACTCGCCTTCGCGTATCCGTATAGATTGTCTTCGAGCGCGGAAGGGTCAGGCTGCAGGTAGCGCCCCAGGCTCGGGCTGTAGTGGCGCCCGCCCATGTTCTCAAGGCCGAGGCTCAGGTTGTTATCCCAAGTGACACCTTTCTGGCCAACATAGAGGAATCGGAATCCAAGATCAGCGAAGGCGTTATGGGTCGTCGTGCTCGGGGTGCCCCATGTCGTGTACGTGAACGTGTTGGCGAGGGTCAAGAGTCCGGTGCTCGTATCAATCTTCCAGATCGCCGTCGCGTCGCCGTGGCCGTTCCACGTGACCAGATACTGCGGATTCGATCCCGTGCAGTCTGGATCGCAGAACTTCACGATACCGCCGGCCTCATCGGTGATGTAGGTGCGGGTAACGGTCGGCGTCCCGGACCCGGTCAATTCCTGCGCGATCGCGCCGCCCTGATACCGGAACGTCGTGACGGTCGTCGAACCGCCGCTCCTTGCGTCGAGTTCGACGCGCTGGCCATTGGCGTCATAGCGCATCGTGACCATATCGCCAGTGGCACAAAACTGAACCTTGCAGGCTGAGCTGAGCCGGCCATCGCCGTCGTAGGTCAGGTACCAGCCGTTCCATTGCGACGTGCGGCCAGTGCTGTCGTACGCAATCGTGCCGCAGCTCGGGCTGCAGGAAGTGAGCTGCCCCTGATTGTTATACGCGTAGGTCGTTGAGCCGGCCGTAATGCGATTGCTAGCGTCGTCGTAGGTGTAGCTTTCGGGAGTGCCCGTGGTGCAGGTCGTCAAGCCGCGGGATGTCAGCCGATTCAGGGCGTCGTAGCAGTAGAAGGTATCGACGCTAGTGCCGGTGCCGTTGTCCTCGTTGACCTCGGTACGGTTGTCGTTGGAGTCGAACGCATAGACGTCTGATCCAGTTGCGACGGTGGCGCTGCAGTTGTGCCCGGTGCTGATCGTGCACAACTGCTGCGCGATGTGCCAGAGTCGATGCAGATTGTCGTAGTAGTAGAGGGTTTGGTGCTCTTTCCCCGTGCCCGTCGGGACGTAGATGGCCGAAACCTGGTAGTTGTCGGCGGCTGAGTACGTCGTCTCTCCGACCGACGGGATTTTCAGGCTGATGCGCTGGTTACCGGCGTCATAGCCGGTCGTCGAGTTGGTTGCAGGCGCAGTTGTGTAAGTCGAGCCCGCCGTCTTGCACAGCTCCGTTCCCGGGCTTGTGTTCCAGACGCACCGATCCGTCGAGTTGCCTGCTGGATCGGCGTTAGTCTTCGTCCAGCTGATGGCCGTACCGCCGTCCGAGCGAACCTCGCTCGTGGCCTGGTCGAGCGGGTTGTACGTGAAGGTCGACGCCGTCGTTGTCCCGGAGGTGGTGGCCGACGTCGTCAGTTGATGCCCGGCAGCATCGTAGGTCGGTGCCGCGAGAACGTCGCCGCTCCCCTGCCCGGCGGTGACGGCGCTGTTGGTCAGCCGCCCGAGACCGTCGTATGTGTTGGTGGTCGTGCGCAGGCCTGAACCGCTGCACGAGCCGCTCGTTTGGCCCTCGACCACGGTCAACGCGAGATCGCGGTAATCGTATGTGGTCGTTGCGCAGGTGAACTCGTCGTCGGTGTGAATGGACCGCCCGCCGATGTCGTAGGTCCATGTCGTGACTTGGCCCGTGCCGGTGCCAGTTTGTTCAGTCGCCTTGCGATCGAGGTTGTCGTACGTCGAGTGCGTGACGGACGCGACATCCGGAGTTGAGAGGTACGCCTCAGTGACGTCGGTGACGCGGCCGAGCTCGTCGTAGGCGGTCAGGGTGTAGCCGAGACTACCCGAGGCCACCTGCGCCTTGTCCTTCGCGGTGAGCACTCGGCCCTGAGCGTCGTAGGTCGAGACGGCGGTCGTAACGGCAGGATCAGCAGCGGTGTCTTCGTACGTTTCGAGCGATCGCCCAACCTTGTCGTACTTCGTTGCGGTAACAAGGTCATTGATGTCGGCGGCCTCGCGGACGGCCCCGAGCTCGTCGTAAGTAGTTGTTGACTCGCGGCAGGCAGGTGGCGAGCCGCAATCGCTTTGGCCGGGAGTCGTTGGAAGCCGCGTCGTGACTGGCTCGTTCAGCGCGTCGAACACGGTCCGGCTGACGTAGTCGTCGGCGGCGAGGCTGGTGCCCTTGGCCGCTTCGATGGCCCGCCTTGGGTCTGCGGCGGACACTCGGTTGCCCGCTGTGTCGTAACCATATGCAGTCGTAAGGTCGGTTCGGGCGTTCGTCGTCGCGTTGGGGGTGATGTCGTCGCCCGGGTTCGTGACGGAGCCGTCGGCATAGTTGTGGATTTCCGAGGTCACGTTGCCATAGCTGTCGTAGGTCCAGCCGGTGGCCGCCGAGTCGAGCAGTGTGCTCCCGCTGTAGTTGGACCGCGTCTCGCGCGTGCGCTCGCCGACGCCGTCGTACAGGTAGGCAGTGGTGACGTCCTCGACTTGGCCGTTGGCACCGCCAGCTGTACCGTCGACGTAGTTCTCGATCGTCGAGCGCAGAAGCAGGTCGGTCGCGCTGGTCGAGCAGCCAGACGTCGTGTAGCAGTAGCGGGTCTCGGTGTGGTCGGTCACGGCGTCGGTCGAGTAGACGTTCTTGCTCGTAACGTCGCTGTTGCTGTTGTATGTGAAGTCGGTGTAGCGCCGGTAGGTGCCGTCGAGCGGCTCATCGAGCCGGCTGAGCAGGCCGAGCGAGCTCGCCTGGTAGGTGTAGTTGGTGTCTCGCTCGAGCGTGCCGCCTCCTTTGTTCTCTTTCACGATGGATGGCTCGATCGGGTAGGTCGAGTCATACGTCGTCTCGGTTTCGATCTGGGCGGCCCCGAGCTTGCGCTTGACCGAGGTGATGCGGCCCAAGCTGTCCGACATCGAGGCGAGCGTGTAGGTCGTCTGCGAAGCCGGGGTACCGGGGCGAGTCACCAAGGTCTGGCCGGCGGGCGATGCGTTCAGATGGCTGAAGGTGGTCTGATCCGACTCGGGGTCGGTCACACTGGTGACGTCGGCCTTCGTGTAGGCGACGGCGGTCGTCACCACCTGGGTGGCCGATCCGAGGGTGCCCGTCGAGAAGGTCTCGTAGGTCTGCGTCTTGGCGATCGCGGTCAACAGGGCTGATGTGTACGTCAGGCAGGTTAGGTGGCTTGCAGCCGCGGCGCATGTGCCCGACGTGTTGAGCGGGTCCGCCCAGCCGCTGAGATAGCCAGAGCCGTCGTAGAAGAAGCGGTTGGTCCGGTTGCCCGAGCCCGATGTCTGAACGATGCCCGAGCTCACGTTGGCCCAGTCGACGATCTGGGTCAGGTCAGCGCCGGTCCACGTAAAGCTGATCGTCCGACTCGACGGATCGGTGATCGTGCTGATCTTGGTCGTGCCTGAGGTATACGCGATCGAGACAGTGTTGCCATTCCGATCCTGAACCTGCTTGAGCAGTCCAGTCCCGGTGATGTCCTCATCGAAGATGTCCTTCGATTGGTCGCGGTAGGTCAGCGTGAACCGGTCCGGACTAGCCGCTGTGTCACGGGTGAGTGTCGCGTAAAGATTCGATGGGCGCGTGTAGGTGACGGTCGGCGAGCCGGTTGGGTTCGTGAACGTATGTCGCGAACCGTCTGAATCGGTGAAGGTCACCGATCCATCAGCATTCACGGTTAATCTGCGCTGTACGTTCAGACGCCAACCCGGGCCCATGCCGATGTCAGCCGTGTCTTGGCTGTTGTAGGACGCGGCCAGCCCAAACGTCCCGCCGATGATTGGCAAGCTGAGGATCGGATGATCGAGCCGGACGTTGCTCGAGCCGGTCGAAACTGAGAGGGAGTCGCCGGCACCGAGGTCCCAGCTCTCCATGCGGAACTGGGGCTGCGAGCCCCAGACACCGGAGGTGTCGGTCACGATCGAGCCGGATGTGATCGTCGAGGCCGTGTTGCCGTTCTGATCGTTCGCCCCAAGGGTCCAGCGGTAGCACTTCTGCACATCGAGGCTCTGGCTCTGGACCTGGTTGGCGGCGTTGGTCGTGCCAGACACGACGGACCCATCGTTAGCGAAGGTGCCGCATGTCGTTCCGTTCCACGTCGCGACCTGGCGCTGGAGATCCCAGTTGTCTGTTCCGCCGAAACCCGCGACGGCGTCGGTCGCGGTGAAGGTGACGGATGCCCAGGCTGCTGGGTTGACAGTTGGACCGCCCGCCGGCGGGTACGAGAAGGACAGGGTCGGTGCGGTGTGGTCGACGACGAGCGTCTGCGTCGTGCCGGTCGAATCGAGTGCCTTCTGCCCGCAGTTTGCCCCGGGCTCCCCGCTCGTGGTCGAGGTCGTCGCGTTCGTCTTGATCGGCTCGGCGCCGTACCACGTGATGCAGTCCGAGTGGGCGTACGCGAAATCGCCCTTGTTGTTCAGGGCGCTGTCCGCGTGGTACGTCCACTCTGGCGACATCGTCGCCACAAGACGTGCCGTCGTCGGCGAGCCCGGGCATGCGCCACTGTTGGCATGCAGATAGTCGGCGGTGTTGACGAAGTAGAGGCACGGCTGCGCGTCACCGGACAGGGCGCCCCAGTCAACGGTTAGGTGCGATGTGTCGTCGGTGGTCGCCCACAGGATCGAGTCGTACCGGTAGTAGCCGCAGCCAGGGCTCGCCTGCCAGGCCCGGTCGACATTCGAAATCTTGCCGTACACGTCGCCTGACGTCGTCTCGGCAAGCTGGGTCCCGGAGCTGTTCGAGAGCCAGCCGGTGAAGGTCGTCCATTCGCCCGAGTGACTCGAGCACGGGTACCCAGCCTGCGCGACCGGAATCTTGGGCAGCAATTGCTGTGCCCCCGGCGTCGCTGGGGGGATGGCGGAGGTGATAGTGACGAGGAGGCCGAACCAGAGTGGCGCGGCGCGACGGATGGCGCTGCGCCGGCCAAGTGGCGCGGACAGGAGACGTCGGAGAGTGGTGGCGAAACTCCGGCCGTTCATGACTTCACCTCGGCCGAGCCAGGGTCGCTGGTCGGGAGGGCCTGGGGCGCTTGGGTGGGCGTCGGATCCGGGGGATCTCCGGGCGCGCCATACGCGAACGTCACGACCGTGTCCGAGACAAGGTCGTAGGTCGTTTGATTGAGGTTGCGGGCGTGCGCCTCGAGGCGCACGAGGCGCCCCTGGTCGTCGAACCAGCAGCTGACTTGGAAGGATTTCTCGGTAAGCGATGCACCATCGGCCGCGATCACGCCCGGAAAGTCATCGGGGGTGGACGTACCGCTGATGCCAGGTAGCGCCTTGCCGTCGAGCTGCAACGGATCGGTCGTCGCGGTATTGGTGAGATTGCGGAGAAGGCTTGGGAGAAGTCGGACCGTCGCGGGGTCCATGCCCACCCCAGGCGAAACGTCGGTCGAGTACCAGCCAACGCCGTCGTCTCTCCACACCTCTCCATCGCGTGCAAGTACGCGGGCGAAGAACTGCGCGGCGTCGAAGTCCGCATTCACGTCCTGAGTGCCACGCATCTCCATCCAGAACGCGTCTGCAGTGACGCCGCCGCGGCTGAAGATCGTGCTGATCTGGGACTGATCGACGGTGCCCGTGACCGTCTTGGGATCGGCTGGGTCGCGAAGCTCGATCTTCGGGCCATCTGGCTTGGCGTAGAGGGTGTTGCGCTGCACGACATCGAAGCTGATACCCGAGCCGCCGGAACCGAGGGCGGCCTCGAAACTGTCGGCTGCTGTATGCAAGGCTTCGGTGGTGTTTTGACCCGCTCCAACGGCCGAACCCGTTCGAGCCAAGGCGATCGCCGTCGCGATGATCAACAGCACGGCCATCTGAATGACAGCCCGCGCGACACCGACCAACTGCGTGAAGATCCTCACCCCGACCCCTCCCTCACACCGCCGGACCACACTGCCCTCGAGGGCGAGCCTGCGCCCGGTTGCGGCGCAAAGACAAGTAGGCATGACCCTATGTTTTGGCTGCCGTGCACATGCCGGATCGGTGGCGCTTGATGCTTGCCAAGCACGGCCTGCGAGAGAATCGCCGACTCGGCGTCGCGGGCGCCAGCACACCTCCGCTAGGTCGGTCTCGCGACCTTGACCTTCCCGATGACACTAAGGTCTTGGTCGGCGCTCGCCAGGATCTTTGTTCGGTGTGGGCCTTACTCGGCGACGGCCAATCGGGGGGTTGATCTCAAGCCATCCCTCGGCAGCGGCCCGCAGTGACAGCTCGATGCGGCCCCCACGGATCTGATAGCGGCTGAAGATGCCCGATAGTCGCGCCTCAACAGCCTTCTTAGAAGTCCCGACTCGGTCGCCAATCTCCTTGTTCGTGAGTCCGTCCATCGCGAGAGCCAAGATCTCACGCTCGCGGGCGGTGAGATCCACGAACGTGCTCGCTTGCTGCTCAGAGGTGAAGACGGTTTGGCCGGCAGCGACTGCCCGGATTGATTCCACGAGCTCCGCAAGCGGAATCGTCTTGAGGGCGAACCCGGAGGCTCCGAATCGCCGCGCAGCGGCCACGTACTGTGAGCTCGTAAACGACGACAGGACAAGAACGAACGGCTGTCTCCGCGGCATGCGGTTGGCCAAGACCTGCAAGCCATTGCCGCCTTGAATCCGCACGTCGAGAAGGACGACATCGAGGTCGTCGCGCCGAAGGATCTCCTGGGCCTCTTCCACGCTGGCCGCGCTCTGAACGAGTTCGAGGTCCGGAACTGTCGCCAGCCCTGCGGCTAGCCCGTCAACGACGAGTGGATGGTCATCAACAAGAGCCAGCCGAATAGTCAAATTCGTGGCTCAAGTCGAGACTTATCGATCGCCCAATGGGCGGAGGGCGAGCAGCCGCGGGCGATCTCCACCGACGCAATTCTCCTCGTGTGTCCTCCGCCCATTCACTGACCGCGCGTGCCGGTAGCGCTTTGGCAAGCTCTCTCGGAACGCCGAGATCGGAGTCGGATCCCTCTACACATTCGCGGCATCGGGCAGATCGTACGCCGCGGGTGCCCGCGCAGGCTGCAAATTTCCCGAGCTGAAACTCAAGGCGTCTCGTAGCGGACCACCTGGTCGTAGTTGAATCGGCCGCAAGAAGAGCGGGCCCCGATCAATCTCGGTCAGTAGTGGAAATGTCTCCGCGCAGCGGTTGAGCCGCTCAGGCGCCTGCGTGGATTCGCGGACGCGGGATGCCGCTCATTGGCGCTTACGGATGGCGAGCTGCAGTCCGGCTCGATGGGGTTCCCATCGCCTCGCCACCGATGTCGAGCCAGCCTTCATGATCGGCCCGGAGGGCCAATTCGACCCGCGTCATGAGACCAAACCGCTCGTAGAGGCGCGAGAGGTGGAACTCCACGGTCTTGCGAGAGGTGCGCATTTCGACCGCGATTTCGTCATTGGAGCGCCCGCCAAGGACCAGGCGCACGATCTCGCGTTCTCGCTCCGTCAGCTTCACGAACCCTTGCTGGCCGTCGCGAATCTGGTCGGTCGTAAAGGCCGTTCCACCGTGTGCGATGGCACGAATCGCCGAGATGAGCTCTTCCAACGGAGTTGTTTTGAGAAGGAACCCGTTTGCCCCGAAACGGAGGGCAGCGGCGACATACTGACGCGAACGGAACGACGAAAGCATCAACACCGCCGGGCGCCCTCGTTTTGAAACCTCGCTCAACAACTCCAGGCCGTTGCCGTCCGGTAGCCGGACGTCGAGCAGCAGCACGTCGATGTCGTCTCGAAGCGCAATGGCGCGGGCTTCCGCGAGCGTGGCGCCGTGAGCAAGGATCGCGATGTCGTCGACAGTTGCGAGGGCCGTATCGAGCCCCCGCAACACCACTGGGTGGTCGTCAACAAGTGCGACGCGGATCACGCTCGCCATGTCACAGCGACATGCGTTCCGCCACGCGTTCCGTCGATCGAGATCTCGGCGCCGATCGCCTGCGCGCGTCGACGCATCGAAGCGAGGCCGAGGCGTCCGCGACCAGTGGCGCGACGGGACGCCCTCTTGTCTAGGCCGATGCCATCGTCCAAGACTTCGAGGTCGATCGATGTCTTCGTGATTTGAGCGGTGATTCGGACGGTATTCGCTTGCGCGTGGCTCAAGGCGTTGGTGACTGCTTCGCGCGCAATTCGATACATGGCCGTCTCAACCGCGGCCGGCGGCCGGGTACTCGGTTCCAAGCCCGTCGAATCGGCGAGATCTGCCAGAACCTGCACGGCGTCCGACGTGGTCTGCTCGGCAAGGAAATCAAGTGCCGCGCCCAGGCCGAGGTCATCCAGCATCGGCGGTCGCAGGTCAATGGCGAACGAGCGCAGCGCGTCTGCAACAGCCTGAAGTGAGCTCGTCACAGCTTCGGCTTCGGGCACGAGCTCAAGCCGTCGAATCGCAGCGGACAGTTCTTGTAGGGGAGCGTCGTGTAGCTCGCGCGCAAGACGCCCCCGCTCCTCTTCCGCGACATCAGCCGCCACATGCTCACGAAGGTCAGCCATCAAGGCCATCTCCAGCCGACGCCCGACCATCGCCCGAAGAGGCTGGACCGCAAGAAGAGCAAGGACGATCGCGATCGCGACGATCGGTGCCGGGAAGCCGGCAAACCAGACCAAGCCCAAGCCGACGGCGATGACGGACCCGGCGCCAAGCAGCCAGAGCATCCTTATCGGCGCAACGGACCCGGTTCTTAGTGGACGGTTCTGCACGGCACGATCTGCCATCAAGAGACCCGTCCCGCCGAGCGCAAGGGCTCGACGGGCTTGGTCGATTCCAGCGGCACCGTCTCCGCTGAAGTGAGCCGCCACCCAGAGCGTGAGCACCGTCGCGCAGCCAACCGCGACTGAGCCAGCGACCAGCGGTCGGCGTCGCAAGCGCCACGTGGCCCACATGGACGGTACGAGAGCAGCCAGAAAGAGCGTCGGGCCTGACAGGGACTGATTCGCGAGAAAGAGCGGAACGGACGAACCGACCAGCGCAAGACAGCTCGTGGGGAGGGCCCACTCGCGATTGCTGCGAAGAAAGACAAGGGCGAGGCAGCCGGCTGCGAGGCCGAGGAGGGCGAACGGAAGCGCGTTGTGGAGGGCAGTGACCAGAGGCGCCTCTCTGGAAATGACGGCGCCGTCGGGACCAACGGTCTCGATGCTCCAGCCATCAGCCGCGTCTGCCTTGCTCGCAGAAACAACGGATTGGCCCGGGCGGACGCCATCGCGCCACGCGAAACCCGTCGTCGAGACACTCGCCACTCGACCCGATGAGTCGACGACGACACCCGCATCGGCATGGCCCTCGATGGCTGCGGTGGTGGCAGCGATCGCCGTCCCGAATGCCACTAGCGCGACGACGGCCAACGCTGTGCGTCGGAGCCTGTACCCAACCCTGGCTCGGCTCAAGGTGGGAAAACCCTTGCCCATATCAAGGGATTCCCCTAGTTCCTGCGCACGGTTGGCCTCCATAGCCTCAAGAGCCTACTCAGGGGGGCAACCGGAGAGGAGGCCGAGCGGTGTGGAGGTTCGTGCCCAAACACGCAATCAGCGTGGTAGTGGTCGCCCTGACGCTGGTCTCGCTAGGCCTGCCGACGCCGGCTGGCGCGGCGAGCCAAGCCAAGGCGGGCGGTACTGGAACCACCCTTCGGGCGGATCTGGACGGCGTCCCGATCAAGCTGGTCGACGTCGGTCATTGGTATTGTCACGACTTCGACTACCCGGTGATCCATTGCTTCTCGCACCCCGAGGATCTCGAGAAATCATCCAGCCTTGCTTTGGCTGCGACGTCGGTCACCTATGTCACGGTCTACGAGTTCACGTTCTACCAAGGCGCATACATGCATATCTCTCAGGACTACTCGATCCTGGCTCTGATTGGGTGGAGTGACCGCATCAGCTCGCTTGTCGTGCATACGAGCGCGGGCGGCGTCTTTTGGACCGATTGGCTGTACAGCGGGACGCGCTACTCGGTGTGCTGTCTTCAGCAGATCGGCTCCCTCGGAAGCTTCAACGATACCTTCAGCTCGGTCTTTCAGAGCTAGATCAAGCATGCGAGACCAGCAGTCAGGCGCTCCACCTTGGCGTGCCGCAAAACCATAGCCACACCGAGTTGCCTCGCAAAGGTATCGAGCCTCGATCGACGTCGCCTCGCCTGTCCCCTCCGTGACGATCATTGGATGGGATGAGTCGAGGATCTCTCCGCAGCAACTCTGGTTTTCCGGGTGGCGTCGGTTCAAGCATCAATTCTTGCGGTGTACCGACGATGCTCGACGCGCCCCATGGGTCCGAGCGATGGGGGATCCAGTAGCTGTGGGCGACTCGTGGTTCAGGGCCTTCTATCCCGTTAGGCTCATGATGGCCCGTACCACCGTGTCCGGGTGACGACGGTGTTGACAGCGGAGCTGTCCTAGCCAGTCATTAGGGTGAACTGTCCAGGTGCCGCCCGCGCCCGGCGCCGGAATTGCGTGCTCAGAGGGATCGTCGAGTGACCGAGCCAATCGCCGAACGAACTCGAGCCGGTCTGGGCACCGACGGTGTCTACCTCGACTACAACGCGACTACTCCGGTTGCACCGGAGGTCTTGGCCGCGATGCTCCCCTACTTTGCGGACGAGGCGGGCAATCCGTCGTCGAGCCACGGGCCGGGCCGCCGGGCCGCTTCGGCCGTTGAACAGGCGCGCTCGGACCTCGCTGCGGCCTGCGGCTGTTCCTCGACCGCGATCGTCTTCACAAGCGGTGCGACCGAAGCCGACAACCTCGCTCTTAGGGGGTGTGGGCGGCGGCCGGGCGATCACGTCGCCGAACCATCACCGTGGCCACCGAGCACAAGGCCGTCCTCGAGACAGTTCGTCGGCTCAGAGAAGTTGGGGCCGACGTCGTAGTCCTTGGCGTCGACTCGATGGGCGAGTCGCGGCGGAACTCCCCGTGACCTTCGACCTCATGAGCCTTCTTAGCGCTACTCCGTTCGTTGAACAATTCGCGCTCAGGGTTGGTGGCGACGGTGCTTATCAACTCGGCGACACGCCCCCAGCCCGCCCAGCGATCGAGGCGGCACTGCCTCGGGCGCAAGAACCCCGGGGACGCAAGAGACCCTAGATCGAGCCGTGTCCCGTGAGTTCGGACGGCCCGCAATCCTATCTTGGTATTGACGCGGGAGACCAAGTACGGCAGCCTATTGACACCATCAGGAATAGCTCGAGAGCAGGGTGTCAGCGCACACTCTGCTTCCCAAGCAGAAGGTCGAGGGTTCGAGACCCTTCTCCCGCTCCAATTTCCCGTTCCTGGCACCGTCGACCGCTGCGGGGATGGCTCGTTGATCGGAGGCCGCTGGTGGGTGAACGAGGAGCCGAGGAGAGCCCGGGAACGAGCCTGCGCGCCGGCACGTCGCTCTCAAGCGCCGCAGTGACTGGCGGCGGCCAAGGTGGGCTGGTCACGGGTGATCTGCAGCTTGACGCGGACGTAGCCGCATTGTCCTTGGTGGCACTCGAGATCCGGGCATCGATGGATCGTCTGGGGAGCCAACTCGATGTGACGCGCCAACAGGCCTCGACGGCGGGCAGCGCCGGTGGCGCGCTGCATGTTCCTCCCGACATGGACGTGGTTCTCGCCGTGGTCGTGTCGGCCTATCAGACGGTCGGAACGCACGAGATCGAACGCCTTCGGGCCCTGCTCGCCAAGGGCAATGACGGCAACGACGGCCTGAATGAGACCGAAAGCGTCCAGCTGCAGATGGCGATGGATCGGCAAAGCAAGTTTATGAATGCGCTCTCGAACATTTTGAAGAAGATCGACTCCACGCAAGAAACAATCGTCCAGAACTTGAAAGGCTGAACAGCGCTCAGGGGCGGAGGGCGATTCCCTTTGCACGGGCTCGCCACTAGACTCGCGCTTCGTGAATCGCTCTGATCCGGAAACCTTGACGAACACCGTCGTCGAGCTCCTCACCGAAGGAGCGCGACGGCTTGCGCTGACGGGCTCCGGGACGCCGGATCTCGACGCCGAGCTCTTGCTCAGCTCCGCAGCCGGGATGTCCCACGCGGACGTTCGAGCCCAGCCCGGCGCGCCGATCGGCGAGATGATCATCGCCAGCTACCGCGCCGCCGTTGCCCGTCGTGAGACGGGCGAGCCCGTGGCGTACATCCGGGGCCACAAGCAGTTCTATGGACTGGTCCTCCGGACCGAGCACGGCACGTTCATTCCGCGACCGGAGAGCGAGCGCCTGGTAGAGCTCGCCTACGCGGAGGTCGCCCGGTTCGCGAGGCTCGTGCAGCATGGTCTGCGTTCGCTGCCAATCTCGGTCGTCGACGTGGGTACCGGATGCGGCGCCGTGATCCTGGCGCTGTCGACGCTCCTGCGGGGCCGTGACGCGCTCGGCGCGACCCGGCTCCACGCGTCGGACGTCTCGGATGCCGCGATCGCGGTAGCCCGCCGGAACGCGGTCGAGCTCAGCTTCGCCGACGTGATCACGTTCGAGGTGTATGACCTCGTCCCACCTGCCCCGCAGGGCGGGTGGGACCTGATCCTGGCGAACCTGCCCTACATCCGCACCGGCGCCGTCGATCGGCTGCCACCCCGAGCTTCATTCGAGCCGCGCCTTGCGCTCGATGGTGGGCCGGACGGGCTCGTCATCGTGTCCCGGTTGCTCGATCGGCTGCCCGACATCCTGGCTTCGGGCGGAGCCGCGGTCCTGGAGATTGGGCGCGACCAGCGAGCCGCCTTTGCTGCGCGGATCGGGCAGCGCTTGCCCGGCTGGTCGGTCGAGGTGCCGCCAGACTACGGCTTGATCGTTCGAAGCCCCTGATCGGCGGGCGTCGCCTCAGGGCGTCACCGTGTACGTCACGGCGGTCGTACCGCCCTTGCCGGCGTTGACGTCGAGCGTGAACGAGGTCTGCGTCTTCAGGCTCGGGCAGAGATTTTGCGGCGTGATGGAGACGGTGGTCACGGCGCCCGCGGCAACCTGCCCGCTGGACGGCTTTGCGGTTCCCCAATCGCCCTTCACATCCGGGTTGGCGGCAAACGTCACCGACCAATTCAGCGCTACGTTGCTGCCGCTGTTGTTGAGCTTCATGGGGAAGGCGGTGAGGCCCGACTTGCAGTCGCCCGCGACCTTTGTCGGCGAGACGATGAACGCGATGATCGTCGGTCGAGAGGTTGGCTGGGGCTTGGCCGTCGGCTTCGGCGTCGGCTTTGCGGGGCCCGAGGTCGGCGTGGATTTGGGCAGTGCCGTTGGGGCGACGGGCGGCTGGGTCGCCACTGCGGTCGTCCCGGGGGAGGCCGGGCCTACCGTCGTCGCGGCCGGCGAGCCGACTCCGACGAGCCCATTGGACGGAAGCGCGCCGAACGTGCTCGACGGCTGACCCGACAGCAACACGAAGCCTCCGCCGACGAGCAGGAGGATCACGAGGAGGCCGATGAGCACACCAATCGTTCGCGGGCCAAACAGGGTGCTCGGCGGCGGGGGCGGCGCTGGCAGCGGACCCGGCAAGGGCAGCGGAACCACGCCCTTCCTCGGGCGGTCAGGCGAACCCTTCGTCGCGCGGCCGGATCCGCCGACGCCGGGCACCCCGACAACGAGCCCGCCGGGCCCCGTGCCGGCGCGCGGACCGCTGCCGCCGCCAACGCCCTTGCCGGTGCGCGGCCCGGCCCCGCTGCCGGGGCCCTTGTCGCCGCGCTGCCCAGCCCTGCTGCCGGGTAGCTTGCCGCCGGGCAGCTTGCCGCCGCGCCCGGCATTGGCGGCATCCTGGGCGACGAACTCGTCGGCGAGCCGACCGATGTCGCTCGGATCGGCCGGCGGCTGCTTCACAACGGCTCCGGCGGCATCAGGGCCAGTCGCGATGGCAGATCGTCGAACAGGGCCGGCTGCCGCACGTCGTGCCAGCCGATCGCCCGGCTCACGTTGTGACGACCTCGAATGTACCCGCGCAGCGACGAGTCGAGGTCACCGCCGTCGAACATGGACAGGAACCGACCGAGCCATTCGCGCGGCACGGCGGCGAACGCGGGTTGCCGGGCGCCCACGCCGCTGACCATGAACACGGTGAGCGGCCAGGAGACCAGGACAGGGGCAATGTCCACGCCCGGTCGGTGCCGAATCTGCAAGAGGTCGCCGAACGGGCCGGCCTGCCCGTCATGCGAGGGCGACGCCGCCGAGGGATCCAGCCATCGTCCAAGCGAATCGCTCGCGGCCTGCGAAGCGACTTCGACGTGGTCACGAACAGCCAGTCCGCGACCGTCAGCCAGGCGCAACACGCCATCGGCTTGTCCCGGCTCGAGCCCGAGCGACGGCTGATCGATGAACCAGCCCGGTCGCTCGATGGCGGGTCGAACGGCCGCGACGACGGGTGGTGGCAACGGCGCGGCGGCGGGCTCGCCCGCGAGCACGCCGATGCAGGTCGCGACGCTGCCCGCCGCGAACTCGAGCGCCGCGCGGAGGCGTTCGCCCGCGACGAAGTCGCCGCACAGCTCGAGGCGTCGGTGACGCGGCCGGATCCGCAGCCCGGGCGCCTCGGGCCCATCCATGGCCAGCAGCATCGCCGGACCGAATCGCCTGACGTAGAGCTTCGCGACCTCGACGGTCAGCGCCTCGGGCACCTCGATGCTGATGTGCGTCGAGTATCCCAGGAGGGCGAGACCGACCGGGAGGCGTTGCCGAAGCGCGGTCGCCTCTCGCTCGGCACGCCGAGCCGCCGCCGAACCGAAGCCCGGGACAACGTCGAATGGCGCGAGTGCAATCTCCGCCTCGCGCTTGTCGCTGGTGACAACCGCGCCGGTCTCCAGACGATAGGCATTCGGATCGTCGGGATCGAGCTGGCGGCGGCCAAGCGACAGTCCGTGGATGACGCTTGCGAAGTCAACCTGGCGTGCGCCGTCGGTGACGGTGAACTCGTGCTCGAGCCCGGCGACCGGCGGCTGATCGGGCCGGGCCCCGAGCATTCGCTGGAACGCAGCGCGCTCGCGCGCCGCGCCGATGATCGGCCGGGCGATCGACTGCCTGGTCGCCCAAGCGGGCACGGTCAACATCGTGCTGATCCGCTTCTATCGCGCGACCTAGGTGTCCGATCGTTCGGAGAGGTCTGACGGCGATTCGGCCGCGTCGATGTTGCCGCCTCCAGGCGGTGCGTAGTTGCCGCCTCCGGGCGGCGCGTAGTTGCCGCCTCCGGGCGGCGCGTAGCTGCCCGCGGGCGAGAACGCGCTCATCCGGGTCTTGTTCATGAGGTCACTGTTGTCCGTGACGGCGGGTATCGAGCTCATGCCGCCAACCTTCGATGCCAGATCGCTGTTGTCCGATATCCCAGCGTTCAGGCCGGCGTTCAGGCCAGCGTTAAGACCAGCCACCGTGCCGGGGGACGGTGCCTGCGTCGGGGTGGTCTCGGGCCCGAGCTCGCCCGAGCTTTGGGTGTTCGCGAATGGACTGTTTGCGAACGCATCAACCAACAAGGCGGTACCAGGCGAAGCCGCCTCTTGTGCAATTGCCTCGACTCCCTTTTCACCCACCGTTCCGACCTCCAATCGCGTCCGACTCGTCAACAAGGCTCACAAAACGCTCAGGGATTAACTGGCAGTCATCCAGCCAGCCGGTGGGCCGCGCGAACTCGATCCTTCGACAGCCGCAGGTATCCCGGGCGCCCACGCAGCCTCCTTGCGTGGACTCGGGTTCGGTGTTCGTCGCCGGGCGCGTGCCGAGCGTCGTCAGATCGTCAGTGCGCCTCCACGCGTTGTCAATGGGATTCGCCCGGTTTATGGGGTGACCGTGTACGTCATCGACGCAGAGCCCGTGGCGTACTTGATCGTGAGCACGAAGTCGGTCTGACCCTTGATCGACGAGCACAGGTCCGCGCGTGGGGTGATCGTGACGGTCGCCACCTGACCGGCCGGGACCTGTCCGCTCGACGGCTTGGCCGAGCCCCAGTCGCCCGGGTAGGCGCTGGCGGCAAACGCCAGCGACCACCCGACGGCCACGTTGCTCTTCGCGTTGTTGAGCGTCAGCTGGAACGGCGCGAGCCCAGACTTGCAGGAGCCATTCACCTGGGACGGCGTGAGGACGAAGGCGATCGTCGGCTTCGGGCTCGACGTTGGCCGCGCCGTGACCTTGGGTCGGGCGGTGGCCGTCGGGGCAGGTACCGCCGTCGGAGCAGCGGTCGGCTTCAGCAGGGAGGTCGGCGTCGCGGTCAGGGGCGGTCCGAAGGACGGAGCGGAAGCGAGGGGCGTTGCCGGCACCAGGAGCGTCGCGAACGCCGTTGGGCTCGCTCCGCACAATCCTGATGATGCCGACGGACACGCGGTTGTGCCCGGGACGGCCGGGGATTTGCCGAGACCGGTGAGCACGATGCCCCCGAGAACCAGGACCCCGAGGAGGACACCCAGCAGGACGAAGCGCGTGGCGAGGCCCGTACCAGGTGCGCCTGACGGTCGCGTACGAGCGACGTCGAAATCGAACCTGACTGCGCGTCCGATGTTCAGCGTCGCCGGTGGCACACCTGGCTGGTATGGGGTCGCCTGTGGCGACGCGGGTCTCGGAACGACCGCCTCGTAATCCGCGCGCATCGCGTGGCCGATGAGCACCGTCGTCGTGGACGGCGCGATGGCGTTGCTCGGTGCTGCGTTCTGGGTGCTGCGTGGTGGTACGACAGCTTCGTAGTCCGCGCGGACCGAGTGAGCAAGGTGGAGGTCGTCCATCGCCGCCGGCCTTGCTAGAGCGTGTCGGGCAGATCCGGAAAATGCGCGACGCGGCGCGTGAAGACGGCCGGCGGCGCAGCTTCACCCACGTAGGGGATGGTTGATCCGACCCCCGCGAAGCGAAAGTAGTCCGGGTTGTACGTCACGACCTGCAGGCGGTCATCCCGCGGTTCCGTGTGGAACGGGTCTGGTGCGCCCGCCGTTCGATCTTGCTCGAGGACGATGTCGTAGTACCAGGCGAAACCCCCGCTATTTCTTGGCCGATGGCTCAGGGAACCGTCCGGGAGCCGGACGACCTCGCGCCACCAGTACTCGTCGCCTAGGAATAGGTTGACCTGGGGACCGGCCGGCGTTGCGAAAGCGAGGGAGATGTGGGTCGGATAACCGTCCGTCCTCGTCGGCTGACCATAGAGACCGTTTGGGATGTACTCCGATCCAGTGCCCGGATCGACGAAGGCCACGTAGCCATAGACTCGGGTGGGCTCCGGCGGTCCGTCGCCGAACATCGGCCCGGGCGCGTCGTTGATGAGCCCAGGCGCCTGGGTGATAGCCGCTATCGGGGTCGCTCCTCCAGCATCGGCGAGTGCCTGGGAATCCGGCAAGATGCCGGAAGCGTTCGGCGGAACCGGTGGACCGGACATGGCCTGTCTTCCTCACTGCTCGTCGGGGCCCGGGTCCCGACAGTATTCAGGCGGGATCGTCGTCGGGCAATACCCAATGCTGGGACGACACAACCGCACCCGGGCTGGCGGGGGTCGGTCCTCTCAATGGACGGGTAGCGGCCCGTTGGGACCTCGCCGCGGGCAATCTTGGCCTGCGACCCGACGGAGACAACATCGTCGTCTGCCACCACCCAGCCCGATCCGGCGATCTACCTGCTCGCCTTATCGCAGCCACAATGGCATCGACATGGTGAGCGCCCTCGATTGGCTGCTCGACGCCGATGCGGGCCATCGGCTTCCCAAGCAGAAGGTCGAGGGTTCGAGACCCTTCTCCCGCTCCAACTTCCTCTTTCGTGCTCGGCGCGACACTCCGCCTGCGCGCACTACATCTCGGTGACCGTGCAGGATCCGCTCCGCGCGCATGCGACAACGCTCAGATTCGAACCGCGGTCAGCTACGTCGCCTATGGAGGATCTTGACGGGTGCCCGGGTTCAGCGTGCCGGCAGGACGTGGATCTCGACACCTGACGGTTGGTCGCTCGATCGCACTACGCGCTGCGTCGCGACCTGGAAGTCCTCGGGCTTCGCGCTCGGGATGTCCACGAAGGTCTGCGGATTCCGGTCGATGAGCGGGAACCACGTGCTCTGGACCTGGATCATCACCCGGTGACCGCGTCGGAAGACGTGGTTCACATCGGGCATCGTGAACTCGATCGACTCGACCTTGCCTGGCTCGAAGGGCTCGGGGGTCTCGAGGCTCCTCCGGAACTTGCCGCGCAGCGGCCAGCCGCGGACAAGCTGCTGATAGCCCGCGAGGGTGACCGGCGGTGACCACGCCTCGACCGCGCCACTCGCTTCGAGCATGCTGCGATCCGGTGGGTAGACGTCGATCAGCTTCACGATCCAGTCGGCGTCGGTCCCGGTCGTCGAAACGAACAGCTTCGGTGAGATGGGCCCGGCTACCGCCAGGTCCTCCTCGAGCGGTCCGGTCGCGTACACCAGCACATCCGGGCGCGTCGCGGCGAACCGCTGATCCGAGACCATGTACTCGTCGGGCATGGTCAGAGCCGTATAGGCGAGCCACGGCACCGGCTTCGCCGGATCGCTGACGTAGACGTCGGAGGCATCGGCTTCCGTCGGCGGATCGAACGATAGCCCGCCAGCCTCGCGGAGGTAGAGGGTGCGCGGTGCGGCGTCGGGAGCCGGCCAGTCGTCGTACCGTCGCCAGACATTCGTGCCCGTCTCGAAGACCCAGGCGCCGGGCAGTTCCGGATCCTGACCGTCTTTCAGGTGATGCTCGAAGAACGGCAGGATGATCTGCTGACGGTAGAACTCGGCGGTATCGGTCGCGAAGTCGACACTGCCCAGTCGACGACCGTCGGTGTTGCTCCAGCCGCCGTGCGTCCACGGGCCCATGACGAGCGTCGTCGGGACGCCGGCGTTCTGCTCCCGGATCGCGTGGTAGACCCGGAGCGGCCCTGAAAGGTCTTCGGCGTCGAACCACCCGCCGACGACGAGCACCGGGCAGCGGATGTTCGAGAGGTGCTTCCAGATTGCCCGGGCCTGCCAGAACTCGTCGTTGGACGAGTGTTCCATGAACTCCAGCCAGGTCGGGTTGCCGGCAATCCGGGCTGTTAGCTCCGCGAGGGTGCCCGCCCGCAGGTAGAACTCGTAGCCGTCGTGCGTGCCCCAGTCGAACGGGATCTCGACCAGCGGCGGTCGCGTCGGTCCCGACTGTGGCTGATAGGCCCAGGCGGAGTTGAACGCGTGGGCGAGCATGAAGGCCCCACCGTGGAACCAATCGTCGCCCAGGAACAAGTCGGCGACCGGCGCCTGCGGCGAGGCCGCCTTGATGGCCGGGTGCGTGTCGATGATCCCGGCGGCCGTGAAGAACCCAACGTACGAGATGCCGTAGATCCCGACCCGGCCGTTGTGCTTCGGGATATGGGCGAGCAGCCACTCGACGGTGTCCCAGGTGTCCGTGCTCTCGTCGACGTCCGTCCGGGAGGGTTTGTTCGGCTGATGCGGGGTCGCGTGGGTGAAGTCGCCCTCGGACATCAGCCGCCCGCGGACGTCCTGGCGAACGAAGATGTAGCCCGCCCGCAGCAGTGCCTCGGTCTGGCGACCGATCGGGAAGACCTCGTCAGGACCGTAGGGGCCGACGCCGAACGGCGACCGCATCAGCAGGATCGGGTACGTCGTCGAGTCGTCCTTCGGCACGAGGACCGAAGTGAACAGGCGGGTGCCGTCGCGCATGGGCACGCTGTACTCGTACTTCGTGTACTGCGCACGCATGTCGAACCCCGGGCCTTCGGTCATGCTCACGCCCTCACTGAAGTCGATCCGGCCAGCCCAGCGAGGATAGTTCGGTGGGACGCCTGGCGCGACCCTGCGGCGCGCGCGCTTCCGGTCTCATCGGGGTCAACCAGACGACGACAGCGCAGGCCGACCAGACACGAAGGCCAATCCCACGGGCGACAACGGAGCCCGACGACTGGGCGCGGACTCCGGGAATCGGCTCGGCCGCGACACCCTAAATACGTGTCATTCGCTCGCCATCCCACGTTCGTGCTACTGCGCTCACGAGCTCAGGACTTCCCAAGCAGACGGTCGCGGGTTTGAGACCCGTCTCCCGCTCTACTTCCCCCTAGCCTGACCCGGCCTCCCCCGCTGCCAGACCGCCTTACCTCGCTCCTGAGGCCCTGACCGGGTGCCCACCGCCGGTCACCTTGTAACGCGTTAACCTCGGGGCGTGGCCCCGACTGGGCCGTCATGAGGCGAGGGACGACGTGGAGGTCTCCGAGCTCGCGGGGAAGCCGGCCCCATCACGGATCCTGGTCAACGTTCCGAGGCTCGTAACCGCGTACTACACCGGGGTGCCAGACCCGTCCATCGCGGCCCAGCGCGTCCTCTTCGGCACCTCGGGCCACCGGGGATCCGCGTTCGCCACGAGCTTCAACGAGTGGCACGTGCTCGCGATCAGCCAGGCCATCTGTCGGTATCGGACAGCCCACCGGATCGATGGCCCGCTGTTTCTCGGCGCCGACACGCATGCCCTGTCCGCGCCCGCCACGGCGTCGGCGCTCGAGGTCCTGGCCGCCAACCGTGTGGACGTCATGGTCTCCCTTGACGACGAGTACACGCCGACGCCCGCCGTGTCGCACGCGATCCTTACCTACAACCGCGGACGCACATCCGGCCTCGCGGACGGCATCGTCGTCACGCCGTCGCACAACCCGCCCGAGGACGGCGGGTTCAAGTACAACCCGCCGCACGGCGGGCCTGCGGACCAGGCCGCGACCGGCTGGATCGAGGCGACCGCCAACCAGCTTCTCGAGACGGGACTGCGTGACGTCCGGCGAGTGCCGCTGGCCAGTGCGCTACGCGCCGACTCGACGCACCGGCATGATTTCCTGAATTCATACGTCGGCGATCTCGACAACGTCGTCGACATGAGCGCAATTCGCGGCTCCGGCATTCACGCGGGCGTCGATCCGCTCGGCGGCGCGGGCGTCCACTACTGGGCGGCGATCGCCGAGCGCTACCGGCTGGACCTCAGCGTCGTCAACGACGAGGTCGATCCAACCTTCCGATTCATGTCCGTCGACTGGGACGGCCGCATCCGCATGGATCCATCTTCCCCCTATGCGATGGAGTCGTTGATCGGGATGAAGGACCGCTTCGACATCGCGTTCGCCTGCGATACCGACCACGACCGCCACGGCGTGGTTGCCCCGCGGTCGGGCCTGCTCCCGCCGAACCATTATCTCGCGGTCGCGATCGATTACCTCGTTCGGCACCGGTCGAGGTGGCCCAGCCAGGCCGCCGTCGGCAAAACGATCGTCAGCAGCTCGATGATCGACCGCGTGACCGCACGGCTCGGTCGTGCCTTGTATGAGGTGCCGGTGGGGTTCAAGTGGTTCGTCGACGGCCTGCTCGACGGCTCGCTCGCATTCGCCGGCGAGGAAAGCGCGGGTGCGTCGTTCCTTCGACTGGACGGCCAGGTCTGGACGACCGACAAGGATGGCATCGTTCCGGCCCTGCTTGCGGCGGAGATCACCTCCCGCGAGGGCCGGGATCCAGGGGAGATCTACCGTACCTTGGTGAGCGAGCTTGGCGAGCCGGTCGAGCGACGGGTCGAGGCTCCGGCGACCCACGAGCAGAAGGTGCGGTTGGGCCGCCTGTCGGCCGACGCGTTTCACCCTGCCAGCCTCGCCGGCGAGAAGGTCGAGCGCGTGCTCGACAGTGCACCCGGCAACGGCGCCCCGATCGGTGGGCTCAAGGTGGTGACGAAGACTGGCTGGTTCGCCGCGCGGCCCTCGGGTACCGAGGACATCTACAAGATCTATGCGGAGACCTTCAGCGGCGAGGGCCAGCTGGACCGCATCGTTGAGGAGGCACAGGCGATGGTCGACGAGGCGCTTCGCGGGAGCTCGCCAAGGCGATGACCATCTACCACTCGGTTGATGCCGAGCTGGAGGCGCTGCAGCGTGAGACGTTCAGCTACTTCCTGCACGAGACGAACCCTCGAAACGGGCTCGTCGTCGACAAGACCGCGAAGCATTGGCCGGCGAGCATTGCCGCGACCGGACTGGCCCTGGCGGTCTATCCGGTCGCGGTGGAGCGTGGGTTCATCACGCGCGACGCCGCGGTCGAGACCGTCCTCGCCACGTTGCGGTTCTTCTGGACGAGCCCGCACGGGCCTGAGCCGGACGCCACCGGTTACCACGGCTTCTACTACCACTTCCTCGACATGCGGACGGGCCGACGCGCCTGGCAGTGCGAGCTCTCGACCGTGGACACGACGATTCTGCTTGCGGGGGCCCTGACGGCCGCGGCGTACTTCAACGCCGACACGCCGCCGGAGCGGGAGGTCCGCACGCTTGCCGAGGCCCTCTATCTCCGCGCCGACTGGCCGTGGGCGCAGCATGGCGGCCTGACGGTGACGCACGGCTGGAAGCCCGAAACCGGGTTCCTGCCGTATCGCTGGGAGGGCTACGACGAGGCGCTCGTGCTGTACATCCTGGGTCTCGGCTCGCCATCGCATCCGCTGCCGGTCGAGAGCTACGCGGCGTGGGCGTCAACCTACGAGTGGCGGACCAGCTACGACTGCGACTACCTGTACGCGGGGCCACTCTTCACGCACCAGATCTCGCACGTCTGGATCGACTTCCGGGGGATCCAGGACGCCTTCATGCGGGACCGGGGCATCGACTACTTCGAGAACACCCGGCGGGCGGTCCTCGTGCAGCAGCGGTACGCGATCGACAATCCGCTCGGGTTCGCCGGCTATGCCAGGGACTGCTGGGGGCTCACCGCGAGTGACGGTCCCGGCCCCAGAAGCCTCGAGGTCGCGGGCATCCAGCGGCAGTTCTTCGGGTACGAGGCACGAGGGGTGCCTGACGGACCCGACGACGGCACGATCGGACCGTGGGCGGTCGTCGCGTCGCTGCCGTTCGCGCCCGAGATCGTGCTGCCCGCGATCGACTACCTGATCCACGACGTTGACCTCAAGACGGGCAACCCGTATGGGTTCAAGGCGACATTCAACCCGACGTACCCGACGCGGACCACGAATCCGAACGGCTGGGTGTCACCGTGGCACTACGGGATCAACGAGGGACCGATCAATCCGATGATCGAGAACCACCGGACCGGATTGGTGTGGCGCCTGATGCGAGGCTGTCCCTACGTCGTCACGGGGCTGCGCAGGGCGGGCTTCACCGGCGGCTGGCTATGACCTGGCGGCCCGTGGGGGCTGCCACGGTCCACCGAGGACCACCCGGACCCGGTGGCCGATGCCGTCGTCGGCGAGTGGAATGCCGCCGTCGGTGAGCGCCTGGCCGTCCAGCTCGATGGACGCCACGCCGCGGCTGACCCCCTGCGGGTTGTCCACGACGATCGCGTACGAAGAGGAGTGGTAGCGGAAGTTGATCTCGTAGCCCGGCCAGGCCCGCGGGATGCACGGGTCGATGGTCAGGGTCGTTCCGCGCAGGCGGAAACCGAGGATCGATTCCATGCCGGCCTGGTACATCCAGCCGGCCGACCCCGTGTACCAGGTCCAGCCGCCGCGGCCGACGTGGGGCGGTTCCGAGTAAACGTCGGCGGGCATGACGTACGGCTCCACCTTGTAGCGCTGAACGCCGGCCCTCGTGCTGGCATGGTTGATCGGGTTCAGGATGGAGAACAGCTCGCCGGCCTTGTCGCCGTCGCCCAGCGCCGAGAAGGCGAGGACCGACCAGATCGCTCCGTGGGTGTACTGGCCACCATTCTCCCGGATGCCGGGCAGATAGCCCTTGACGTATCCGGGATCGACGTCGGAGTGGTCGAACGGCGGGGGGAACAGCAGGACGAGGCCGTCGCCTCGGCGAACCAGGTATTCCTCGACCGCCGCCATCGCCCGCACCGCGTGGGGCGGGTTGGCGGCGCCCGAGATGACGCTCCAGGATTGGGCGATCGAGTCGATCCGGCATTCGGCGTTCACGGCCGAGCCGAGCGGCGTTCCATCGTCGAAGAAGGCTCGTCGATACCAGTCGCCGTCCCAGCCGTCGCGCTCGAGGGCCCGACGGAGCGCCTTCATGTGCGCCCGCCAGCGCTCCGCGCGAGGACGTTCGCCTCTGCCCTCCGCGATCGGCACGAACGCGGCGAGGACGACATGCAGGAACCAGCCGAGCCAGACGCTCTCGCCTCGGCCGGCCTGGCCCACGCGGTTCATTCCGTCGTTCCAGTCGCCGGAGCCGATGAGCGGCAATCCGTGGACGCCAAGTTCGAGGCTCCGATCGATCGCCGCCGCACAGTGTTCGTACAGGGAGGCCGCCCCCCGTGAATGGCCTGGCAAGAAGTACGCGTCGGTCTGGTCCGGCCGCAGGACCGGGCCATCGAGGTACGGGACGGCCTCGTCAAGGACGGCCGAGTCGCCCGTGACCGCGAGATATCGATCGACGGCAAATGGCAGCCACAGGCGGTCATCCGAGATGCGCGTCCGAACGCCGCGGCCCGTCGGCGGATGCCACCAGTGCTGGACGTCCCCCTCGGCGAACTGGTGCGCGGCGGCTCGCAGCAGGTGCTCTCGCGCGACGCCGCGCGCGGCGGTCACCAGCGCGACGATGTCCTGGAGCTGGTCCCGGAATCCGTAGGCGCCGCTCGCCTGGTAGAAGCCCGTCCTCGCCCAGACCCGGCACGCCAGCGTCTGGTAGATGAGCCAGCGGTTGAGCATGATGTCCATCGAGCGATCGGGCGTCCGCACCTGGACCGCGCTCTGGAGGTCGTCCCATTGGCGCCCCACGCCGCGCAGCGTCTCGGCGTGGTCGGAGGAGCGGCCACGACGGATGAGCGCGGCGGCGGCCTCGGCGTCATCCGCCTCCCCGAGGAGCACGACGACCTGAGCCCGCGCTCCGGCGCCGAGCTCGAAGCTCGTCTGCAGTGCCGCACAGGGATCCAGGCCGGCCCCGACGGCGCCCTGGAGACGGTGCCCGCGCACGAGGCCGGCGGGCTGCTCCGGAGTGCCGTTGCGGCCCAGGAACTCAGTCCGGTCGGCCGTCCAGGCCGTCTGCCGCCCGCCCAGGTCGAGAAAGGCGACCCGACTGCCGAAGTCGGCGTTCCCGGGGTTGCGCACCAGGACCGCGCGGGTTTCCGGGTCGAGCGCGGAGATGATCCACGGGGCACTCGCCCCGCGCGAGGTGCCCAGTGCCCATTCGGCGTAGGCCGTGATCGACAGATGCCTGGTCCGCCCCGATCGGTTCTCGATCGTCAGCACCGAGACCTTGAGCGGGTCGTCGGGTGGCACGAACTGCACGAGGTCGAGCTCGATGCCGGCATGCCCGTGCTCGAACCGGCTGTACCCGGCGCCGTGGTGCGCGACGTATGTCGACTCCTCGGTTCGGATCGGCTGGGCGGTAGGTCCCCAGAGCTCGCCGCTGTCGTCGTCGCGGACGTAGATCGTCTCGCTCACCGGATCGCTGACGGGATCGTTGGACCATGGCGTGAGCTGGTTCTCCTGGCTGTTCCCGAACCACGTGTATCCCGACCCGGACTCGGACACGAGAAACCCGAACGAGGGGTTGGCGACCACGTTCACCCAGGGTGCCGGTGTGGCCTGGCCCGGCCCGAGGATGGCGACGTACTCGCGGCCATCTTCGGCAAAGCCACCCAGCCCGTTGAAGTACTCCAGCTCCGGACGTGCCACGACGACCTCGCCGATGAGCGGTCTCCCCGTGGTCGGCGGCGATGGCGGCGCGATCCGCTCCGGGCGGTCCAGCCGGATGACCTGGTCGGCGAGACTGCCGCCACGGCTCAGGAGGACGGCGCGGGCGGCGGTCTGGAGGAGGGTACGGTCCCCGGTGGAGAGCTGGTCGCCGCGCAAGACATACACCCCGCCGTGCACCGGATGGCCGTCACGGACGAGGATCGACTGGCTCGTCCGCACGAGTGTCTCGAGCGCCTCGTGGAGCTCCTCGGCGTAGGTGGCGCCGTGCTCGTTGAGGATCACGAGGTCGACGTCGAGGAGCTTCAAGCGCCAGTATTCGTGGGCGCGGAGGAGCTGGCGAACGATATCGAGCTCCTCGATCTCGTCGATCCGCACGAGGACGATCGGCAGGTCGCCGGAGATGCCGTGGGGCCACAGGCCGGCCGGGCCAAGCTCGTTTTGGGCCAGCACGCTCGGTGACGGCCGCAGCGATGGGTCCGAGTACAGGATCCGGTTAGCCAGGCGCTGGAAGAGATGGGCCTCATCGCTCTCGATTCCGAGGTGGTGGAGCTGGACCTGGGCCTGTGTCCAGGCGAGCGTTGCCGCCCGCTCGAACGTCGCGGACTCGCGGTACTTGTCGGCCAGGTCGAGGACGTCTTCGCGTGACTGGGCGACGACCGTGGAGAAGATCGCGTGCGCGGTCGTGCCGGGGGCGAGCCTGATCCGGCACCGGAGGCTGAAGATCGGATCCAGGACGGAACCGACCGTGTCCGAGAGCGGCCGCCCATCGATGACCGAGACGGGAGAGCGGGGCGACCGGCCCCGACCGAGGAAGCGGGCGCGATCCGTTTCGTACTGGATCACCCCGCCGGCCTGTCCCTCGACCGCGGCAACGTGAGCGGCCCAGATCGGCTGCTCCTCGCTGGACCTCGGCCGGCGGGTTGCCAGCAGGGCACCGATGTCGGGGACGAACTCGGTCTGCACGAACAGCTTCTCAAAGCTCGGATGGGCGACGTCGGCCGCCTGGGGGCCGAGGACGATCTCCGCGTATGACGTCAGATCGATCTCGCGAACTCGTGAGCCGAGGTTCGTGAGCGATACGCGTCGGATCTCCGCGTCGTGCTCCGCGGAGACGACGATCGTCAGGCCCGTCTCGATCGACCCATCGCGACGCGAGAACTCGGCGCGATCCTCGGCGTAGTTGACCTCGTAGCTGTCGGCTTCGACGCCGATGGGCTGGTGACCTGCCGACCACACCGCGCCGCTGTGCCTGTCGCGCAGGAAGAGATAGCTGCCCCACGAGTCGCACGTCACGTCCTCGCGCCAGCGCGTTACCGCCACATCGCGCCAGCGGCTGTAGCCGGATCCGGCGGCCGTCACCATGACCGCGTAGCGCCCGTTCGACAGCAGGTGCGTTCGCGGGATCGCGTCGTGCGGCGAGGTGAACCGGCGGAGGACCGGCGGGACGAGATCGCGGACGTCCGCGGAACCTTTGACCTCTTCCGCGCGGGGCCGCGCCACGAGCACGTCGCGCGGCATTCGCTCCTGGAGCAGCAACTCGGTCGCCTCCACGATCGGGTCGGCATGGAAGCGCTCCACCATCGCGTGATCGTTCAGGACGTTGCCGAGGGCCACGAGCGCCATCCCCTGGTGATGGGCCATGTAGCTCTTCACGATCGCCACGGACGCCCCGGCGGGGACCCGCCGCGCGGTGTAGTCGAGCGCCTCCCGAAAGCCGTACGCTCCGCTCGCGCCGGCCCGGGCCAGCCGCGCGAAGTTCCGCGCCGCCGCCTCAGGCTGGATCATGGCGCCGAGCGCGGTGGCGTAGGGGGCCACGACGACGTCTTCGCTCAGGCCCCGCTTCAGGCCGAGACCGGGGACGCCGAAGCTCGAGTACTGATAGATCTGGTCCAGGTCCCGCGCGTTGAATGCCGATTCGGAGATGCCCCACGGCACCCCTCGCTCCGCTCCGTAGCTGATCTGGCGGGCCACGATCAGCCGGTACGTGTGGTCGAGCAGGCTCCCTGCGGGAGCGCGCATTACCAGGGCCGGCATGAGGTACTCGAACATCGACCCGGACCACGAGATGAGGGCGGAGCCGCGACCGATCGGCGTTAGTGCCCGCCCGAGCCGGAACCAGTGCTCCGGGGCGACGTCCCCCTTCGCGATCGCAAGGAAGCTGGTGAGGCGGGCCTCCGATGCGAGGAGGTCATATGAGCTCGGATCCAGGGTTCCGTCCCGGACGCGGAAGCCGATCGAGAAGAGCTTGCGGCTCGGATCGAACAGGAAGCTGAAGTCAGTCTCGCGGACGAGGTGTTGGGCCTGGTCGGCGACCGCGCGGAGCCGGCGCACGAGCGCTGCAGCAGCCGCAGCCGCGGATCCGGGACGGGTGTCGCCGGCCGGCGGGTCGGACAGCTCGGCCAGGGTCGGCATGCCCGTCGGCTGCTCAGTGACCGGCAGCAGGGCGGCGTCTCGGACGTGGCTGGTCGCGGCGAGGCGGGCCGCCTCGGCCCACGTCACGAGGTCGATGTCAGCCCGATCCCCGCGCTCGGCAGTGAGGGCGGCGGCAACGTCCGCCAGCGTCCTCGCCCGCGCCGTGATCTCGCCGAGGTGGGCCGCCCAGGCCGTCGTCGTCGCGGGCGCGCCGATCTCGGCCGGCATTTCGAGGGCTTCGTCGAGGTGTCGCCGCGTGAGTGTCTGGCTTCTTCGATCGTCACCGATCGCACCCGCGGCCTCGCGCGCCAGCGCCACGGCATCGCCGATCCCACGGCGAGCCGCCGCCACCGGCAGCGGCTGGTCGATCATCTGGCGGCAGGCGTTGGAGAGCGTCAGCAGGTGGCCCGCGAGATTGCCGCTGTCGACGGAGGAGATGTACGCCGGCTCGAGCCGATGCAGGTCACGCGTGTCGTACCAGTTGTAGAGGTGCCCGCGAAAGTGCTCGAGGCTGGTGATGGTCGCGAGCGTCGCCTCGAGGCGATCCACCATCTCATGCGTTCCGATCCATCCGAAGTCTCGCGCGGTCACCGTCGCCAGCAGATACAGTCCGATGTTCGTCGGCGACGTGCGGTGGGCGACGACCGGCCTGGGATCGTCCTGGAAGTTGTCGGGTGGCAACGCGTGATCCTCCGGACCGACGAATGTCTCGAAGAACCGCCAGGCGCGGCGGGCGGTCAGGCGGAGCGCGCCGACATCGGCCGCGGAGAGCTGCCGAACGGCCGATTCGGGCGGCGGCACGCTGGCCCACCGCGCGACGAGGGGCGAGAGCAGCCACAGAACAATGAACGGCGCGGCCACGAAGCCCGCGCTCGGCTTCGTGGCGATGACGAGCACCGCGCCTGCGGCGGCAATCGCGACGCCGCCCGCCATCTGCCGGTAGAAGCCCGCGATATCGCGGGCCTGGCTGGCCTTGGCCTCCGCGGCCGTCGTCCATTCGAGCAGGTTTCGTCGGCTGACATACACCCGGGCCAACGCCCGCGCGATCGCGTCGGCCATCAGCCACGCCTGGTGTGCGAGGAGCGTGATGCTGAGGCTCACGTGCGCGGCGGCCACGGTGACGTCGGAGCCGACGGCCCGCAGGTGGCTGCGTTTTGAGATGCCCTGCCGTCGCGGCAGCAGCCCGGCAAGGACCGGCAGCGCTTGCGGCACGATGAAGCACGTCAGGATGAACGCGGTCCACAGGCCTGGTGGCACGGACGGGAGAGTCCAGGCCGCAGCGAGTGTTGCCAATGCCAGCGGAGGGGACAGGGTCCGGCGCAGATTGTCGAGCATCTTCCAGCGGGCGATCGCAGGCAACGCGCCGCGGCTCCGCCGGCCCGTGGCGTCCCTGGCACGGCCCACGATCCACGGCAGCAGCTGCCAGTCGCCTCGAGCCCAGCGGTGCTGGCGCGCGGCGGAAACGAGGTAGTTCGAGGGAAAATCATCGAAGAGCTCGATGTCGGTCACGAGGCCGGCTCGGGCGAAGACCCCCTCGAACAGGTCGTGGCTCAGGAGCGCGTTCTCGGGCACCCGGTCCGCCATCGAAGCGCCAAACGCAGCGAGATCGTAGATCCCCTTGCCGGTGTAGCTCCCTTCCCGGAAGAGATCCTGGTAGACGTCGGAGACCGCTGAGGCATATGGATCGATCCCGGCCGCGCCCGAGAAGATCCGTTGGAAGGTCGAAGCCTCACCTTCGGCGGGAAGCGTCGGCGTGATCCGCGGCTGGAGAACGCCGTAGCCATGCGTCACGCGGCCAACCCGCGGATCGAAGCCTGGCTGATTGAGCGGATGGGCGATCGTGCCAACGAGGCGGCCGACCGCACCCCGCGGCAGACGCGTATCGGCGTCGAGCGTGACGACATAGCGCACGTCCGAGGGCGGGACCGAAGCGGCCCGACTCGATGTGAGGATGCCGGTCGTCGTGGAGCCGCGGAGGAGGGCATTCAGCTCGTGGAGCTTGCCGCGCTTGCGCTCCCAGCCCATCCAGCGGCCCTCGGCCTCGTTCCAGCTCCGCAGCCGATGGAAGAGCAGGAACCGGGCACCGCCCCCTGGGGCCTCGCCGTGGCGCTGATTGAGCCGTTCGATGGCGGCAGCCGCCGTAGCGAGCAGCTCCTCATCGCCGGGGACTTCCTCGGTCGACGCGTCGAGCCAATCCGACAGCAGGGCAAACCGAAGATCGCCTTCGTGATTGGCGAGGTAATGCACCTCCAGGCGGCCGACCTCGATCTCGACCTCCGCCGCGTTCGTCAGGAGCGTCGGCACGACGACGAGCGTCCGCAACCCGGACGGAACACCCGCGTCCAGGTCTAGACGGGGCAGGGCTCGCGGTCCGAGCACGTTCGTGACGAACCGATTGACGAGGGCGATCGCGAGATCCGAGGCCGGAATGAGAGCGAGGATCGCGACGATGATGTTCCAGCGGCCCGCTGCGCCGCCGTCACCGGCAAGCAGGAGCGGGACAGCGAGGAGGACCGCCGTCATCACCGCGATCGTCACGATGTACCCAGGGGTCGCCGCCCCGACATACGCCCGCCGCAGCCGGCCGGTGAACGGGACCCGAACATGCAGGGCGCGCTCGAATGACGGCCGGCCATCCGAAATCAGGTAGTACCCAGGGTCTCGTCGTGCCGACGCGGATGGTTCGGCATCGTCGGCCGACCGTGCGGCATCGTCGGCCGACGGTGCGGCGGCTGCCATCGCGGCGGCCTTTCGGGCCACCTCGAGCTCGCTCAGGCCCGAGCCCCGAGCGAGCTCCTCGACAGCGTGCCGGTAGCGATCCCGGGTCGCGAAATCCATCGCTCCGAACGAACTCTGGGCCCGGAGCACGTCGTCGACGTGGCTGACGTTCTCGACGAACTGGGCCCATTCGAACCACGAGATGAGACGCATGCTCGTGATCACGTTGCGGACCGTCACGTTCATCGTCGCCTGGCGCTGGTGCTCGAGACGGACCACTTCCTCGGCGGTCGTGCCCTGGGCAGCGAGGCGCTCCTCCAGCTGTCGAAGGCCCGGGGTGACCGCGGGGTCCTGATCGCGCAGACGCTGGAAGAGCTGGACTCGGGCCGCCGTCGGCAGTGCTGTGCTCGAGAGACGACGCAGCGATGCTGCAGCGTCCTCGGGGCCGCCCGCGCCGACGCCAAGGAGGCCATCGGCAATCTCGTCTGCCTGCTCCCGCGCCGACCGGCTCTGGACGATCTGCTCCGCAAGGCGGCGAAGGTTGTCCACGAGGAGGATCCGAAGGCTGATCGCGATCGCCCATAGCTCGCCGATGCTTAGCGGCTCAACCTCCTCGTAGGCACGCACCATGCGCCGCAGGCTCTCCGGGTCGAAGCGACTGTCCGTGTGAGCGATGTACGCCCACGCAAGCCCGAGGACTCGCGGGTAGCCGGCGAGATGACCCTCGGCCAGCTTCGGGAGCTCGCGGTAGTAGTTCGGGGGCAGGTCGTCGCGGATCTCGCGAAGCTGCTCGTCCACGATATGGAAGTTGTCGACGAGCCATTCAGCGGCCGGCGTGATCGACCGTTCGTCCTTGATCGCACGGGCAAGCAACCGATACGCCGCAAGCAGGACACGGCCGTTCTCTGCGATCCGGGGCCAGACGGCGCGTCCCCCGTGTGGCGTATCGGTGACGTGCTGGGCCGCGGCAAGTGTCCGGGCATGTTGTTCGAGTCGCTCGACACTGAAGAGTTCGGCCAGGATCGGCTCATCAAGCTCAAGCTGGGAGCGAACCCTCAGGCGAGCGCGACGGGGCGGGTTTCCGAGCGGCTGGTTCGGCGTCATCGTCGGTCCTTAGCCCATCGCACGATCTGGGCGCTACTCGCCTCCATAGGCACCGTGTTGATCTTACCGGGCGGCGGTTCGGCCGGACCCGCAACGCTCCGACGACGGTCAGCGGGCGTCGCCGCGTCGCTGCTCCTCGATGGTTCGTTCAGCCAGAGGTTCCGCCTCAAGTCGCTCGTCCGGGATCGGCAGTCCGCTCTCGATCGACCTGCCGTAGGTTCCCTGCATGAGGCGCTGCTCGGCCCGCACGATTGCGGCAAGCTGCTCGGCCAGCTCGGTGGCGAGGGCGACGGACACGGCCTCCGTTTCGAGACTGCTGCCGGCGTCTTCCTGCTCTCCCGTCTGCTGGCGCCCTAAGGAGCCTTCGTCGCGGATCTCGCCGCGCAGCCCGGCGAGGGCAGATTCAACGCGCCTCCGCTCGCGGGCGACGAGCTCGCGAGCGCGTTCGTTATCCATGACAGCCTCCCGGGGTGATCACCCGTGCACGCGCCATCTCGGAGCGTTGTCGCATGAGGGTGATGGGACGGGCGAATCAACCGTAGGTAGCGTACGGCCAGACGCTGGATCGCCGCAGCGACTCGGAGAGCGCGAACGGAGGCGTACGGCGGACAACGCCGGCGTTATGCGGCTGTACGAAGAGTGCGGTTTCACTCCCGTGGAGGGCTACCGCGGGCTGGCGTTGCCGCTCGCGCCTGACGAAGGTGGCCGATCGGGAAGCGATCCCGCCTCGCCATTGCTTCCGGCCCGACGCGTGAGCGCGGCATCGAACCCCGCTCAGCCCGGCAACGAATCGAGCGGCACGTCCCAGTGGGCGTCGAGTATGGTGAAACGCCGTCGCTCTTCCTCGCCGAAGCGGCCTTGGTCAGGAAAGAGCCGCTCGGTGATCTCCTTGTCGGAGTGCTCTTCCATCGCCGCCCAGTCGCGGTAGACGATCGTGACCATGACGTCCCAGTCGGCCCGGCCGTCCCCGTGGAACCGTGGTACCCGGACCCGAACGTCGAGCATTCGACCGCCTTTCACCTGCTCGTGGAGGACGGGCAGATGGTTGCGGTTGAAGAGCTCCAGGAATTCGTCGTGATGTCCCCACTTCGTCCGGTAGAAGTAGGCCACCTCGACGGGTCGATCGGCCATCGGATGTCTCCCTGTACTCCGCTTACGCTCGGGGTCGAAGATCGACGCTGAAATCGAGGTAGGCGCGCAGCAGGGCCAGCGCCTCGCTCCACCCTTCGACCGCCTCCGCCCAGGCGTCGAGGACCTGGGCCTGGTCGAGCGGGAACGGTCCGTCCTCCAGGTCGATCCGGCTGCCGAAGCCAGCGGGTTCAACGAGCACACGGACCGTCGTGATCAGCCGCTCATCGACCAGCCCTGGCCAGCGGACGACGAGGCGACGGTCGGGATGCGCCTCGACGACCTCCCACCAGACGCGCCGATCCGGCCAGACAAGGATGGATCGCGACCCGACTGCCAGGCCCCCCTCGACCCGCTCGGGGAACCAGCGGGCGAGTTCCTCCGGGTCGGACCAGGCGCGGAATACACGTTGAGGCGGTGTATTGAGGCGGCGGCGCATCCGAACCCAGCGCTCGAGCTCGGTCCCGGCCGGCATGCTGGACTCGTCACTCATCGCACGGTTCCCGCACAACGCGCATGCGGGCAGCCTAGCTGCGCGGGCGGCGGGGCATTGGCGGCGGGCATCGGACCTACTCGCGGGGGCGAGCGAGGGGCGAATGAATGGCGACGACGGCCCCAACAGGAGGCCGTTCGGGCGCTCGTCGAGAAGCCCCTCCAAAGCCTGCCGATCGCTGCATGTCATGTCGCCGAGCCGCGAAGCGCTCGATCTCCGCCGAGGCAACGTACCAGCGTTGGTTAACCCGGAGCTCGTCACGGTCATCCGCTGCGGGAGCGGCTCCGGCTAGGTCACCCGACCTGAAGAGCCGAGGTGGGTCGCGGGCCTTGGATGGGTCAGTGGCACGGACCGGTGCGTCGCAGCGGGACCCGAGATCTCGCCGCTCGCGGGCGGAGGCGTCGCCTCCGATGGCCGCGAGATCTGGGTCGGACCGGCGCTCGTCGCGTCATAAGGGGCCCGAGGCAGGGCTCACGCAGCGTGAGCGAATCTCACGGCGACGCGCCTGGGGTCGCCCCGGCCAGCTGATCGAGCTGCGCGATCGCCTTGCCGACGAGATCGATCTCCTGGCCATAGCGGGCGAAGTCGCCGTCCTTGAGGGCCTGCTGGGCGAGCGCGTAATGCGTGTTGGCGTAAGCGATCAGTCCCGGGACGTCCGTCGGCAGGCCCGGCGCGGCCGTCGGTGTCGGAGTCGCACTGGCGCCCGGGCCGGGAGTCGGCTGCGGCGTGGGGGTGGGCGTCGGCTGGCCGTTGCCGGCCAACAGCAGATTGAGCGCCTCACTGAGCGTTTGCCCCCAGACGACGGTCGTCGGCGACGCCACGACGATCCGCTCGAACTCCGGGAACTTCGACGACGTGGACTGCAGATACACCGGCTGGAGGTACACCAGCGAGTCGCCGACCGGCACGACGATGAGGTTGCCTCGAATGACCGTGCTCCCTGATGCGTTCCACAGGGTGACCTGGGCGCTGATCGTCGGATCCTGGTCGATCCGGGCCTCGATCTGAGCGGGGCCGAGGACGGTCGTATTGGTCGGGAATCGGAACACGCGGACCGTGCCGTAGTTCGGGGCATCGTTCCGGGCGGCGACCCAGGCAATCATGTTCGGCCGGTCCTTCGGGACCATCGGCTGCAGGAGGAGGAACTCCGGGTTCGCCTCGCCCGGGATCCGCATGACGACGTAGTAGGCCTGGGACGGCAGGCTCTGGGTGCTGGTCGTGGGAGCCGGGACCGTCCACTGGTCATCGGTCCGGAAGAACGTCTGGACGTCCTGGACGTGGTAGCGGCCGTACATCTGCGTCTGGACGTTGAACATCTCCTCAGGGACCCGCAGATGGGGCGCTAGGTCGGCCGGCAGCTCGCTCAGCGGGTGGAACAGGTCCGGGAAGATCGCCTCGTAGTCGCGGATGATCGGGTCGGTCGGGTCCGCGACGTAGAAGCGCATCGACCCGTCGTACGCGTTCATGACGACCTTGACGCTGTTCCGGATGTAGTCGATCGGGTCCGTCCCGAGCCCGGAGCCATCGAGGGTCGAGGGATCGAAGGGCTGGGCGTTCGGGAAGCGATCGCTGGTCGTGAACGCGTCCTGGATGTAGTCGAGATGCCCCTGGCCGTCGACGACGACGTAGGGATCCTTGTCGTACTTGAGGAACGGCGCGAGGAGCTGGAGGCGCGTCCCGAGGTCGCGGTACATGAGGAGCTGGCTGCTCGAGGTCACCTGATCGCTGATGAGGAGATCCAGGTCACCGAAGCGGATGGCGAACAGCAGCCGGTCGAGCGTCGTGTTGAGCGGGATCCCGGTCGAGCCGGACCAGACCGTTGTCTTGACGCTGGCCGTCGCGTCGCTGCCGCCCTGCGGGTAGTCGAACTCGGGCTGCTTGGCCCCGACGACGACGTAGCCGGTCGGCTTCTCGCCGAAGTAGATCCGAGGCTCGGTGACCGTGGGTGCCCCGTCGACAGATGCCGGCGGGAGGTCCTTCACGAACAGGACCGGCTGACCCTCCGGTGTCACTTCGTTGACGGGCACCATCACCAGCCCGATGCCGTGGGTGTAGATGATCCGCTGGTTGACCCAGCCGACCGCAGTCGGGTTGGCGGCGAGGTTCAGCTCGCGAGCGGACAGCATGACCTGGCGGGTCTGGCCGCCGATCGTGTAGCGATCCGTATCGACGTCCACGAAGGTGTAGTACTGGCGAACGGTCTGGAGCTGGCCGAGGGTGTCGCCCAACGGCCGGTAGTCCCACAGGCGGGCGTTCTGGAAGGTGGCCGCGTCGGCCGTGATCTGCGCCTGGGTGAGGGTCGCCTCGCCGCTGTAGTCCGTCGGGGGATCCCAGTTCGTGAGGTTGTAGGCCAGGCGCGTCATCGCGATGTTGTTGGCGATGTAGGGCGATTCCTGGGCCAGCTGGTTCGGCACGACCGTGAAGCGCTGGACGATCTCCGGGTAGACCGTCCCGATGAGGAACGAGGCCACGAACCAAGTCACGATGACGGCCCCGAGCGGCCGTTTCCAGCGAGTGAAAGCCGCACCAACCAGGAAGGCGGCGGCAAGCGCCGAGAGGATGGTCAGGACGTCGAAGGCGAGGAACTGCGCGTGGGCATCGGTGTAGCTGACACCGACGGCGAAGCCGCGGGTCGAGTACACGAGGTCGTACTTGTCGAGCTGATAGCCCGCCGCCACCGACAGCAGGAACAGGCTGCCGAGGATCGCGAGATGAACCCGCACCGGCGTCGGCAGGCGCAAGCCAGAGCGCAGGACGCCGACGAGATAGCGGGCCCCGGCCACGAGCAGGCTCATGAGTACGAGGCTGTTGAAGATCCCCTGGACCGCGTGCAGGAACGGCAGCGTGAACAGGAACCACGAGATGTCCTGGCCGAACACCGGATCCGTGACGGCCGCGCCAGTGGGTGCGAACGGGACGCGATGGATCCACAGCAGGACTGTCTCCCAACCGGCGCCCAGGCCGCCGCCGACGGCCAGGGCAGCGAGCACGGAGAAGCCTGCGATGACGTACTTGGCGAGCGGTGTCAGGTCAGGCAGCGCGTCCCGGTCGCTGGAGACCACTCGAGGGCCTGGCCCGAACCGACCGCCGCCGGCGGGCGACGACGCGGCACGGTTCAGGCGATCGAAGAAGTCGCCCAGCGCAGCCGCCGCGCCAGCATCGGGCGGCGGCGCGAGCCGACCGGCCACAACGAGATTGGCGAGGAGCACGATGAGGGTGACGGCAAAGCCGCCCAGGAACAGGCCGCTGGCCGCCCCGACGCGTGTCCAAAGGACCGACTCGAAGCCGACGCTTCGATACCAAAGGACGTCCGTCCAGAACCCGGCCCCGAACGAGAAGAAGACGAAGACGGCGACAACGATCGCGAGCGCGATCCATGGCCTGCGCGACCGCCGACCGTCACGCCGTTCGATCACACGCGGTCGAGGTCGCTGCGGTGGCTCCGCGCCTCCCGGACGTTTCCCACCCGCCTGGCGGCGCTTCAGCTCGTCGAGGAATTCGTCGAAGGCGTCAGGCACGCGTTGAGTCTAGGCGGTCGATTGGATGCACCGACGCAGCGGGAGTGGCGGATCGCGTCGCTCAATGCACGCGGGTCTCCAGCCCAACCCAGAACGGCTCCCTGAGCTCGGCCTTGAGGATCTTGCCGGTCCCGCCTTTCGGCAAGGCATCTCGGAACTGGACGTCGCGAGGCACCTTGTGGGAGGCCAGGCGGGCCCGGCACCACGCGCGAAGCTCCTTGGCGGTCGCTGACGTGTCCGGTTTCAGCACGACGATCGCGACCGGCACCTCGCCTCGTTTGTCGTCGGGGGCTGCCACGACCGCGCTCTCGAGCACGGCTGGATGCGTGCCGAGGACCACCTCGATCTCCACCGAGGAGATGTTCTCGCCGGCGCTGATGATGATGTCCTTCGAGCGATCCTTGATCAGGATGTATCCGGCGGCGTCGATCGTGGCCATGTCGCCCGTGTGCAGCCAGCCATCCCGGATCGTCGAGGCCGTGGCCTCGGGCTCACGGTAGTAGCCGTCCATCACGGTGTTGCCGCGCACGACGATCTCGCCGATCTGCTCGCCGTCGGGCCGGACATCCGCATCCTCCGCGTCGACGACCCGGATCTGCACCCCGGGGATCGCCCAGCCGGTCATCGCCTGACGCTCGGTGCGGCGCTCGGCCGCTTCGGTGTCATTCAGGTGGGTCCGCGGCTGGGCGAGGGTGATGATCGGGGACGTCTCGGTCAGCCCATAGCCGACGATCGCCTGGACACCGAGCTCGCTCTCGAGCGCGCGCACGAGCCTCGGCGAGGCCGGCGAGCCACCGATGATCAGCTGGCTAAGGCTCGACAGGTCGAACCGGGCACGTTCGCGACTGTTGAGGACCGCGTTGAAGATCGTGGGCACCGCAAGGAGCCGGGTGACCCGGTGTCGTTCGACGAGCGTCATCAGGGCGGTCGGGTCGAAGCGCCGCAGGATCACGTGCTGCCCGCCGATCATCGTCAGGAAGTGCGGGGTCCCCCAGCCGTTCACGTGGAAGAGCGGCACGACGTGGAGGACGACGTCGTCCTCGGTGAAGGCCAGGCCGATCTGTGCGGCGAGGCTGTGCAGGTACAGCTCGCGATGGGTCATCGCGACGCCCTTCGGCAAACCGGTCGTGCCGCTGGTGTAGAAGAGCTCGGCGAGCGAGGTCTCGTCGATGTCGGGATGGCGCGGTTCCGCTGATGCGGAGGCGAGGAGCGCCTCGTACTCGCGGTCAGCCAGGCCACCCGGCTCTCCCTCGAGGACGACGAAGGTCGGCCGAGTTGCGAGACGCGGCGCGAGCTCCGTGACGAGGTTCGCGAAGTCGCGGTGGTAGAAGACGACCTTCGACGCCGCGTGGTCGAGGATGTACGCGATCTCGTGCGGGGCGAGCCGGATGTTGATCGGGTTCAGGACGGCTCCCGCTTCGATGACGCCGTAGTACGCCTCGAGCAGGTGGTGGGTGTTGAAGGTGATGAACGACACCCGGTCGCCGGCCGTGACTCCCAGCTCGACCAGCGCATTCGCGAGCCGGTGCGTCCGGGTCGCGAAGGTCCGATACGTGAACGTCTCGTCGCCGTCGATGACACCGACCTTGTCGCCGAAGAACATCTCGGCGCGATCACGAAACTCGAGGACGGACAACGGCACGAACATCGGCGGCCTCCTGCCCAGCGCGGTCCCGGTCCGGATAAGGGTAGCGTCGGACTGTGGTACCACGATCTCACCTGATGAACGCCCTCGACTGGCTGCTCGACGCCGACCCGGCGATTCGCTGGCAAGCGCTCCGCGACCTGACCGATGCGCCGGCCGACCAGGTCGCGGCCGAGCGCGCCCGCGTTGCCGTGGAGGGCTGGGGCGCCCAGCTGCTGGCAATGCGGCGCGACGACGGGCAGTGGGACATCGGCAAGGCGGACACCGAGTGGATCACGCTGCTCGCCCTCGGCCTGCTCCGCGACATGGGCCTCGACCCGACCTGCGACGAGGCGCGCGCCGCGATTGACCTCGTCCGCCACGTGCCCTGGCACAACCCGTGGGCAGAGTGGGACGGGCAGCGCGTATTCGACGGTGAGGTCGAGCCGTGCATCAACGGGCGCATCGTGGCGATCGGGGCGTACTTCGGGCTGGACGTCACCGCGGTCGTAAAGCGGCTGCTCGGCGAGCAGATGGCCGATGGCGGATGGAACTGCGAGCAGGAGAACGGCTCGACGCGTGGCTCGTTCCACACGACGATCAACGTCCTCGAGGGCCTGCTTCAGCACGAGCGCGCCGGCGGCGGCTCCGACAAGCTCACGACCGCCACGGCGCGTGGGCAGGTATACCTCCTCGAGCGGGGGCTGCTGCGCCGGCTGTCGACCGGCGGTCTGATCGACCCTGAATTCAGCCGGTTCTCGTACCCGACCGGCTGGCACTACGACGTGCTCCGCGGGCTGGACTACCTCCGCGACGCGGCCGTGCCACCGGACCCGCGCCTCGCCGAGGCGATCGAAGTGGTCAGGGCCAAGGAGGACGACGACGGCCGCTGGCCGCTCGAGAATCCACACGAGAGCGAGATGGTCAACGCCCGCGTTCGCGATCTCGGGTTCGACATGGACGAGGGCGAGGGCCGCCCGAGCCGCTGGAACACGCTGCGCGCCATGCGCGTGCTGGCGTGGTTCGAGCGCGGCGGGTAGCGATTGGACCACGCGGACCACGTCCGGCTGATCCGGGAGGGCGTCAGCGGCGGCGGCTCCACGTGGGCCGACCTCGGGTCGGGCGAGGGCGCGTTCACGCTGGCGCTCGCGGACCTGCTCGGCCCGGGCGGGTCGATCCACACCGTCGATCGTGATCGCGGCGCGCTCGAGGTGCAGCTCCGGCGCCTCGAAACCGCGTTCCCCGCCGTGCGAATCACCCCGATCGCCGCCGACTTCACCGCGCCCATCGAGCTGCCGTCACTCGACGGGATCTTGATGGCCAACTCGCTCCATTTCGTGCGCGACAAGGCGCCGGTGCTCGCGCTCGTCCTCGGGTACCTGCGGCCGGGCGGCCGCCTCGTCCTCGTCGAGTACGGCGCGGACCACGGCAACCCGTATGTCCCCTACCCACTCTCGTTCGTGACGTGGTCGAGCGTCGCCGTGGCAGCGGGCTTTCGCGACACCCGGCAGCTGGCGACCGTGCCAAGCCGGTTCCTCGGGTCGATCTATTCGGCGCTCAGCCTGCGGTAACGGCGGGTTCCCCGGAGCAGCTACGCCCCGAGGCCCTCCTCCTCGCCATACGCCCACAGGTCGAGGGCGTCGAGATCGATCGCATCGAGGCCGTTCGTCGACAAGGCGCCCGCGATTTGCGCCCGATGCTCCGTCGCGTGATGGATTGCCTGGCCGAGGACGGTGGAACGGGCGCGCGGGATCTCGCCCGTGTTTGCGTAGGCCGCCGTGCCCTCGGGGAGCGCCGCCTGTGCGAGGAGCTGCGCGTCGTAGCCGGCGCACCGCTCTGCGAGCGCGGGGAGCGCCGCGGCAGTCGTCGGTGGCTGCGTCTGCGGCAGGCGGGGCCTGCCATCGAGTCGCGCGGCGTATCCGCCGGCAGCCGACACGAGGTGATTCATGATTCGGGCGACGGTCCATTCGTTCCGCGGCGACGCGAGAGCCAACACTGAATCCGGTAGCTGCGCGAGGGTCGTGATCAGCGTCGCGTTCGCCCACGCCATGTGCCGCAGCAATCGGTCCAGGGTGGGATCCGGGGTCGGGTCGCTCATCGCCTGATCGGGCCTCCGAGGTCATTGGTCAACCTCGGCACGGTACTACGCGAGCGCCGCGAAGCGATGTCCGAAGTCAGCCCTGGACGAGCCGCAGGAACGTGTCGATGTCGATGCGCGGGTGTCCCGATGTCGCCCGGTTGACGATCTTGATCGAGTGCGCACCGTTCGTCGCCCAGTTGTAGGCGAAGACGATCTGGCGCGCGTGATAGGAGCTTGCGTACAGGCTGATCGTGCCCTTGTAGACGCCGTCGATGTAGACGGACGCGGAGCCGCGGCCCAAGCCCGTCGGCGCGACCCAGGCGATGCTGGACCCGGTGAAGGAGAGCTTCACCCAGGCCCCACTGCCATAGGCGTACTTCTCGCTCCCGCCGGATGCCGATGCAACCGACGACGAGTGCCACGTCCCGCCGTACGTCACGCTCGAGCTCGACTGCTGGGTCAGCACCGCCGTGACGGTCGGACCGACCGTCCAGTCGCTCGTGTTCGCGGCGCCATCCGTCGCGCGCACCTGATAGGCGTACTTCGTGCCGATGGCGAGCGTCTGCGTCACCCAGGTCGTCGTCGGCGTCAGCAGACCGAAGCTCGTCCACGCTCCGCCGGCGGCGCTTCGCTGAAGCTCGTCCTGGATCACGCCGCTTGGATCCGTGGCGGTCCATGCCGTGCGGACCGGAGCGCCGGTCGTCCACAGCGTCGAGCGGAAGTACAGCCTGGGCATGGGCGCGGAGACGGTCGGTGGCGCTGCGTCCGTCACCACGAGCGTCGCGGTGGTCGTGCGCGTCATCCCGTCCGCCGTGCCGGTGACGACGAGCGGGTAGCTGCCGGCGGCAGGGGCCGAGACACCGCCGGCCGCATTGATGCTGAGGGTCGCGGTCGACCCGGCGTTGGTCGCTGGATCGAGCGAGGCCTGGGCGCCGGACGGCAGCCCGGTGACCTGGAGGTCGATCGGGAGCGTGAAGAACGTCCGCTGGATGGGGATGGTGAACTGGGTGGCGGCGCCCTGTTCGACCGACTGCTGCGTCGGACTGGTCCCGACCTGGAAGTCCGCGCCGACCGTAACCGGCGTGAGGTCGAGGCCGTTGTATCGATCGAGGTCAACGCAGCCGCTGATGCCGGGGACGGTGCCGCAGTCGTCGTACTGCCAGAACGTCCAGCCGTGCCCGCCCCAGTTGTTGGCCGGCACGGACGGCGCGCTGACGAACCAGTGGGCGATCCACAGGACCGTGTAGCCCTCGTTCGCGAACATCGCCGTGTTGTTCAGCGCCGTATGCCAGAACGATGGGCTCGTGTAGATCATCGGGCGGACGCCGGTCTTCAGGTAGACCTCGTCGAGCCACGCGCCGACCCAGGCCTGGAGCGCCGTCGGGGACATGCTGCCGGCCCGTTCGAGGTCGAGGGCTGGAACGATCATGCCGGGCGCGAGCGCGAGCTGGCTGACGAACCAATCGGCCTCCTGGACGGGTTTTGTCGGGTTGCCGTCCGGGCGGGCGAAGTGGTAGCCCGTGACCTTGAGGCCTGCCGCGGTGGCGTTCGCCAGGTTCTTCGTCCAGCTCGGATCCGTATAGCCGATGCCCTCGGTGGCCTTGGCGATGACGAAGCTCTTCCCCGCCGCCGCGACCTGCGCGTAGTTGATGGTCCCCTGGTAATGGGAGACATCGACGCCCTCGAGCCAGGTCGGGGCAACGACCTGGGCGTGGAAGAGGCCGCTCGCGGCATAGACGTGGCCGACGCCGTACAGGCTGCTTACGCTCGTGCCACCGACCGTCGTGACGGCAAGCCACGTGCTGCCCGAGACGCTCGTGCCGCAGACGGCCGACCACGGATCGCCGCTGACCGTCGCGTCGGCGACGACGACAGTGCCAGTCGGGATCAGCGCAACCACGGTCGCCGAAGTGGACGCCGTCGTCCGCAGATTGACGTCGCAGTTCGCGACATAGCCGCTGGAGCTTGCGGCGACGACCGGGGCGAAGGTCGAGATCGCGACGAGCGCGCCCAGCCACGCGACCGCGAGGCCGGCGATGGAGCGGCGGCGAGCACGCGTCTGGCGCGGCATCGGCATCGTGTCTCGCAATCCGTGTGAGCTGGGTTGGGTGTCGGGTCGACCTGGCCGGATCCTAGGCGCGCTCGCGCTCGATTTCCGTAGGCCGTCTGTCCTACTCGACGCCCGACTGTTGGTGTCCGGAAGCACCAAAAACCTGTCGCACCCTTCCATGGTTGTGCGAGCATGTCGCTCGGCAATCGCCCAACCTGCCAGGGGGAGATCCACACGATGACCACGACCCGGAGCCTGCCGCGCACCCTCCTCGCCATGTTCGCGGTGGCGGGCCTCCTCGCAGCCGCGATCCTCGCTGCGAATCAGGCCCCCAAGGGTCCCGAGCTCGCGGCCGGCGGCAATCACGCCCAGGTCTCCGCGGCGGATTCCGCGAATGGCCCCGTGGCGATGGGCAACGGCGTGTTCATGGGCGGCGCCCTCAAGCACGACACGTCGAAGGACCTCCGCTCGACGCCGGCCGACCCGGTTCGCGCGCTCGAGGCGGACGACGAAGGTGACCAGGACGGCGGCGACGCCGGCGCGACGCCGCATGGCATCGACACGGTCGTCCAGGCGACGCTCGCCACCCCGGCGATGCCGGGCACCAGCAAGAACTTCGAGGGGATCGGCTTCCCCGGCGTCGCCTGCAACTGTGCGCCGCCCGACACGAACGGCGAAGTCGGCCTCACCCAGTACGTCCAGATCGTGAACGAGGGCTACCAGGTCTGGGACAAGAGCACGGGTGTGTCAGTGCTCGGCCCCGTGGGCATCTCCACGATCTGGAACGGCTTCGGCGGCGTCTGCCAGTCCAACGGTGAGGGCGATCCGGTGGTCCTGTACGACCAGCTCGCCAACCGCTGGCTGGTCAGCCAGTTCGCGGGGACGAGCCAGCCCACCGACGAGTGCATCGCGATCTCGCAGACCAGCGACGCGACCGGCGCCTATTACCGATACGACTTCAATCTCGGGTCGAACTTCTTCGACTACCCGCACCTGTCGGTCTGGCCGGATGGCTACTACATGAGCGACACCGTCTTCAACTCGAGCGGGACCCTGTTCCTCGGCGCGCAGCCGTTCGTCTTCGACCGCGCGCGCATGCTGCAGGGCCTCTCGGCCACGGTGCAGACGCGGGCTCCGCTCGGGGGCGCCAGCGATGCGATGCTGCCCGCCGACGTCGAGGGCTCCACTCCGCCGCCGGTCGGCGCCCCGGAGACGTTCGTCGCCTTCCCGGGGACCGGCAGCTACACGACATTCCACTACCACGTCGACTGGGTCACGCCGGGCAACACGACGTGGTCGACCTTCGCGACGCCCGCGGCGGCGCCGTTCACACAGCTCTGTACGTCCACCCGGAACTGCGTCCCGCAGCTCGGCTCGTCGGCGAACCTCGATGGCCTCGCCGATCGCCCGATGTTCCGGCTCACCTACCGCAACTTCGGTGACCATGAGTCGGTGGTCGGCAACTTCACCGTGAGCTCCGGCGGCGTCGCCGGCATCCGCTGGTTCGAGCTTCGGAACGTCACCAGCGGCCCGGAGACGGTCTTCCAGCAGAGCACGTACCAGCCGGATTCCACGTGGCGCTGGATGGGCAGCGCGGCGATGGACCACAACGGCGACATCGCCCTCGGGTTCAGCGCCTCGAGCAGCGCGATCAACCCGCAGCTCCGCTACGCCGGGCGCCTCGCGACTGACCCGCTCAACTCGCTCGCCCAGGGCGAGGCGACGCTCTTCTCCGGCACCGGCAGCCAGACCGGCACCAGCAACCGCTGGGGCGACTACTCGGACATGACCGTCGACCCGGTCGACGACTGCACCTTCTGGTTCACCTCCGAGTACTACACCGTGACGACCTCCTTCAGCTGGCATACGCGGATCGGCTCGTTCACGATGCCCGGCTGCGGCGGCTCTCCGACCACCGGCTCGATTGCGGGCCAGGTGACCGATTCGGTGTCGCACACCGCGATCGCCGGTGCAACGGTGACCCTGTCGCCAGGCAGCTCGACCACCACGGACGGGTCAGGCAATTACTCGTTCTCGAACCTGACGCCGCAGGGCTACACGGTTACGGCGTCGGCCGCAGGTCACACGACCAGCGGGCCCGCAAGCGTCACCGTGACCGCCGGCAACACGACGACGCAGGACTTCGCCCTCGTCCCAACGACGGGTGGAATCTCAGGCCACGTTACCAACGCGTCGGGCGGCGCGCCGATCTCCGGGGCAACGGTCTCCATCCAGGGCGGCTCCTCGACCTCCAGCGACGCCACGGGCCTGTATACGTTCTCCGGTCTCGCGCCGGCGTCGTACACCCTGACCGCGTCGAAGACCGGGTTCGTCACGAGCGCCCCAACGAACGTCAGCGTGACCGGCGGCAACACGACGACCCAGGACTTCGCGCTCACGGCCATCGGGACCCAGGCCACCGGCTACTTCTGGGTCCTGTCGTCGGTCGCCGGGAGCGGCGGCGACGGCAACGGCTACGAGACCGCCCGAACGTCCCTCGTGGCCGCGCCCGACGGCGCGTTCGCATCCGACGTCAACAGCGGCTCCGGGTCGGGCTCGACCTGCACCAGCACCAACCGGGACTCGGAGGTGGCCTCGTACAACGTGCCGAGCGTGGGCACGACGATCGTCGGGATCCAGGTCCAGCTCGTCGCAAAGGCGAACTCGACCAAGAACGCGCCGAAGATCTGCGTCCAGCTGTCGTGGGACGGCGGGCTCACGTGGACCACCGGCAAGGCGACGGCGAACCTGACGACGACCGGCGTGACCTACACCCTTGGGTCGGCCTCCGACACCTGGGGTCACGCCTGGACGGCCGTTCAGCTGTCGTCGTCGAGCTTCAAGGTCCGGGTCATCGACCTCGCCAGCGTCAAGACCCGAACGTTCCTGCTCGACTCGATAGGGGTGAACGTCACCTATCAGTAGGACCGGAGTCGCTCCTCGGCGGGGTCACGCGAGCAGGTAGCGCGGGACCTCGTTGATGAGCGGCTGGCCAGCCGCGAAGCGGCGGACCTGATCGCCGGCGAGCTCGAAGCAGCGGACCGTGGTGGATGGAGAATCGCCCGCCATGTGCGGCGTGATCAGCACGTTCGGCAGCGCCCAGAGCGGGCTTTCGCTCGGCAGCGGCTCCGGGTCAACGACGTCCAGCGCGGCGCGCAGCCGCCCCGCGGCCAGCTCGCGCGTGAGCGCCGCGGTATCGACCGTGCGGCCGCGACCCGCGTTGACGAGCAGGGCGCCGTCGCGCAGGAGGGCGAGCCGGCGCGCGTCGAGGACGCCCCGCGTCTCGCTGGTGAGCGGCAGCATCGAGACGAGGATGTCCGCCGTCGGGAGCAGCTCGTCGAGATCCGCCAGCGCCCGAACGCCGTCGCGCGCCGTGCGCCCGACTCCGGTGATCTGCACGCCAAACGGCCGGAGACGATCTGCGATGGCCGTCCCGATCGAGCCCATGCCCAGGATGACGACCCGCCGCCCGATGAGCTCGTCTGGCTCGAAGAACGCCCACTCGGCCTTCGCCTGGGCGTCGCGCGCCCGGATATGCCCGCGCTGCATGGCCAGGATCGCGCCGATGACCCACTCCGCGAGCGGCGCGTCGTAGATCCCACGGGCATTGCAGACGGTGATGTGCTCCGGCACCTTGCCGACCATCCAGTCAACGCCGGCGCTCAGCGTCTGGATCACGCGGAGGCGCCCGGGCGGACCCGCGAGCAGCTCGAGCAGCGCAGGGCGAACCCGGAGCAGCGGCACGATCATCTCGACCCTGGACAGGTCCGGCAACGGCGACGGCTCGTCGGCAACGAGGACCACGTCGACATTCGCGGGCAGCTCGCCCATATGGACGTGCTCCGGCATGTCCGGCAGGCAGACGACGATGCGCCTCAGTTGGGCTCCCGTCATTGGATCAGCGCGCGACTCAGGGTTGCCGGTTGAACCAGACGCCGCCGGGGCCGTCGTAGCTGGTGCCCTCGCCCCAGGCGGCAATGGTCCTGCCGGTGGACGTGATCCCGAGCTCGCCGTAGTCGCCGTAGACCTCGGCAAACCCGTTCGCGGTCTTGTAGGCGGCGCCGCTCGACGCATCCGAGATCTTGACCGGGGTGGTGGTCCAGGTGGCGCCACCGTTCGACGAGGTCCGGTACCAGATGTTCCAGGCGTCGACGTTCCCGCCGCCGCTGGTCTGGTCGTACCAGGCGCGGATGTCGGAGGCGCTCGTCGACTCCACGGCCGGAGCTACGGCTTCCTCACCCGTAACGGAGAGGGTGGTTGGTCCGGACCAGGTCGCGCCCCCATCGCCCGAGTTGCGGGTCGTGATCGTCTGGAGGCCACCGGCCGCCGTCGCACCGTCGTACAGGAGGACGAGCTTGCCGGGCGCGTAGGCCGTGATGGCAGCGTGCCCGAGATAGAAGTCCGGCGGGCAGCCGGCCGCGACACACGCCAGGCCCGGCTGGATCGAGTCGACGAGCCGGTCGGTGAAGGTCTGGCCCCCTTGTGTCAGGACGTAGACGTGCTCCTCGATCGGCCCGGTGGGCGTCGTGCCCTTGTTGCCACCGCCGCCGTAGAGGATCGAGGTCTCGGCGAAGTAGACCGTCCCGCTCGAATCGACGTCGCCGTCGAAGGCGAAGATGTAGCGGTTGCTGTCGACGAGCTTGCGCTGGGTCCAGGTCGCGCCCGAATCGTGCGATTGGGCCAGCCACGGATCGCCGCGGGTCGGGCCGTTGAAGGCGACATACACGTCGACGCCGCTGTCGCTCTCCGCGATGATCGGCTTGTCGTTCCAGGAGACGTTGCCGTACGTCGCGACCGGCGCCGTCCAATGCGCACCGTGGTCGGTCGACTTGACGAACATCACGTTGAAGCCGTTCATGTAGAGCGCGTACACCGCGCCGGTGTTCGGGACGACCTCGATGATCGGGTCGAACTGGCCGGAGCCCTTGCACGCGCACAGCGGCTTTCCGGCGTCCCAGCTCGCGCCACCGTCGCTGCTCGTATACAGGGCGATGTACGGCGTCGGGCAGTTGCCCGGGCAGGGCTTTGTGCTCGCGTAGCGCGTCGTCAGCAGGTAGGCGTACGGCGCGTGCGGGTCGGTCGCGACAGCGGGCTCCCAGTCGTCGGCCGTGGCGCTGACCAGCTTTTCGCCGGCCCAACCGGACGTCGGGGCCCCCGTGATTGGCTGCGCCTTGCCTGCGGTGCCCGCCTGGACGGCCTGCTCGAAGCCTTCTTGATGCGCCTCGGCACCCTCGGCCTGCTCGGCCGCCTCCGGGTTGACGTCCTCCGCCTTCGGACCCCTGCCGAGGCCGTCGTTCGGCGCGCCGAACAGGATGTTCTGGGCGAGGACGAGGCCGCCGATGAGCGAGACCACGGCCACGAAGAACAGGCCGGATCGGAGCACATTGAGCCTGACCACGGTCGACCCCTCCACGACGCGCGACGGCGAACGGTGCGGTGGAGTGTAGTCAGGAGCACCGCCGCGTCCACGATGATCTGGTGCCCGTACGCCAAGTCGGTGCGTCCGGGCACCGTCGGGCAAGCTCAGGACCCGGCGACGATCTCGCGCTTGCGTCCGTCGACGAACGCGTCCAGCTCCTCGGCGACCGCGGGCGCAAGCGGTGGCGGCTCGTACTCGGCGAGGAGCTGCTTCCAGATCCGGTTGGCCCGCTCCGTCGCCGTTCGGCCGCCGTCTTCCTGCCACGTCTCGAAGTTCCGCCAGTCGGAGAGCATCGGCTGGTAGAAGGCGGTCTCGAATCGCTCCAGCGTGTGAGCGGTCCCGAAGAAGTGCCCGCCCGGCCCGACCTCCGCGATGGCGTCGAGCCCGAGCTCGGCGTCGTCGACCGCGATCGGCTGCAGGACCTCGGTCATCTGCTGGAGCATCTCGGCGTCGAGAATCAGCTTCTCGAACGACGCCGTCAGGCCGCCCTCCAGCCAGCCGGCGCCCTGGTAGAGCAGGCTGGCCCCGCCCAGCACGGAGCCCCAGATCGACATCTGGCTCTCATACGCCGCCTGTGCGTCGACAACGACCGAGCCCGTCACGTTCGAGGAGCGGTGCGGGAGCCCGTAGCGGCGCGCGAGCTGGCCGGTGGCGATGGCAGCCTTCACGTATTCCGGCGTCCCGAATGCCGGCGATCCGGTCCGCATGTCCACGTTCGAGGTGAAGCCGCCGTAGACCATCGGCGTCCCCGGCCGGACGATCTGCGCGAGGGCGACCATGAACAGCGCCTCGGCGTTCTGCTGGGCCAGCGCGCCGGCGAGCGTCACCGGCGTCATCGCGCCGGCGAGGGTGAACGGCGTGGCGACGACCGGCTGGCCCCAGGTCGCCATCTCGATCAGCCCGTCGGACATCGGGCCGTCGAGGCGGAGCGGCGAGTTCGTGTTCACGATGGTCATGAGGGTGGGCTCGCGGGTGAGCGTGTCGCGATCCACGCCTCGAGTGATGCTCGCGACCTCCAGCGCGTCGTCCACCACGACGCGCCCGAACGCGAGGCACTGCCACGACTTGTCGAGCAAAGTCGCGAGCGTGCGGTACATGTCGAGATGCCGCGTCTCGACGGGCAGGTCGGTCGGCTCGAGCGGGCCACCGCCCTCCTGGTGGATCACGTCGAGGCTGCCGATGACCCGGACGAAGGCATCGAAGTCGGCCGCGTTGCCGGCGCGCCGGCCCCGATCGAGGTCGGTGACGAATGCCGGACCGCCGACCGCGCCGATAACCAGGTGTCGGTCGCCGAACACGAGGCCGCGCTCCGGGTTCCGCGCGTGCAGCTCGAAGCGGGACGGGGCAAGCGCGACGAGCTCCTCGACCTGCGCGGGATCCAGGCGAACCTGGCCGGCGGGACCGCGGGCCCCGTCCTCGCGATCGACCCGCGCCCCGGCAGTCACGAAGCGGTCGAGCGCCCGCGCGCCGAGGACCTGGACGCCGATGTCGCGCAGGATCGTCAGCGAGGCCTGGTGAATCGCCTCGACCTGGTCCACGGACAGGATCTCGATCGGACCCAGCCGGTTGACGATGCGCCGCCATGGGAGTCGCGGGATGCCGCCGGATGTCCGGCGCGGATTGCGCCCGCGGGCGTGAGGCCGCTGTTGGGGCCGCTCCTGGGGCCGCTCCAACCGGTCGGGCACGTCAGCGGTTGCGCTCGGACCGCACGAACAGGGTCGTGCCGACGAGCATGAACCCGACGAACATCGCGCCGATGATCGCGAGGTTCACCGGCGCCCCCTCGAGCGGCACTGGGACCACGTCCGGCAAGCCGCCGTAGTAGACGTCGCGGACGAGGTCGATCGCGTACCGCATCGGCGACAGGTGCGACACGATATCCAGGTACCACGGCAGGTGCTGGATCGGGTTGAACACGCCCGCGAGGAAGAACTGCGGCAGCATCACGAACGGGAAGACCTGGTTGGCCGCCTGCTGGCTCCGCAGGTTCGACAGCACGAGCACCCCGAATGCCCCGCCGAAGATCGCCACGACGAACGCGATCGGGATGAAGGCAAGCAGGACGGGTATCGATAGCCGGACGCCGAGGACCCAGCCGAACGCGAGGATCGCGGCGGCCTGGGGCAGCGCAACCAGCGACTCGCCGAGGATCTTGCCGGCGATGATCGAGTAGCGCGACACCGGCGAGACGAACATCTCCTGGCTGTAGTCCTGCTCGCGATCCGCGATGAGCGAGATCACGCCCAGCGCCGACGACTGCCAGATCGTCTGGCCGAGCACGCCGGTGAACACGAAGGTGAGGAGGTTGAGCCCGCCCGCAGATCCGAACCCGGCCTGCAGGCTCGTGCCCAGGATCCCGATGAAGATCAGCGGGAACGCGAGCTCCGAGATGATCCGTGCCCGGTCCCGCAGCAACTTGATGAAGTCCCGGTGGGCGATCGCGAAGACCGCCGAGAGCTCATGCATCGGGGGCGTCCGGGTCCGGCTTGTCGACGATCTCGAGATAGGCGTCCTCGAGGGTGGGGGCATGGGTGCGAACGACGCTCAGCGGCGTCTGGATCGCGCGCAGGACCTCGTGCGTGCGGCGGGCCTCGAGCGGCAGCTTGAACGGCCCCGTGCCGGTGTATGCAAGGCGCATCCGCGTCAGCTCGGCGTCCAGTGCGGCGCGGCTGTCCGCGTCGATCACGATGTACTCGTCGACGAGCGCCGCCTTCAGCTCCGCGGGCGTGCCCGAAGCGACGACGTGACCGCCGTCGATGAAGCAGACCTTGTCCGCCTGCTCGGCCTCCTCGATGTAGTGGGTGGTGAGGAAGATCGTCGTCGACTGCTCACGGCGGACCGTGTCGAGGTAGCTCCAGAGCGTCCGCCGGCTCGGCGGGTCGAGCCCGGCCGTTGGCTCGTCGAGGAAGAGCACCTTCGGGTCGTGCATCAGGCTGCGCACGATCTCGAGCTTGCGGCGCATCCCGCCCGAGTACGTCCGGACGGGGTCGAAGACCTCCTTGCCGATCCCGAGCAGCTCCGCGAGCTCGCCGACGCGCCGACGATAGCCGGCCTCCATGAGCCGGAACGTCGGCGCATACGGGTGGATCCCGTACATGATCGCGTGGAGACGGACGTTCTCCTCGCCGGTGAGATTCTGGTCCAGGCTCGGGCGCTGGAAGATGATTCCGACCAGCCGGCGCACGGCGCTGGCCTCCGTCACGAGGTCATGGCCGGCGATCGTCGCGCGCCCGGCGGTTGGCAGGAGCGTCGTCGTCAGGATCGAGATCGTCGTCGTCTTGCCGGCCCCGTTCGGGCCGAGCAGCGAGAAGAACTCGCCCGCCCCGACATCGAACGAGATGCCGTCAACCGCGTTGCGCGCCGCCTTGCGATAGCGCTTGACGAGGTCGACGACCTGGATCATCGGCGGTGCCATACGGCGCCGAGCGTACCGGACCGACCCGTTTGCATCGTGGCCGGTACCAAACGATCCGTTGTCGTCGTTCGGCAGTAACACGTGGCCTGCTGTAGTGACGCCCATGAGAATCACATGGGGCCTCGCCGAGATCCTCTTCCTGATCGCGGTGATCTGTTTTGCGCTCGCGGCCATCGGGCTGGACGTTCACGTCAGCTTGGTCGCGCTTGGCCTCGCGTTCGGCTTCGCGGGCTTCCTCGTCGGCAATCGGGGCGTCCACGTCCCCTGACCCGGGATCTCAGGCTCGGGCGCTTCTCCCGGCCCCGGCGCCCTTGCGCGACAGGGAGTCGATGCTCACGGCCGCCAGCAGCACAAGCCCGGTGATGATGAGCTGGTACTGGATGGGCAGGCCGAGCAGGTAGAGGCCGTTGTAGATCGCGCCGATCACGAGGCCACCGAGCAGGCCGTGGATGGCCCGACCCCGCCCACCGAACAGGCTGGTGCCGCCGATGACGGTGGCGGCCACCGCGTACAGGACCAGGGAGCCGCCGGCGATATTCGTCGTGATGCCACCGATCTGGGACAGGTAGATCACGCCGGCTAGGCCGGCCGTCGCCGAGCACAGGATGAACGCGACGGTCCTGACGCGGGGCACGTTGATCCCGGCGCGACGGGCCGCCTCGGAGTTGCCGCCGACGGCGTACATGTGGCGGCCGAACGCGGTGCGCTCGAGGAAGACGGTCCCGATCGCAAGGACGACGAGCACGACCGGCACCACCCACGGCATGCCGATGATCGGGATGTTCCGGCCACGATTCAGGCTCGTGATCGCGACGACCGCCGCTCCCGCGACGGCGATCGCGACGATCTTGGCCAACGTCAGGCCGACCGGGGGCGCGACGAGGCCGCTCCTGCGGCGGTTCGCATCGCGGAGCCACAGGGAGCCGCCGAGGAGCACGACGATGAGCCCCAGCCCGATCCAGGCGACGACGGGATCGATGTAGGCGTTGACGATTCCAAAGAGCGCCTGCTGGTTCGGCAGGATCGAGCTCGTGATCGAGACCCCGCCGGCGGGCCCGATCATGACGATCATCACGCCGAACCAGATCAGGTATCCCGCGAGGGTCACGATGAAGGCCGGGATCCCGAGGCGGGTGATGATCAGGCCGTGGATGAGGCCGATCAGCCCACAGACGACCAGCGCGGCGGCAATGGCGATCCACCACGGGAGGTTGGGGCTCGGCTGCACGAGCTGCGCGGCGACGATCGCGCCGATGCCCGCGACATAGCCGATCGAGAGGTCGATCTCTCCGAGCAGGAGGACGAAGCCCTCGCCCATCGCGAGGACGATGAAGACGGCGCTCTGGTCGAACAGGTTGACGAGGTTGGATGGCGACAGGAAGACGTGGTTCGGGCTCACGAGCGTGAACACGACCGTCACGAGCACGAGCGCGACCGCGACCGGGAGCACGCCCGCGTCGCCGCCACGTGCCCGCGCCAGCCAGGCGCGCAGGTACTGGCCCAATGACTGGGCGACGATCTCCGGCGGGACGACGTCGACGGCGGCGGCGGTCAGGTCGGGCGCCGCCTCGGCATCCGGGCCTGCGTCGACGGCCATCGGCGGCTGGGGCTCGGCCGGGTCCGGGGTGCCGTCAGGTGGCATGGCGGTCAGGCCTTCGCCGGCGCGGTGGCGACGCCGCGCGAGGAGCCGCCGGTCGTCATGAAGTCGACCACGCTCGCCGTGTCGTAGGAGGAGAGCGGACCCTGCGTGACCATCCGGCCGAGTCGCAGGACGGCAATCCGATCGGCGACCTCGAACACGTCATTGAGGTTGTGCGAGATGACCATGACCGCGAGGCCGTGGTCCTTCAGGCGCTTGATCAGGTCGAGGACCATGCGGGTCTGGGCCACGCCGAGTGCCGCCGTTGGCTCGTCGAGCATGACCAGCTTCGAGTTCCACATGACGGCCTTGGCGACCGCCACCGCCTGGCGCTGGCCGCCGGACAACGTGGCCACGGGCTGCCGGATCGAGCGAACCGTAGTCACGCGCAGGCTCGCGAGGGTTTCTGCCGCGGCCCGCTCCATGCTGTCCTCCTGGAGCAGCAGCCGGCTGACGCGCTCGCGACCCAGGAACATGTTCTGGACGATGTCGAGGTTGTCTGCGAGCGCCAGGTCCTGGTAGACGGTCTCGATGCCGAGCGCGGCGGCGTCCTTCGGGTTCCGGATGTGGACCGGCTTGCCCTCCCACAGGATCTCGCCCTCGTCCGCCTCGTGGATGCCGGCAATCGTCTTCGTCAGCACCGACTTGCCGGCGCCGTTGTCGCCGCAGAGCGCCGTGACCTCACCCGAGGGCAGGTCGAGGTCGACGCCGTACAGCGCCTGCACCGCGCCGAAATGCTTGCTGATCCCGCGGAGCGAGAGGAGCGGTACGGCGGTCGACGTCATGCCCATCGCATCGAGCAGATCATGACGCGGCGCAACGATCCGCGCGCGGCGAAAAAGGAACGTGCCGCCCCCGCCGATGGCGGGGGCGGCACGCGCTTGCGGTTCATGTCTGGCTCGCGGGACGCGAGCCGGAGGGACTTACGAGATCCCGGCCGCCGTGCAGACATCGGCGCCAACCGCGGCGCAGAGGTCCGTGACCGAGATGAACTTGTCCTTGATGACCGTGGTCTCCATGTTCGCCGCGTTCACCCAGTACGGGGTGAGCAGGACGGCAGGCTCGGTCGTCGTCGGGGCCGCGGGATCGGCGGTCGTGCCGTTCACGAGACCGCTCGGCGGCGTCTGGCCGGCGCGGAGGTAGGTCGCAAGGGCGACGGCCGCCTGGGCCTCGAGGTAGACCGGCTTGTAGACCGATCCGCACTGCCAGCCCTGGAGGACGTATTCCATGCCCTGGATGGTGGCGTCCTGACCGACGGTCGGGACCTTCTTGGCCGCGACGCCCGCTGCCTTGAGCTTGGTGATCACGGCGCCGGCGAGGCCGTCATTGGCCTCGATCGTGGCATTGATCTCCGGGTGGGCCGTGAGGGCCTGCTGGAAGATCGTGCCGCCCTGATCGTTGTTCCAGCCCGGGGCGAGCTGCTCGCCGACGAGCGTGGCGCCCGCCGCGTTGGTGGCGCCCGCCGCAACCTGGGCGATCTTCTGGCCCCAGACCGCGTCGTTGTAGCCCTTGGCGAAGTCGATCGCGTTCGGGTCGGTGTCCTGGCCGCCGTCAACGGTGAAGACCTTCGGGCTCGCGACGGCCCAGTCGGTCACGCACTGCGTGAACCCCTTGCCGATGAGCTCGCCGACCTGCACGTTGTCGAAGCTGACGTAGTAGGTGCTGGTGCCCTGGAAGGTGGCACGGTCGTAGCTGATCATCGGGATATTGGCCGCGGCGGCCGCCGCCTGGATCGCCTTGCCGGTCGGGCCGTCGAGCGGGTCGACGAGGAGGACCTTGGCCCCAGCGGTGATGTCAGCCTGGGCGATCGCCAGCTCGGTGGTCGTCGTCCCGGATGCGTTGTCGATCTTGAAATCGGTGGACGCGTACCCGGCGGCCGTGAAGGCCTGGGTCAGGTATGGCTTGTCGTAGCTCGTGTAGCGAGCCGACGTGGTGGTATCCGGAAGGATGACGCCCACGAGGCCGCTGCCGCCCACGCTCTTGAGCTGCGCCATTGCGGTGAACGCCGCGTCGAACGAGTCGACGGTGAGGCCGGCGCCCGTTGCGCCACTCCCGCCCGGAGCCGTTGTTCCGCCCGGAGCCGTCGTGGCCCCCGGGCCGGTTGTTGCTGCCGGGCTGCATGCCGCAGCCGCGAGCACGACCGCCGCGAGCGCGGCGGAGCCCTTCACGCGAAGGTGCATTGTTACCTCCAACATTTGGATCGAGGGCGCTACAGGCGCCTGCCCGTCCGTCCGCGCCAGGAGGCTGCGCCTGCATGTCGGTCGCTGAGCCATGGCCCGGATCTGCGACGGAATGTACAGCCTGTGGGAAAAACGCGGGTCGGATGGATATCTGTGCTGGCCGCGGCGTGCGATCATCGACGCCATGAAGGGCGATCGGGTCGAGGCGGTGGTGGATACGGGCCAGGGCACCCAGACGTTCGAAATCGTTGCGTCGCGCGCCGGGCGGCGGATCGAGGTCACGACGGCGCGGGGCGTCGTCGAGGTGACCGAGGTCACGCGCGGCGGGACACCCGTCAGGACCGGCCGGTTCATGGCGAGCCGCCTGATCGCGCTCGTCGAGCATCCCGTCCGCGAGCGTGACGATTCGCGCGTCGAGGTGACGACCCGCCGGCGGATCGCCAGCGGCAGCCGGCGCTCGGAGGCGACCGAGCCAGATCGGTAGCCGCGCCGTGACAGGCAACCCGGCACGACCGCGGCCTACGATTCCCCCGTGCAGCTGATCGACGGCCGGCCCGTCTACTCGGCGACGGATCTCGTTGGGTTCCTCGCGTGTTCGCATCGGCTCGCCCTCGAGCGCGCGGCGCTCGCGGGGCTTGTCCCGAAACCGATGCGCGAGGATCCACAGATCGACCTCATCGCGAAGCGCGGGCTCGCGCACGAGCGCCGGTATCGGGACGAGCTGGTCGCCAGTGGCAGGAGCGTGGTCGAGATCCAGCCGGACGGCTCGCTCGCCGATCGCGGTGAGGCACTCCGGGCGGCCGCCTCCTCGACCATCGAGGCGCTCAAATCCGGCGTCGACGTGGTGTACCAGGCGACCTTCTTCGACGGGCGCTGGGTCGGCTTCGCGGACTTCCTGCTCCGAGTCGAGCGGCCGAGCGCACTCGGGTCGTGGTCGTACGAGGTCGCGGACACCAAGCTCGCGCGCCACGTCAAGGGCGGTGCGGTCCTCCAGATCTGCTCGTACGTCGAGCAGCTGACCGCGATCCAGGGCCTCGAGCCCGAGTTCCTCCGCGTCGTGCTCGGCGGCAGTGCCCACGCCACGGAGTCGCTCCGCGTCGCGGATTACATGGCCTACTACCGGCGGGTGAAGCACGAGTTTGAGGCCGCGGTGGCCGCCGCAGAGCCCGTGTATCCCGTCACGGCCACCTACCCGGACCCGGTCGAGCACTGCGACGTCTGCCGATGGGTCGTCCAGTGCAAGGCGCAACGGCGGTCGGATGACGACCTCTCATTGGTTGCCGGCATCACTGCGCGCCAGCGCCGCGAGCTCAAGGCCCGGGACATCCGTCAACGCGGCGAGCTGGCGGCGCTGGACCTTCCGATTCGACCCCGCCTTGACGGCGTGACCGACGCGTCGCTCCAGCGCATCCGCGATCAGGCCCGGCTGCAGGTCGAAAGCGATGCGCCGAACCCCATCCGGTGGACGCTGCTCGATCCGGAGCGCGATGCGAATCGCGTCCTTGTCGCGGATCGCGGGCTGCTTGTGCTGCCGGAGCCCTCGGCGCATGACCTGTTCTTCGACATCGAGGGTGATCCGTTCGCGCTGGAAGACGGCGTCGAGTACCTGTTCGGCGTTCTCGAGCCGTCGCGCGCGGATCCGGAGCGCCCCGATCAGCCGTACTTCCACGCAATCTGGAGCCGGGAGGTCGATGGCAGCGTGACCCGGCCAGCCGAGAAGGCCGCCTTCGAGTCGCTCGTCGACCTCCTCATCCATCGGCTCGACACACACCCGGACATGCACGTCTACCACTACGCGGCGTATGAGCGGAGCGCGCTCGGGCGCCTCGCGCAGCGCCACGCCACGCGCGAGCTCGAGGTCGACCGGCTGCTTCGGGGCGGCGTGCTGATCGACCTGTTCCGGGTGGTTCGACAAGGCCTCCAGGCGGGCCTGGAGAGCTATTCGATCAAGCGCCTGGAGCCGCTGTACGGGCTTGTGCGCGAGGTCGAGCTCCGAAGCGTCGGTTCCAGCATCGTCGCGTTCGAGACGTGGCTCGAAGGCGGCACTGACGAGAACGGCGCCGTGGGTGAGGCGATCCTGGCAACCATCGGCGGCTACAACCGCGACGACGTCCTGAGCACGTGGCGGCTTCGCGAATGGCTCGAGGCGCGCCGGCCGGAGCTCGCGGCGATGATCGGCGAGGCGGTCCCACGGCCGGGGGCAAACCCGGATGCCGAACGGCGCGAGATGCCGGAGCGGGAAGTCAGAGCGGAGCGACTCGGAAGCGCACTGACCTCGCGGCTCCCGGACGACCCCACCACGTGGTCGGAAGCGGATCGCGCGCGCTGGCTGCTCGCCCAGCTGCTCGGCTGGCACCGGCGCGAGGACAAGGCGTTCTGGTGGCGCTACTTCTACCTGTGCGGCCTGACCGACGAGGACCTCATCGACGAGCGCGAGCCAATCGGCGCCGTGACGCTCGTGGAGGACCTCGGGCCGTCGGGCCGCGGCGGACGCAGGCAGGCCTTCTCGTTCCCACCGCAGGATCATCGGCTCGGGGTGGGCGATCGCGTCGACGACCCCCGTTTCGAGGACCAGACCGGCACTGTCCTCGAGATCGACGACGTCGCGCGGCGCATCGTCCTCCATCGCACGAGGAGCCACGTCGACCAGGGGCTGCCGACATCGCTGGTGCCGCAGGAGCACTTCCGGGTCGAGGTCCTCGAGGATTCGATCGCTCGCAGCGCCGAATGGGTGGCCGCGAACGGGATCGACGCGCCCGGCGAGTTCCGTGCCGTCCGCGATCTCCTGATGCGGGCCGGACCTCGACTCGCGAACGCCGACCTGCTTCGGCGGGCGGACGAAACCGGACTCGCGGCCGCGCGCCGCCTCGCCCTCGAGCTCGATCACGGGTCGCTCGCGATCCAGGGACCGCCGGGCAGCGGCAAGACGTACACCGGGGCACGGATGATCGTGGACCTCGTCAGGGCAGGCAAGCGCGTCGGAGTGACCGCCAACAGCCACAAGGTCATCGGCAAGCTCCTGAACGAGGTGGAGATCGCCGCGCGCGAGGCGACCACGCCGGGTCGCCCGGTGCGGCTCGGCCAGGTGCCGGCGCGCGATTCGCCACCGACGTGCGCGGCCGCCATGCCCCTGACGAGCGACGGCATCCTCGTCCCGCTGGAGGCCGGTGCCGTCAACGTGGTCGGCGGCACCGCATGGGTCTGGTCACGGCCCGAGCTCGCGGGCGCGCTCGATGTGCTGTTCATCGACGAAGCGGGGCAGCTGTCGCTCGCAACCGCCGTGGCCATCGCCCACGCGGCGAAGTCCTTGGTCCTGCTCGGCGATCCGCAACAGCTGGATCAGCCATTACAGGGCACCCATCCGCCGGGGGCCGAGCGCAGCGCGCTCGCCCACCTCCTCGGGGTGGAGGCAACGATGCCGGCGCACCTCGGCCTGTTCCTGGACCGGACCTGGCGTCTCCATCCGGACATCTGCACGTTCACGTCCGAGGTCTTCTACTCGAAGCGCCTCGAGCCGGAGGCGGGGATGGAGCGGCAGGCGCTCCTCGGATCGCCTGAGCTCGGCAGCACGGGAATGCGCTGGGCAGCCGTCGAGCACGAGGGCAATAGCACAGATTCCGAGGAGGAGGCCGAGCACATCGCGGCGCTCGTCCGCGACCTCCTGAACGGCGACACAGGCTGGCGCGACGATCGCGGCGGGGAGCGTCCTATCGGCCTGGCGGACATCCTGATCGTGGCCCCATACAACGCCCACGTGGACCGGATCGCGGATGCGCTGACCGCCGCAGGCTATCCCAGCGCCAACGTGGGAACCGTGGACAAGTTCCAGGGCCAGGAGGCGCCGATCTCGATCTACGCGATGGCGAGCTCGACCCCCGAGGAGGCGTCTCGCGGGATGGAGTTCCTGTACTCCCTGAACCGCCTCAACGTCGCCACCTCTCGCGCAAGGTGCGTGGCGGTGGTCGTTGCGTCACCAGCGCTGGTGCGGGTCGCTTGCCACACGCCGCGCCAGATGCAGCTCGCGAACGCGCTGTGCAGGCTGGTCGAGATCGCGGACGTGCAGACGGAGCGAAACCGGGTGGCTCCGGCCCAAGCGCCCGGCCCACGTACGGACACGCAGCAGCTCAGCTGGCTGGACGTGACTTCCCAAGCATGAAAACGCGGGCCCGGTCGGGGCCCGCGTGATTGGAGGCGGCGCCGGACCGCCCACACCAAAGTGGGTCGCTCACCGGCACGGAACGGCCGGCGCCATGGAGGTGCCGGCGCGAGCCACGAGGGCCCGAGCCGGCACTTGGCAAATCGGTTGGGGGCCTAGACCGGCTCGCGCCGGAACAGGTTCACGGCCCACAGGATCACGACTTCGAGGATCGACCAGCCGACGAGGGCCGCGATCGCCGCGATGTCGAGGATCGAGCCGCTCGCGTGGAGCGCGTCGGTGTTGAAGATCCCGACGAATGGGGCCACGAACAGCTGGCTCGTGTTCAGGATGAACGAGACCAGGTCGTTGCCCTCGCGCGCGTCCAGCAACAGCAGCACGATGCGAAGGCCGATCAGCAGCTGGATGAGCCCGAAGATCAGCACGACCACGCGTCGGGTCATCTCGCCGCCGCTCGGGGAGACATTGGCAGTCTCGACGACCGAGGACGTCCGGGTCACCGGCGTCGCGGGCACGGTGGCCGGATCGACGTACGGCTCCTGATCGGTTCTGGTGACGACTTGTCGTTGAACGGTCATGGGGTAGATCCCTCCATGCGGATCCTCAGCGTGGCCTCGGACGGGTACACGCCGGGCGACATTCGGCGTCGAATCGCGTTGCAGTCGCGGTGCAGGTCGCAGTCCCGAGCCGCTGACCGGACCTCCTCGCTTTTCGGACCCGGTGCGCTCGTGCGCGCGAAGATCACATGGACGTGGCCGGTACGTCCAGGTCGGGGAGCAGGTCGGGCTCGCCGGACGCGATGCCGCCCGCCTTGTCGTCGATCCGCTCGGCGAGTCGCTGCGGCAGCTCGGCGTCCGGATTGCTCGTGGGTTCCGGCACGTTGGCGCCGGGGAAGCGCATCTCGGGACGGCCCTCCGCCTGGTCGTCGGGAACCTGCTCATGTGGGTCGCTGATGGGTGTGCGCATTCGTGTGACCTCCTTGCTGCGTTCCGGCGACAGTGCGACCACGGGTGTGCTCGGCGTATCGGCACGCAAGCGCACCGCGGTTGCAGTCCGCTTGCGGCGAGCGACACGCCGCTGCAACGGTGAACGTGGATCGCGTTGTCCCCGCGTGCCCGCGCACCGGCCACGATCAGCACGACCCCGTACAGAGGAGCAACCACATGACCGCTATCGTCCTGCCGGATCTCAACCAGAAGACCATCGACGATCTTCGGGAGCGCGTTTCGAAGCTGTCGGACATCGACTTTTCGAAGATCGACCTGTCGAAGATCGAGATGCCCGCGCTTCAGGACGTCGGCAAAAGCGCCGATCAGGCGATCGACCGACTCCTTGGTCGCTCGCGCATGCCGATGTGGCCGTGGATCGCTGCCGGGATCGGGCTCATCGCCGTCATCGGCGCGATCACGGCCTGGTTCACGGTGATCCGTCGGTCGGCATGGTTCGGCGCGAAGACAGGCTGGCAGCAGCCAGGTACCGAGGACGGACCGTCGACCTTGGAGCCCGAGGGCATGACGACCCGGTCGCCAATGGCGGATGACCTGCGCGCCGCCGACCTGGTCACGTCCTTGGGCGCGACCTCCTATCCGATCGAGGAGGCCTAGCCGCACGTGGCCGCCGAGACGGTCATCGCCGAGTTCCGGGTGGGCCGGCTCGACGGCATCCCGATCTGTCGCGCATGCGAGCGCTATCACGCGCCCGAGGAAGGCCATCGCCACTAGGGCCATCGCCACTCGGGCACTGCGCACGAGACGCGACCAGCGTCAACGTCGATCTCGACGAGCGGCTCGGAACCTTCCGGGCCGCTCGTCCGTTTCCGGTGCAAGCGAGTTGTGAGGTCGCGTCGGCGCGCACTTGCGCGCTCGATGCCGGCGCTGGGCGATCGTGGATTCCTCGCCAGCGACAGGCGAAACGATCGAACGAAGGAGCCCACGGTGAGTGCCCGCACCTTGGCGACAGCGTCCACCTTCATCGGACCCCGCCGGCCGCTCCGCGAGCTCAACACCATTGCCGACGTTCCCGCGATCGCCGCGGCGACGATGCCCAGCGAGACCGTGCCCAGCGCGGTCACCATGGCCGCCCGCCTCACCGGCGCCTCGATGCGCCTCCTGGAGGTGAGCCTCGCCGCCGCGGCCATGACCACGGCACTCCTGCTCGGGGTGGGTCGCTAGGTCGGTTCCTCGGCGACGCCCGCCGGGGCGAGGTCCTCGGCGGCCCTCCTGGGTCTGCGTCTCTTACTCGGGCTGGTCGCCTCGTCGAGGCTCGGGCTCGCGCCGCCGCCGCGTCATGGGCCGCGCGTTGCGATTGCAGCGTGCTCGCACGTCGCGCTATGACACGCCCGGCCAGCCGGAGCATCATGGATCCGTGGCGCACTCAGTGATCGAGGGCGCGGCCGCCACGGTGGCCTCGCCGATCCAGCTCCCGCCGCCGCAACCGAGGATCGTCCCGGCGACCGACCTCGGCGGTGTTGGCGTGCTCAAGCACGGCAACTTCTACTTCCTCTCGGATCCGTTCGGAGACGTCCATCCCGATTCGCGCGGCCTCGGGCTGTACGACCTTGACACGCGGATCCTGTCCTGCGCGATCCTTCGCATCAATGGCGTGCGGCCGACGCTCCTTCGGGCGCAGTCGGCGGCCAATCACCTGAGCACGATCCAGCTGACGAATCCGGAGGTCCGCAAGGACCCCTCGACGAAGCAGGCCACGACCCAGGCGCTCGCCATGCGCGCGATCTCGGTGATGCGCCGGCGCTGGATCGCCGGTGGGCTCGCCGAGCGGATCGAGGTCACCAACTACAGCGCCTTCGCCCAACAGGTCCAGCTGGACCTCGAGCTCGACGCCGACGCGGCGGACATCTTCGAGGTCCGTGGGCGCGTGCGCGCGCAGCGCGGCACCTATCGCCCCATCGAGGTGACCCCGGAATCGATCGTGTTCGGCTACGAGGGCCTCGACGGCCTCGTGCGCCGGACCCTCGTGTCGTTCACGGCCGGCGAGGTGAACGCGAGCGTACGGGCAACGGTGGATGCCAGCGGCACTGTCGGGGGCGGCGAGGGCTCGGTCGGCATCCGGTGGCTGCTCGACGTCGAGCCCGGCGCCCGGGCGGGCATCCGCTGGGAGGTTGCGACCGACCTGTCACCCATGCCCGGGCATCAGCGGCCCGGCGATTCGAGCCCGGAACGCCTCGCGCGTTCCGTCACCAGCGGGCCGGCGAACGGGGCGGCGGGCGACGTCACGATCGGCGCTGGACCGATCGCCGAGCCCACCATCGCCGAGGAGGAATACGGCAAGTGGCACGAGCGCTGCGCCCGCATCCGCTCTGACGGCGAGCTGCTCGACCTCGCGATCCGGCGGAGCATCGCCGACCTGCGCCTGCTCCGGAACGACGGCCCGATGCTCGGCGAGCACTACGTCGCGGCGGGCGTGCCCTGGTTCGCGACCCTCTTCGGGCGCGACAGCATCATCACCTCCCTCCAGGTGCTGCCGTTCATGCCCGACGTCGCGCGCGAGACGCTGCGGGTGCTCGCCGATTGGCAGGCGACCGAGGACGACCCATCGCGGGACATGGAGCCGGGCAAGATCCTGCACGAGCTGCGCACCGGCGAGCTGGCCCGGACCAGCGAGCTGCCGCACCGGCCGTACTACGGCAGCGTCGACGCGACGCCGCTCTGGCTGATCCTCCTCGACGAGACCTACCGCTGGACCGGCGACATCGGCCTGGTGAAGGCGCTCTGGCCGAATGCGCTCGCCGCCCTTCGCTGGATCGACGAGTACGGCGACCGCGACGGGGACGGCTTCGTCGAGTACGAGCGCCGGACGCCGTTGGGCCTCCTGAACCAGGGCTGGAAGGACTCGGGCGACGGCCTCCGGCATCGCGACGGCTCGCTCGCCCAGGCGCCGATCGCGCTGGTCGAGGTCCAGGGCTACGTGTACGACGCCAAGGTCCGCATGGCAGGCCTCGCGGAGCGGCTCGGGGATCACGAGCTCGCCGCGAAACTGACGGGCGAGGCGGAGGCCCTGCGCGCGCGCTTTGATGCCGCGTTCTGGATGCCCGATGTCGGCTACTACGCGGTCGCACTCGACCAGGACAAGCGCCAGGTCGGGTCGATCACCTCCAACCCGGGCCACTGCCTGTGGAGCGGAATCGTGCCGAAGGAGCGCGTGAACGCAGTCGTCGACCGCCTCCTCGATCCCACGATGGACTGCGGCTGGGGCATTCGCACATATGCGTCTGGGCAGCCCGGCTACAACCCCGTCGGCTATCACACCGGGACCGTGTGGCCGCACGACAACGCGCTGATCGCGGCGGGCATGAAGCGGGTCGGGCGCCACGATGCGTCGGACCGCATCGCGTCCCGGATCTTCGAGGCCGCGCAGCACTCGCCCGACTTCCGGCTGCCGGAGCTGTTCTGCGGCTTCGATCGCGGCCTCGCCGACGTGCCGGTCCCCTATCCGGTCGCCTGCTCGCCCCAGGCGTGGTCCGCCGCGACCTCGCTGTCGCTGCTCCAGACGATGCTCGGCATGCGAGCCGACGCGGCGCGCGACGTCCTCGAGCTGGACCGACCGCACCTGCCGGCGTGGCTGGGCAAGGTCACCGTGCACGAGCTGCGCGTCGGCGAGCGGACCGTCGACCTGCTGTTCCATCGCTGGCGGGGTAACACCACCAGCGCCGAGGTCCTGCGCCGGGACGGGCCGCTGCAACTCGTGATTCGCGTCTGACCCCCCGCCCCGATCGGGACCGGAGCGCTCGACAGGCTGTTGCAACGGGACCCGAGGCTCCCGTTGTCGTCCCGGTCCGCCTTCGAGGCGACAGTGGTGAACGATCCCTCGGGATCGGACCAACACCGCAGCGACGGAGGCTCGGATGAGCATCATTGCGTGGATCGTGCTCGGCGCGATCGCCGGCTACCTGGCCGGATTCCTCGTCCGTGGTGACGAGGGTCTGGGCATCATCGGGCACATCGTGCTTGGCATCGTCGGAGCGCTCGTCGGCGGCTTCCTCGCCGGCGTCCTGTTCCACACCAACCCGATCGACGGGGGGCTCGACCTTAGCTCGATCGTCGTCGCCACGATCGGCGCGGTGATCGCGGTCGTCGTCTGGAACGCCGTCACCGGACGCGCGAGGACCGGCCGCGGCGTCGCCTGACCGCCTGGCCGGCGGTCGCCAACCACCGCCGGCCACCAACCCAACGAGGGAGACGCCCACCGATCCAGGTGGGCGTCTCCGATTCAAGGAGGCATCCATGTCCCGCATGACTGAGGCAATCGAGGTGGACGTCCCGGTTCGGGTCGCCTACGACCAGTGGACGCAGTTCGAGTCGTTCCCGAAGTTCATGGACGGCGTCGACAAGGTCGAGCAGGTCGATGACAAGCGGCTCGAATGGACCGCGACCATTGCCGGGAAGACCAAGCACTGGCGGGCCGAGATCGTCGAACAGCGCCCCGACGCGCTCGTCTCGTGGCGCAGCACCGACGGGGCGCGGAATGACGGCGAGGTGCGGTTCGAACCGGTCACCGCCGACCGGACGCGCATCGTGCTCGAGCTGGACGTGGATCCGGACGGGCTCATCGAGACGGCGGGTGATGCGCTGGGCATGGTCGAGCGCCAGGTGCGCGGCGACCTCGAGCGCTTCCGGGAATTCATCGAGCTGCGTCGGCGGCCGACCGGCGCCTGGCGCGGCCGCGTCGATGGGGGCCGCGTCGAGCGAAGCAGTATCGAGAGCTGACCAAGGCCGCACCAGCTCGACTCGCCAGCTGCAACGCCGCTGCAATGGCGGGGCGAGTCGCGGTGGCGGGCCCGCGACGGTGCTCGTCGCACGATCGAGCCTGACGCGGCGATCCCTCATCGCCCGTTCCCTCCGGGAACTGGTCCCCCGGGATCGGCTCCCAACCCTCCTCCGACCGTCCGGCTTGCCGGACGGTCGTGCCCGCGTATCGGCGGCCGCGGCCGCCTGGGTCAGGCGCGGGCCCTGATGGCCGCCTCGGTCAGGCGCGGACCTTGCTGGCCGCCGCTTGGCGGTCGGCGAGGACGAGTCCCATCGCCGCCAGCGGCGCCAGCGCCAGAGCGATCAGCAGGCGCGGGGCACCGCCGATGAGCAGGCCGATCGCCAGCCCGAGCGACAGCGCCACCCCGGTCGAGATCCGCGCATCCGAGCCGGCCTCGATGGTCGAGAACAGGTTGCCGACCGCGGCGCGTGACGTCCGAGCAACGTCGGGCATCGAGCGGCCGACGCCCTCCAGGGCGCTCCGGACCTCGTGGACCGCGCCCTCCATGGGGCTGGCCCCGCCGTTCGCGTGGGTGCCGTTCTTCGTGGTCGTGGTGGTTGTCGCCGTCGTGGTCATGGTCGAGTTCCTCCGTGTTGTGCGGCGTGTTCGCCGCTGCGATCGGGTTGCAACTCCCAGGGGATATCTAGGTGACTGTCGAGAAGGCGCCGATGCGTAAGGTCGAGTCGAGCGCGGCGCCTGCCGTGCACACCGGAGGATCCGACATGAACGACATCAAGCGCGCTGCTCGCGATACCGAGGCCGACGTCAAGGAGACGTGGCGCAAGGCCGATGGCAACGAGTCGCTGGGCGACAAGGCCGCCGACGTCGGCGATCGCGCAACGAACGTGGTCAAGGACGCCGCCGACAACGTTCACGAGGGTGCCGACAAGCTGTCGCGGGAGGTCGCGTACGAGGAAGGCCGCGCCGACGAGGCGGCAATTCGCACGCCGCGCTGACCCACATCGGCGTGGGTGATGCCGGCCGCCGCGGGCGATCCGCCCGTGGCGGCCGCCTGCTGTCCGACCCAGAACGCCGTGGCGCCCGCCCACGCGGGGCCGCCCGCCGCACTGGTCACCCCGGCCGGCTCGGCGACGACCGTCGGCTCCCTGCGCGCCTCCTCGCCGCAATGCGGGCAGATCTCGAAGGTGGGGTCGGACCAGGCGCTGCATGCGGCACAGGGCACCGCGAGCCAGCTCGTGCACGCGGGGCAGCGCTTCCAGCTCGGCTGGATGTGCCTGGAGCAGGCCGGACACGTTGGTCCGACGCCGGATTCCACCAGTGCCACGGCGATGCGCTGTGACCGCTCGTCGGCGGCGCTCACGCCGGGTCGGGCGACCCGGTAGACCGCCAGCGCGAGGGGCAGCATGAGTGGCGTCGACAGGACGATCCAGGCTGCGGCGCCAAAGGCCGCGAAGGACGACTCGGTTCGCCTCGAGGCGTCGAGGTACGTCCACCACGCGGCGGCGAGCCAGAGCGCGACCGCGCCGATGCCGAGCGCGAGCAAGGTCGTGTCGACGATCGGGTTCGCGAGAATCTGGGCAGGGAGGTCGGGCACGGTGACATCAGTGTGTGGACCGGCCCTCGCTCCCTACACTGCGGCGCGGGGCTGCGGCTTGCAGATCCGTGACGCTCATGCCGCCGGTCGCGTCCTCCCGGCCTGCCTGGCCTGAAGGAATCGGAGGAGCTCGAGCTCGTCGCGGCGCGTCGGCGGTCCGTCGTCTGCAGCTCGATCCGGGCCGCCGTGCCGGCCATCGGCGGACGCTGTCAGCCCGTAGGCCTCGATGACCGCCGGGTGGACGTAGCTGCTCCGGGTCACGGCAGCGCTGTCGCCGATCGCGTCGGCGGTGAGCGCGATGGCCGCCTTGAGCGCACTGCCCGCCCGCGTGCCAGCTTCGCCGGGCGAGCCCGCCTGCACGGCCCGGTAGGCAAGGAGCGTCGCCGCCCAGGTCCGGAAATCCTTGGCGCTGAACTCATCCGTCCCGGCGGCCTCGCGAAGGTAGTCGTTCACATCCTCGGAGGCGACCGCGTGCGCCTCGCCCGTGGCGTCCACGTACTGGAACAGCAGCTGTCCGGGCAGCTCCTGGCAGCGCGCGACGATCCGGGCGAGTGTCCGGTCGACGAGCGCCCGCTCCTCGAAGCGGCCGCCCTTGCCGTGAAACCGGAACCGGATCGTCTCCCCGGAGACGCGCGCGTGGCGGTTCCGCAGCGTCGACAGGCCGAACGATCGGTTCAGGCGCGCGTACTCCGCGTTGCCCACGCGAAACCGTGTCGCCTCGAGCAGGCTGATCACCGTTGCGATCACCTTCTCGCGCGGCAGGCCGTGCCGGCGAAGGTCGCCCCGCACCCGGCGCCGAATGCGGGGCAGCGCTCGACCGAACCGGATCAGCCGTTCGAACTTGCCGCGGTCGCGGCGGGCTCGGAAACGGGCGTGATAGCGGTACTGACGACGCCCCCGAGCGTCGCGGCCGGTCGCCTGGAGGTGGCCCCCGGGATCGGGGCAGATCCAGACGTCGGTCCAGGCCGGCGGGATCGCGAGCGCGTTCATCCGTGCCAGCTCGTCCTTCGAGCCGATGTGCCGGCCCTTGTCATCGAGATAGGCGAAGCCACGACCATGTCGCCGCCGCGAGTACCCGGGTTCGTCCGACCGCACGTAGCGCAGGCCGACGGCGCGCGCATCACGACCGCCCGCGCGGTGATCCGGTTGCATCGCCTGAGCCGGTTGCGTCAGGCCCGGGTGCCGCCGCCCGATACCGGGACCGGCTCGCGCAGCGTCCGGACGCCGGCAGACGGCGCGGCGTCCGGGCCTGCGGCAGCCGGCGCCGGCTGCGTCATTCGCGCATAGAGCGCCTCGTATCGATCGGCCATCCGGGCCGCCGAGAAGCGATCCAGGACGCTCGCCCTGATCTCGCCGCGATCGAGCCCGGGGAGCCGATCGGCGAAGAACGCCAGCGCGGTAACGTCGTCGCCGAAGAAGCCGTCGACGCCCTCCCGGATGATCTCCGGCAGCGCGCCGACGCGTCGCGCCAGGACCGGCGTTCCGCAGGCGAGCGATTCGATGCTGACGAGACCGAACGGCTCCGGCCAGGCGCCCGGCATGATCGTCGCATAGCTCTCGGCGAAAAGCCGGTCGCGCTCCTCGCGGTTGAGCTCGCCGAGGTACTCGACCGTATTCCCCGCCCGCCGCAGCGCCGGTTGGAAGACGTCGTCGAAGTACGCCCGGTGGCGGGCAAGGTTGCCGACCTTCGCGGCGATCCGCAGGTTCCTGCCCACGCGCTGGGCGACCTCGATCGCCTCGACGACGCCCTTCTCCGGGTCGACCCGACCGACGAAGCAGAACGCCTCGCCGGGCTTCTCGACGAACGGCGTCCGATCGAAGCTCAGCCCGTTGTGGATGATCGTCCAGGGCACGTCCGGATGGGTGCTCGCCTGGCTCCGGCTGATCGCGACCATGCCGTCGGGCGGGTCGACGAACTGCTGGGCGGCCCAGGGCAGGTCGAGGCGCCCGTGGAACGTCGAGACGACGGGCACGCTCGACGTGCGGGCGAGGGGCAGCGACCAGCGCTCGAGGTGCGAGTGGATGACGTCGAACTCGGCGGCGTGCTCGCCGACGATCTGCATCGTCGTCGCGAACCAGCCGGCGGCATCGCTCTCGATGCCCGCCGGCCGGAGTGCCGTCTCGACGGTCGGGATGAGCCGGCACGGAACCTCCGAGTCGCCGCTGGCGAACACCGTCACGTCGTGGCCGCGCCGTACGAGCTCGGCGGTCAGCTCGTACACGATCTGCTCGGTCCCGCCGTACCCGAGCGGCGGCACCCGCTCGACCGGCGGGGCAACCTGCGCGATGCGCAGGCGGGGTGTCGGCGAGCCTGGGGAACGGTCGCTGCGCGGTCGCGCCGTCTGGTCGGTCAACGGGTCCCTCCTGGGGGTCTCGGGCCCGTTTTCGATGGGTCCGCTGGTGTTGCTGTGGGCGATCGTAGTCCTCGATTGGTGGCCGCCCGGCTAACCGCGGCTCGCAGGCGCCTCGCACGCGCATTACGGCCGCGCGCTGTAATGGTTCTGTAACGCGCCTGCAAGGTCCCGGCCCCACGGGCGGCACGCACCGGAGGCGAGGATCGCCACGAGAGATCGGGCCCAGAGAAGGAGCCACGTCATGTCGACCCAACCACTCGTGCTCGTCGCCGACGACGAGCCGCGCATCACCAAGCTCGTCCAGATTGCCCTGTCCGAAGAGGGCTTCCGCGTCGTCACCGCCAACAGCGGCGAGCAGGCGCTCCAGAAGGCGGAGGAGGTCCGCCCGGACATCGTCCTGCTCGACATCGTCATGCCGGACCTCGACGGGATCGAGGTCATGCGCCAGCTGCGCGAGCGCCGGCCGGTGCCGGTGATCCTGCTGACCGCGAAGGGCTCGACCGCCGACAAGGCAAAGGGCCTCGATCTCGGCGCCGACGACTACATCGCCAAGCCGTTCCACCCGGACGAGCTCGCGGCGCGCGTTCGTGCCGTGATTCGCCGTTCGGGCGGCGCCGAGCCGGGCGCCGGGGTCATCAAGTTCGACGACATCGAGATCGACCTCGAGCGCCGGATGGTGACTCGCGGTGGCGAGCTCGTCCAGCTGTCGCGGACCGAGTGGCTGCTCCTGCAGCACCTCGCCGCGAACGCCGGCAAGGTCGTCCTGCACACGGAGATGCTGACCAAGGTCTGGGGCCCGGAATACCGCGACGACCTCCAGTACCTGCGGGTCTGGGTCAGCCGGGTTCGCCGCAAGCTTGGCGCGGCGCCCGGCGAGCCGGGCCGGATCCGGACGTTCCAGGGCATCGGCTACCTGCTCGATGTCGAGGGCGCCACGACGAAGCCCGCACCCGGCGACGAGGTTCCCGAGCGCGAGTCGCCCGCCCTCATCGGCTAGAGCTGGTCGCCGACTTAGCCTTCGGCAGGTCCGTCGCGCGCCGGCTCTCCGATCCATACGTGACCGTCCGAGAATCGCTCGGCCTTCCAGATCGGGGCGCGGGCCTTGGTCTCGTCGATGGCGTACTTCGCCGCTTCGAAGGCGGCGTCGCGATGCGGCGCGCAGGCGACGATGGCAACCGACGCTTCGCCGAGCGGGACCTCGCCCTCCCGATGGACGATCGCGAGCCGGGTCACGCGGAAGCGCGCCTCGATCTCGTCCGCGATGGTCGCCATGACCTTGAGCGCCATCTCCGGGAGCGCCTCGTACTCGAGCGCCTCCACGCGCCGGCCGGCGTGCCGCGCTGCTTCGGTCTCCTGGCCGGGCGCCGGCGTGCCCGCTGATCGGCGGGTCACGCCGAGGAAGCCCACGACCGCGCCGTCGTCCGGGGACGCGAGCCGGCCGCCGAGCTCAGCGAGAATCTCGCTCCCGAGCGGCGCCGAGCGGATCTCGAGGATGCGCACGCGGCCGACGGCATCGTCGGTCGAGCCGCCGCTGACCGGCGGGATCATGGCGACCTCGTCCCCGTCCGCCAGCGCGGTTTCCGCGGGCGCGTAGTCGCCGTTGCGGGCGAACCGAACCGCAGGCCGGCCCGGCGCCAGGACCGGGAACCGCTCGACAATGGCGTCCCACGCGCCCTCGATCGTGGCGCCCGGCGCAAGCTCCAGCTCGACCTGGCGGGTGCCGGCCAGCTCGCGCTGCATCGCGAACAGCCGGACACGGACGCGCACGCTCACGGCAACGTGCCGGTCACGGACGCAGCGTCGCCACGAGAAGGCCGTCGCCGATCGGCAGGATCGTCGCTTCGAACGCGGGATCGGCCGAGACCCGGGCGCAGAACTCGCGAAGCGCCTCGGTCCCGTCGCCGGGTCGAGCCGGGCGCGAGCCCGAGGTCCGGCCGCTCCACAGCACGTTGTCCGCGACGACCACCGCGCCGGGCGCGAGCCGATCCATGAGCGCGGTGAGGTACGCCAGGTACTCGTCCTTGAGTGCGTCGATGAAGACGAGGTCGAAAGGGCCGGCGAGCGCCGCCGTCTCGCCCGCGAACGCCTCGAGGGCGGGCGCGTTGACGACCGTGATCCGCTCATCGGGCAACCCCGCGCGGCGCCAGAACCCGCGGGCCCGATCGGTCCGCTCGCGGTCCGGGTCGATCGTCGTGATCGTGCCGCCGACTGGCAGGGCGAGGGCCATCCAGAGCGTCGAGTAGCCGATCGCCGTACCGACCTCGACGACCCGTCGGCGATCGGCGGCGAGCACGGCGAGCAGGCGGCCGCTGTCCCGGCTGAGGATCGGGATCCGCTCCGGCTCGGCGGCGACCTCCATCTCGACGAGGATCGGGTGCGGCGGGCGCCCGGTGGACTCGATCCAATCGAGGTCGGTCGAGTCCGGAGACCACGTTCGGTCAGACTTTGCCATGTCGATTCCTCCGGTCAGGGGTGGTGCGAGTTCAGACGAGCAGTCCCGCGCCGAAGTACAGCCCGGCGGCGAGGATCGTGCCGGCCGCGATCGTGCCGACGTTGATGTACAGCAGCCCGGTTGCCGATTCCATCGATCGCGATCGCGCGGTCTGGACGGCCGCCCAGCTCACCACGAGCGGGAAGACGATCCCGACGAGCAGGCGCAGCCAGACGAACAGCGCCCACGGCCCGACCAGAGCCGCGAAGGCGGGCGTTCCCGATGGACCCGCCCCCAGGCCGATCCAGGCGACGAACAGCCCGACCTGGATGGCTAGGGCGACCCCGAGCCAGCGCGCGAATCGAACGAGCGGCGCCTCGGGCAGCCGTGGCGTCACCAGATACCAGTGGCCGAGGATCATCGCGGCCCACACGCCGCCGAGCACGGCCGAGAGCCCCGCCAGCTCCACCAGGAGCAGCACGCTGCCCAGTCCGCCGCCACCCCATGACAGGGCGCCGGTAACCAGGACCAGCCCGGCGGCCGTCAGCCCGGCGACGGCGAGTGGCGCGGCCCGTCGACCGCGCAGGAGCGCAATGCCGTAGATCGCGGCGATGATCGGCAGGGCGAGCAGCGCGAGGCGCCGCAGCGGATCCCAGCCGGGATCCGCGTGGAGCGCGAGCGCCGGTAGCAGGGCGGGCAGGCTGCTGTCGGTGAGGCCCGCCAGCAGCGCGAACGCGGCCGCGCTGAACGCGGTGAAGGCGAGGTAGCCGCGCGTGGCGTCGGTGCGGAATCGACCGGCGACGACGGCCGCGAAGGAGCCCACGCCGAGGGCCGTCAGGACGGTCCAGTTGATGAAGGCGAGACTCTCGGCGATCCGCTCCGCGGGCACGTCGGCGAGTGTAGCCGCGGCATCTCCGGCGATCGCTGGGTACGATGCGCGCGGAGGTGCCGCTGCGATGGAATCCACCGGTTCGACGTCGATCACCTGGTACGGCCACGCCTGCATCGAGCTCGTGACGCCGGGCGGCAAGACGGTCCTGTTCGATCCGTGGTTCGGCAACCCGTCCAGCCCGCGGGCGCCGGAGACGGTCGATCGATGTGACCTGATGCTCGTGAGCCACGGGCATGCCGACCACGTCGGGAACGCCATCCAGATCGCCAGCCGTACGCGCCCGGTCTGGCCGGCCATGCACGAGCTGACCCTCTGGCTGAGCAGCAACTACTCGGAGCCCGAGGCGCTGATCGGCATGAACAAGGGCGGCACCGTGGAGGCGTGCGGCCTGCGCGTGACGATGACGTCCGCCGATCACTCCGCCGGCGACTGGGACGCCGCCACCATCATGCCGCGCTACCTCGGCGAGCCGGCCGGCTTCGTCGTCGAGCTGGAGGACCAGAGCCGGATCTACTTCGCCGGCGACACGAACGTGTTCGGCGACATGCGCCTGATCCGGGAGCTGTACGAGCCGGATCTCGCGATCCTGCCGATCGGCGGCCACTACACGATGGGCCCGCGCGAGGCCGCGCTCGCCGTCGAGCTGCTCGGCGTGCAGGAGGTCCTGCCGATCCACTACGGCACCTTCCCCGCCCTCGCCGGGACGCCGGATCAGCTCCGCGACGAGCTCGCGGCGCGCAATCTCGGCGACGTCCGGGTCCACGCGCTGCAGCCCGGCGGGACGCTCCGGCGCTGATCGGCGCCTGATCAGGAGCGCCTGATCAGGCGCGCACGTGACCCGAGCGTCCGGGTGTGCGCGGGACGAACGGGTAGGTGCGCGCGCGCCACACCTCGGGCCTGATGGGAGCGCTAGCTCGCTCCGAGGTCGCATGCACCCCGAACCGCCGCATCACGACGTCCTGCGGGACCCGATCCTCGACGGCCGCGATAGCCTGCGGCTCGTCAAGCTTCGACTCGGGCTGACCCTGATCGCGGTCGCCGTCCTGCCGATCGCCGCGGTCTCGCCCCTCGTCCGCGCCGTGGCCGAGGAGGCCCGGGCCGCCCATCACGATCGGCTCGCCGATCAGGCGTCCACGGCCTCGATCGAGGTGCGGCGCGAGCTGACCCTCCTGCAGACGGCGGAGCTGGCGATGCTCGCCGACCCCCTGATCATCGCCGCCACCAGCCCGACCGCGACCTCGACCGACCACCAGCGCGCCAGCATCCGCCTCCAGGAGCTTGGCGCGGACAAGGGCAGCCCGGTCCTGTCCGCAACCCTCCTGACCGCGGGCGGTTCGCAGGCCCAGTTCGGCACCCCGATCGACCTCAAGTCCCTGCCGCCCGGCGTCATGCTCGCCGGCCTCGCCGCGGTGCCCACGACCATGAGCAGCGGCAACGCCCAGATCCTCGTGGTCCAGACGGACGGGGACGCGAAGGCGCCGCGGACCATCGTGACCGCCGTTTCGGTGCAGGGACTGCTGACCGTCGCCACGCCGCCGGTCGACCTGCCCGGCCGCGTGTTGCGCATGACCGATGCCACCGGCTCGGTGATCGCGGAGGCCGACGGGCCGTTCGATCCGAGCGCCCTGCCGGGCGAGATCCTCGATATCGCCACGATGGCCGCCCACGACTCGGACGGCCGCTCGACCGCCGACCTGCCCGGCATCACCGGTTGGCAAGTCGTCGTCTCGGCGCCGATCCCGCTCGTCGCGATGCCGATCCAGGCCCTCGGCGCCCTCGGGGCGATGCTGTTGCTCCTGGTCTTCTTCACCACGTGGATGGCGCGCCAGATCCTGCGGCCCGCGGCCCAGCTGGAAGCATCGCGGTCTCGCCTCCGCGAGCTGTACGAGAGCGCCCGCGAGGCGGCCCTGCGCGACAGCCTCACCGGCCTCGGGAACCACCGCGCCTTCCAGGAGGCCGTCGCCCGGATGATCGAGGGCGCCCGCCGCTACGGGACCGCGTTCTCGCTGGTCCTGATCGACATCGACGAGTTCAAGCGGATCAACGACACCCGCGGCCACGCGGTCGGCGACCAGCTTTTGATGGAGGTCGGCAACCTGATCAACGCCACGATCCGCAACACGGATGCGGCATTCCGGGTGGGTGGTGACGAGTTCGCGCTGCTCCTCCCGCATACCGACGCCGGCGGCGCGATCATCCTCGCCCGCCGCCTCCTGGCCCGCGGCCTCGAGGACCGCGTCCACGGCCAATACCGTGCGCCGATCTCGTTCTCGGCCGGCGTCACCGCCTGCCCCGAGTTCGGCCAGACGCGGCTCGAGGTCACCGCGCAGGCGGACGCGGCGCTCTACCGAGGAAAGCGCACCGGCCGCACCGTGGTCACGATGTACGACGCCGAGAAGGATCACGGCCACGTCGACGAGGGCATGCGCGCCGAGCTGTCAGCGGCGATCAGCGCGGTCATCGAGGCGGGCACGCTCACGCCGGTCTACCAGCCGATCATCGACCTGACCACCGGCCGGGTCATGGGCTACGAGGGCCTCGTCCGCGTCCCGAAGGAATCGACCTTCGCGCACGCCGGCGCCCTGTTCGATGCCGCGGAGGTCGCCGGCCGCGTCGACGACCTCGATCGCGCCGCCCTGGACGTGGTGCTGCGCGGCGCCCGCGGCCTCGACGAGTCCGTCACGCTCAGCGTCAACGTCTCGCCGCGCACGCTCGAGTCGCCGCAGTTCAGCGCCACGACCTTCCTGTCGATCATCCGCCGGCACGGCATGCCGCCCGGCCGGATCGTCCTGGAGCTCACCGAGCGCGAGGCCATCCGCGACCCGGAACGCCTCCGCGCGGCCCTGCTGGGCGTGCAGAACGCCGGGGTCCGCGTCGCCGCCGACGACGTCGGTGCCGGCAACGCCGGGCTGCGCCTGCTCAGCCAGTTCCGGTTCGACGTCGTCAAGATCGACCTGTCGCTCGTCCAGCGGGCCGGCGAGGGTCACGACAAGACCCACTCCGTTTTGCGCTCGATCGTGGAGATGGCCGACCGGCTGGGTGCAACCACGATCGCCGAGGGTGTCGAGACGTCCGCCCAGCTCCGCACCGCACGTCGGCTCGGGATCACCGCGGGCCAGGGCTACCTGCTGGGCCGCCCGGGCGCGGATCGCGACCTGCCGTGGGTGGACATCGCAGCGCTGGAACAGCGCGACGACATCCCGATCTCGGTGATGGCGGAGCTGCCCGACTACCGCGCCGCGCCCGCACCCCGTGCCGCGCCCACGCCCCCGCCACTGCCCGCCTGGAGGACGGATCCGGAACCGGCCGACAACGGCGTGGTCCACGTTCCCGACGGGCCGTTCGCGACGGCGCGCCGCCGGTCGCTGTCGTTCCTGCGCGCCGGTCGCCAGTCGGAGGAGTAGCGCGGAGCCTCAGACGAGATCGGCCAGCGCTCCGAGTCGCTCGGTGAGCCGCACGTTCTCCGCGTAGTCGATCGGGACGTCGATCACCGACGGCCCGGGCAGCTCGAGCGCGCGCATCAGGGTCGGGTACAGCTCGTCGGCGCTGTCCGCGCGGAAGCCCGGGATCCCGAACGACCGCGCGAAGTCCACGAAGTCCGGGTTGCCGAACTCGACCGCGTACGGCCGCCCGAACGCGTTGCGCTGCTTCCAGTCGATCAGCCCGTAGCCGTTGTCGCGCCAGATCACGACGACGACCCCGGCCCCGATCCGCTTGGCCGTCTCGAGCTCCTGCGCGTTCATGAGGAAGCCGCCATCGCCGCAGAGGGCCACGACCTTCCGATCCGGGTGGACGAGCTTCGCCGCGATCGCGCCGGGCAGCGCGATGCCCATCGAGGCGAACCCGTTCGAGATGATGACCGTGTTCGGCTCGTAGGCCTGGTACAGCCGGGCGACCCAGACCTTGTGCGCGCCGACGTCGCTGACGACGATGTCGTCCGGCCCGAGCGCGCGTCGCAGGTCGTAGATGGCGCGCTGCGGCGTGATCGGGTAGCCGTCGTTCGACTCGCCCGCCTGGAGGTCCGCGAGGAGCGCCGTCCGGAGGTCGGCGTGGACGAGGGTCTCCCGGGATTCGTGGCGCTGCGTCGCGCTCCGGCCGCCGACGCCACCCGGGAGGGTCGCGGCGAGGAGTTCCTCGAGCGCGCCCCCGATGTCGCCGATCAGCTCGATCTCCGGCTGGTAGTCGGCGTCGACCTCGGCGGGCTGGGTGTCGATGTGGATGATTCGCTTCGTCCCGTCCGGGTTCCAGGACGCGGGCGCGTACTCGACGAGGTCGTAGCCGACGGCGATCACGAGGTCGGCTCGATCGAAGCCGGTCAGGACGTGATCGCGGGCCTGGAGGCCGACCGCCATCAGCGACAGGTGCGACCGATCGTCGATCGCGCCCTTGCCCATGAACGTCGCCGCGACGGGCACGTGCAGCCCCTTCGCCAGTGCACGCAGCTGGTCCGATGCCCGGCGCCGGAGCACCCCGTTGCCGGCGAGGACGATCGGGCGCTGGGCGCCGTTGATCAGCCGCGCGGCATGCGCGATCGCGTCGTGGCTCGGCTCCGGGAAGTAGGGCTTGCCGGGCACCAGCGGGCGAATCGGATCGTCGGCGGCGAGCGCGGTGCCGGCGATGTTCTCCGGGAGCTCGACATGCGTCGGTCCGGGCTTCGAGAGCGTCGCGACCCGGAAGGCCTTGCGCATGATTTCGGGGATGACGGCCGTCCGCTCGATCCTGGCGTTCCACTTCGTGACCGGCTTGAACATGTCGACGACGTCGACGACCTGGTGGGCTTCCTTGTGGAGCTTCTCCGACGACGCCTGCCCCGTGATCGCGACGACCGGCGCCCGATCGAGATAGGCGTCGGCGATGCCGGTCAGGAGGTTCGTCGCGCCGGGCCCGAGGGTGGCCATCGCGACGGCGGCGCGGCCGGTCAGCCGCCCGTAGACGTCCGCCATGAACGCGGCGCCCTGCTCGTGGCGCGTCGTGATGTGGCGGATCGCCTCGCTCCGCGACAGCGACTCGAGCATGTCCAGCGTCTCTTCGCCGGGCACCGAGAACACGTACTCGCAGCGCTCCGCCTCGAGGCACGCGACGAGCAGGTCGGCCGCCGTTCGTGTCCTTCGCTCCGCCACGTTGCGAGTGTACCGACTGACCTCGTCCGGTCAGCCGCCGGTCAGCGTCCTGCGCCGGCGGTCGAACTCCTCTTCGTCGATCTCGCCCTTGGCGTAGCGGTGCCGGAGGACCTCGAGGGGGTCCATCGTTGCCGGCGGCGGTGGAACCTGGCCGCGGCGGTCCGCGCGGATGAGCCAGCGGATCCCGAGGACCAGCGCTGTGATGATCAGGCCCCAGAAGACGATCACGATCAGGAATCCGAAGAGCGACATCAGCCCGAAGCCTCCAGCGAAGTCGATGTTCAACCTCCGGCCCTCCAACGGTGCGGATCGGATCGGCGTCTGCAGCGTGACGCCTGCCGCCGCCAGGCGCGAGTGCCGATCGGCCTACTGCGGCTGGGCGACGACCATCAGCTTGAGCTCGGTCATGTCCTCGATCGACCAGCGCAGGCCCTCTCGGCCGAGGCCCGAGTCCTTGACCCCGCCGTACGGCATGTGGTCGACCCGGTAGCTGGAGATGTCGTTCATCACGACACCGCCGACCTCGAGCTCGTTGAACGCCTGCCAGGCATGTGCGAGGTCGTTCGTGAAGACGCCCGTCTGGAGGCCGAAGTCGCTGTCGTTGACCTCGGCGATGGCCTCGTCGAAGTCGGAGAACGTGAACAGGACGACGAGCGGGGCGAAGGCCTCGTTGCTGCAGACCTGGGCGCTCGCGGGCACGTTCGCGAGGACGGTCGGCTCGAAGAAGGCGCCGCTCGCCTTGCCGCCCGCCAGGACCTCGCCGCCGGCCGCGACGGCTTCATCGACCCAGCGCTGCGTCCGCACGGCGTTCGCCTGGTCGACCAGCGGGCCGAGGTCTGTCGTGGGGTCGAGCGGATCGCCGACCTTGAGGCGCGCGACGCCGGCGACGAGCTGCTCGCGGAACGCGTCCGCGACCGCCTCGTGGACGAAGATGCGCTGCACGCTGATGCACGACTGGCCGGCGTAGCTGAAGCCGCCCACGAGGATCCGCTTCACGGCCCAGGCGACATCGGCGGTCTTGTCGATGATGACCGCGGCGTTGCCGCCGAGCTCCAGCACGACCTTCTTCTTGCCGGCCCGCTCCTTCATCCGCCAGCCCACGGCCGGGCTGCCGGTGAAGGTCAGGAGCTTGAAGCGCGGGTCGGAGACCATCCGGTCGCCCAGCTCGCGGGTCATCGGCAGGACGCTCACGCTGCCCGCCGGCAGGCCGGCCGCGTCGATGATCTCGGCGACGGTGAGGATCGTCAGCGGATCCTTGGTGGCCGGCTTCAGGACGATCGAACAGCCGGCGGCGATCGCGGGGGCGATCTTGTGCGCCGCCAGGTTGAGCGGGAAGTTGAACGGGCTGATGCCGGCGACGGGTCCGATCGGGAACCGCCGGGTGACGCCGAACCGACCACGCGACGCGGCCACCAGGTCGAGCGGGATCACCTCGCCGACCATCCGCTCCGCCTCCTCGGCGGCAAGGCGGAACGTGAAGACCGACCGATCGACCTCGGTCAGGGCATCGCGGATGGGCTTGCCCGCCTCCAGGCTCAGGATCCGGCCGAGCTCCTCGCGGCGGTCCTTGATCCCTGCACTGATCTCGCGCAGGGCGCGGCTCCGCTCGTACACCGGCAGCGCGCGCGTCTCGCGGAAGGCCGCCACGGCGGCGGTCACCGCCTCCTCGTATTGCGCCTCGGTCGCGGCGTAGGTCGCTCCGGCCGGCGCGTTCGGGTCGGCGGGGTTGTCGACCTCGAGGAGGTCGGGTGAATCGACCCACTTGCCGGCGAGGTAGATCAGGTGTGGCTTCGTGGCTGTGAGGGTCATGGATAGCTCCGTTTGGTTTCGTTTCGGCCATCGTACCGCCTGGCCCCGCCGCGCCCCGTCGCCAGCGGCGGTGGGGCCGTGAAATCACGGTTCCTGAGGTCGAGATGTAGGGAAACACCCGTAGCCGGGTTGCCTCCGCCGGCCGTAGCGTGGGCCCATCGATCGGGGCAGAGGAGGCACGATGCGCGACGGGTCACGAGGTTGGTCGGTCGAGCATGTGCGCGTGACACCGGTGTGTGCCCTGCTCCTCGCGCTCGTCCTGACGCTGTTCCTCAATGTGGCGCCGCACCGGGCCAGCGCCGCCGGCCTGAACTGCGCCGACCCGTTTGTGTGTTACACGCTGACGATCAAGCTCGTTGGCGATGGCAGCGGCACGGTCCTGTCGTACGACGGGCACATCGAGTGCTTCCTCGTAACCGATCCCTCGGCCCCGAGCACGTGCAGCTATCAGTACCGCACGCTGTTGACCACGCCGAACATCGGCGTGGTCCTCGACTCAATCGTGGATGGTGGGAGCCGGACCTGCTTCGTCTCCAAATCGGATAGCGCCGCCTACGCCGACGCGCCGATTCCCGCGCCCGGCGATTGCACGGACTATCGGCTGGACCCCGCGTACACGACCAACCTGCCCGCTCTCGAGCTCGCCCTCAGCGGCAATGCAACCGTGGAGTACGCGTTCGACGCGAAACATCTGAGCCTCGAGGTATTCAAGACAGGGGCGGGCAAGGGCATCGTGAAGAGCAGCCCCACCGGCATCAACTGCGGCGCCGTCTGCACGGCCACATTCGCCTACGGGCGCGAGGTCAGCCTGACCGCGACGGCGAGCCCGGGCTCGGTCTTCAGCGGCTGGTCGGGCGCCTGCGCCGGCCAGCGCGCGACCTGCACGGTCGCCATCGTCCATGACACCGCGACTGCGGCAACGTTCGGCCTCGCTGCGGCGAGCCCAAACGCAAGCGTTCGGCCGACTGCCCGCGGTTCCGGGGCGCCGCCACCAACCACACCGGCCAGCGCGGTGACGCTCGCAACGCCGAGCGCACAGCCCGAGTCCAGCGCGTCATCGACCGCGTGGACCTCGTCCCCGGAGAGCGGCGCTCCGCCACGCCCAAGCCCAAGCGCGTTCGGCGGCGGCGCGCCGGTCGGCGTGACTTCGCCCGTCGACATGACCCCAATCGGCATTGGCATTGGCATCGCCGGTCTGCTGATCGCACTGGCGATCGTCGCGGCCGGGATAGCCGCCCGCCGAGCGGGCGCACGCGCTGGCGGCAAGGGCCCACGCTGAGAGGGATCGCGAAGGTCAGGTCTTCCCGCCGAAGATCGTGCCGAACACGCCGCGGATGAGCGATTGACCCAGACGGGAGGTTGCCACCCGACCAACGGTGCGGACCGTCGTGTTGATCGTGCGCTGGCGGGCGCGCTCGGCGATCTTCGCCTCGCGCTCCTCGGCCTTGCGCTCGCGCTCCGCTGCGCGACGATCCTGTTCCTGGGCGCGGACCTGGCGCTGGAGCTCGGCCCGGTACTGGGCGGGCGTCATGCCGCCGAGCGCCGCGTTCTGGGCTGATTGCGCGGTCGGCGCCGCAACTCGCGTCGCTCCCGGGGCCGCCGGCGCGGCCGCGGCCGCCGCCTGCGCAACGGCCTGGTGCGCTGTGGCAAGGCGCGCCGTGATGATCTCGTGGGCGCTCTCCTTGTCGATCGTCGTGCCGTAGCGCGCGTTCAGCTGCGACGCGGCGATGAGCTGCGCAAGCTCCTGGTCCGTCAGCGGCGCCATCCGCGAATCGGGCGGGATGAGCCGCGTCGCGGCGAGCGGCGTCGGCACCCCCTTCGGTGACAGCACGGTGACCAGCGCTTCGCCGATCCCGAGCGACTGGATCGTCTGCTCGACGTCGTAGTCCGTCGTCATCGGGAACGTCCGAACGGTCTTCTTGAGCGCGTCGGCATCGTCGGGCGTGAACGCCCGCAGCGCGTGCTGGACGCGGTTGCCGAGCTGCGACAGCACCGGTGACGGGATGTCCGTCGGTGCCTGCGTCGCGAAATACACCCCGACGCCCTTCGACCTGATGAGCCGCGCGGTGCGCTCGACCTCATCGAGGAGCGCCTGCGATGCGTCCTGGAACAGCAGGTGGGCTTCGTCGAAGAAGAAGGCGAGCTTCGGCTTCGGCAGGTCGCCGACCTCCGGGAGCGTCTCGTACAGCCGCGCCAGCATCCACAGGACGAACGTCGAGTACAGGCGCGGCCGGTCCATGACGTCGGCGACCTCGAGCAGCGTGACCATCCCGCGCCCGTCGAGCGTCGTTCGCAGGAGATCGGTCACGTCGAACTCCGGCTCGCCGAAGAAGATATCCGAGCCGTCCTCCTCGATGGTTACGATCGCTCGCAGGATCACGCCCAGCGAGGCCGGGCTGATGCCGCCGAGGTCTTCGAGCACTGGCTTGCCGTCGTCCGAGCCGAGGAACTTGAGGGTCGTGCGGAGGTCGGCGAGATCGAGCAGCGGCAGGTGCTGGTCGTCGCAGTACCGGAAGACGAGCGAGAGGATCGAGGTCTGGGTGTCGTTGAGCTGCAGCACCTTGCCCAGCAGCAGCGGCCCGAACGACGAGACGCTCGCCCGGACGTGCGCGCCGCTCTTGCCCGAGAGGGACAGCAGCTCGAGCGGGTGCCCGCCCGGCTGGAAGGTCCAGCCGATCGACGTGCAACGCTCGATGACGTGGGGGTCCGTTGCGTCGCCGGGGGCGCCGATCCCCGAGACGTCGCCCTTGACGTCCACCGCGAAGACCGGGACGCCGAGGGCAGAGAGCTGCCCGGCCAGGATCTGGAGCGTCTTCGTCTTGCCGGTGCCCGTCGCGCCCGCGACGAGCCCGTGCCGGTTGATCCGCGAGAGCGCGATCTGGACCCGGACGTCCGTCAGGACCTCGTCGCCGCGCATCGGCGCGCCGAGGATCACGGCCGGCTCGTCGAGCCGGTAGCCGGCGGCCATCTCGGTGCGGAACGCGTCGTCCATCCTTGCCTGCAGGGTACGCGGGCTGTCAGCCCTGGGGCGCCCGCGGATACGAACCGAAAACACGGACCATCGACGCGACGGCACGGAGCTCGTCGAGGGCCATCGCGCACTCCGAGTCTTCCTGGCGCGCGTCGAGATCCGCCCAGAACACGTACTCCCAGGCGGCCTCCCGGCTCGGCCGCGACTCGAGCTTGGACAGGTTGATCGACCGGTTCGCGAACATCTGGAGCGCGGCGAGGAGCGTGCCCGGCTCGTTGCGGACGCCGAAGGCAAGCGTGGTCCGCCAGCGCTCTGCGGGCTCGCCGTCTCGAAGCCGCGGCGATCCGGGACCGGGTCTGCCGAGCACCAGGAATCGCGTCCGGTTGTCCGGCACGTCCTGGATCGACTGGGCGAGGATCTCGAGGCCCAACGACTCGGCCGCTCGGCGCGACAGGACTGCGGCGGCCGCTGTGTCCGCACGGCCGAGGATGAAGCGCCCGGCGCCGGCGGTGTTGTAGGTGGTCAGGAGCGACCACGGCCGCGTGCGCAGGAAGCGCTCCGCCTGGCCGAGCGCCTGGATGTGCGAATAGACGCGCTCGATCGACTCGATCGGCCGGCCCGGGAGCGCCGCCAGGCACAGGTCCACCGGCACCACCACCTCACCGTCGATCCGGAGCGCGTGCTCGAGGAGGAGGTCGTAGGTCTCGCGGATCGTGCCGTTGACGAGGTTCTCGACGGGCACCACGCCGGCATCCGCGGCCCGCGACGCAACCGCCTCGAACACCTCCCGGAACGACCCGACGGGGAGCTTCGGCACGTCCCCGAACACCACGATCGCGGCGTCCTCGGCGAACGCCCCCGCCTCGCCCGAATACGCGATTGGCCCGCTCGTCACCAATCGGGCGTCAGCGGTCGAACCAGGGGGCACCGTGATCTGCCGCCTCGTCATCCAGTTCCGCGCGGCGGCCGTGGGTCTCGGGGGCGGAGCGTCGGCCGCGACCGGCGGACTCAGCGGCGCCGGCCCAGTGTGGCTCGGCGAGCATCGCGTTGAGCGCCTCGACATAGCCCTCGATCGAGGCGGCGATGATGTTCGTGCTGCGGGCCTTGCCCTGGTAGAGGCCCGCGGATCGGCCGCCCTCGAGGCCCGCCGGCGGCTCGATGGCGACAATGACCAGGCCCTCCGCGTCCGGCCCCTCCCCGAGGGCGTGGACGTCGTAGCCGACCAGCTTCGGGTGGCCCTCCAGGACGTCGACGAGCGCGGCATCGACCGCCTTCAACAGCGCGTCGACGGCCCCGTTGCCCTCGGCTGAGGCGCGCCAGTGGTGGGTGCCCGCCTCGATCACGACGGCGCCGCGGCTCTGGGCATTGCTGCTCGAGGTCACCGTCCAGCGCGCCAGGTGGAGCGTCGGGCCGGTCGTGGTCGATGGCTGTGCGGCGGTCATCTCGCTCCTTCCCCGGAGATCACGGTGGTGAAGTGTCGCTCATCGCGGCGTCGAAGCTCGGCGCCGCGCTTCCAGATCGCGTACTCGAGCGAGTCGCCGAGCGCGATCGCCGAGGCCGCGATGATGTTCGTATCGGAGCCCATCGTCGACCATTCGAGGGCGCCATCGGTCGATTCGATCGTCACCCGGGTCTTCGCGGCGGTTGCCGATCCCGAATCGATGATCCGGACCTTGTAGTCGTACAGGTGGACGCTGTCGAGGACCGGGTAGAACGCGCGGAGGGCCTTGCGGAGCGCCGCGTCGAGCGCGTTGACCGGCCCGTTGCCCTCGGCGGCGGTGTGGAGGAGCTCGCCGTCGACCTCGACCTTGACGGTCGCCTCCGCCCGCAGCTCGGCGCCGGCGCGCTGCTCGACGAGGCAGGTGTAGTCGACGAGGCGGAACGGCGGCGCATAGCCGGCCTGGTGGCGCCGGATCAGCAGCTCGAACGATGCCTCGGCGCCCTCGAACGAGAGGCCCTCGCTCTCGAGCTGCTTGATCAGGTTCGAGAGCACCCCGGGCTCGACCACGCCGTCGAGCTGGAGGCCGAGCTGGCGCGCCCGAATCGACGTGTTGGCCCTGCCGCCGAGCTCGGACACGACGAGCCGGCCCGCGTTCCCGACCGCGGTCGGGTCGATGTGCTGGTAGCTCCGCTCCACCTTCGCGACGGCCGCGCCGTGCACGCCGCCCTTGTGCGCGAAGGCCGACCGCCCCACGTACGGCTGGTAATCGTTCGGCGCCTGGTTCGCGATCTCGGCGACCGCGCGCGAGAGATCCGTCAGCGCGGTGAGATCGCCGCCGCCGAGCGGCCGCAGCTCGAGGCTGGTCTTGAGCGCGAGGCCGGCGAGCACGCTGACCATGTTCGCGTTGCCGGTCCGCTCGCCGTAGCCGTTGATCGTCGCCTGGACGTGGCGGATGCCCGCCTGCACGGCTGCGAGCGAGTTCGCCACGGCGAGCTCCGCGTCGTTGTGGGTGTGGATGCCGAAGGTCAGCGCGGCGGCCGGCGCGTCGCCAGCGACCGGGGCGAGGTCCGCGCGGGTCGCGGCGAGGATCTCGAGCAGCTCGCTGGTCAACGTGCCGCCGTTCGTGTCGCACAGGACGAGCGTCCGGGCGCCGCCGTCGACCGCCGCGCGCAGGGTCCGGAGCGCGTACGCGGGATTCGCCTTGTAGCCGTCGAAGAAATGCTCGGCGTCGTAGATCAGCTCGCGGCCGTCGTCGACGATCAGCCGGACGCTCTCGGCGATCATCGCCAGGTTCTCGTCGAGCGTCGCGCCGAGGACCTCGGTCACGTGGAGCTCCCAGCTCTTGCCGAAGATCGTCACGACGGGCGTCTCGGCCCGGAGGAGCTCGGTGAGGTTTGGGTCGTCCTTGGCCGCATTCGAACGATGCCGTGTCGAGCCGAATGCGGCGAGCCTGGCGGTCGCCCATCGCAGGTTCTTCGCGGCCTTGAAGAACTCGACGTCCTTCGGGTTCGAGCCGGGCCAGCCGCCCTCGACGTAGGGCATGCCGTATTCGTCCAGGAGGCGGGCGACGCGCAGCTTGTCCGCCAGCGACAGCGTGATGTTCTCGCCCTGCGTGCCGTCGCGGAGCGTCGTGTCGTACATGACGACCGGATCCGTCACGACCGCGCTCACGTCGCGGCCGCCACGCTGACGCCGAGCCGCTCGATGATCGCGACGGTCATCGCCCGCGTCCCGACCACGGTCAGGCCGGTCCGATCGCCATCCGACGGGACCAGGTCGGCCGTCCGGTAGCCGTCGTCGATCGCCGCGGCCACCGCCGCCTCGACGGATACGGCCGCCGCATCCAGCCCGAGCGACCAGCGCAGGAGCATGGCTGCCGACAGGATCGTGCCCGCCGGATTGGCGAGATCGCGGCCGGCGATGTCCGGCGCCGAGCCATGGATCGGCTCGTACAGGCCGAACCGGCCGTGCTCGGTCCGGCGGTCCCCGACGGACGCCGACGGGAGCATCCCGAGGCTGCCGGCCAGCACCGCCGCCTCGTCCGAGAGGATGTCGCCGAACAGGTTCTCGGTGACCAGGACGTCGAACGACGACGGGCGCCGAACGAGCAGCATCGCGCACGAATCGACGAGCTGGTGGTTGACCTCGACGCCGGGGTATTCCGGCCGGACCTCTTCGACGACCTTGCGCCACAGCCGCGACGTCGCGAGGACGTTCGCCTTGTCGACGCTGGTGAGCCTCCCCCGCCGGCCCCGCGCGAGCTCGAACGCGAGGCGAACCACCCGCCGGATCTCGCCCTCCGTGTACCAGAGCGTGTCGATGCCGACGCGGCCCTCGGGCGTATCGCGCTGCTCCGACGGCCGGCCGAAGTACAGCCCCGAGGTGAGCTCTCGCACGATCAGCAGGTCGACGCCCTCGAGCACCTCGGGGCGAACCGGCGAGGACGGCACGAGCGCCGGAAGGATCGTCACCGGCCGCAGGTTGGCGAAGAGCTCGAGCCCGCCGCGGAGCGCGAACAGCGCCTGCTCCGGCCGGACCATGGCGTCCGGATCGTCCCAGCGCGGCCCACCGACCGCGCCGAGCAGCACCGCATCGCAGGTCGCGACCGCGTCCAGGTCGTCGGTTCGGAGCGCCGAGCCGTAGGCATCGATCGCCGCCCCGCCGGCCACGACGTCGAGCCAGTCGATCGCGAACCCGTCGCGCGCCGCAACCGCGTCGAGCACGGCCCGCGCGCCCGCAACCACCTCCGGTCCGACCCCGTCGCCCCCGATCGAGGCGATCCGATAGGTCGTCAAGGCAGCTCGGCCGTTCGCGTGGCCACGAATGCGGAGGCCGCGGAGCCGGTGGCCCCGTGGAGCTTGTTGACCGCGACGAGGTATGCCTCGATCGAGGCCTCGATGATGTTCGTGCTCAACCCGTGGCCGGACACGATCAGCGCACCCGGCCCGGCGTCGTTGGAGCGGCGGCACCGAACCAGCACTCGGCCCTGCGCATCCTCGCCACCGGAGACCGCCTTGATCTCGTAGGTCTGGAGCACCGGGTGCCAGCCGAACACCGGCTCGACCGCGGCGTCCACCGCCTCGAACAGCGCATCGACCGGCCCGTTGCCGATCGCCGCCTTCGCGTGGTCCTCGCCGCCCACGGTGAGTGCGACCATCCCGGTCGCCTTGCCCCCGTGCGACGAGGTCACGTTCCAGCCTTCGAGCCGGACAGCTTGCGGGACCTCGGACACTCGCTGCTCGACGAGCGCGATCAGGTCGTCGTCGGTGACGTCCTTCTTCTCGTCGGCGAGGTCCATCGCCTGCCGGTAGACCGCGTCGAGCGCGTCGCCCTCGAGCGTGTAGCCCAGGTCGGCGAGCTTGTTCGCGAGGCCGCGCCGGCCGGAGAGCTTGCCGATCGTGATCGACGAGCCGGTCAGTCCCACCGACTGCGGGGTCATGATCTCGTAGGTCAGCGGGTTCTTGATCACGCCGTCCTGGTGGATGCCCGACTCGTGGGCGAACGCGTTGCCGCCGACGACGGCCTTGTTTGGCTGGATGGCGAATCCGGTCAGGTAGCTGACCAGGCGCGAGGCCGCGGTCAGGTGCTCGGTCTGGACGCCGCTCGCGAGATCGGGGAACTGCGTCGGGCGCGTGCGGAGGGCCATCACGACCTCCTCGAGCGAAGCGTTGCCGGCGCGCTCGCCAAGGCCGTTGATCGTGACCTCGACCTGGCGCGCGCCGGCCTGCACGGCGGCGAGCGTGTTCGCGGTCGCCAGTCCGAGGTCGTTGTGGCAGTGGACCGAGATCGTGGCCTGGCTCCCCAGGAGCGCCACCGCCCGACCTACGAGCGCGGCGAACTCCGACGGGATCGCGTATCCGACCGTGTCCGGGATGTTGATCGTCGACGCGCCGGCCTCGACGACGGCCTCGTAGACCTTGAGCAGGAACTCCGGATCCGTGCGCGACGCGTCCTCGGCGCTGAACTCGATCTCGACATCGCGCCCGAGCTGCTGGCGGCCATAGGCGACCCAGCGGACCGCCTCAGCGAGTGCCGTCTCGCGATCGATCCGGAGCTTGTGCTTGAGGTGGATGTCGCTGGTCGCGATGAACACGTGGAGATGCGGCCGCTCGGCGACCTTGATCGCCTCGATGGCGCGCTGCGGGTCGCCGTCGCGGCAGCGCGCGAGCGCGGCGACCGCGATCCCGCCCTTCGTCTCGCGGGCGATCCGGTTGACGGCCTCGAAGTCGCCGTTCGAGGCGGCCGGGAAGCCGGCCTCGATCACGTCCACCTTCAGGCGCATCAGCTGGCGGGCGACCTCGAGCTTCTCGGCCGCGGTGAGACCGGCGCCGGGCGCCTGCTCGCCGTCGCGGAGGGTCGTGTCGAAGACGCGAACGCGGTCCGTCGGGGCGAGCGGCCCGGCGGGCTTCGAACGGGCGCGTGGCGCTCGGGCCATCAGGCGTCGAAGGTCCGATCGGAGCTTGGTTGCGTGCGAGTCGCCGGCTGGCCGTCGCCGGAGGATGCAGCGGCGGCACCGCTGACCATCGCCTGCGCCTCGCCCGCCTTGATCACCACCGGATCCAGGAACTGCATCTGCGCCCGCAGCTCCGCGCCGACCTGTTCGATCTGGTGATTGCGGTCGCGTTCGCGCAGCTCGCGGAACTCGGCGCCGCCGGCCTCCTGCACGGCGATCCATCGATTGGCGAAGGCCCCGGTCTGGATGTCGCCGAGAACGTCCTTCATCGTCGCCTTCACGCCCTCGACGATGCGCGGCCCGGACACGTAGTCCCCGAACTCGGCGGTGTCGCTGACGCTGAAGCGCATGAAGTTGAGCCCGCCGCGATACATCAGGTCCACGATCAGCTTGAGCTCGTGCATCGTCTCGAAGTAGGCGAGCTCCGGTTGGTAGCCGGCCTCGACCAGCGTCTCGAACGCCGCCTTGATGAGCGCCGACACGCCGCCGCAGAGCAGCGCCTGCTCCCCGAACAGGTCGGTCTCGGTCTCCTCCTTGAAGGTCGTCTCGAGGACGCCGGCGCGCGTCGCGCCGATGGCGCGGGCGTAGGCGAGGGTCCGCGCTCGCGCAGTGCCAGTGCTGTCCTGCTCGACCGCGAAGAGCGCGGGCACACCGCCACCGGCCGAGTACACGCTGCGAAGCAGGTGGCCGGGGCCCTTCGGCGCGACCATCCCCACGTCGATGCCCGGCCCCGGGCTGATCCGCCCGAACCGGATGTTGAAGCCGTGGGCGAACATCAGGAGCGTGCCCGGCTGCATGTTGGGCGCGATCTCGGCGTCGTACACCGCCTTCTGGGCCGTGTCCGGCACCAGGATCATCACGACGTCCGCCGTGCGAACCGCCTCTGCCACCGTTTCGACACGAAAATGGGCCGCCTCGGCGAGCGCGCGGCTCTTGGAACCCTCGGCGAGCCCGACGACCACGTCGACGCCGGAGTCCCGGAGATTGAGCGCGTGGGCGTGCCCCTGGCTGCCGTACCCGATCACGGCGACGAACTGCCCCGCGAGCGCCGCAGGGTCAACATCAGCGTCGTAGTACATGCGTGCGGTCACCTGGCGACTCCCGTGCTCATCGCTTCACTGCCTCCTCGATGGATCCGGCGCCGCGCGCCATGACGACGGCCCCGGTTCGGACCAGCTCCTTGACCCCGAAGCCGCGGACGATCGCGATGAACGCGTCGACCTCGGCCTCGCTGCCGCTCACCTCGGCGATGACCGCCTCGGTCGCGACGTCCAGCACGCGCCCGCGCGCCAGCTCGATCACCTTCAGCACCTCGCCGCGGTTCGCGTCCGTCACCCGCAGCTTGATCAATGCGAGCTCGTGCTCCACGGTCGGCTCGGCGGTGACGTCCTGGACCTTCAGCACGTCGATCAGCCGGTACAGCTGCTTCGCGGCCTGCTCGACCGCGATGTCGTCGCCGTGAAGGCTGATGGTCATCCGCGACAGGCCCGGGCGGTCCGTGCGGCTGACCGCGAGCGAGTCGATGTTGAAGTTGCGGGCGCGCATGAGGCTCGAGACCCGGTTCAGGACGCCGGGCTTGTCGACCACGATCGCGACGAGCCGGTGGAGGCGAGACTGGCCGCCGCCCGGGAGCGCCCGCGGCGGCGGCGCGGTGTGGGCAGGCTGCGCGGGCTGCTCGACGGTCATTCGGCGGTCCCCCACTCCTCGATCAGGTCGGACAGGCCCTTGCCCGCCGGCATCATCGGGAAGACGTTCTGCTCGCCGGCGATCTCGAACCAGATGAGGGCCGGCCCTTTGACGCCCTGTGCGAACCGGATCGCTTCGTCGACTGCGGCCGGCGTCGACGCCTTCATCGACGGGATGCCGTAGGCCTCGGCGAGCTTCAGGTAGTCCGGGCCCATCAGGTGGGCCGAGTGGAAGTTGCCCGCGTAGATGATCTCCTGCCACTGCCGGATCATCCCGAGCTTCTTGTTGTCGAAGAGCGCGATCTTCACCGGGATCTCGTCCTGGACGAGCGTCATCAGCTCCTGCGACGTCATCTGGAAGCCGCCGTCGCCGACGATCGCCCAGACCTCGCGATCCGGGACACCGAGCGCGGCGCCCATCGCCGCCGGGACCGCGTAGCCCATGGTCCCGAGGCCGCCCGAGGACAGATGCGTGTTCGGGTGGCGGAAGCCCGCGTAGCGGGCGAGCCACATCTGGTTCTGGCCGACATCGCCGACGTAGATGCCCTCGTGTTCCGTCAGCTCGCCGATCCGCTCGACGACATAGTCAGCGGAAAGCTGGCCGTCGCGCCACGCCCCGGAGCCGTGCCACGAGCTGGCTTCCGATTCGCGCTTCCAGCCCGCCAGCTGCTCCAGGTATGGCGCGCGCTGCTCGGCGGAGACGGCCTCGACCATCGGGGTGAGGGTTGCCAGCACACGCTTCGCATCGCCCACGATCGGCACCTCGACGGCGACGTTCTTGCCGATCTCGGCCGGGTCGATGTCGACGTGGACGATTCGCGCGTACGGCGCGTACGTGCGCACGTTGCCGGTAACCCGGTCGTCGAAGCGCATCCCGATCGCGAACAGGAGATCCGCCGACTGGATCGCTCGGTTGACGTGCTTCCAGCCGTGCATGCCCATGAACCCGTAGGCGAGGGGATGCCGCTCGTCCAGCGCGCCGATGCCCAGGAGGGTCCACGCGACCGGCGCGTTGAGCTTCTCGGCGAACGCGAGGAGCTCCGCCTCGGCGCCGGCATGGAGGATCCCGTGGCCGGCGAGGATCACGGGTCGCTCTGCCGCCGCGATCTCGGCGGCGGCGAGCTTGAGCTGCTTGTAGTTGCCGTCCATCGTGGGGCGGAAGCCCGGCAGTCCCGCCACGACCTCCTCGGCCGACGGGTGCTCGGCGGAGGTTTCCTGCTGGAGCGCGTCCTTCGTGATGTCGACGTGGACCGGCCCGGGCCGGCCGCTGCGGGCGATGTGGAATGCCTCGGCGATCACGCGGGGCAGCTCGTTGGCGTCGCGGACGAGGTAGTTGTGCTTCGTCATCGGCAGGGTGATGCCGTTGATGTCGATCTCCTGGAACGCGTCCTTCCCGATGAGGGCGGAGGGAACGTTGCCGGTGATCGCGACCATCGGGATCGAGTCGAGCATTGCCGTGCCGATCCCGGTGACGAGGTTCGTGGCGCCCGGGCCGGAGGTGCCCATGCACACGCCGACCTTGCCGGTCGCCCGGGCGTAGCCGTCGGCGGCGTGGGCGCCACCCTGCTCGTGGCGAACGAGCACGTGCCGCAGCTGCGGGTAGTCGCCCAGGATGTCGTAGAGCGGCAGGATCACGCCGCCCGGGTAGCTGAACATGACGTCGACGCCCTGGCGGAGGAGCGCCTCGCACAGCACGTCCGCCCCGATCCGTGGGCGCGCTCCGCGCTCGCCGGTGGGGACCGACGAGGTTGACGAGCCTTCGTGGAGCATCTCGCGCTGCGCCCGCTCCACCGCTGCGGCGTGTTCGGTCCCGTCCGCCGGCATGTGGCTCCGGCGCGCGCGGTCGCGCTTGGTCAGCGTCACGAGCGTTCGCCCTCCGCTTCGATCACGTCGGCCTCCAGGTCATACAAAAACCCCCGCCTCTTGGCGGGGGTCCGGTTGGTCGTCAGTGGTGGTGATCGCTAGCTGCGATCGTCCTTCCGCGTCCCTCCGTGCTCCCGCCGAGCGCCGGTAATGAGGAGCACGAGGCTCTCAATCCCGACCAGGATCGAGCGGATAAGGGAGAGGACGGGTACCTCGGGCTGCTCCACGGGCAGCTGCACGCGGCGGCCGTCGGACGTCACGGCGACGCGGACGGGGCGGCGGTCAGGCTGGTCGAAGAGGCCCATTGGTGCGTGCAGTCTACGGGGCCGATGCTTGAATGCGCAACCGGTACGGTTCGGTGCCGGCACAAGCGGCGAGTACTGCCGGGCGACGGTGGCCGGAGCGGCGGGGCTGGAGAGCCGGCGCTGATCAGCCCGCGATCGGCGCAACCACCAGCGTCTGTCCCCGCGGCGATTGGCGACGGGCTCGATACCACGCCAGGTACTCGAGCAGCTCATCGCGCTCGTCCACCGTGAGGTCCGCGAACAACGCCGCGCCGATCGTGTCCTGCTTCGGCGCCGCGCCGTCGCCAGGGACGGGGTACCCGCTCGCGCGCATCAGCTCCGCATACGGAACGGCGAGCACCTCGCTGAGCTGGTGGAGGACCGGCGGCGACGGCTTCTTGACCGAGTCCCGCTCGAGCTTGCTGAGGTAGGCCGCCGAGATGCCCGCCGCGCGCGCGACGTCTGCCGCCGATAGCGCGCGAACCTGCCGAGTCCGCTTCAACAGTGGCCCGATCGCTGGTGCCATGTCGTCCTCGTGCTCTACAGTTGATATGAATAACTACAGTTGACAATACCACGCGGCGCTGCTCCACTGCAACTGACAGCAGTGGCCGGAGCGCAAGCCGGCGGAGGTCCATCGACCCCCGCTTCCCCGGATGCCGATCAGGCGATCTGGAGGCAAGCATCGACCATGGATCAGTCGGAATTCACCTGGGAGTCCACGCCGTACACCGACGCCGGTCCCTCGCAGTCGGCGGGCCGGCGCAGCCCTTGGGGCGTCGGGGTCGTCGCCGTCCTGCGCGGTATCGCGCTCCTGGTCATCGCCACCCTCGCGATCCTCGTCCTGCTTCCCGCAGCCATCGCCGCCCAGGCCGCATTCGCGGTCTGACGTCCTGACGCATCTGTTCGCATTCCACCTGGAGAAACCATGACAGTCGAGAACACCCAACGCACCGTCTCCACCACGGGGCTCGCCGGCCCCACGGACGGCCAGATCCAGACCGCGGCACCAGTCAGCGTCGCCCGCGAAACGGTCCGCACGGACAGCCGCGTCACCACGTCCAGCCCAGCCGGCCCGGAGCTCGGCAGGCGCATCGTCGTCCTCGTTTTCGGGCTCATCCAGCTGGTCATCGGGGCGCGCTTCGTGCTCCTGCTCCTCGATGCCCGCGAGGCGAACGGCCTCGTGTCGGGGATCCTCAACCTCAGCCAGCTCTTCGTCGGACCGTTCGAGGGCATCCTCCGATCGGACGCGCTGCATGCTGGCGGCTCGACTTTCGACATCGCCGCGCTCGTCGCGCTCGTCGGCTGGACGATCCTCGAGGTCGTCGTGATCAAGGCCATCGCGATCTTCCAGCGCGAGCCGGTCTGACCCACCGGGTCAGCAAGCGTCAATGCAGCGCACGGCGATCGATCGCCGGCGACACACGGAAGGGACTAGCTTCAAATGGGTTTCATCGCATGGATCATCGTCGGCGCCATCGCCGGCTTCCTCGCCAACATGGTCATGGGCTCGCGTGAGGGCCTCCTGATGATGGTCGTCCTCGGCATCGTCGGCGGCCTCGTCGGCGGTTTCATCGCCACGAGCGTCTTCAAGATCGGCTCGGTCAACGGCATCAACATCGAGAGCATCGTGATCGCGACCCTTGGCGCGATCCTCGTTGTCTTCGTCGTCAACGCCCTCCGAGGTGGTAACCGCCTCGGGCGCAGCGCGAGCTAGATCGGGAGCGTCCGACCTGCGGGCGGCCGCTCCTCAGAACAACGCCGGATCCGGTGCTGCAGCGCGCAGCGCCCGGTCCGGCGTTTCGATTCCGGGACGCCGTCGCTTCGTGTGCGCGGCCGACGGCGTACCCTCGGCGCCAATGACGTATTCGATCGTCGCGCTCGATCCGGCGACCGGCGACCTCGGCGTCGCCGTCCAGTCCAAGTTCCTGGCTGTCGGCGCCGTGGTGCCGTGGGCGCAGGCCGGGGTCGGGGCGGTCGCCACGCAGTCGTTCGCCAACGTGACGTTCGGTCCGGGCGGCCTCGCGCGACTGGCGAGCGGGATGTCCGCGGCACAGGTGCTGGAGCGCCTCGTGAGCGCGGATCCGTTGCGGAGCCAGCGCCAGGTCGGCATCGTCGACGCGCATGGCGGCTCGGCAACGCACACGGGCGGCGGGTGCTTCGCGTGGGCCGGCGGCCTCACCGGTCCCGGGTTCGCGGCCCAGGGCAACATCCTCGCGCAGGCGTCCGTGGTGGACGGTCTCGCCGACACGCTCCTCGCCGGCGGGCGCCCGTTCCCCGAGCTGCTCGTCGCGTGCCTCGCCGCGGCCGACGCGCAGGGTGGCGACCGTCGCGGGCGCGAGTCGGCGTCGCTCCTCGTCGTCCGTGCGAACGCGGGCTACGGCGGCGCGAACGACCGCTGGATCGACCTGCGGGTCGATCACGACGACGATCCGATCGGCCAGCTCGGCGGCCTCCTGGACCTCCAGCGCCTGTACCTGGACCGACCGACGCCGGAGGAGCTTGCTCCGCTCGACGAAGGCCTGGCCACGGAGATCCGCTCGCTGCTCTCGAAGGTCGGCGCGGAGCCCGGCGGCCGGTTCGGCAACGTCTACGCGCCGATGTTCCCGGACCAGGTTGCCGAGGCGGGCCCGGAAGCGAGCGAGCGCCCGATGACCGGCACGCCGACGGCGCTGCCGTCGAACTGGGACTCGACCTGGCAGGGCGCGCTCGAGGACTGGATGGGCGTCGAGAACCTCGAGGAGCGCACCACCGCGCCAGGCTGGATCGACCCGCGTGTCCTGGCCGTGCTCCGCTCGAAGGCCGCCGCCGTCTAGGTACCGCGACGATCGGTGGATCGTCGATTTCGTGCGGTCGGGCAGAATGCGCCGGACATGGATGCTGCTGCCGCGCCCCGGACGCTCGTCGACAAGATCTGGGACGACCACGTGGTCGCCCAGGCGAAGGACGCGCCGAGCGTCCTTGCCGTTGACCTGCACCTCGTCCACGAGGTCACGAGCCCGCAGGCATTCACCGGACTGCGCCGGCGCGGATTGCCGGTTCGGCATCCCGAGCGGACGGTCGCGACGGCGGACCACTCGGTACCGACCACGCCGCGCAACCTGCCCATCCTCGACGCAATGGCCGCGGCCCAGGTCGACCAGCTCACCGCAAACTGCGCCGAGTTCGGCATCCCGCTCCACGGCCTCGGGTCGCCGAGCCAGGGCATCGTCCACGTCATCGGGCCGCAGCTCGGGCTCACCCAGCCGGGCATGACCATCGTCTGCGGCGACTCGCACACGAGCACGCACGGTGCGTTCGGCGCGCTCGCATTCGGCATCGGGACGAGCGAGGTCGAGATGGTCCTCGCGACGCAGTGCCTGCTCCAGCGCCGGCCGAAGACCTACGAGGTCCGGGTCGACGGACGGCTCGCGCCCGGCGTCAGCGCGAAGGACGTGATCCTGAACCTGCTGTCCCGCATCGGCGTGGCCGGCGGAACGGGCCACGTGTTCGAGTACCGCGGGTCGGCGATCGAGGCGCTTTCGATGGAGCAGCGCATGACGATCTGCAACATGTCGATCGAGGGCGGCGCCCGCGCCGGCCTGATCGCGCCGGACGAGACGACGTTCTCCTACCTCGCCGGCCGCACGCACGCACCGACGGGCGCCGCGTGGGACGCGGCCGTGGAGCGGTGGCGCACGCTCCCGACCGACGACGGCGCGACGTTCGACAAGACGATCTCGATCGACGCCACCGCCCTCGAGCCGATGATCACGTACGGCACGAACCCCGGCATGGGCCTCCCGATCTCTGCCAACGTCCCGGATCCGGAGGCCACCGCGGACGGGCCGGGCCGACGTGCGATCGAGCAGGCGCTCGGCTACATGGACCTGCGGCCGGGCGAGCCGATCCTCGGCCAGAAGGTCGACGTGGTGTTCGTGGGCTCGTGCACGAACGGCCGGATCAGCGACCTTCGGCTCGCGGCGGCCGCGCTCGACGGGCGCAAGGTCGCCGCCGGCGTGCGGATGCTCGTCGTGCCCGGCTCCGACGAGGTCAAGCGCGAGGCGGAGCGGGAGGGGCTCGACGCCATCTTCCGCGCCGCGGGAGCGGACTGGCGCGAGGCCGGCTGCTCGATGTGCATCGCGATGAACGGTGACCAGCTGACGCCCGGCCAGTACGCGGTGAGCACGTCGAATCGGAACTTCGAGGGTCGCCAGGGCAAGGGCGGCCGCACGTTCCTCGCGTCGCCGCTGACGGCGGTTGCCTCCGCAATCGCCGGCGTGATCGCCGACCCGCGCCGCCTGCCGGGCATCGAGGCGCTCGGCGCCGTGGGCGGCCGCTGATGCGCGCGAGTCGCTGAGCGATGGCCGAACCGTATTCGAGCTTCTCGAGCCGGGTCATCCCGCTGCCCGCCGAGAACGTCGACACCGACCAGATCGTGCCGGCGCGCTTCCTGAAGGTCACCGACAAGGCGGGCCTCGGGGACGCGCTCTTCCGTGACTGGCGGTTCGAGGCGGACGGGTCCCTCAAGAATCCCGCGTTCGTGCTCGACAAGCCGGAAATGGCCGGCCGCCAGATCCTCCTCGCCGGCGACAACTTCGGCTGCGGCTCGTCGCGCGAGCACGCGCCGTGGGCGCTCGTGGCCTGGGGCGTCCGCGCGGTGATCACCACGAGCTGCGCCGACATCTTCCGTGGCAACGCCCTCAAGAACGGCCTGCTGCCGATCAACGTCTCACCGGAGCGGCTCACCCAGCTCTTCGAGATGAGCGCGGCCGATCCCGACATCGAGCTCACCATCGATCTCGAGTCGCAGGTCGTCCACCTGCCGGGCGACGAGGACCTCCCGTTCGACGTCGACCCGTTCGCGAAGCTGATGCTCCTGCGCGGCACCGACGAGCTCGGCTACCTGCTCGGAAAGGCCGACGCGATCGACGCGTGGGAGGCCGCCCGCCCGGCGAGAGTCGACACGCGCATCGGAACCTGAGCCGAGAGGTTGCCCAGCTGACGGCCACCCAGGTCCACCTCGACCCGCTGGCATCGGGCGCCTGGGCGATCTCGGCACACGGTGATGCCCCGGCGATCACGCTCGACGTTCCGTGAGCATTCGCATGCAAGCCGCGTTTGAGGTGGCGTCGGGCGGCTGACACGCCCTCCCGCCGGCGCTGTGTCAGGATCGGGCGGTGAATCCGATGGACCTGATCGCGATCGCGCTGATCGTGATCGCGGTCATCCTCGGCGTCCGATCGGGGGCGTTGCCGCAGCTGTGTGGCCTGACCGGCGCCGCGATCGCGGCGCTCGTCGGGCTGGCGATCCTGCCGGCCGCGATCCCGCTCCTCGACGGCATCCCGCCGGCGATCCGCGCGATCGTCGTGCTGTCGGTCCTGCTCGGGCTGGTCGGGCTCGGCGAGGCGCTCGGCGCGACCGGTGGACGGGCGATGTCGAAGGCGCTCGGCACGGGCTTCCTCGGGACGCTCGATCAGGTCTCCGGCGCGTTCGTCGGGGTCGCACAGGCCGTGCTCGTGCTGTGGCTCGCCGGCGGGGTCATCGCGTCCGGGCCGTTTCCAAATCTCAGCCAGCTCGCCCAGCGATCCACCGCGCTCCGGATCGTCGATGCGGTCCTCCCGCCGCCGACGGAGATCGTCCTCGGGCTCGGCCAGGTCCTCGATGACACTGGACTGCCGAACGTCTTCATCGGGCTCGAGCAGCTGCCGGCGCCGGACATCCAGCTGCCGTCCGACGCCCTCGCGCGCCAGATCGGCGGGCGAGCGGCCGGCTCGGTGCTGCGCGTCATCGCGGATGGCTGCGACCAGCGAGCGAGCGGCTCGGCGTTCGTGGTCGCCCCCGACTACCTGGTGACCAACGCCCATGTCGTCATCGGGGCCGACAGCATCATCGTCCAGACCTCGAACCAGTCGTACACGGCGACGCCCGTCCTCGTGGACCTGGAGCTCGACATCGCGGTCCTCCACGCGCCAGGGGTCACGGCGCCGCCGCTCGCCTTCACGAGCTCCGAGCCGGAGCGCGGCTCGCTCGGCGCCACCGTCGGCTACCCGGGCGGTGGCAACGAGGCGGTCACCGCGGCGACGGTCGCCGCGACGTACTTCGCCAACGGGCTCGACGTCACCGGCGGCGCCCGGGTCACGCGCCGGATCCTCGAGCTCCGCGCGACGATCATCCCGGGTGACAGCGGCGGCCCGCTGGTCCTCGAGGACGGCACGGTCGGGGGCGTCGTGTTCGCCCAGTCAAAGGTCGATCCGACGGTCGGCTATGCGCTCGCCCCGAAGCAGGTCCTCGACGAGATCGCGCCGGCGCTTGCCCGCGATCAGGCGGTGTCGACCGGGCCCTGCCTGCACTGATCGCCTAGCATCCGCGGGTGACCACCGCCCAGCAGGCCACTGCCGGCCAGGCGCTCGAGGCGCTCTCGGACCGGTTCTGGAACGAGTTCCTCGCCGCCCATCCCACCTGGGCCACCGTCATCGGCGACCGCCGGTTCGACGCGGAGCTCGACGACGTCTCGCCCGCGGGCACCGCCCGCAGGATCGCCGCGCTCGAGGCCACGCTCGCGGCAGCCACGGCGATTCCCGTCGACGAGCTCGGGCCGATGGAGCGGGTCACGCGCCAGATGCTGCTCGACGAGGCCGGCGGCGAGGCCGCCTCCCTGCGCACGCGGCTGCACGAATGGACCGTCGACCCGCTCGGCGGCCCCACGACGACCCTCCTCGACCTCGTCGATTACCAGACGATCCGGACGCCGGATGACGGCCGGGCGCTCGTCGCGCGCTGGCGGGAGATCGGCCGCCACCTCGACCAGTACGGCGCGAATCTCCGGGAAGCCGCCGCCGACGGGTACGTCGCGGCAGGGAAGCCGGTCGAGCGGCTGCTCGACGTGCTCGACCACCTCGACGCGACGCCGCTCGAGGACTGGAAGCTCGCCGGGCCGGCAGCGGCCGACCACCCGGACTGGTCCAGCCAGGATCTCCAGCGGTTCCGCACCGACCTCATCACGGCGGTCCGCGACGTTGCCGCCCCCGGGTTCCACCGGTACGGCGAGACGCTGCGCCGGCACATCCTGCCGATCGCGCGGCGCGATTCGCGCCCCGGGCTCGTCCACGTGCCCGGCGGCGCGGCAGCCTATCGCGACTGCATCCGCGTCCATACGACCCTCGACCTGGACGCCGAGGCGATCCACGCGACCGGGCTCGCCGAGATCGAGCGCATCGACGGCGAGTTCGTCGAGCTCGGCAGGCGGGTGCTCGGAACGACCGACCTCCCGTCGACCCTCGCCGCCCTGCGCGACGATCCGACGCTCCGGTTCGAGACCGCCGAGCAGGTGTTTGACACCGCCAAACGCTCGCTCGCCCGCGCGCAGGCAGCAATCCCCGAGTGGTTCGGGCGGATCCCGGGCGCGGCGTGCGTCGTCGTGCCGGTCCCGGGCCACTCCGAGGTCCACCAGACGATCGCGTACTACTCGTGGCCCGCCCTCGACGGCAGCCGCCCAGGCCGCTACTACATCAACCTGTACGCGCCGGAAACGCGGCCGCGCTACGAGGCAGAGGCGCTCGCCTTCCACGAGTCGGTCCCGGGCCATCACCTCCAGATTGCGGTCGCCCAGGAGCTGCCAGGCTTGCCCGCGTTCCAGCGCGTGCTCGGCTCCACCGCGTTCGCCGAGGGCTGGGGCCTGTACACGGAGCGCCTGTCGGACGAGATGGGCCTGTACACGTCGGACATGGATCGCTTCGGCATCCTGTCGTTCGACGCCTGGCGCGCCGGCCGGCTCGTGGTCGACACCGGCATGCACGCCCTGGGCTGGACGCGCCAGCAGGCGATCGACTTCCTGCACCGCCACTCCGCGCTCGCCGACAACAACATCGCCAACGAGGTCGACCGGTACATCGTCTGGCCCGGCCAGGCGCTCGCCTACAAGATCGGGCAGCTGGAGATCCTCGCCCTCCGCTCGGACGCCCGCCAGCGGCTCGGCACCCGCTTCGACATCAGTGCGTTCCACGACACCGTGCTCGGCGCCGGCGCGATCAGCCTCCCGGCGCTGCGCGATCGCGTGTCGGCCTGGGTCGCGGAGGCCGTCGCCCGCTAGCTCCCGCGATCAGTCCGCGGTGCGCGAGCGCCGCTCGACGGCGGCGCGGACCCGCCGGTCCACGGCCGGTAGCGTCTCCATCAGCCGCTCGAACTCGTGGGCGCGAATCGTGAGGGTCCGCACGTCCGTGACGCACGTCGCGGTCGCAGTTCGCGGCCGCCGGTCGTACAGCGCGATCTCGCCGAGGTAGCCGCCGGCCGTCATCGACCGGATCGGGCGTTCGCCGCGCTCGATGCGGACGGTGCCCTCGACGATCACGAAGAACGCGTCGCCGGGCTCGCCTTCCAGCATCAGGACGTCGCCGGCCTTGAACGCGGCCTCGTGGGCGAGGATCGCCACGACCTGGATGGCGCGGTCGTCGAGGTCCGCGAAGAGCGGGACGTCCCGAAGCACCGCGACCTTGTCATCCACGGCGAGAGCATACCGGTGCCCCATGCGATCCTTGCCCCTCGATGTCGGCCCTGACGCGTCCCATCCGGTCCGTGCTCGGCGCGCTCCGCCAGGCGCTGTCGAACGAGGGCATCCGCCGGCTCGAGCTGTCGTGCGCCCTGGGCGTCGCCGCGGATACCGGCCTCCTCGTCGTGCTGCTCGTGGCGGTCTAGCTGCGCGACGGCGTCTGGCCCCGCCGCCGCCCTCGTGACCGAGCGGATCGCCGCCGCGAACCTCAGCCGCGGCGCCGCCCACGTCGCCAGCCCGGTCGCCGACGGCGCCTAAACTGGCAGGCGAGATGAGCACGAACCCCTACTCGCGACCGACCGACGGCGCCAAGCGGCACTCCCACGCCCTCACCGATGGGCCGGATCGGGCGCCCGCCCGCGCGATGCTCAAGGCGATCGGGTTCACCGACGACGACCTGGCCCGGCCGCTCGTCGGCGTGGCGACGACCTGGATCGAGACGATGCCGTGCAACTTCAACCAGCGCCGGCTCGCCGAGTTCGTGAAGGAAGGCATCCGTGCCGGCGGTGGCACGCCCATGGAGTTCAACACGATCGCCGTCTCGGACGGCGTGTCGATGGGCACCGAGGGCATGAAGGCCAGCCTGGTGAGCCGCGAGGTCGTCGCCGACTCGATCGAGCTCGTCGTCCGCGGCCACCTGCTCGACGGCGTCGTCTGCCTCGTCGGCTGCGACAAGACGATCCCGGGGGCGGCGATGGCCCTCGCCCGCCTCGATGTCCCCGGCCTGATCCTCTACAACGGCACGATCTACCCGGGCACCTACAAGGGTCAGGACCTGACGATCGTGTCGGTGTTCGAGGCGGTCGGCGCGTATCGCGCCGGGAAGATCGGTCTCGACGAGCTGTATGCCATCGAAAGCGCGGCGTGCCCCGGCGCCGGGGCGTGCGGCGGCCAGTACACGGCGAACACGATGTCGATGGTCATGGAGTTCCTCGGCCTTTCGCCGGCGGGCCTCAACGGCATCCCCGCCGAGGACCCGGGCAAGGACGCCGCCGCACGGCGGGCGGGCGAGCTCGCGATGACCCTGGTCCGCCACGACATCCGGCCGTCGCACATCGTCACGAAGCCGGCGATCGAGAACGCGATCGCGGCAATCGCGGCCACCGGCGGCTCGACGAACGGCGTCCTCCACCTCCTCGGGATCGCGCACGAGTTCGGGCTGCCGCTCACGCTGGACGAGTTCGACACGATCGCCGCCCGCACCCCGATCGTGGCCGATATGGTGCCCGGCGGCCGCTACACGGCCTCCGACCTGTACGACGCCGGCGGGATCTCGCTGGTCATGCGCGAGCTCCTCAAGCGTGACGGCCTGCTGCACGGCGACGAGAAGAACGTCGACGGTCGGACGCTCGTGAAGATCGCCGATGCCGCCGTCGAGGCGCCCGGCCAGAAGGTCGTTCGCTCGATCGAGGACCCGCTCAAGCCGACGGGGGGCCTCGCGATCCTGCGCGGCTCGCTCGCGCCCGAGGGCTGCGTCGTCAAGCTCGCGGGCCACGAGCGGCTGCACCACACGGGACCGGCGCGAGTCTTCGATTCCGAGACCGCCTGCTTCGAGGCGGTCAAGAACCGCCAGGTCCACGAAGGCGACGTCGTCGTCGTCCGCTACGAGGGTCCGGTCGGCGGCCCGGGCATGCAGGAGATGCTGAGCGTCACCGCTGCGCTCCAGGGCGAGGGCCTTGGCGGATCGGTCGCCCTGCTGACCGACGGCCGCTTCTCCGGCGGGACGCACGGCCTGATGATCGGCCACGTCGCGCCCGAGGCGGCGCTCGGCGGCCCGATCGGTCTTGTCGAGGAGGGCGACGAGATCGTGATCGACGTCGAGGCGCGGACCTTGGACCTGAACGTTCCCGAGGCGACGCTTGCCGAGCGCCGCGCGAGCTGGCAGGCGCCCGCGCCGCACTATCTCGGCGGCGTCATGGCCAAGTACGCGGCGCTGGTCTCATCGGCGAGCGAAGGCGCGGTCACCACGGGCCGCCGGATGGTCGATGCCGGATCGCGCTCGGGCGCCGCGGTCGCGGTCGTGGCCGAGCCCTCGCCCATCGCCGGCGGCTGATGCTCGAGATCCGGCCGGCAACGTCCGACGAGGACCTCGCCCACCTCGCCCGAATCGTGTGCAGGGTCACCCCTGACTTCCCGACGTCCGTGACCGAGATGCGCTGGTCCGACGAGGCGTACCCGGGCGGCCGGCGCTTCCTCGCCTGGCTCGACGGCGAACCCGTTGGTACGGGCGGGGTGGGGCGGATGTACATCTACCCGCCCGAATACGAGGGCCTGTGGGGCAGCACGGTCGTGCTTCCCGAATACCGCCGCCGGGGCGTCGGTGGTGCGATTCTCTCCGCACTCGCCGGCGCCACGCGCGCCGCGGGCAAGACGCTGCTCCTCGGCCGCGTGACGGCGGACCGGCTGGACGCGATCGAATTCCTGGAGCACCGCGGCTTTGCCGAATACGAACGCATGAAGGCCGTGCGCCTCGAGCTCGCCGGTCGTGCAGCGGAGTCGATCGACCCGCCCGCGGGCGTCGTCATCAGCTCGCTGGCGGAGCGCCCGGACCTGGTCGAGGGCGTCTACCGCGTGGCCCAGGAGGCGCTGCCGGACATTCCCGGCGAGGGCCCTGTGGCACCCGCGACCCTGGCGGAGTTCCGCGTCATCGAGGTCGATCGGCCGTCGATCCCCGCCGGTGGCTTCGCGATCGCCCTCGATGCCGTGACGGGAACCGTGATCGGATACGCCAGCCTCCTGGTCCTGGCGGGCCAGTCCAGGGCGGCATGGAACGCGATGACGGCCGTGGCTCGAGCCTGGCGCGGGCGCGGCGTCGCCTCGGCACTGAAGCGCGCCACGATCGCCTGGGCGACGGCCAACGGCATCGAGGTCCTGGACACTGCGAACGACACGGACAACGCCCCGATGCGGGCGGTCAACCTGCGCCTCGGCTACTCGCCACTCCCGGACGAGATCTACTACCGCGGCTCGGTGGCGCAGGCGTGACGACCGACGGCCCCTCCGAGACTGACGCGCCGCTCCCGCCGGACCCGGTCGCCTACGATTCCGAGCGAGCGACCCAGGCCCGCGCTCGCGGGCTCGCGGCGCCGTACATCGCGGGCGGCCTCGATCCGAACATCGACGAGACGCGGCGACGCGAGCGACGTGACCGGCGCCTGCTGATCGCCATGATCGTGATCATCGTGCTGGCCGGCTTCGTCCTCGGGATCATCGCGAACGCGCTCGGCCTGACCGCTCTCACCGGGCCGTCGTGAGGGACATCGCCGCAGGGGCCCACGATCGCCTCGTCGAGTCGCTCCGGGAGCTGATCCGGATCCCGTCGATCAACCCGCCCGACCCGGCCGGTCCGGAGCTCGCGGTCGCGCGCTACCTCGCCGGCGCCCTGGGCGACGCCGGGATCCCGGCAACCGTCCACCAGCCCATCGCGGGGCGCGGGTCGGTGGTCGCGCGGCTGCGAGGCGACGGCACCGGCGGCAAGCCGCTGCTCCTGCTGTCGCATCTCGACGTCGTGCCGGCGCCGCCGGAGCTCTGGACGCACGACCCGTTCGCGGCCGATGTCGAGGACGGCTGGATCTACGGCCGTGGCGCCGTGGACATGAAGGACCTCGTGGCGATGGAGCTGGAGGTCATGCGGCTCCTCGCCGGCGAGGCGCGCGCCGCCGGCCGCGATCCCGCCACCGACCCGATCCCGGGGCTCCGCCGCGACGTCCTGTTCGCCTCGACCGCGGATGAGGAGGCGGGCGGCTTTGCCGGCGCCGCGTGGCTGGCCCAGGAGCATCCGGAGGACCTGCGCGCCGCCGCGGCCATCAACGAGGCCGGTGGCGTCGCCGTCTACGTGGGCTCGCAGCGCCTCTACCCGATCCAGGTGGCCGAGAAGGGCACGACGTCGTACCGGCTCACCTTCCACGGTACGTGGGGCCACGGCTCGATGCCCCGCGCGGACAACGCGCTGGTGCTGGCGGCGCAGGCAATCGAGCGGCTTGCCGTCCCGTCGCCAGCCCGCCTGACCGAGGTGACGCGCCGGTTCCTGGACGGCGCGATCGCCGCGACGAGCGAATCGGATCCGTCGATCTCCAGGCTCCTGCGCGGGCTGGCAACCAGCGACCCCGCCGTGTCGGCCACGGCCCTCACGGGCGTCTGCCTGCCGATCTACGCCCGGGCGCTCGACGCGATGCTGCGCGACACGCTCTCGCCGAACGTGCTCCACGGTGGCGTGAAGTTCAACGTGATCCCCGGGGCCGCCGTCCTCGAGATCGATTGCCGGCGACTGCCGGGCACGTCCGAAGCGGACATGGAGGCCCGCGTCCGCGAGCGGCTCGGGCCGGAGCTCGCCGCGGTCACGGACATCGAGCTGATGATCGCCTCAGACGCGCTCGTCTCGCCGTTCGACGATCCGGACGGCCTGTACCCGGTCCTGGAGGCCGCCATTCGCGCCGGCGATCCGGCCGGCGTGCCGCTGCCGGTCATGGCACCGTTCGGAACCGACGCCAAGCACCTCGTCGACCTTGGGGTCCCGACGTTCGGCTTCTCGCCGTTGCGCCAGCCTCCCGACGAAACGTACCTCGAGCGCTGGCACGGAATCGACGAACGGGTCTCCATCGAGGGCCTCCGCTGGGGCCTGCCAGTCCTCTACGATGCCGTCCGGAGGTTCTGCGAATGACGCTCGTCCACCGAACTCGACGCCTCGTCCTCGCGTGCGGCCTGCTGCTCGTGGCGCTCGCCGCGATCTCGCCCGCCCTCGCCGCAGACGTCGGCGTGAGCATCGTGGGCAAGTCGTTCCAGCCCGCCCAGATCGTCGTGGCGCAGGGTACGACGGTCACCTGGACGGTGACGCAGAGCATCGGCGAGCCGCACACGGTCACATCGAAGAAGACGGACACCCTGGCGCAAGGTGCGGCCTTCGACTCCTCGACGACCGATCCGGGCCTGTCCAAGCTCAAGGACAACGGCGCGACGTTCCAGTTCACCTTCAAGGACGCCGGCACGTTCGACTACATGTGCACCGTCCATCCCGAGATGACCGGCACGGTCGTCGTGCTGGCGCCGGGCCAGAGCCCGCCGGCGGCCGCACCCGGCTCCGGGGACGCCGCTGGCGGAACCATCGACCGCAAGGTGATCGCCGCGGGGATCCTCGCGCTGACGCTGGTCGTGCTGTTCGGCGCCGCGATCCTGTGGCGGAGGATGAACCCGGCCTAGAGCGCCTGGCGGCCCTTGATGAGCCGCCCGCGCCGGGAGATCGCGTGCGTCGCGAGCGCGGCGACGCCCATCGCGACGAGCGCCCGCTCGGGCGTCGGCATGGGCCGAACCGCGGTCAGGAACTGGTCGGCGCGCGCCCTGTCGACCGCGCGCAGGATCGCCTGGCCGCGCTGCGTGAGCGCGATCGAGCGTTGCCGGCGGTCCTCCGGCTCCTCGCGGCGCTCGACGAGGCGTCGCTTCGCGAGCCCATCGACCAGGCGGCTCGTCGCCGATGGCGACCGCCCCAGCGCCTCCGCGAGCTCGCCGATCGTGGTCGTGCTGCCGTCTGCCAGAACGTACAGCGCCGCGAGTTGCGTGAAGCCTAGGCGGAGCTCGCCGAGCTGCGACGCGAAGCCGATCACTAGGTCCCGCCAGAGCGCGCGGCCCATCGCGACCCGCTCCGAGATCTGGCGGACGTTCGGGATGTGCGGCCCGGAGGCGAGCACCGACGCGCCGAGGTCGGCCTCGAATCGACGGGCGATCGCGCGGACGGTACGGGGTCGCCTCGATGGCGTTGGCATCGAGTCCAGATGCTACCGCTGACCGCGTGTTCGTGTGCACGGGCGCACACATTCCGCGCTCGCGGGTCCGTCGATCATGCACGCTTCGTGCGTACGATGACCAGCATTGCGTTCGTCTTCCCCGGCCAGGGCTCCCAGAGCGTCGGCATGGGCCGCGCGGTTGCGGCCGCTTCGCCGGCCGCGGCCGCCGTGTTCGCCGCCGCCGACGACGCCCTCGGTGAATCGATCTCGAGCCTCGCCTGGGACGGCCCCGAGGAGCTGCTGAACCGCACCGAGAACGCCCAGCCGGCCCTCCTTGCCACGTCGATTGCCTACCTCGTCGCGGCGAGCGAGCGAGCCGCGGCAGCCGGCAAGGAGATCCCGGCGCCGGCGTTCATCGCCGGCCACTCGATGGGCCAGTACTCGGCGATGGTTGCCGCGGGCGCGCTGGACCTCGCGGATGGCGTCCGGCTCGTGCGCGCTCGCGGCGTCCACATGCAGCGGAGCGGCGCGGGCCGCGACGGCGCCATGGCGGCCGTGCTCGGCCTCGACGATGCCGCGATCCCGGAGCTCGTGCGCCAGGCATCCGCACGCGGGGTCTTCGCGGTCGCGAACCGCAACTCCCCCGGCCAGGTCGTCGTGTCTGGCGAGCGCACGGCCATCGACGCCGCCGCGGAGATCGCGAAGTCGCTCGGCGCGAAGCGGGCCATCGTCCTGCCGGTCTCCGTCGCGGCCCACTCGCCGCTGATGGCCGAGGCGGCGACCGCGATGCGCACCGTCCTCGCCACGGTCACCTTCCGCGACCCAACGGTGCCGCTCCTCGCCAACGCCGACGCCCGCCCGATCACCACCGCCGACGGCGCCCGCGCGGAGCTCGTCGAGCACCTGACCGCCGGGGTCGACTGGGTCCGTGCCGTGCAGGCGATGCAAGCGGCGGGCGTCGATACGTTCGTCGAGGTCGGTCCCGGGAAGGTCCTGACCAATCTGATCAAGCGAATCGCCCCGGACGCGACCGCGATCGCGCTCGAGGACGCCCTCGCGGCCGACCCCTTCGACCTGCCCTTCCTGGAAGGAGCCGCCCATGCGTAGCCCCGATCACACTCGTCGCGTCGTTGTCACCGGCCTGGGCGTCGTCAGCTCGGTCGGCAATGACAAGGACACCGCCTGGTCCAGCCTCGTCGAGGGCCGCTCCGGCCTGGCCGAGCTGACCCGCTTCGACATCTCGAAGTACGAGCACAAGGCCGGCGGCGAGGTCCGCGACTTCGACCCGGTCGCCTGGATGGACCCGAAGGCGGTCCGCCGCAGCGAGCGCGAGATGCACTACGGCGTCGCGGCAGCGAAGCAGGCCCTCGCGGACTCCGGGTTCGAGATCGACGACGCGAACCGGACCGAGGTCGGGGTCGTGTTCGGCTCCGGCGCCGGTGGCCAGCAGCTGATGATCGACAACTTCTCGACGCTGGTCGAGAAGGGGCCCAATCGTGTCCAGCCGACGTTCATCGCCAATGCCCTTGTCGACTCGACGTCGGGGATGATCGCGATCGAGACCGGCGCGATCGGCCACAACATCGCCATCGTCTCGGCGTGCTCCACCGGCACCCACAACGTGGCCGAGGCCGCGGAGGCGATCCGCCGCGGCGACTGCATCGCGATCATCAGCGGCTCCACGGAGGCGCCGCTGCTCGAGGTGGCCCACGCGGGCTTCACCAACATGCGCGGGATGGGCTCGCCTCGGCCGGGTGAGCCGCTCCAGACCGTCTCGCGCCCGTTCGATGCGACCCGCAACGGGTTCGTCCTCGGCGAGGGCGCGGGCTCCCTGTTCCTCGAGGACCTCGAGCTCGCGAAGTCGCGCGGCGCGAAGATCTATGCCGAGATCGTTGGCTACGGATCTGCCGCCGACGGCTGGGACATGATCCAGCCGATCGAAGGCGGGACCGGCTCGGCACGGGCGATGAAGATGGCCCTCGACCGGCGCGGGGTCCCCGCCGACGAGGTCGACATGATCAACCCGCACGGCACCTCGACACCGGTCGGCGACGCCCGCGAGGCAGAGGCGATCTGGGCGGTCTTCGGCGATCGGGCGGCGGGCGCGCGGCGCTCGCTCGCGATCTCCGGCACGAAGTCGATGACCGGCCACATGATGGGCGCGGCCGGCGCGTTCGAGGCGTTCGCGACGGTGATGTCGATCGCCGAGCAGACGGTGCCCGGCACCATCAACTACCGCGACGCCGACCCGGCCTGCGACCTGTGGGTCATGCCGGAGACGGTCCGGATGCCGGTCCGCTACGCCCTGTCGAACAACATCGGGCTTGGCGGCCACAACGGTGCCGTGATCTTCAAGCGATACGACGGGGACTGATGCGAGCCGTTCGCCGCGTTGGCACCTTCACCGCCGCCGCTCACGCACTTCGTGCGTGCGCTCGCGACGTCGGCTTGATGCCGCTTTGCGCTCGGCCCGCCTGAGTCCCCGTCTAGACTCCGCATATGCCCGCTAGCGATCTAGCCAGACGCGCCGTCGTGACCGGCATGGGCGCGATCACGCCGATCGGCAACGACGTCGACACGTACTGGTCCAACCTGCTCGCGGGCGTCCCGGGCGGCGGCCCGATCACCACCTTCGACACGACCGGCCACGACGTCAAGATCGCGGCCGAGGTCAAGGGCTTCGATCCGTCACTGACGATGGACCGCAAGATGGTCCGCCGCATGAGCCGGTTCATCCACTTCGGCGTCGCGGCCTCGGCGGAGGCGGTCCGGAACTCCGGCCTGGACTTCGCAGCGATGTCGCCGGAGCAGCGCGATCGCGCGGCCGTGGTCGTGAACACCGGCGGCGGCGGCATGGAGCAGGTCATCAACGGCGCGGACACGATTCGCGACAAGGGCCCCGGGCAGGTCAGCCCGTTCGCGATCCCGGCGCTATCGGGCAGCATGGCCGCCGCGATGGTGTCGATGCAGTACGGCATCACCGGGCCCGTGATCACGCAGGTCGCCGCGTGCGCGTCCGGCGTGATCGCGTACCAGGATGCGTTCCGCCTGATCGCCAGCGGCGAAAGCGACGTGGTGCTCGCGGGCGGCTCCGAGGCGCCCCTCCTGGCGATGGCCTTCGCCGCCCTCGGCAACATGACCGCGCTGTCGAAGCGCAACGACGACCCCGAGGGCGCCTCGCGCCCGTTCGACCGGACGCGCGACGGGTTCGTCTTCGGCGAAGGCGCCGGCATCCTCGTCGTCGAGTCCGCCCAGCACGCCCTGGACCGCGGCGCGACGATCCTCGCGGAGATCGCCGGCGCGGCGCTGACCGCGGACGCGTACCACATCTCCGCCCCCGAGCCGACCGGCCGCGGCGCCACGATGGCGATGACCAAGGCGCTCCGCCAGGCGGGGCTCGCACCCAACGAGGTCGACTACATCGTCGCCCACGGGACCTCGACGCCGCTCAACGACGTGACCGAGACGCGGGCGATCAAGGCGGCATTCGGCGACTTCGCGTACCGGCTCCCGATCTCGTCGCCCAAGTCGATGATCGGGCACACGCTCGGCGCCGCCGGGGCGCTGTCGGCGATCGCCGCCGTCGGCACCATCCGCGACGGCTGGATCGCCCCGACGATCAACTACCACGAGCCAGACCCGGACTGCGACCTCGACTATGTGCCGAACATGAAGCGCCAGGCCACGGTCGACGTGGCGATGATCAACGGCTTCGGGTTCGGCGGCCAGAACGCGGTCGCCATCTTCAAGCGCTTCGAGGCCTAGTAGCTCCTGCCCTCGAAGGCCTCGAAGGCGGCGCGCCACTCGTCGGGCACCGGGATCGGGCACTCGTCCGTGTAGTCGTACGAGACGAGGGCCGAGTCGGAGACGGCGACAAGGCGCGCCGGCCCGTACCGGCTCGCCGGCGCCGTGATCCGGTGGAGCATCCCGAAGCTCGTCCGCCCGATGCGCTCGACCCGGGTCTCGACGGTCAGCGTCTCGCCGTAGAACGCGGGGCTGCGGTAGGTCATCCGGATCTCGGCCAGGATCATGCCCTCCTCGGCCCCGTGGGTGCCGATCGGGAGCGCATTGCCGGTGACCTGCTCGTAGTAGGCAACCCGGGCAATCTCGACGTAGGTCAGGTAGCGCGCGTTGTTGACGTGGCCCATGGCGTCCGTATCCGACAGCCGCACCTCGACGGCGTGACGATGCGCGAAGTCGCCCGGGATGTCGCGGGCGTCCGCGGGGACGTCGATTCGGGAGCGCGATTCGGGCATGGACGGACTCTAGCCCAGCCGGACGCGGCGCAATCGGAGCGAATTGACCACCACCGAGACCGACGACATCGCCATCGCCGCGGCCGCGAGACCCGGGTTGAGCAGCACCCCGGCAATCGGGAACAGCACGCCCATCGCGACCGGGATCAGCACGACGTTGTAACCGAACGCCCAGGCGAGGTTCTGGCGGACCACGCGCATGGTCGCGCGGGAGAGTCGAATAGCCGCGGCGACCTCGCGCGGATCGCCCCCGACAAGGGTCACGTCGGCGGCCTCGATGGCCACGTCCGCCCCGCTGCCGATGGCGATCCCGACATCGGCCGACGCAAGGGCAGGCGCATCGTTCACCCCATCGCCGACCATCGCCACGACCCGGCCCTTCGTTCGCAGCTCGTTGATCATCGCGGCCTTCCCAGCGGGCAGCACGTCGGCGCGGATCCGATCCGACGGGATCCCGACCTCGCCGGCCACTGATTCGGCCACCGCGCGACTGTCGCCCGTCAGCAGCCAGACCTCGACGCCGGCGCGGCGCAGCTCTGCGACCGCGGCGCGGGCGCTCGCCTTGACCGAATCCCGCAGCGTCAGCACCCCCGCCGCCCGGCCGTTGATCGCGATCGCGGCGACGGCCCAGCCGGCCCTCGATGCGCCGTCGATGGCAGCCCGAATCGGCGCGAGGTCGATTCCGTTCGCGTCGAGGAATGCGGCCGTCCCGACCAGGACCCGCCGACCGGCGGCTTCCGTCGTGACGGTTCCCTCGACGCCCCGACCGGCCGTCGAGCCGAAGTCGGTGACCGTCGATGCGCCGAGGCTCGCGCCATCCGCCGCCGACCGGGCGACGATCGCCTCGCCCACGGGGTGCTCGCTGTGTGCCTCGAGGCTTGCGGCCAGGGCGAGCAGCGTGGCGGCATCGAAGCCGGGCGCCGGCAGGATGTCGCCGACACGCGGTCGGCCCTCCGTGAGGGTGCCGGTCTTGTCGAACACGACGGTGTCGAGGCGGTGGGCCGCCTCGAGGGCTTCGCCGCCGCGGATCAGGATTCCGGCCTCCGCGCCGCGCCCCGTCCCGACCATGATCGCGGTCGGGGTGGCGAGACCCATCGCGCACGGGCAGGCGATGATCAGGACCGCGACGAACGCGGTCAGCGCGAGCGTGAGCCGCGGCTCCGGCCCAACGGCGAGCCAGACCACGAACGTCGCCGCGGCCGCGAGCAGGACCACGGGGACGAAGACCTCGCTGACCCGATCGGCGAGGCGCTGGATCGGCGCCTTGCTGCCCTGCGCTCGCTGGACCAGGTCCACGATCTGCGCGAGCACCGTGTCGCGGCCAACCCGCGTGGCACGCAGCACGAACGAGCCGCTCGCGTTCAGGGTGCCACCGATGACGACGTTCCCAGGACCAACCTCGACCGGCATCGACTCGCCGGTCAGCATGGACTGATCCACTGCGGATTCACCGCTCACCACGACACCGTCGACCGGGATCCGGTCGCCGGGCCTGACGCGGAGCAGGTCGCCGGGCGCGACCTCCGCGAGCGGGACGTCGCGCTCCTCGGCGCCGGTGACGCGCCGGGCGATGGGCGGCTCGAGCGCAAGCAGCGCCCGAATCGCGCTCCCCGCCTGGCTCTTCGCACGCGCCTCGAGCCACCGCCCGAGGAGCACGAAGCCGATGATGATCGTTGAGGAGTCGAAGTACGCCGCCGGCTCGATGCCGGCGGATGTCGCGACCGCCGGCCACACCGTGATCACCACCGAGTACCCCCAGGCGGCGCTGGTTCCGACGGCGATGAGCGTGTCCATGTTGGTCGCGCCGTGGCGCGCGGCGCGCCAGGCCGCCCGATAGAAGCGACCACCGGCCCACGCCTGGATCAGCGTCGCGGGAACGATGGCCAGCCAGTTCAGCTGCTCCATGGCGAGGCCGAGCGGGGCCGCCATGAGCGCCATGATCCCGACCGCGACGGCGATCGAGGCGGCGGCCCGAAGCAGGAGGGCGCGCGCCTCCGCGGCGCGCTGCGTGGCATCGACGTCAGCGGCAGCAGCGAGGGCCGCCCCGGAATCGCTCCCGGCGACGACGTTCGGCGCCGGGCGGACGTCATAGCCGGCCGCCTCGACGGCGGCCACGAGCTCGGCGCGCCCCGCCTCGGCCGGCAGGTACCGGATCGTCGCGACCTCGGTCGCGAGATTGACGACCGCCTCCTCGACACCGGGGGTGCGCTTCAGGAACCGCTCGATGCGGTTGACGCACGAGGCGCAGGTCATGCCCTCGATCGGGAGCGAGAGTTCGGCGAGGTTGGTTGGCATACTCCCCCGGAGTATACCGCCGCCTATCGTTGGCACATGCCGGAGCGCATCGTCGCGGGCAGCATCACGGCCGACTGGGGCCCGATCCGGGTCGCCGCATCGTCCCGCGGCCTCGTCGCGGTGGATCAGCTCGTGACCGCGGAGGCATTCGTGGATCGGCTGGAGCGGCGATTCGGGACGCCGCCGGCCGATGTCGCGGAGGCGGCGTCGGACTCGGCGGCCGCCGGCAACCTGCGCCTCGGGCTCGCCGCGCTGGGCAGGTTCCTCGGCGGGGACCTCACGGCCCTCGATGCGATTCCGATCGACCTGGCCGAGCGAACCGCGTGGGATCGACTGGTGCTCGGCGCGGTGCGCGGCATCCCGTCGGGCGCGACCGCCAGCTACGGCGAGGTGGCGCGCATGATCGGGAAGACCGGCGCTGCGCGCGCGGTCGGCGGCGCGGTCGGGCGAAACCCGCTTGGGCTCGTGATCCCGTGCCACCGCGTGATCGCGGGCGACGGCAGCCTCGGCGGCTACGGCGGCGGCTGGTGGGGCGGCCAAGCGACGGGCTTGCAGCTGAAGCGCGAGCTGCTCGCGCGGGAGGGCGTCACCGTCCGGCCCTGATTCCGGGGCCGCTGCCCAGTAGACTCCCGAGCAATGTTCCAGATCTTCCGGAAGCGCGATTTCTCGCTGCTCTGGCTGGCCCAGCTGGTCTCGACGATCGGGTCGTCGCTGACGGACCTGGCGGCCGGAATCCTCGTCTTCAAGATCACTGGGTCCGCGCTGAACGTCGGGCTCGTGCTCATGGTGACGGCGCTCCCGACGCTCTTCGTCGGGCTGTTCGCCGGCGTCTTCGTCGACCGGTTCAACCGGAAGCGGATCCTCCTGGCGTCGGACCTGTTCCGCGGCCTCCTCGTCCTCATGATCCCGTTCGGGTTCATCTACCTCGGTGACAAGAGCGGGATGCTCGCGATGTACGCGATCCTGTTCGTCGCCGCGACCGTGCGCCAGTTCTTCGACCCAGCCTGGGAGAGCGTCCTCCCGGAGATCGCATCGGAGGAGGAGCTGATCTCGGCCAACTCGTTCCTCTCGATCAGCTCATTCGGCTCGACCGCCGTCGGCTTCGCGCTCGCCGGCCTCCTCGCCGACCGGGACATCCACCTGCCGTTCTTCATCGACTCGGCAACGTTCGCGTTCTCGTTCGTGCTCGTGCTGCTCGTCCGGATCCCGGGCCACGCGGCGCAGGAAGAGTCGACGACCGTCGGCGTGATCATCGACAACCTGAAGGTCGGTGCGAGCTACCTGTGGCACACGAAGCTCTTGCGGTACCTGTTCCTGATCAACCTGCCGGTCATGCTCTCGTTCGGGTTGTGGAACGTCCTCCTCCTGCCCATGGCGATTCGCGAGCTCCATGCCACGAACTTCGAGTACGGCCTCCAGGAGGGCGTGACGTCCGTCGGATTCGTCGTCGGAAGCCTGCTCATGGCGCGCTATGGCGACCGGTTGCCCGAAGGGACCTGGATGGTCGCGGGAACCTTGTTCATGGGCTTCTTCGGCATCGCCTACGGGCTCGCCCCGGACATCAACGTCGCCATCGTCCTGGTCACGTTCAACGGGTTCCTGAACTCGCCGATGTCGATCGCGCGGCGCGGGCTCCTGCAGAAGAACATCCCACGGGCCATGCGCGGTCGCGTGTTCTCCGCGTTCGCGGTGTCCCGCGACGTCGTCTTCCTGATCGGGATGGGCGGCGCCGCGCTCGCGGACATCTACCCGGTTCGCAACCTCATCATCGTGTCCTCGCTGCTGCTGGTCGGCGCCGCGATCGTGGCCCAGCTGGCCCCAGGCATCGGGCGAACCGGGGCGGAGTGGCGGCGCGCGCTCAAGCTGCTGGCGACGGCACCCGTTGCCGCGCGCGTCGGTGCCGGCAGGGCCGCGACGATGATGGACTTCGATCGGCTGCTCCGCGTCATGCCCGAGATCGGCGCCCTGGCCATGGGTCGCCGCGCCGCCTTCGTCAGCGGCATCAAGGTCGCCCGCGCGGAGCCGGGCGAGGCGATCCTGAAGGTCGGCGACCCGGGCGATTCGGCGTACTTCGTGATGGGCGGCAAGGCGGTCGCGGGGATCCCCGATCAGGGCGCCTACCGCGCACTCTCGACGATGGGCCCGGGTGACTTCTTCGGGGAGATTGCCGCATTGACCGGCAGCACGCGGACGGCGAATGTCGTGGCCGACGAGGAGACCGACCTCATCGAGGTCCCCAGCGCCTCGCTGAAGCAGCTCCTCGAGATCCCGGAGCTGCACACGCTGATCAACTCGAAGCTCGAGGAGCGCCTCAGCCGAACGTCGACCTCCACGACCGACCTGCCTCGCGTCACCCGGCCCAACCAGACCGACCTCAAGGACCTGCGCAAGCGCCGGCCGAAGGGCATGGCGGGCCAGCGCGCCTGACCACTCGGCTCAGCCGGATCGCGCGGGACCCGCCGCTAGACTGATCTCGTGCTGGAAACCGTCGACGAGCTGACCTGCCCGACGTGCGGCGAGGCGAATCCCGCCGACGCCCGCCTGTGCGGGATGTGCGGCGCGTCGCTCCTCCAGGATGAGGCCGCCGGCGAGGTCCGCCGGATCATCACCCTCGTCACGTCGGACTTGAAGGGCTCCACGGCGCTCGGCGAGCGGTTGGACCCAGAGGCGCTGCGCGAGGTCCTGAACCGCTACTTCGGGGTCATGCGGGCCGTGTTCGAGTCGCACGGCGGGACGATCGAGAAGATCATCGGCGACGCGATCGTCGCGGTGTACGGGCTGCCGTTCCGGCACGACGACGATCCCCTCCGCGCCCTCGAGGCCGCTGCCGAGTCACAGCGCGCGCTGGCGACCCTCAACGACGAGCTCGAGAGCGGCTACGGCGTCCGGCTCGTGGTCCGCACCGGCGTCGCGACCGGCGAGGTCACCTTCGGCGCGGCCGAGGCCGGCCAGCACGTGCTCCTCGGGCCACCCGTCGAGGTCTCGACGGTCATGGAGCAGAACTCGCCGCCGCAGGAGGTGCTCGTCCACGAATCGACGCGCGACCTCGTCGGCGACGCGGCGGCGTTCGAGGCCTTGCCACCGGTGAGCCCCAAGGACTCCGACGAGCTGTTCAACGGGTTCCGGCTGGTGTCCGTGCGGGAGCGGTCCGGCGAGGACGAGACGGTCGTGCCCAAGGTGCAAGCGGGCATGCGGATCTGCCCCAGCTGCGGCGACCAGACGCCGGACCGGATGCGCTTCTGCAACACGTGCGGCGCCTCGCTCACGACGAGCACGGCTCGCGAGAGCCGGCGCACGGTCACGATCGTGTTCTCGATGCCGAAGGTCCACTCGCTGACAGGCGAGGATGCCGGCCCGGACACGATGCGCGACGTGATGTCGCGCTACTTCGAGGGCATGCGCGGCGCGCTCGAGCGCCACGGCGGCACGGTCGAGAAGTTCATCGGCGACGCGGTGATGGCTGTGTTCGGGCTGCCGGTCCGGCACGAGGACGACGCGGTCCGCGCGATCCGGGCTGCCGTGGACATGCAGACCGCGCTCGCCGCGCTCAACCCCGGGTTCCGGTCCGAGTTCGGGCTCGAGCTGAGCAACCACACCGGCGTCAACAGCGGAGAGGTCATCGCCGGCGACGCGAGCACCGCCCAGCGGATGGTGACCGGGGATGCGGTCAACACCGCGGCACGGCTCGAGCAGACCGCCGGCAGCGGCGACGTCGTGCTCGGCGACCTGACGTACCGCCTGGCGCGCGACCAGATCGAGGTCGAGTTCATGGAGCCGCTCGTCCTCAAGGGCAAGGCCGAGCCGGTGCCGGCCTACCGGCTTGTTCGCGTCAGCGCGGCAGCGGCCGCAGTGGAGGCGTCCACCAGCGGCACGCCGTTCGTCGGGCGCGAGGCGGAGATGAGCAGGCTGTCGGGATCGCTGGACGAGGCGATCGCCACCCACAAGGCGCGGCTGGTGACGGTCGTCGGCGACGCCGGCGTCGGGAAGTCACGGCTGATCAAGGAGTTCGCGACCGCAGCCTCGGAGCAGGCGCGCCTCGTCCGCGGCCGCTGCCTTCCGTACGGCGACGGCATCACGTTCTGGCCGCTGGCCGAGGTCATCCGCGAGGCGGCCGGCATCAGCAACGAGGACTCGCCCCGCATCGCGACCCGGCGCCTCGACCTCCTGCTCCAGAAGGGCGGCGCCGCGGACCGGGAGGCCATCGTGGAGCGGGTGGCCGCGGCGATCAACCTGAGTGCCGCCCAGTTCCCGGTCGCGGAGCTGATGTGGGGCGGCCGGCGGCTCCTCGAGACGCTCGCCGCCCAGCGCCCGCTCGTGATGATCGTCGACGACCTGCACTGGGCCGAGCCGACGTTCCTCGACTTCCTCGACCATCTCCTCGAGACCGTCGACGGCGCCTCGATCCTGATGCTGGGATCGGCCCGGCACGAGATCGCGGAGCGGCACGCCGAGTGGTCGGCCGGCCACGAGGCGATGCTCGTCAAGCTCCTGCCCCTGAGCGAGGCCGACGCCGGCAAGATCGTCGGGGAGCTGCTCGGCTCCCTCGAGGCCAGTGTCCGCGAGCGCATCGCGACGGCCGCCGAGGGCAACCCGCTGTACGTCGAGCAGATCGTCTCGATGCTTGTCGAGACCGGCGCGATCCAGCGCGGGCTCGAGGGCTGGGTGGCTCGCGAGGGGTCCGCCCAGCTCCAGATCCCGCCGACCGTCCAGGCCCTCGTCGCCTCGCGCCTCGACGCCCTCAAGCTCGAGGAACGGGCCGTGGTGGATCCTGCATCCGTGATCGGGCTGTCGTTCCCGATGGACGCGGTCGCCGAGCTGGTGGACGAGCCGGTCCGTCCGCGCCTCGGCGCCGACCTCGACGTCCTAGCGACCAAGCAGCTCGTCCGCCGCCTGCCCGAAGACGACGTGATCTACCGGTTCGGGCACCAGATCATTCGCGACACGGCCTACGGCAGCCTGCTGAAGCGGTCCCGCGCGGTGCTCCACGAGCGGTTCGTGACCTGGGCGGAGCGCACAAACCGTGAGCGCGGTCGCGAGCTGGAGTTCGAGGAGATCCTCGGGTACCACCTCGAGCAGGCATATCGCTACCGGGAGAGCCTCGGCGTCGTGGATGCGGAGGCGCTCGCCGTTGCCGAGCGAGCCGCCGAGAAGCTCTCGAACGCGGGGCTGCGCGCCCTCGCCCGCGGCGATTCGCCGGCAGCGTCGAGCCTGCTCCGGCGCGCCATCGACCTGTACCCCGCCGCCGATCCACGGCGGCTCATCCTCGTGCCCGATCTCGGCGAGACGCTGATCACGCTGTCCAAGTTCGATGAGGCGGAGACCGAGCTCGCGGCCGCCCTCGAGATTGCCCGAACCGCTGGCGACCGGCGCGCGGCGGCGCGCATCGAGGTCACCCAGATGCTCATCGACCTGTTCTCGGGCCTCGAGACCGGTCGCGTCCTCACGGTCGAGGGCGTCGAGCGCCTGCTCGTGACCTTCGCGGAGATCGGCGATGACGGCGGATCGGCCCGGGCCTCACGCGTCCTCCTGTTCATGCACGGCAATGCCGGGCGGTACGACGACATGGCCCTGGCCGCGGAGCAGGTCGTCGAGCTCGCGACACAGGCAGGCGAGGACCGCCTCGTTCGAAGCGGCGCCGCGGTCTACACGACGGCGGCCGTCCTCGGCTCGACGCCGGTCGACCAGGCCATCGTACGGTGCGAGCAGATCCTGGAGCGCGTGCGCGGAGCCCGGCGCTCGGAAGCGATCGTGCTCGGCGCGCTCGCCCGGCTGCGGGCGATGATCGGCGACTTCGAGACCGCCCGCGACCTGTATCGCCGGGAGCAGGAATACCTCGGGGCACTCGGTCCGAGCCGCGAGCTGGCATCGACCTCACTCGATTCGGGCCTCGTGGAGCTCCTCGCCGGCGACCTGGACGCCGCCGAGCGTGAGCTGAGCCGTGATGACCGCGAACTTGAGGCCCTTCACGAAACCTACTTCCGGTCCTCGGTCAGCGCCCAGCTCGCGCGCGTCCTGTTGTTCGCCGGCCGACGCAACGAAGCCGATCGCCACGCAACGGTCGCGCAAGCACTGACTGATGAGGGCGATGTGGATGGTGCAGTCCAGTGGCGCCTCACGCGCTCGCGGCTTCTCGTGGGGATCGACGCGGATGCCGCCGTTCGAATGGCCGATGAAGCCGTTGAGCTCGCTGCCGGGACGGCGGGCATGATCCTGCAGGCCGATGCTCTGCGGAGCCGTGCGGATGTCCTCGACGATCTCGGGCGAAGCGATGAGGCGGCTGCGAGCCGCGCCGAGGCGATCCGTAGGTACGAGCTCAAGGGCGACCGCGTCTCGGCTGCCCTCGCGCGCCGCCGCGCGAGCCTGGAATCAGAAGTCGCCGAGGCGCGCTAGGCGCCCCGGCGACTCCGGTGGTTCTGGATTGGCGATCGGCTAGAAGCCGCCCCGGATGTTCCCGTTCTGGACGTCCCACACGTCGATGATCAGCGAGGTCCAGTCGTCCGCGTCGCCGCCGGCGACCTCGTGCGACTCGTGCTCGACGACCGCGGGGCCGCCCCACTTGGGCCAGAAGCATGCCGGGACGGTCGTCGGCGCGGCGTCGGAAGCGCAGAGCGGCAGCGCCTCAGCCGTGCCGTTCTTCGGGCCGCTGTCGTAGAGATGGCAGAGCTTGACCTGGCTCAGCGCGAGCTCAGGAGGGAGCCCGCCGCTGGCGATGTTCAGCACGGTCTTGAACGGCGTCGCGAAGATCGTCCCATCGGCAACATTCAGCTCAACGAGCTGGCCGATCGCCGTGCCGTTGTTGCACGGGTTCACGCTGTTGTTAACTTCGCGGATCGTCACGCCGATGCCGCCGCTCGGAGGCGTGAGCGTCGTGCTCTGGCCGCCGGCGCCGCCGGTCGAGAGGTCACCGTTCGTCAGGATGTAGCCACCGACGAAGTCCGCGCCGTTGTCGAGGACGAAGTGGCCGTTCTCCTTGAGCGTGTCGCCGTGGCTCGTGCCGCCATCGGACCCGCTGACGCCGGCCGTATTGACCTCGAACCGGAAGTCCAGGCTAATCCCGGTTGGCATCTGCTGGATGATCGTGCGGGTCGCGTGTGTGCCTGGCTTCAGGGCACCGAGCGAGCACAGCAGCTGGCCAGTCGAGTTGCAGCCGGTCGAGGGCGTCACCGAGAGCGGGGCGCCGGCAATCGTGTCGGTGAGGAAGGCCTTCGAGATGGTGCTCTTGCCAGCGTTCGTGACCGTCACGACGAAGCGCACATACGCGGACGGGTTCACCGTCCCGCAAAAGTCGATCCCGGCGCCGCAGGGCGCGTCGGCGGGCGTCGCTACGACCGACATCTGCCAGCCGGGCGTGTTCGCGAGCGAGGCCGCGGGGACGAGCAGCGCGCCGAGAAGCAGGGAGGCGAGGAGCGCCACGCCGCTGCGATGGACCATTCGAATCACTTGACGGAGCCCTCCAAGAGCATTCAACGATGCGGTCAGTGCGACCTCTGGCCGCAGAGTATGGCCGAAAGTACCAATCATGAGCGTCGCAGAGTTGACAGGCGTCGGTCAAGGTTGCGGACGCAGACATTGACGCGTTCGTTGCCCGGTGGCACCGAATCCGTGGCGGGGCAGCTCAGCTGCGCGTCACCGGTCGCATCGGATACACGCCGACGACGATTGGGCTGATCGGGTCCATCGACAGCTCGTAGCCGATGTCCCCGCCGCGGAGCAGCTCGCCGAGCAGCCGGCCCTCGCGATCGGGCAGGCCCACGAACACCCGGGTCCGTTCGAGGTCCACGGGCGTCACCTCGTCGTCGCCCCCGTTGATGCCGAACCGGCGTCGGAGCTCGTGTATCGGCACGTAGGCGCGACTCTTGATGAACCGTCGCAGCTGCGGCGCGGTCGCCGTGCGCTCGATCTGCCCGTCCTCGCCGTCGTTCGCCGGTCGCATCGGGCCCGGCAGCACGGGCGATCGCGCGCTCAGCGCCGCCATTGGCGGGCCCGCCATGCGCATCGGAACGGCGCCCGGCGCCGGAGCGCGGGACGGTGCCGGCATCGGAACCGCCCGCGGGTCGCGGTCGGGTCCGGCAACGGGCCTCGCGATGAACGGGGCTCCGGCGGATCGCGACGGCGCGGCCGGAGCGTCCTGGGGCGTCGGCGGCATCGCCGACATCGCCTCGGTGTCGTCGACCAACGCAGTCTGTTCGAGCACCGGCTCGGCCGCGCGTCGCTCCGGTTCGATCGCCGGGCGCTGCGCGTCGAGACCCGGCGCCGCAAGACGGCGCGCGAGCTCACCGGTCTCGGGTCGTCGCGGCAATCGCCCCATCGGGACGTGCCGCGGCGAGCCGTGATGACAGCGTCGGCTCATCGGCCGAGGAGCGCGGCGCCTGGGCGCCGCTGGTGGGTCGTGGTCATGTCCGGGCCTGTGCGAGTTCGCGAGGGCGGATGCCCGTCGGGGCGATGATACCCCGCCCCGCCGCCGTCCTAGCCTGCGGCGACGCCCCGACCGGTGACGATGAGCAGGTCTCGTGGCGCCTCGTTCAGCACGTCCAGTCCATCGTCCGTGCACACGACGATGTCTTCGATCCGGATCCCGAACCGGCCCGGGAGGTAGATGCCGGGCTCGATGCTGAAGGCATTGCCCGCCTCCAGCCGCTCGTCATTGCCCGCCACCAGGTACGGATCCTCGTGCGCCTCCAGCCCGATCCCGTGCCCGAGCCGATGGATGAATGCGTCTCCGAAGCCACCCTCGCGGATGACGCGCCGCGCGACCTCGTCGATCGCACCGCAGACGGCGCCCGGGCGCACCGCCGCCGTCGCATCGGCGTTGGCACGCCGCACGAGATCGAACGCGGCCAGGAACTCCGTCGTCGGGCCGTTCGAGGGGTCGCCACCGGTCACCCACAGCATCCGGGTGATGTCGGAGCCATAGCCGTCGAGCGTTCCGCCGATGTCTAGGACGATCGGATCGCCGGGCTGGATCACGCGGTCCCCCGCGGCGTGGTGGGGCGAGGCCCCGTTCGGCCCCGAGGCCACGATCGCGAACGCCGGCGCCTGATGGCCCGCGGCGACGAGGCGGTCCCCGACCTCCCGACTCACGTCCGCCTCGGTCCGCCCGACAAGCGCTCCATCGGCGATCTGGGCGACGACGCGATCAGCGGCATGCGCAGCCGTCCGAAGCCGCGCGATCTCGCCGACATCCTTGATCGCCCGGAGCGGCCGGGTGACCTCGGTGGCGAGCCCGAACGACCGGCCCGGGAGGATCCGCTGCAACGCGAGCAGATGGCGGGCCGGCAGCCCGGGATCGACGAGCAGGCGCCCGGCCGGACCGGCGCCGGACAGGTACAACTCGACGAGCCGGTACGGGTCGTCGGTCTCGTCCCAGGCAGCGATGTCGATGAGCTCCGACGCCGCAGCCGGGCTCGCGGCTGCCGCCATCGCCTCGAGGCGCGGCGCAATCAGCGTCGGGGTGCCTGTCGCGGGCACGATGAGGATCGTCGGGCGCTCGAGCGCGTGGGCCGAATACCCGGTCAGGTAGCGCAGATCGGCGCCGGGCCCGAGCACCAGCGCGGCGGCGCCGTTCGAGCGGAGGCCCGCCTGGGCACGCCCGAGGCGGTCGCCGAGATCTGCCGCGTCGAACGGGGGCCAGCCCATCTTGCTCAGCGGGCGAGCCACGTCGCGAGTGTCCGGGGGCCGTCCTCGAACAGGGCTCGGTACGTGAACACGCGCTCGGCGCCAGCCGCGAGCGCGGCCTTCCGCAACGGCACGTCGTCGTGCTGCCCCACGGCCACGACGCGAGCCCCGGATGCCGTTGCGATTCGGATCGCCTCGACGCCGTCGTAGGCACGGGCCGTGAGGTCGATGATCGCGAGCCCGTCCCTGCCGCCATCCGGTCCGAGCAGGCGCTCGAGATCTGAGAGCCGGCGTGCCGGTCGGGCGCGGGCGCCGGCAGCGGCGATGGCGTCGGCAAGTCGAGTGGCCCAGATCAGGTCGTCGGCGAGAACGACGACCGAGCGGATCTCGGGAGCGGCCTCAGGCAAGGTCGGCGGCGAGGTGTCGGAACACGTCCCGTGCCGACACGACCCCGACGGGAACGCCAGCCTTGACGAACGGCACGTGGCGGAAGCCGCCGACGGCCATCTTGTGGATGGCCACCGCGACCGGGTCGCCGCTCCGCAGGATCACCGGGTCGTGGGTCATGACCTCGCCGATCGTTCGGCCGGCGGTGGGCTGCCCGGCCACTTTCAGGATCGCGTCTCGGTCGGTGAAGATCCCGACGAGCGTGCCGCCGTTCGTGACGAGGAGGCAGTCGACGCCGTCACCCTGCATCCGCCGGATCGCCTCGTCGATCCCGGCGCCGGCGTCGATCAGGTGGGGCGCCGGGAGGCCGAGCTCGTCGAGGTGCAGCCCGAGGAGCTGGCCACGGAATGTCGTGATGCCCTGCGGGGTGTCGGCATTCCAGAGGTCGGCGCCGCAATTGGCGCACGTGTCATCCCCGGGAAAGTTGCCGAACCTGCAGACGGGGCAGATCACGCTTGCGCTCCTATTCGACGGTCCACGTCTCGCCGGAGTTGAGCAACCCCTTCAGGTCGCCCTGACCGCGGGACGCCGTCGCCTGGGCGAGCTGGTCGGTGAGCATCTGGTCGTGGGTCGGGCGGGAGACACGGCGGATGACGCCGACCGGGACCGGGAACTCGGGCCAGTAGATGTGGGCGAGCATGAACGCGATCAGCGGGTCGGTCTCGTCGTGGACGAGGATGTCCGCCTCGGTGATGCCGTTCTCGCCGATCGTGACGACTTCCGGGGCATGGCCCGCGAGTCGGACGCCCTTGTCGCGGTCCTTGCCGAAGATCATCGG
>DHWF01000026.1:179601-208624 GCA_002413045.1 Chloroflexi bacterium UBA5189
TTGAAGATGTTGCAGTTCTGGAGGACCTCGACGAACGTCGAGCCGTGGTGATTGCCGGCGGCGTTGAGGGTCGTCTGCATGTGCTCGGTGAAGGTGTCCACCGAGCGGGCGATGAACGTCGCCTCGGCCGCCAGCGCGATCGCGAGCGGGCTCACCGGGAAGTCGATCGTGCCGTACGGCGACGACTTGGTGACCTTGCCGAGCTCCGAGGTCGGGCTCGCCTGGCCCTTTGTCAGCCCATAGATCCGGTTGTTGAACATGATGATTCGGATGTCCACGTTGCGCCGGAGCGAGTGGATGAGGTGGTTGCCGCCGATCGAGAGCGCGTCGCCGTCGCCGGTGATCACCCACACCATCAGATCCGGGCGGGCCGCCTTGAGGCCCGTCGCGATCGCCGGCGCGCGGCCGTGGATCGTGTGGAAGCCATACGTGTTCATGTAGTACGGCAGCCGCCCGGAGCAGCCGATCCCGGAGATGAAGACGATCTTCTCCTTCGGGTAGCCGAAGTCCGGCATCACCTTCTGGGTCTGGGCGAGGATCGAGTAGTCGCCACAGCCTGGGCACCAGCGGACCTCCTGGTCGGACACGAAGTCCTTCCGGGTCAGCACCGGGAGCTCCTTGAGTCCCTCGAGGACGGCCGCGTTCTCCGGCGATAGCTTGGCCCCGCTCGCGCCGTTGCCGGCGCCGTTGATCGTGTCGGTCATGCGACCTTCACCCCCAGCGTGGCGAGGATCCGCTCGGCCTCGGCTTCGAGCTCGGCGATGCGGAACGGCTTGCCGCGAACCCGGTTGTAGCCGATCGCGTCGATGAGGTAGCGGGCGCGGATCAACATCGAAAGCTGGCCCAGGTTGACCTCGGGGATCAGGACGCGGCGATAGGCGCGAACGACGTCGCCCGTGTTCGCCGGGAACGGGTTCAGGTAGCGCATGTGCGCGTGGGCGACGGACGCGCCGCGGGCCTGCAGCCGCTCGACGGCGCTCCGGATCGCACCGTACGTCGAGCCCCAGCCGAGGATCAGCAGGTCGCCCTCGGGGGGTCCGTACACGTCGAGTGGCGGGATGTCGGCCGCGATCCCCGCGATCTTCGCCTGGCGCAGGAGCTGCATCCGATGGTGGTTATCGGGGTCATAGCTCACGTTGCCACTGATGTCCGCTTTCTCGAGGCCGCCGATGCGGTGCTCGAGGCCCGGCGTGCCCGGCACCGCCCACGGGCGTGCGAGCGTCGTCTCGTCGCGGCGGTACGCGTAGAAGCCCTCGCGCTCGGTGCGGTTCGGGACATCGATCGGCAAGAGGTCCTCGACGCTCGGAATCTTCCAGGGCTCCGCGCCGCTGGCGAGGAACGCGTCGGACATGTAGACGACGGGCGTCATGTACTTGAGCGCGAGCCGCCACGCTTCGATGGAGAACGTGAAGCACTCGGACGGCGTCGCGGGCGCGACCACCGCGACGGGCGAATCCGAGTTGCGCCCGAAGAGCACCTGCAGGAGGTCCGCCTGCTCGGTCTTCGTGGGCATCCCGGTCGATGGTCCGGCGCGCTGGACGTCCACGACGACGAGCGGGAGCTCCACCATCACGGCGAGCCCGAGCGCCTCGCTCTTGAGGGCGATGCCGGGGCCGGACGACGCGGTCATGCCCATCGCGCCGCCGTAGCTCGCGCCGATGGCGGCACCGATGGCCGCGATCTCGTCCTCGGCCTGGAACGTCTTCACGCCGAAGTTCTTGTAGCCGGCGAGCTGGTGCAGGATGTCCGAGGCCGGCGTGATCGGATACGAGCCGTAGAACAGGTCGCGCTTCGCGAGGCGCGACGCCGCCACGAACCCGAGCGCGGTCGCCTCGTTGCCCGTGATGTTCCGGTAGTGGCCCGGCGCGAGCTTCGCCGGCGGGACGACGTACCGCTCATGGAAGATCTCGGTCGTCTCGCCGAAGTTGTAGCCGGCCTTGAGGGCGCGCTTGTTGCCTTCCGCGATCTCCGGCCGCTTCGAGAACTTCTCGTCGATCCAGGCCATCGTCGCCGCCATGTCGCGCTCGTACAGCCAGAACATCAGGCCGAGGGCGAAGAAGTTCTTGGTCAGGTCGACCTGCTTGTTGGTGAGGCCGAGACCCTCCAGCGCGCGCGAATTCAGCGTCGAGATCGGGACGCTGAAGACGTTCCACTGCTTGAGCGAGCCGTCGCTCAGCGGGTTGCTCGCGTAGCTGACCTTCTGGAGGTTTTGCGCCGTGAACGCGTCCTCGTTGACGATCAGCGCGCCGCCCGCCGGCAGCTCGCCGAGGTTGGCCTTGAGCGCGGCCGGGTTCATCGCGACAAGAACGTCCGGCGCGTCGCCGGGCGTGTGGATGTCCGTGCTCGAGAAGCTCAGCTGGAAGCCGGAGACGCCGGGCAGCGAGCCGGCCGGCGCACGAATCTCTGCGGGATAGTCCGGGAACGTGCTGATGTCGTTGCCGAATGCCGCGGCGTTCTTGGTGAACTGGGTCCCGGTGAGCTGCATGCCATCGCCGGAATCGCCCGCGAACCGGATCGTGACTCGGTCGAGCTGCTTCTCGGTCGTGGGGGTGGCCTTGGGCGGAGCCTCCGTGCTCACGCGCCCTCCGTTTCGGCCATTCGTTGGTGCGGTCGCGGCGGCAGGTTCAGGAGCTCCTCGGGGAACGCCTCCGCGAGGTACTTGAGGACGTCGACCGGCCGAATGACCCCGACGAGGACGCGATCGTCGTCCACCAGCGGGATGTTCCGGAACCGGCCGGTCTGCATCAGCTCGATCGCACGCCGGACCGGCTCGTCGATGTGGAGGACGTTCGGGTGGTCGACCATCAGGCGCTCGACGGGCTGCGCGAGATCCGTCCCCGGGACGACGAGGCGGGCGAAGATGTCGCGCTCCGTCAGCACGCCGAGGAGGTGGCCGCCGGGGTCCGTGACGAACACCGAATCGGCGGTGCCGGCGTCACGGATAACGTCGAGGCAGGCCTCCAGCGAGGTGCCGGGGGCGACGGTCAGCGGTTCGCGCCGGGTGAGGACCTTGAGCTTCTCGTCGATCAGGCCCGGAACCCTGGAAGCGACGGCGCGTTCCGTGAGATCAGTCACGAGGAAAGTGTAGTGCGTTCAGCCTGAGATCCCCGCGAGCGCGCGCCGCAGGATCAACCCGAAGTCCTGATCGAACAGCAGCTGCTCCCGCCCGCGGAGCGCGACCCGTCCCCGCATCGAGGCGATCGCGTGCGCAAACGCGCCGACACGCAGCGCATGATCGAACGTGTCCGTGAACCCGGGGCCCCACGGCTCTAGGTAGGCGTCGCGCAGGCGCGCGAACCAGGGATCGCCCGGCTGCAGCCCATTGACCTGCTCGAGGAACCGGAAGGTCACGAACAGCGACCAGAACGGGTCGCCGATGGATGAGTCACCCCAATCGATCACGCGAATGTCCGGCCCATTCACGAACAGGTTCCAGAGGTGGAGGTCGTCGTGCTGGATCGACGCAACCGGGTGCTCGTCCGCGAGGGCAGCGCACAGGTGCCCGAACTCGGGCTCGAACGCCCGCAGGCGCGCCATCTCCCCCGCCTCGAGCGGCAGGTCCAGACCGAGCAGCTGGGCGTAGGCGGCGGGCAGCTGGCGAACCCGGAGGTCCGGCACACCGTGGGCGAGGTGCTCGGGAACATGGTCCACCTCGCCACGCTGCAGCTCGGCGTACCGCGGGAGCGCCTGGAGCCAGATCTCCGGCGAGTTAGCGAGCTTGGCGATCGCGGTGCCCGCATCGGCGAGCAGCAGCCAGGCCCGCCGCGGATCGTGGGCAAGGACCTCGGTGACGGAGCCGGGCCAGCGACGCGACAGGTCCGCGGTCAGGCGCGGCTCGAATGCCTGCACGGCGTTGCACGCCTTGAACCAGGCGGCGCCGCCCTCGATCGGGACGCGCGCGACGACGGCCCACGGCCGGTCATGGATGATCTCGATCTCGCCGGCGACGTGGACGGTGCCTTCGATCCAGGCCTGCGCGGCCTCGAGGTCGAGGTCGATCGATCAGCCTCGCGCCGCGGCGAGCGCTGCCTTGATCCCGTCGTTCACGAAGCTGACGTCGGCGCCGATGCCGACGAAGGTGAAGCCGAGGTCGAGGTGCGGCTTGAACGACGCCGGGTCGTAGAGCAGGATCCCGGCGGCCTTGCCGTTGGCGCGGCACGCGTCGACGACACGCCGCAGGCCCGCCTGGTACGTCGCATTCGCGAACTGCCCGGGAACCCCGAGCGAGTGCGACAGGTCGGCAGGTCCGACGAACAGGACGTCGACACCGTCGATCGCCGCGAAGTCGCCGGCGGCCTCGAGGGCGGACGGCGATTCGATCTGGAAGATCCCGGTGATGTCGTCGTTGAGCGCGGCCACGCCGGCGTGATTCACCGTTCCGAGCCGGGCGCCGCGCGTGAGGAGCGCGACGCCGCGCTGGCCTGCCGGCGGATAGCGCAGGTAGGTCATCGTTTCACGGACCTGCTCGGCCGTGTCAAGCCGCGGCACGACCACGCCCGCCGCGCCCATGTCCAAGGCGCGCCCGATGCGGAGCCGCTCGCCGGACTGCGGCCGAACAAGCGCAACGGAGCCGCTGACCTCGATCGCGGTGAGGTGCGCAAGGAGCTCGGACTCGGTCGTGATGCCGTGCTCCATGTCGACGACGACCCAGTCCAGCCCGGATCGGCCGAGCAGCTCCGCGGACCCGGGCGACCCGAGGCTCGCCCAGGCGCCGAACAGGGTCTCGCCGGCGAGGATCCGGCTGCGGAAGGCGCTCGTCACCTCCGTATGATGCCGGGATGACCGGATCCGCGTTCGGGCTGCGCGACCTGTGGCCGCTGTATGACCTTCGGGTCCGCACCGGCGAGCTGGAGCTGCGCTACCCCACCGAGGCCGAGCTGCCCGCGTTCGCCGACATCGTCGAGGCCGGGCTCTTTCCGGTCGGCGAGATGCCGTTCGCGCTGGCGTGGACCGAGGTGCCGACGGCGCGGCGCAACGTCGAGTCGTACCAGTGGTGGGTGGGCAGTCGGGCACGCTGGTCCGTGGACAGCTGGACGCTCACGCTCGCGGTCTTCGAACGCGGCAAGCCGATCGGATTCCAGGACCTTCGCGCCGATCGGTTCCCGACGATGCGGACCGTGCATACCGGTTCGTGGCTCGGATTCGAGTTCCAGGCCCGCGGGATCGGCAAGCTGATGCGCCAGGCCGTGCTCGCCCTCGCATTCGACCACCTCGGCGCCCAGGTCGCCGAGACCGAGGCGTTCCTCGACAACCCTGCCTCGAACAAGGTCAGCCTCGGGGTCGGCTACGAGCCGAACGGGTTCGGCGCGCTCGCGCCACACGGCGTCCCGCGGCCCACCCAGAAGTTCCGCATGACGCTCGAGGGCTGGCGCGCCCGCGAACGGCCGACGGTGGTCGTCGAGGGGCTCGAATCGAGCCTGGGCCTGTTCGGGCTGACGGCGGAGGGCGAAACCGCCGGCTAGGCCTCTGCCTATTCGAATCCGCCGAAGTGCCAGCCATCGATCGCGGGCGGGACGATCCCAAGCTGGGTCAGGATCGTCGTCGCATGGGCGCGATGCTCGGTCGCGTGGTTGATCGCCTGGACCAGGATGACCGAGGCGGGGATCAGCTCGCCGGGGTCGCGCTCGATCGGCCGGTCGGCCGGGATTGCTGCAGCCGCCGCCACGAGGCGCGGGCCCGTCTCGCGAACGATCTCGAGGAGCGGCTCGACCCCGGCGAAGGGATCGTCCTGCTGCCAGGCCGTGTCCGGGACCCAGCCGGTCAGGAGGAGCGTGTAGAAGAGCTCGCCGGAGGTGATGTGGGCGAGCGTGCCGCCGAGGTCCCCGTAGGTGCCATCGACGGCAGTCCTGTACTGGGCGTCGGTCAGCCCGAGGCACGCGACGAGCAGCTGCTCGTTCGCCCAGCGGTTGTGCTCGAAGATCGCCGCAAGCGTCGTCATGCGGGCGAGTATGCCCTGTTAGCCTCGCGCGATGCCCCGCGCCATCGCGTTCGGAATTGCCCTCACGGTGATCTCCGCGTTCGCGTTCGGATCGGGGCCGCTATTCGCGAAGCCGGTCTACGCGGAGGGCGTGGGCTGGCATGTCCTGATGGCGTGGCGATTCCTCATCGGGGCCGGGCTGGCGTGGGCATGGCTCCTGCTGCGCGAGCGATCACGCGCCGGGCTGCGGCGGATGCGCCGCCGGGATGTCGCGATCGCGATCGGGTTGGGGGTTCTGTACACCGGCAACTCGGCAACCTACTTCGCCGGCCTCGAGACGGTCTCGGCGTCGTTGTCCGCACTGATCGTCTACGTCTACCCGGCGCTGGTGGCCGTGATCACGCTGCAGGTCGGCCGGCCGCTCCAGGGGCGCCGCGCCTGGGGCGCGCTCGCACTCGCGCTCGCGGGCGTCGCGCTGGCGGTGGGCAACATCGATGCGGCGACCGCGCCGCCCCTGAGCGGTCTCCTCCTGATTGCGGCCTCGCCGGTGATCTATTCGGTCTGGATCGTGCTGTCCGCACGACTCTCCGGCGAGGGTCGCAGCGGCGTTGGGGCAGACGCGGGCGCAGGTGTTGTTGACCCGCTCGCGGCTGGCGTGGTGATGCTGACGGCGACCGCCGTGACGTACTGGGTCACCGCAGTCGCCCTCGGGCGGCCGGTGATGCCGGCCCAGATCCCGGCCGGCGCGTGGGTCGGCCTCGCGGGCGTCGGGATCGTTTCGACGTTCATCGCCGTCCAGGCGTTCTACGCCGGCGCCCATCGCATCGGCGCGGCGCGCGCTTCGATCGTCAGCACGGTCGAGCCGATCTGGACCATCGTCCTCGCGAGCCTGCTGTTCCTGGAGCGCCTCGAGCCACTCCAGCTCGTCGGCGGCGGCATGATCCTGGCGGGTGTCGTCATCGCGCAGACCGGTGCCGGAGCCGGCTCGACGGCCGCGGAGCTCCGAATCGCAGACGAGTAGCCAAAGATTGAACGCCGCAAGGACCCCCTGACTCAGTAGGCTCGGAACAACGCCCCCAACGGGCGTTCCTCTCGAGGCAGCGTTGGATCGCGATCTCGTCGAGCGGGCCCAGCGGGGCGACCGGGAGGCCTTCGGCGTCCTGGTGCGGACTCGCGCGGACCGGCTCTTCGCGATCGGACAACGAATCCTCCGCGACGTCGACCGGGCCGAGGATGCGATGCAGCAGGCACTGGTGATCGCCTGGCGCGAGCTGCCCCGCCTCCGCGATCCGGACCGGTTCGACGCGTGGCTCAATCGCCTCCTCGTCAATGCCTGTTACGCGGAAGCTCGCAAGCGGCGGGACTGGGGCGCCAACATCCGACTCCTGCCGGTCGACGGACCGCTGGTCGAGGACGGCACGCGTCATGTCGCCGACCGAGACGAGCTCGAGCGTGGGTTCCGGCGGCTGCCGCCAGAGCAGCGGGCGATCCTCGTGTTGCATCACTACCTCGGGCTCAGCCCGGCGGAGGTTGCTGAGACGCTCGACATCCCCGCCGGCACGGCCCGATCGCGACTCCATTACGCCCATCGAGCGATGCGGTCCGCCCTCGAGGCGGTCGCGCGCTCCTCGGCGCTCGCGGGAAAGGGCATCTCATGACCGGCCGAACCGAGATCGAACGCACCCTCGACGGATTCTTCGCCGAGGGTCCCGAAACTGTCGCCGACCAGGCCATCGTGCGCACCTTCGACGCGATTGACCGAACCAAGCAACGGCGCGACGTGTTCGTGCCGTGGAGGTTCCCGCTGATGATCACCTTCCCGCGTCTTGCCGCGGCGGTCCTCGTGGCCGTCATCGCGGTCGGCGGAGCCGTCTACCTGCTCGGATCGAATTTGAGCGTTGGCGTGCCCGTCAAGACATCACCACCGCCATCACCGACGGCCCTTGCGCCCGTGCCGACCGCGAATGACGGCATGGGTACCGATACGTCGATATGGACACCATTCACCACCAGCCGGTATGGGTACACGGTGTCCTGGCCGAACACCCCGGTTTGGATCCATTCGCCCGCCACCGAAGACTGGGCCGGCCAGACCGCGTATGACATGTGGGCGTCTCCGACGGAGGCCCCATGGGTCGACAAGTTCTATGACCAGACGACGCAGGTCACGGTGACCGCGGTCGCGACCACGATCCCGGTCGGCACGACGGAGGAGGCGTTCATCGACGCCTACCTGAAGCCCGGCGAGAGCGTGCCGGCAACCTGCCCCGAGCTCGCCAACGCGATGAGGCCGACCGTCATCGACGGCCACGCCGCGCGCGAAACGACGAGGTGCGGCGACCAGGCCGCGTTCGTTGCCGTCGGGAGCCACATGTACGTGTTCTCGATCTCGGCCGAGAACAGGGTCGCGTTCCTGGACGCGTATCTCACGACGATCAGGCTGCCGGTCGGTTGATCGACCCAATGAAGGTCGTCGACTGAGACCTCCGTAGTCCAATTCGCCGAGGGTCCGCCCTCGGAAAGGAGCATTCCAATGTTTTCGCCCACCCCGAGCCGCCGCATGCGCGCCACGCGCAGCGCGTCGCTCGCGACCCTCATTCTCGCCGCGGTCGTCGGCACCGTCTTCGCGACGGGTGCGGTCGGCTTCCACGGCACCCCATTGGCCCGCGGCACCACCGTCGGAGCGATGCAGTTCAACGTCGGCGAGATCAAGCTCCAGACGAAGTCGCGGGTCGACTTCGCGCAGGCGACGGTCACCATCGACCCGCTCGGTTCCTCGGGCTGGCACTCCCACCCCGGCGTCGTGCTGGTCACCGTGACCTCCGGCACGGTCACCTTCTACGACGCGGACTGCACGTTCAACACGTATCCCGCCGGCTCCTCGTTCATCGAGTCGAACGGTGCCACGGGCCTCGCCCGCAACGAGAGCACGACTACGCCCGCAGTCGTGTACGTGACGTACGTCGTCCCGGTCGGGGCCGCCCTCCGGATCGACCAGCCCAATCCGGGTTGCCCGCAGTCCTGATCGGGACGCGTGCGGCCGACCCCGCCACAGCACTCGAGGCCGCCGGAGCGATCCGGCGGCTCGAGTGCATGTCCGGGCGATGTGTGGGTCAGCCGCCCTTGCGGTACGTTGCGGTGAGCTTCGCCTCGCCGAGGATGTGCCCGTCCGCCGCGCCGAGCACCTGGCTCGCCGATGGCGCGCCCGTCAACTCGAGCGACGTGTCGAGCGCGAGGAGGCGGAACAGGTAGTGATGGGTCCCGCTCGGCGGGCACGGGCCGCCGTAGCCCGCCTTGCCGAAGCTGTTCTTGCCCTGCGTCGGGCCGTCCGGTGAATCGGAGAACCCCGTGGGGATGCCGCCGCTGGCGGTGGCGTCGACGTTGAAGAAGACCCAGTGCACGAACTCGCCGGCGTCCGGGTCGGTCATGACCAGGGCGAGCGTCTTTGTTCCGTCGGGCGCACCCGACCATTCCAACGGCGGCGAGATGTCCTGGCCATCGCAAGCGTACGTGCGCGGGATCGCGCCACCCTGGGCGAACGCGCTGCTCGTCAGGGTGAACTCGCCCAAGGGCGTGGCTTCAGGGGTATGCATGGGGACGTCCGATGATGGCGGTGCGCTCGTGACAGGAGCGCTGGTCGCTGCGGGCGACGGGGTTGCGATCGTCGGACGTACCGTCGCGGCCGGCGCGCTTGTGCATGCGGCGAGGACGAGACACGCGAGGAGCTCGGCGGCGCTGGTTCGGGTGGCCATCCAGCACATCCTGCCATCGGGAATCGTACCTTTGGTTCGGGCCCGCCTCATCTAGGGGAGGCGTCCAGGCAACGCCGACGCATGGTCAGTCCGGGAACGCCTCCGGGCCTCGCTCCGCGAGCTCGGAGGCGTGGCCTTCCGCGTCCTCGGGCGGCAGCCACGAATACGGGTAGCGGTCGTCGTCGAGGTCGAGCGCGGCCTTGGTGAGCTTGAGCGGGTGGAACGTGTCAACCATGACGGCGAGCTCCTCGGTCGCCTCCTTGCCGATCGACGCCTCGACGGAGCCCGGGTGCGGACCGTGCGGGATCCCGGCCGGGTGGAGGGTGAACGAGGCGATCTCCACGCCGCGACGGCTCATGAAGTTGCCCGCAACGTAGTAGATGACCTCGTCGCTGTTGATGTTCGAGTGGTTGTACGGCGCCGGGATCGCGAGCGGGTGGTAGTCGAACTTTCGCGGCACGAACGAGCAGACCACGAAGTTGCGCGCCTGGAACGTCTGGTGCACCGGCGGCGGCTGGTGGACCCGCCCGGTGATCGGCTGGAAGTCGGTGATGTTGAATCGGAACGGCCACAGGTAGCCGTCCCAGCCGATGACATCGAACGGGTGGTGCCGGTAGTGGTACGCGGTAATGAGATCCGTCGAGCGGACGTGGATGACGAAGTCGCCCGCGTCCGATTTGGGCGCGACGTCAGCGGGCTGATGGAGGTCGCGCTGGGAGTACGGCGAGTGCTCGAGGAGCTGGCCGTAGTCGTTGCGGTAACGCTTCGGCGGCTCGATCTCCGACGGCGCCTCGAGGTACAGCATCCGCTGCTCCGAACCGGCGTCCGGATCGAGGCGCCAGGTCGTGCCGATCGGGAGGACGAGGTAGTCGCCGGGCCCGTACCGGAGCGGCCCGAAGATCGTGTCGCAGACGCCGGTGCCCTCGTGAACGTAGAGCATCTCGTCGGCGACGCCGTTGCGGTAGAACTGGCCGGCGGGCATCGCCTCGGCGGCCCGAACGATTCCGAAGACGACATCGCTGTTGAAGTACAGCGGAATGCGCCCCGAGATCACGTCACCCTTCGGCGGGACGTCGCCGGTCTTTGTGAGGTGGTGCCGATGGACGTCCTCGTCGGCCGCCTCGAGCTTGATCCGCCTGACCGCCTCGACCTTGTGCGTTCGCGTCGGCGGGACCAGGTGATACAGGAGCGAGCTGCGGCCGGAAAACCCTTCGACCCCGAACAGCTCCTCCGCGTACAAGCTGCCGTCGGGCTGGCGCAGCTGCGTGTGGCGCTGCCGCGGGACGGTGCCGTGCTGGATGTAATACATGGCCGCTCCAGTCTAGTGGCGGCTCAGCCGCTGCGGCCGCGCGCGTCGACGGGCCAAATGCCGACGATCTCGCCGTCGCGCGTCGCGATGAACGAGTCGCGCAGGTCGATGACCGGACAGACGTGGTTCGGGATGACCGCGAGGACCTCGCCGACGTGCGGGCTCGGCGTTCCCGGCGGAATTCGCACGACGCCGTGGTAGTCGGAAACGCGCTCGAGGACGGCGTCCGGATACGCCGGCAGGAGGCCATGGCCGGTCAGGTACGAGGCGACGTCCTTGGTCAGCGTCTTCGCCCCCGCGTCGAGGACGACCTGGCCGTCGACGGCGGCCGAAACGACCGTCGTCGCCACGGCGATCGCGACACCGTCGCCGGGAACCGCCTCGATCGCCCATTGCTGACGGTCGCCGATGAGATAGGTGCCGGCCCGCATCTCATTGACCGGCGCGACCGCAGCCGTGAGTTGCGTGGGGGTCGAGCCGGCGCTGATCACGACGGGCTCGATGTCCACGGAAGCGAGGGCCGCCGCTCCCTGGGTCAGGGTCGCCACCTCGTCGGCGCCGGCCGGCTCGGCGCCGCCAGGTCGATAGGCATGGCCGCCGTGCGTGAAGACGCCACGGACGTCGAGCCCGAGGTCGCGAGCCGCGCCCGCGATCTCACCGGCGCGATCCGCCGGGGCGCCGGTCCGGCCATTGCCCGGGTCCAACTCGAGCATGACCGCGAGCGGGCGTCGCGACCCCGCGACGGCAGCCGCCAGGCGCTCGGCACCGGAGATCGAGTCAAAGCCGACGATGAGTCGCAGCGCGTCGAGGTCGTGGAGGGCGCGAAGCCGGGCCGCCTTCGGGCCCTCGGCCCAGACCGGGTAGGCGATGAACAGGTCGTCGAGGCCCGCGGCGGCGAACACCTCGGCCTCACCGAGGTTGCCGACGGTCAGCCCTCGCGCGCCTGCTTCGAGCTGGATGCGCGCCAGCGCGACGCTCTTGTGGGTCTTCGCGTGCGGGCGCAGCGCGATCCCTCGGGCCGACAATGCATCGCCGAGCCGGCGCGCATTCCGCTCGACGATGTCGAGGTCGATGACGACCGCGGGCGTGTCGATGCCGGCGGGCAGCCTGGACGGAACGATCGGCTCGATCATCGCCATCAACCGGCAGGCCGCGCGATGACGGGGGTCGTCAGCGCCCCGAGCCGCTCGATCGAAAGCGTCACCTGGTCGCCCGGCTGGAGCCAGCGCTTGAGCGTCGAGTCCTTGACCTCGAGCAGGCAGCCGGTCCCGACCGTGCCGCTCCCGAGGATGTCGCCGGGCCGGACGTGGACGTCCGTCGAGGCACGCGCCAGCATGTGGCCGAACGAGTAGCGCGCGATCGACCACGAGCCACGCGAGACCTCGGTGACGGTGCCATCCAAGCCCCTGACGGTCGCGGTCATCGTCATGTCGGGCGCCGTCGCTCCCGCCGCCCATCGATCGGCGAGCTCGTCCGGGGTGACGATCCACGGGCCGATCGTGAGCGCGAAGTCCTTGCCCTTTGCCGGGCCGAGCCGGACGGTCGACTCGTCGCGCTGCAGGTCGCGCGCTGACCAGTCGTTGACGATCAGGAAGCCGCCGATCGCCTCCGCCGCACGCTCCTCGGGCAGGTTGTAGGCCGGCGTGTCGACGATCGCGCCGACTTCGAGCTCGAAGTCGAGCTCCTCGCTGCCACGCGGCGCCCAAACAGGATCGCCCGGTCCGCGCAGCTCCGAGACGTTCGAGAAGTAGAAGATCGGCAGCCGGAACCAGGCCTCGGGGATCTCGCCGCCGCGGCGGTTCCACATCGTCGCGACGTGCTGCTCGAAGGCGTAGAAGTCGCGGAATGTCGGCGGCCGCAGGATCGGCGGCCCGAAGGCGAGATTCGACGCTCCCAGGACGGCGTCGTCGTCCGGGTCGAGCGCGCCGGCAGCCGGCGCGAAGCCATCGAGAATCTCGCCGACCGCTTCGATCCGCAGCCCGCGCGCGAAGAGCTCGTCGAGCGTCGTGATCGGCTGCCGGAACAGGCTCGAGTTATGGGCACGCCGGGGATCGGCCGCAACGAGCCGCCGGCGAGCGACTTCCACGTCGAGCCAGGCTTCCGAGTCCGCCGTCCCCCCGGCCTGGCCCGCGAGGCGCCACCCTGCCCCGGCTGGGCCATTTCGTTCCCGAACGTGGGCGATCCGCATGCCCCGAGTCTAGAAGGGCTGGCACCAGATGAGCCACGGGATGACCAGGAAGCGGCCGGCGCCCGGGGTAGTGCAGCACTTCGGCGGCCGGCGTCGTCACGACATCGTCAGTGGACCGCGTTCTCCTCGATCCGCCGGACCTTGGTCGCAAGGCCCTCGAGCACGCGCATCCGAAACTTCGGATGGCCGTCCATCAGCGAGTGGAACTCACGGTGCGCGACCACGAATGCGCGCAGGGGTCCGTCCGCGGTGACGGTCGCCGTGCGCGGGCCCTCGGCGATCAGTGACATCTCGCCGAAGACCGAGCCAGGACCGAAGTCCGCGATCGGGCGGCCGTCGCGGACCGCCTTCGCACTGCCTGAAACCACGATGAACATCTCGGTTCCGGGCTCGCCTTGGCGCATGATCACGTGCCCGTCCGGCACGTCGATCTCGTCGACGAGCTTCGCGATGCGCTGCAGGTCGCCAGGTCCACAGGCGGCGAAGAGCGCGATCGAGCGCAGCGAGTCCAGCTTGGGGTCGTTCCCCGCCATTTCCACTCTCCCTCTGAATTCCGAGTGCAGTCCTAGAGGTTCCCTCGCCGGGCCTGCTCGATCTCGATCGCCTCGAACAGCGCCTTGAAGTTGCCGACGCCAAAGCCGCGTGAGCCATGCCGCTCGATGATCTCGAAGAAGAACGTCGGGCGGTCCTGGATCGGGCGGGTGAAGATCTGGAGGAGGTAGCCCTCCTCGTCACGGTCTGCCTCGATGCCGAGCTCCTCGAGGGTAGCGATCGGGACACCGACGTCGCCGACGCGGTCGGCGAGGGTCTCGTAGTAGGCGTGGGGCATGCCCAGGAACTCGACGCCGTTCTCGCGCAGCTGCCGGACGGTCTTGACGATGTCCTCGGTCCGGAGCGCGATGTGCTGGGTCCCGTTGTCCAGGTAGTAGTCGAGGAACTCCTGGATCTGGCTCTTCTTCTTGCCCGACGCCGGCTCGTTGATCGGGAACTTGATCCGGCCGTTGCCGTTGGTCATGACCTTCGACATCAGGGCCGAGTACTCGGTGTGGATGACCTTGTCGTCGTAGTGGATGAGCTGGGCGAAGCCGAAGACGTCTCGGTAGTAGTCCACGAACTTGTTCATGTCGCCCAGCTCGACGTTGCCGACACAGTGGTCGATCTCGAGCAGGGACAGGCCCTGGGCCGCGGCGGCCGGCTTCTTGATCCGTCGGTAGCCCGGGGCGAAGACGCCGTGGTAGTCACGCCGGTCGATGAAGGAGTGGCGGACGTCGCCGTAGGTCGCGACTGCGCTGCGCCGGAGGATGCCGTCCTCGCCGCCGTCGAGGTCGGCGGGCTCCAGCACCGAGCGCGCGCCCCGGGTCGTGGTCTCGCGCCACGAGGACGTGGCGTCGTCGACGTTGAAGGCGATGTCCTTGACGCCGTCACCGTGGCGATGGACGTGCTCGGCGATCTCGCCGTCCGGGCTCAGGGCGCCCGTGAGCACGATCGTGATGTCGTTCTGGCGCATGACGTAGCTCGATCGATCGCGCATGCCCGTCTCGAGGCCGGCATACGCGATCGGCGTGAATCCCCACAGGGCGCGGAAGTAGTGTGCCGCCTGGCGCGCGTTGCCGACCCAGAACTCGACGTAGTCGACGCCGTTCAGGGGCAGGAAGTCCTTGGCTTCCTTGTAGGCATCCTTGTTGACGTGGGCTCCCGATTGGTTGGCGGCGCCCTGGGCGGCCGCGTCTCGGGCGATCGTGTCGGTCATGGCCGGCCTCCGTCTCTGGCTTGCAGGTGCATCAGGCGATCGCGCCAGCGCTCCAGCGCCGGCTCGTCCGCAAAGAGGACAAGGACCGTGTTGTCGCCGGCGATCGTGCCGACCTGGTCGTTCAGCGAGGACCGGTCGATCGCCTCGGCGATGATCGAGGCGGTCCCCGGACTGGACACGAGGAGCAGGATCAGGCCGGATCGGCGGACGTCGACGGGGACGTCGCCGAGCACGCGGCGGAGCATCGAATCGTCGCTCCGCGGGAGCGCGGTGAGCGTCGCCGCGGAGGCGTAGACGTGGCGGTCGTCACGGACGACCTTGACGAGGTCGAGCTCGGCGATGTCGCGGCTGATCGTGGCCTGGGTGGCCTCGAAGCCGCGCTCCACCAGGCGCTCGGCAAGCTGCTGCTGGCTGCCGATCTGGCCGTCGGCGACGAGGTCTCGAATCGCCTGGTGACGGGCTTGGCGGATGGCGCGCCCGCTCGCGGGGACGGGGCTGAGCGCGCGTGGTCGCTCCATCGCTCGACTATACGCCTGAGCGGCCCTCGGGCCTTCCGCCGGATCAGGCGATTCCGAGGCGCGCCGCGGCGGCGGCAAGCTCCGCGGCGACGCGCGCTGGAGCGGTCCCCCCGATGACATCGGCGCGGCCGATCGCGGCGATCGGCGTGGCCTGCGATCGCAGGTCGGCGCCGGCGGCGGGATCCTGCGCGAGGGCGAGAGCCGCCTCGTCATCACTCTCCCCGAGGGCGGTCGCGATCTCCTCGTCCGTGAGCTCGTCGAGCTGCGCGCGCCGGGCCTCGGCCGCACGGACGAGCGCGCCGACGACGTGATGCGCCGCACGGAAGGCCACGCCTCGCTCCACGAGCCGATCGGCGACCGCGACCGCGGTGATGAAGCCCTCGCCCGCCGCTTCGGCCATGCGCGCCTCGTCCACCTCGAGCTCGCCGATGGCGCCGGCCATGACCTCGAGCGACCCCCGGAGGATGGCGCAGCTCTCGAACAACGGCGCCTTGTCCTCCTGGAGGTCGCGCTGGTACCCGAGCGGCAGGCCCTTGAGCATGGCCAGGATCCCGGTCACGTTGCCGATGACGCGTGGCGCTCGCCCTCGGACGAGCTCCGCTGGGTCCGGATTCCGCTTGTTCGGGAGCATGGACGAGCCGGTCGAGAAGGCATCCGAGAGCCGCACGAACCCGAACCGCGGATTCGACCACCAGACCAGCTCCTCCGCGAGTCGCGACAGGTGGACCATCGCGAGCGCCACGCCCGCGAGCGTCTCGGCAACGAAGTCGCGATCCCCGGACGCGTCGATGGAGTTGTGGGTCACGCCGTCGAAGCCGAGCTCGGCGGCGACGGCTTCCCGATCGAGGCGGAAGCCCGCACCTGCGATCGCTCCGGAGCCGAGTGGCGAGACGTTCGCCCGCCGGCGGGCGTCGGCGAGCCGGCCGCGATCGCGCTCCAGCATCTCCACGTAGGCAAGCAGGTGGTGCGCGAACAACACCGGCTGCGCGGGCTGCACGTGCGTATGCGCCGGCATGAGCGCGCCCGCATGCCGCTGGGCCAGCTGGACCAGCGCACGTTCGAGGCCAACGATCCGCGCATCGAGCTCGTCGGTCGTCCGCCGGAGCCATAACCGCAGGTCCGTGGACACCTGGTCGTTGCGGGACCGGCCCGTGTGCAGCTTCCGCGCGACCGGACCGACCCGGGCCTCCAGCGCGAACTCGAGGTTCATGTGGACATCCTCGAGCGCCGGGTCCCAGGTGACGGTGCCCGCCTCGAGATCGGCCCGCAGGCCCGCCAGCCCCGCACGCAGGGTGCGGGCCTCGGCAGCCGAAACGACGCCGGCCCGCTCCAGCCCCGACACGTGCGCGATGGAGCCATCGATGTCGTCGAGCGCAAGCTCGGCATCGACCTCGATCGATCGACCGAAGTCCGCAGCCCGCGGGTCCGGGCGGCCCTCGAACCGACCGCCCCACGTCTTCACCGGCGATCAGGTGCCGACGGCGACGGGTTCCACTGTGGCATCGACGACTTCGACCGGCAGCGTGTCGAGCACGGGCTCGGTGCCGGCGAAGCTGCTGCGCGCGGCCTCGGTCCGCAACGGCAGGCCGAAGATCGAGATGAAGCCCACGGCGCTGGCATGGTCGAAGGCGTCCCCTTCGTCGTACGTGGCGAGGGCCCGATCGTAGAGCGAGTTCGGGCTGCGCCGCCCGGCGATCGCCGCGGTCCCGTGATCGAGGCGCATCCGGACCTCGCCGGTGACGTTGCGCTGCGCGGTTCGGACGAAGTCCCGCAGGTCGCGCTGCAGCCGCGTGAACCACAGGCCGTCGTACGTCGCCTGCGCCACCTCGCCCGCGACCACGGTCCCGAAGCGGAGCTGGTCCTTGGACTGCGTGAGACCCTCGAGCGCGCGATGCGCGCCATGCAGGACGACGGCCGCCGGCGCCTCGTAGACCTCGCGGCTCTTGATCCCGACGAGGCGATCCTCGACATGGTCGATCCGTCCGACGCCATGGCTGCCCGCGAGCGCATTGAGCTGCTCGACGAGGGTGACCGGGTCCAGCGGCGTGCCGTCGATCGAGACGGGGATGCCCGCCTCGAAGCCGATCGTGACCTCCGCGGCCTCCGGCGCTTCGGACGGCGCGACCGTCCATGCATAGGCATCCGGCGGCGGCGTCTGCCACGGATCTTCGAGCACCCCGGTCTCGACCGACCGGCCCCACAGGTTGACGTCGACGGAGTACGGCGAGGCGTGGGTGACCGGGATCTCGATGCCGCGCGCATGGGCGTATTCGATCTCCTGGTCGCGGGTCATGCCCATGCCGACGCGCATCGGTGCGACGACCTCGAGCCGGCGATCCAGCGCCTTCACGGCCACGTCGAAGCGAACCTGATCGTTGCCCTTGCCGGTGCAGCCGTGCGCGACCGCGTCGGCGCCTTCCCGATGGGCGACGTCGACGAGCAGCTGGGCGATCAGCGGTCGAGCGAGGGCCGTGGCCAGCGGATAGGCGCCCTGGTAAATCGCGCCGGCCTGCAGCGCCGGCCAGACGAAGCCCTCGACGAACTCGCCGCGCGCGTCGGCGACGTAGGCCCGGGTCGCGCCCGCGCTGATCGCTCGCGATGCTGCCCCCGGCCGGAGCGAGCCGCCGCCCACGTCGACGGTCAGGGTCACGACCTCGACGTCGTGGCGCTCCTGGAGCCAGGCGACGGCCACGGACGTGTCCAGGCCGCCCGAATATGCGAGGACGATCTTCTTCACGGGTGATACTCCGGCACGAGGGGAGCCCGGAGCGCATGTCGCGGCTCTCTGTCCTGCATTAACATGCGCCGGCAGCCTCAGTGTTGCATAGTCATGCAGCGTTGTCTATCATCGGCAGATGCGATCCCCATTTTCGATCGGCCATCCCGGCGCCAACCACCTGCTGTCCATCGCCGACCTCGGCGCGGAGGGCATCGGCGAGGTCGTCGAGCACGCCATCACGCTGAAATCGCAGGGTGGAGCGGGTCCGGCCGGCACGCAGCCCCTGGCGGGGCGGAACGTCGCGCTCCTGTTCGACAAGCCGAGCCTTCGCACGCGCGTCTCGTTCGAGGTCGGGATCCGCCGGCTCGGCGGCGCGACCACCACACTGAGCGCCGCCGAGATCGGCCTCGGCAGCCGCGAGCCGCTCGCGGACATCGCGCGCACGCTCTCGCGCTACGTGGACGCCATCGTGATCCGGATCCACTCGCATGCGCAGCTGCTGGAGCTTGCCGCGGCGTCGGAGGTCCCGGTCGTCAACGCGCTCACGGAGCACGAGCACCCATGCCAGGCGCTGGCCGACCTCCAGACGATCCGGGAGCACCTCGGCGGGTTTGCCGGGCGCCGGCTCGCCTACCTCGGCGACGGCAACAACGTGTGCCATTCGCTGCTGCTCGGTGGCGCCGCGGTGGGCCTCGACGTGCACATTGCCTGCCCGCCCGGCTACGAGCCGGATCCGAGCGTCATGGACGAGGCCCGGCTACTGGCGCGAGCGAGCGGCGGGCACGTCGAGGTGAGCCACGACCCAACCGCGGCGGTCCATGGCGCGGACGCCGTCTACACCGACGTCTGGGCGTCGATGGGCTTCGAGACGGAGGCCGCCGAGCGCGCCCGGGTGTTCGCGCCATTCCGCGTGACGTCGGCGCTCATGCGCGAGGCTCCCGAAGCCATCGTGATGCACTGCCTGCCGGCGCACCGAGGCCAGGAGATCGATGGCGACGTCGTCGACGGCCCGTCGAGCGTCGTGTTCGACCAGGCCGAGAATCGCATGCACGCCCAGGAGGCGTTGCTCGTCCGGCTGCTCCGGCAGCGGTGGCAGCGGCTCGCCGCACCCGAGCGGATTGCTACCGCCCAGCGCGCCGCGCCAACGAGGCTCGCCGCTCGCGTCTAGTCAGCCGCGGCGAATCCGCGTTCCGGACGGGCCGCCCCCCAACGCGCGCCGGAGGCCGTCCGAAGCACGGCCGTCGGCGATGACCACCTCCGGGCTGCCCGCCTCGACGACCGCGACCGCGCTGCGGACCTTCGGGATCATCCCGCCCGAGATCACGCCGCTGGCAATCAGCTGCTCGGCTCCGGGGCCATCGAGCGTTGGCACCACGTTGCCCGCTCCGTCGAGGACGCCGGCCGTATCGGTCAGGAGGACCAGGCGCGCTTGGAGGGCTGCCGCGAGACCGCCCGCGACCTCGTCCGCATTGACGTTGCAGATCTGGCCGTCGGCGTCGAGCGCGAGCGGCGCGATCACCGGCACCAGGCCCTGGTCGAGCAATGCCTCGAGGCGGCCGGTCCTCGCGCCGGTGATCCGGGCAACCCGCCCGAGCTCCGGCACCCGTTCCGCGACCAGCAGGCCGGTGTCGATGCCGGTCAGGCCGATCGCGTCGATTCCGAGGCCCACGAGCGCGGCGACGAGCTCCGCGTTCACGGCACCGCCGAGCACCGCGACCGCGACCTCGAGGCTTGCCGCGTCGGTGATCCGGCGCCCCTCGTGCCATTGGCTCTCGATGCCGAGGCGGGCGAGCCACTCGGACAGGCGCTTGCCGCCGCCGTGCACGATCACCAGCTGGTACCGGCCGGCGGCCTCGGCAACGCCGCGGAGCGTTGCGTGCTGCTCCCCGAGGGTCTCGCCGCCGAGCTTGACGACGACGCGCTCCGGTCGGTCGTCGCTCACGTGCTGTACGCCGAGTTCTCGATGACGTACGCCTCGGTCAGGTCACAGCCGAATGCCTCGCCGGTTCCGTTGCCGAGGCCCAGGTCCAGGCGAAGCAAGACCTCGCCGCTGTCCATCAGCCGGGAGACCGTCGCCCGATCGAAGTCGATCGGCGCCCCATCGAAGACGGTCACGCCGGCGATGGCCACCGCCAGCAGATCTGGGTCGAGCGCCACCGGCCGGCCATCGACCATGGCATTGCCGGCAGCGGCGACGATCCGGCCCCAGTTCGGATCACGCCCGTGGATCGCCGCCTTGAGCAGGCTGCTGGCCACCACGGACCTGGCGACCGCTCGCGCCGCGGCGTCGTCGCGAGCGCCGCTCGCCTGGCAGGTGATGAGCGTCGTCGCGCCCTCGCCGTCGGCGGCCTGCTGGCGAGCGAGCGACCGCGCAACCGCCTCGATGGCGTTCGCGAGGGTCGTGAGCGCGGCCGAACCCGGAACGACCTCGGCGCCGCCGGCGGCGCCCGATGCGAGCAGGAGGACGGTGTCGTTCGTGCTCGTGTCGCCGTCGACCGTGAGCTGGTTCCAGGTCCGCGTGACGACCGGCCCGAGGATCGTGGCCACCGTCGCCGGCGAGATGGGCGCATCCGTCACGACGAGCGCGAGCATCGTTGCCATGCGCGGGTGGATCATGCCGACGCCCTTGGCGATCCCGGACACCACGATCGCGAGATCCGCGTCGCCTCCGCTGGGCAACCGGACCTCCACGCTCGCCGCCTTCGCCCGGCTGTCCGTCGTGCGCATTTGCTCGCCCAGCGCGGCGAATGCCACGTCGGTCGCGGCGAGGCCCGCCGGAATCAGCTCGGCGAGCCCGTCGCGAATGGCCTCGACCGGCAGGCGGCTGCCGATGAGGCCCGTCGAGATGGCCAGGGTCAGCTCCGGCGCGACGCCGAGCCGGTCGGCGAGCGCGGCCGCGAGGGCCGTCTGGTCGTGGTCCCCGGCGGGCCCCGTCGCGGCGTTGGCGCAGCCGCTCGTGGACAGGACCGCCGAGGCATATCCAGCGCTCGTCGCGAGGTGCTTCCGGGTGAGCCGGATCGGCGCGGCCGGCGCCCCGTTCGTCGTGAACGTGCCGGCGACACTCGCCGGTTGCCCGGTGGTCGCCAGCACGCCGAGGTCCAGCCTGCCCGACGCCTTGATGCCCACCGCCGCCGCCCCGGCGAGGAAGCCGGCCGGCAGCCGCGCGCGCAGCTCGACCGCCGGCAGGTCGTTGGGAAGCGCCTCGAGCCGGCGCACGTCAGGGTGCGAGTGGGAGCTGCTCGAGGCCGCCTGCCTCCGGCAGGTCGAACGCCACGTTGAACGCCTGGATCGCCTGCCCGGCGGCGCCCTTCACGAGGTTGTCCAGGACTCCGATCACGAGAACCCGGCCCGTCCGGTCGTCGAGGCTGACGTGGACGCGGAACGTGTTGCTGCCGGTCACGTGCTTGGTCGCCGGCGGGTCGGCCACGACCTCGACGAAGCGCTCGCCGGCGTATGCCGTCGCGTAGAGGTCATCGAGCTCCACCTGGGTGACGGGCCGGCTCGGGCGGACGTGCGCGGCAGACAGGATGCCCCGGGTCATCGGGATGAGATGTGGCAGGAAGTCGACCGGCGGCATGGCCGAGCCGGCCACCGCACCGAGCTCCTGCTCGATCTCGGCGACGTGCCGATGGCCGCCGATGCCGTAGGCCTTGACGCTCTCGTTGACCTCGCCGAACTGCAGGTCGGCCTTCGGATCCCGACCGGCGCCGGAGACGCCGCTCTTCGAATCGACGACGAGATCCCCGATCAGCCCGGCGCGCGCCAGCGGGGCGAGCGAGAGGATCGCCGCCGTGGCGTAGCAGCCCGGCGAGGCGATGATCCGGATCGACGCGTCGCGCAGGGCGACGAGCTCGGCGCGATGGAGCTCGGGGAGGCCGTAGACGGCAGCGGCGAGCAGGTCCGGCCGGGGATGCTCGAAGCGGTACCAGCGCGGATAGTCGACTGCCGCCCGGAGGCGGAAATCCGGCCCGAGATCGACGACGGTGACGCCCTTGGCGAGCAGGTCCGGGACGATGGCGGCTGCCGCGCCGTGCGGGAGGCCGAGGAAGACCGCGTCGAGGCCGTCGGGCAGGGCGGCGGCGACAACATGCCCAGTTGCTCCGAGATGCGGATGGCTGCGACCGATGGGCTCGTTGTCGCGATCCCGGCCCTGCAGCGCAGCGATCGTCACCGCCGGATGGCGCGAGAGCAGGCGCACGAGCTCACCGCCGCCGTAGCCGGTGGCGCCGATGATGCCGACCTTCAGCGATCGAGCCATGGCCGACGACTATAGTGCGCCGGTGAGCGCCGGCCCCCAGCAGCCCGGTGACCTGCCGGATCTCCAGCTGCCCGAGCCGGGCGTGCGCCTCGGCGCGGTGAGCGTGCGGGCGTCCGCCGACCTCGACCTGGCGGAGCTGATCACCACCCTGCGCGATGCCGGCGCGGAGATCGTGGCGATCAACACGTTCCCGGCGACGCTCGGCGAGCCGGACGTCACGAAGGTCTTCGACATCGAGACGCGGAACTTCGACAGCGCCGCGGCCGCTCGCCTCCTGCGCGCGCTCAAGGGCGTCGTGAAGGCGGAAGCGCGCAAGACCCTCGGCCAGATCTTCGGGAAGCGCGTGATCATCATCGGCGGTGGGGCGCAGGTCGCTCAGGTCAACCTCGGCGCGGTGACGGAGGCGGACCGCCACAACCTTCGCGGCGAGCGGATCAGCGTCGACACGATCGCCCTCGTCGGCGAGAAGCAGATCGCGGATGCGGTCCGCGCGGTCGCCGACCTGCCGCGGGCCCACATCCTGGTCCTCGCCGGCTCGATCATGGGCGGCGAGATCACCAAGGCCGTCCGCGAGCTCCGGGCGGTTGGCATTCCCGTGATCTCGCTGAACATGGCCGGGTCCGTGCCGAGCGCGGCGGACCTGGTCGTGTCCGATCCGGTCCAGGCCGGCACGATGGCGGTCATGGCCATCGCCGACACAGCCCGATTCACGCTCGCGCGGCAGCGCGGCCGGCGGTACTGAGCCCATGGCCGAGCAGCCGATGACCGAGCCGATGGACGCGCGCGAGACCGGGCGGCGATTCCTCTCGCCGGTGATGGCGCGCTACTTCGAGCGTGACTGGAGCCACGGCGACGGCCATCGCCTGTTCGATGTCGACGGCAACTCCTACCTCGATTTCGCGACCGGCATCGCGACGACGATCCTCGGCCACCGCCACCCGCGGGTCACGGCGGCCGTCCACGCCCAGGTGGATCGGATCAGCCACGTCATGAACGGGCTCGGCTACTCCGAGCCCGTGTCGCGGCTCGCCGAGCGCCTCGTGGCGACGCTGCCGGCGCCCCTGGACAGCGTGTTCTTCGGCAACTCCGGCGCCGAGGCCATCGAGGGTGCCATCAAGCTGGCTCGGCGATCGACCGGCCGGCCCGGCATCGTCGCGTTCGAGGGTGGCTTTCACGGAAGGACCTACGGCGCCCTGAGCGTCACCAGCTCGAACCCGAATTACCGAGCCGGCCATGGGCCGCTGCTGCCGGAGGTCCACCTCCTGCCCTACCCGCAGGCGTTCCGCGAGCATGGCGGTGATGAAGCCGCGGCGACCAGTGCAGCCCTCGGGATCGTCGACGAGTTCCTCGCCACCAGCGTGGACCCGCAGAGCGTTGCGGCGCTGCTCATCGAGCCGGTGCTCGGTGAGGGCGGTTACGTCCCGGCGCCCGTCGCATTCCTGCAGGGCCTCCGCGAGCGCGCGGACCGCTACGGCATGCTGCTGATCGCCGACGAGGTCCAGACGGGCTATGGCCGCACCGGCCGCATGTGGGGCTTCGAGCACGCTGGGATCGTCCCCGACGTCGTCTGCGCCGCGAAGGGCATCGCCAACGGCCTGCCGCTCGGGGCGATCGTCGCGTCGCGGGAGCTCCACGAGCGCTGGGGCAAGGGCGCCCACGGCTCGACCTTCGGTGGGAACCCGGTGTCGTGCGCCGCGGGCGTGGCCGTGCTCGAGACGATCGCCGCGGAGAATCTGATCGGGAATGCCGCCGAGTGCGGCGCGCGCCTCGAGCGAGGCCTCCGGGACCTGGCTGCCGGCGACAGGCGGATCGGCGATGTCCGCGGTCGCGGGCTGATGCTCGGCGTGGAGCTCATCGGCGATCCAGCCACGCTGGCACCGGACGGCGAGCTGGCGGACCGCCTCATCGCCGGCTGCGCGGATGCCGGGCTGCTGCTCCTCACCTGCGGCGCGGCCCACAACGTCGTCCGCTGGCTCGCCCCGCTGAACGTCAGCGAGGCGGAGATCGACGAGGGCCTCGGCATCTTCACGGGGGTCCTCGCGGCGGCCTGAGCCGCCGTGCAACACTGCGATCGATGGGAGCCCTCGACAGCCGGGTTGATCGCCTCGAGGCCGCGGCTGCGGACATCGTCGGCCTGCGCGCGGCCGTGGAAGCCGGCGCGCCGTGGCCCCTCGCCGACGTCTACGGGGTGGAGCCCGAGGCGAGCTGGGGCCCGCCGGAGGTCCTGGCCCACGTCGAGGAATACCTGCGCTACTGGATGGGCGAGATCGAGCGCGTGATCGAGGGCGACGGCGGCGCGCCCGTCCCGTTCGGGCGCATCGCGACCGACACGCTCCGGCTTGGCGTCATCGGGCGGGATCGGAGCCTGCCCCTTCGGGAGATGTTTGGCCGGATCGAGTCCGATGCCGCGCGGGTCGGCGCGCGACTGCGCGAGCTCGACGAGTCGGAGGCGTCGCGGCGAGGGCTCCATCCCGTGCGCGGCGAGATGACCGTCCGAGAGATGCTCGAGCCCTTCCTCGTCGGCCACACCGAGGGCCACGCGACGCAGCTCCACGAGATCCTCGCCGCCCGGTCCTAGGCGGCGCCTCCGGATGTTCATGCTCTGGGCGATCCCCGCCGGGATCCTCGCCGGGCTCGCGGGCCGCGGCCGGCTGGAGGCCCTGTCCGATTTCCGGTTCCGCTGGGGCTGGCTCGCCGTCGCGGGCCTGCTCGTCCAGGTCGGGCTCTTCACCGAGGCCGGTGACCGGCTCGCCGGCGGGTTCGGTCCGGCGCTCTACGTCCTGAGCACGCTCGCCGTGTTCGTGGCGGTGGTGCGGAACGTGCGTGTCCCCGGCATGGTCATCGTCGTCCTCGGGTCGATCGCGAATCTCGCGGCCATCACCGCCAACGGCGGCGCGATGCCGGCCGACCCTGGCGCCCTGGCCCTCGCCGGGCTCGATGGCCCGGGCCTGCACACCAACAGCGTGGTCCTCGCCGACCCGGCGCTGCAGCCGCTGACCGACATCTTCGCGATCCCGGCGGCTTGGCCGCTTGCGAACGTCTTCAGCGTCGGGGACGTGCTGATCGGGGTCGGGATCGTGCTCGTCATCGCCGCGGCGATGCGGAGGAAGACCGCCAAGGCCACCGGTTAGGCCTCGGGCGGGACCGCCGAATCGACCGGCACGCCGGCCTCGAGCTGCTCGCCGAGCTCGACCGTCCGCCGGAACGCGGCCCAGACCGCCTCGGACAGGACCGTCCGCAGCCGGCCGGACTCGAGCTCGTGGAGTGCCGCGGCGCTCGTTCCGCCTGGCGATGTGACCATGTTTCGGAGCTCCGCCGGGTGCATCCCGGACTGCTTCGCGAAGAGGGTGCTGCCCTCGAGGGTCTCGACCACCAGGTCGTGGGCGATGTGGCGCGCGAAGCCGAGGTGGACCGCGGCGTCGATGAGGGCCTCCATCACGAGGAACACGTACGTCGGGCCGGTCCCGGAGACCGCGGTGGCCATGGCCACGAGCTTCTCGTCGTCGACCTCGATCTGGGCGCCGAGCGCGCCGAGAAGGCTGGCCGCCTGCTCGCGCTGCTCGGCGGACGTCTCGGGCGTGGCGTACCAGACCGTCATTCCTTTGCCGAGCTGCGCCGGGGTGTTGGGCATGCTCCGGACGACCTCGCGATGCCCGAGGTGGCCCGTCAGTGCGCGGGTCGTGGCGCCGGCGAGGATGCTGAGGACGAGCTGGCCCGGCTGGAGTCCACCTCGAATCTCGCGCCCGACCCGGGCCAGCATCTGGGGCTTGATCGCGAGGATGACCACGTCGGCGCCGTCGACGGCGGCGGCATTGCCATCGACGGTGCGCACGCCGTGGGTTCGCGCGAGCGCCTCGCGCCGGTCGGCGCGCGGGTGGCTGGCGACGATCTGCTCGGGCGCGACGAGGTTGCCCCGGAGCAGGCCGGCGATGATCGCCTCGGCCATCACCCCGGAGCCAATCGTTGCGATCGTGCGGCCCGCGAGCGAGGACATGGGCGCGGAGTATGCCATGGGCGCCTGCTGCGCCCGGGATCAGCCGGGGGTCAGGCGAGCGTCAGCGCGACGCTCAGCGCGGCTTCGCGAGGTCGACCGCGCCGCGCGCCGCCGCGCGGTCCGTGAACCAGGTCGCGTCGATCTGCGTGTAGTTGGCCCACTCGGCCGGGACCTGGTCCTCGGGGAAGATCGCGTTGACCGGGCATTCGGGCTCGCACGCGCCGCAGTCGATGCACTCGTTCGGGTCGATGAACAGCTTGCGGTCGACGCCTTCCTCGTAGTGGATGCAGTCGACCGGGCACACCGAGACGCACGAGATGTCCAGGACGTCGATGCACGGCTCGGCAATGACGTACGCCATGACCCGAAGGACTCCTCTCGACTGCTCGGCCGCCCGTTTGGCGCCCGAAGGGTAGCACCGGCGTCGGCGACCTTGACACGGCATCGGGCGCGCCCGGATAGTGCCGCGATCCACGGGTCGCTCCCACCGAGGCGCCGCTTGACCACCCTCACCGAACCCCAACCAGCCAAGGTGGCCGGCAGCGCGGGCGGCGTCGCCGCGGTTCGGCTCGAAGGGCTCGTGAAGCGCTTCGGTGGCGAGGCGGGTCGCCGCGTCGCTCGCTCGGGGGGCACGCCGGTGCCAGGCCAGTCCGGCGTGGTGGCCGCGGTCGATGGGGTCGATCTCGAGATCGCGGACGGCGAGTTCTTCTCGATGCTGGGCCCATCGGGCTCGGGCAAGACGACGACGCTCCGGATGATCGCGGGCTTCGAGCTGCCGACGGAGGGCCGCGTCTGGCTGCACGGCGTCGACGTCACCCGCAAGCCGCCGTTCGAGCGCGACGTCAACACGGTCTTCCAGGATTACGCGCTGTTCCCGCACATGACCGTCGGCGACAACGTGGCCTACGGGCTGACGGTTCGCAAGGTGGCCAAGCCGGAGCGCGAACGGCGGGTCGGCGAGGCGCTCGCGATGGTCCGGCTCGCGGGCTACGAGGGGCGCAAGCCGTCCCAGCTGTCCGGCGGGCAGCGGCAGCGCGTCGCGCTTGCGCGGGCGCTCGTGAACCGGCCCCGAGTGCTCCTCCTCGACGAGCCGCTCGGCGCCCTCGACCTCAAGCTCCGCGAGGAGATGCAGCTGGAGCTGAAGGCGATCCAGCAGGAGGTCGGGATCACGTTCATCTACGTGACCCACGACCAGGAGGAGGCGCTCACCATGAGCGACCGCCTCGCCGTCTTCAACCGCGGCCGGATCGAGCAGATGGGCACGCCGGCGGACCTGTACGAGCGCCCCTCGACCGCGTTCGTGGCCGGGTTCGTCGGCACCTCGAACCTGCTCCAGGGCTCGGCGGCCGTCGCCCTGGTGGGGATGGAGGGCCTGTTCACGGTCCGTCCGGAGAAGATCCGGATGACCGATCCGGGGACACCGGTGGGCGACGACGAGGTCGGTGCGGACGGCACGATCCGCAATGTCGTCTATCTGGGGCCCGACACGCGCTATATCGTGGCGCTCGATGCCGGCTCGGAGCTGGTGGTCACGCAGCAGAACCTGCACACATCGTCCATGGAGGTGCTGGCCGCACAGGGTCGACCGGTGCGGCTGGTCTGGAAGCGACAGCACGTCCTCCGCGTCCAGGAGTGACGCCGGAACGAGCTGAGGAGGAGGGACCATGTTCCAGCGCAAGCTCGGGGGCCTGATCGCCGTGGCGGCGATCGTCGCCGCAGCGTGCTCGTCGGGGACGCCATCGGCGGCCCCCGCAACAACGTCCCCCGGAACCACCGCACCCGGCACTGCCGGCGCGGCAACCCCGGGCGCGACGGCCGCCGCCGTGAACGTCATCGAGAGCATCGGCCCCGGTGAGGGCGAGCTCGACATCATCATCTGGCCGGGCTACGCCGAGGACGGCTCCAACGTCGCGTCGTACGACTGGGTCCACCCGTTCGAGGCCAAGACGGGCTGCCAGATCAAGACCCGCAAGGAGGCCGGCAGCTCGGACGAGATGGTCAGCCTCATCCGGCAGGGCGGCTACGACGGCCTGTCCGCATCGGGCGACGCGACCATCCGGCTGATCAAGGACGGCCTGGTCCAGGCGGTCGACGTCGAGAAGCTGTTCCCCGAGTGGCAGCACTTCTGGGGCCCGATGCAGAGCCCGGTCCACAACACCGTCAACGGGATCCACTACGGGCTCTCGCACGGCTGGGGCGCCAACCTGCTGATGTGGAACACATCCGTCGTGACGACGGCGCCGACGAGCTGGTCGGCGGTGTTCGCGACCAATCCGCTGCCGGCATACGCGGGCAAGGTCACCGCCTACAACTACGCGATCTACATCGCCGACGCGGCGCTGTACCTGGAGAAGACCAACCCGGCCCTCGGCATCACCGACCCGTACGAGCTGACCCAGAGCCAGTTCAACGCGGCGGTGAGCCTGCTCAAGCAGGAGCACCCGCTGATCAAGAAGTACTGGGACCTGGCCTCGCAGGAGATCTCGCTGTTCCAGAGCGGGTCCACCGTGGTGGGCGCCGCGTGGCCGTACCAGACGAACACCCTCGTCGCGGCCGGCCAGAAGGTTGCGGACACTATCCCCAGCCAGGGGGCGACCGGCTGGGCCGACACCTGGATG
>DHWF01000025.1 GCA_002413045.1 Chloroflexi bacterium UBA5189
TCCTGGATCGTCATGCGCTCGCGGACAACCCGCTCCATGCGCAGGAGGCCGATCCGGAACGCGTTCTGGATCAGCTCGCCGTTGGCGCGGATGCGGCGGTTGCCAAGGTGGTCGATGTCGTCCTTGATGTGCAGGCCGCGGTTGGACTCGATCAGGTTGCCGACGATCGAGGCGATGTCCTCGCGCGTGATCGTCCGGCTCTCGCGATCGAGCTCGATGCCCATGCGGGCGGCGGCGCCGTCCAGCTTCTTGTTGAACTTGTAGCGGCCGACCCGACCGAGGTCGTAGCGCCGGAAGTTGAAGAACAGGCCCTCGACCAGGGCGCGCGCGTTGTCACCGGTGGGCGGATCGCCCGGGCGGAGCTTCTTGTAGACCTCGATCAGCGCCTCGGCGGGCGTCCGGGTCACGTCCTTGTCCAGGGTGTTGGCGATGAACGGGTGCTCCGGGTCGATGTCGACCGCGGAGAAGAGCGCCGCGATCTCGTCGTTGGTCTCGTAGCCGACCGCGCGGAGCAGGGTCGTCGCCGCGATCTTGCGCTTGCGGTCGACCTTGACCCACAGCTGGTCCTTGTTGTTGGTCTCGAACTCGAGCCAGGCGCCGCGGTTCGGGATGACCTTGGCGCTGAACAGCATGCGGCCCGACCCGGGATCCTCGAGCTCGCTGTAATAGACGCCCGGGGAGCGGACGAGCTGCGAGACCACGACGCGCTCGGCTCCGTTGACCACGAACGTGCCGAGGTCCGTCATCCACGGGTAGTCACCCATGTAGACGCGCTGGCGCTGGATCTCGCCGGTCTCCTTGATCAGGAGCTCGACGTTGACGTACAGCGGGCGGCTGTAGGTCAGGTCCTTGGTCCGGCACTCCTCCTCGGAGTACTTGGGCTCACCGAACTCGTAGTCGAGGAACTGGAGCTCCATGACCTTGCCGGTGAAGTCCTTGATCGGGCTGATCTCGTCGAACAGCTCGCGCAGGCCACGCTCGGTGAACCAGCGGAACGACTCGAGCTGGAGCTCGATCAGGTTGGGAACGGGCAGGACCTCGGGGATCCGCGCGTAACGCTTGCGCGCAGCGGCGGACGTGCCCGCAGCCGGCGACTCAGCGGGAGACAGCATCAAGGACCACTCCTTGGCGGAGGACAGGGGGAAGGAAAGGGGCCACGCTCACAGAACTGCGAAGTATATCGCGCAGGACCTTTTTGTCAAACGTTCGACGAACGCTCGACAGTCCAGCGCGACCCGGCGGGAAATGGGCCCCAGCGCGCGGCTGGGCGGTTGCGGCGAAGGCGGAGCCGAGCACGGGAGCGAACGCACTTGAACGTGCGTGAGCTCCCGCGCGCAGGCGATAACGCCGGCATCCTCGGACCGAGGGCTCGCGGAGCCTGACCTCGGTCCGAGGAGAGCGAACGCCGGCTACTTGATCTCGACCTTGGCACCCTGCGCTTCGAGGGCGGTCTTGATCTTCTCGGCCTCGTCCTTCGTGACGCCTTCCTTGACGGCCTTCGGCGTCGCGTCGACGAGGTCCTTGGCCTCCTTGAGGCCCAGGCCGGTCAGCTCGCGGACGACCTTGATCACGGGGATCTTGTTCGGGCCGATCTCGGTGATGGTCGCGGTGAACTCGGTCTGCTCCTCGACGGCCGGCGCGGCTTCCGCGGCGGCGCCCCCACCCGCGGCCGGAGCCGCGGCCGGGCCGGCGGCGACCACGGCGGTCACCCCGAAGCGATCCTCGAACTTCTTCTTGAATTCCGACAGCTCGAGCACGGTCATCTTCTCGAACGCCTCGAGCAGCTGGTCGGCGGTCATCGTTGCCATGGGGTCGATCTCCTGTTTCGTGGTCTGGGTAGGAAGGTTGTGTGGTTCGGAGTGGGTCAGGCCGCCGCCTGCTTCTCGGCAAGCGCGGCGACCAGGCCGGCGATGTCGCGCAACGGCGCATCGAACAGCCCGGCGGTGGTGGCGAGCGGCGCGGCAAAGGCGCCGGCCAGCTGGGCGAGCAGGACCTCGCGGGCGGGCAGCGCGGCCAGTCGGACGACCCCGTCGGCATCGATCGCTCGATCGCCGAGGAGCGCTCCGGTGACGCGCACCTGCTTGTACGGCCGCATCGTGTCGATGACGGCCTTCGCGGTCCTGCCCTCGTCCTGGCCGAAGGCGATGGCCGTCGGTCCAACGAGGAGCCCATCGAGCGCCGAGCGGACGTCCTCCGCGGCGGCGATCTTCATGAGCCGGTTCTTGACGACCCGGTAGCTCACGTCCTGCTTGCGCAGGGCGCGCCGGATCTCGCCGATCTCGCGAACGGTCAGACCCCGGTACTCCGAGACGATGAGCGTGCGACTGGTCGCCAGCTGCTGACGCAGCTCGGCAACGGTCTCCCGCTTGGCCTCGGTCGGCATGGTGCCCTCCAGCGTTCAGCGCGCAGCCGGCGCGCGGCGGTGGGCGCTTCGGCCTGCTCGGCCGATGCTCCCCTGCGACGGGCGCCCGAAGGCGCGACCTTGACCGCAGGGGGTACGCCCACCCGTGAGGGCGAACGATCCGTTCCTGCCTCGGCATGCTCGCCGGCGTCCCCGGGGCGGGTGCCCCGATCCGGTCCGGCGAATCAAGCCCCGACCGTCACGCTGCGACGTACGGTCCGCGGGCGCAGGCTGTCTCTGGCTGGTATCCGTCGATATGGTTCCGCCATCGCTGGCGGGTTGCGGATTATGCCCGATCCGGTCGCGAACCGTCCGGCGGCCGCAGCCGCGCAGGTTCAGGCAGAGGCGGCGGCGGCGAGGATCCCGGGAATGTCCACGTGGATCCCCGGGCCCATCGTGCTGGCGATGGTCAGGGTCCGGAGATAGGTGCCCTTCGCGCCGGCCGGCTTGGCCCGGTTGATCGCGTCGACGAGCGCGGCCAGGTTGGCGACGAGCGCGTCGGCCTCGAAGCTGGCCTTGCCCACCGGCACATGGACGATCGCGGTCTTGTCGACCTTGAACTCGACGCGGCCGCCCTTGACCTCGCGGATCGCGCGGTCGAGGTCGAACGTGATCGTGCCGGCCTTCGGGTTCGGCATGAGGCCACGCCGGCCCAAGATCTTGCCGAGGCGCCCGACCTGGCCCATCAGGTCCGGCGTCGCGAGCGCGACGTCGAACTCGAGCCAGCCGGCCTCGATCTTCTTCACGAGATCCTCGGCGCCGACCTCGTCCGCCCCCGCGCGCAGCGCCTCCTGGGCCTTCTCGCCCTGGGCGAACACCGCGACGCGGACGACCTTGCCGGTGCCGTTCGGGAGCACGACCGTGCCGCGGACCATCTGGTCGGCGTGGCGCGGGTCGACGCCCAGGCGGAGATGCGCCTCGACCGTCGCGTCGAACTTGACGGTCGTCGTCTCCTTGGCGAGCCTCGCGGCCTCGTCGGGGGCGTACAGCTTGCCCGGATCGACGAGCTTCGCCGCCTCGACGTACTTCTTGCCGTGTGCCATCGGGTCCTCCTTCGACCGGGTTCGCCGGCCTCCCCCTAGGTGATCCCGCGCGGCCGGGGTGCTGCCGCGCGAGCGTCGGGCTGCTCTAGCCCGCTACCTCGATACCCATGCTGCGGGCGGTGCCTTCGATCATGCGGGCGGCGGCATCGATGTCGTTGGCCGACAGGTCGGCCATCTTGATCGCGGCGATGTCCCGGACCTGGTCGCGGGTCACGCGCCCGACCGACTCGCGCTTCGCGGTCCCGGAACCCTTGTCGATGCCGGCTGCCTTGCGGAGCAGGTCCGCGGCGGGCGGGGTCTTGAGGATGAACGTGAACGAGCGATCCTCGTAGACCGTGATCTGGGCCGGGATGATCTGGCCGGCCTTGTCGGCGGTCTTCTCGTTGTAGGTCTTGGTGAACTCGACGATGTTGATGCCGTGCGGGCCGAGCGCGGTGCCAACGGGCGGCGCGGGCGTTGCCTTGCCGGCCGGCAGCTGCAGGGTGAGCACGATGCGGATCTTCTTGGCCACGGTTGCTGGGCTTCCTTCCTAGAGCTTTTCGACTTGCAGGAAGTCGAGCTCGACGGGCGTCTCGCGGCCGAAGATGCTCACGAGCACCTTGACCTTGTTGCGCTCCGGGTTGACCTCGTCGACCGTGCCGATGAACTCGGAAAACGGCCCGTCGGTCACGCGGACGCTCTGGCCCTTCGTGAACGCGACGCGGTACTTCGGCGTTTCGACGCCCATGTGCCGCAGGATCTGCTTGACCTCTGCCTCGTCGAGCGGGACCGGCTCGCTCCGGACGCCCGGGATGTTCGAGCCGCCGACGAAGCTGGTGACGCCCGGCGTGTTGCGGACGACGAACCAGCTGTCCGGGTCGAGGATCATCTCGACGAGCACGTAGCCCGGGTACACCTTCTTCTGGACGGTGTGCCGTTGGCCCTGCCGGATCTCGATCTCGTCCTCCATCGGGACGAGGACCTGGAAGATCCGATCCTCCATGCCCATCGACTCGATCCGGTGCTCGAGGTTCGCCTTGACCTTGTTCTCGTAGCCCGAGTACGTGTGGATCACGTACCAGCGCTTGTCGGGGCGCTTGGCCTCGACATCGGAGACGACGGTCGTGCTCATGAGAAATTGCTCGAGAGGAAGCCGATCACGCCCTGGATGAGCTGGTCCCAGACCGCGACGAAGATCCCGATGGCGATGCTCACGGCGAACACCAGCACGGTCAGGTTGCGGGTCTGGACGAACGTCGGCCAGGAGACCTTGCGCAGCTCCGAGATCGCTTCGGCGACGAAGCGGCGAATTCGCTTCACGTGATCGTTCTCTTGCCTTTCAGAGTGTGGCAGGGGCGATAGGACTCGAACCTACAACCGCTGGTTTTGGAGACCAGTGCTCTGCCAATTGAGCTACACCCCTGCGGTGTCGCGTGGATGCTACTTGGCTTCCCGATGGAGGGTATGGCGACGCTCGTGGGGGCAGTACTTCATCAGCTCGATCCGGTTGGGATCGTTCTTCTTGTTCTTGCGCGTCGTGTACGTCCGCTCCTTGCACTCGGTGCAGGCGAGCTGGATCGT
>DHWF01000009.1:0-57168 GCA_002413045.1 Chloroflexi bacterium UBA5189
TTCGAGTCCCTCCGGGCGCGCCAAGCCTCCGATCTGGGAGTAGACCCCACGTATTTCGCGTGAGCGTCGATAGATCTCTTCGCGACACTCGCAACGCAGCCAGCGGAAACGCTGAGCGAGACCCAACCGGACACCAAGTACGGGACCTGCGTGGTGGCGTGAGGGGAGACCGCGGACTGCTGCCTACACTGCTTCCGCGAGGGCCTGCGCGACCTGCGGCTTTGCACTCGACCGAGCGGCCAAGTTCTGTCCCGAGTGCGGCACGCCGGTGCCGGCGGTGAGCTCGCGCGAGCAGCGCAAGACCGTGACGGTCCTGTTCTGCGACCTGACGGGCTCGACTGCCCTGGGCGAGCGGCTGGATCCCGAGGCACTCAGGGCCTTGCTGGCCCGGTACTTCGAGCGGATGAAGGCCATCGTCGAACGCCATGGCGGCAGCGTCGAGAAGTTCATCGGCGATGCGGTCATGGCCATCTTCGGCGTGCCGACGCTGCACGAGGATGACGCGCTACGCGCAGCCCGGGCGGCAGTGGAGATGCGGGACGCGATCCCGGAGCTCGGGCTCCAGGGACGGATCGGGGTGATGACCGGCGAGGTCGTGACCGGAACGGCCGAACGCTTGGCGACCGGTGATCCGGTGAACGTCGCGGCGCGGCTGGAGGCGGCCGCCGAGCCGGGCGAGGTCCTGATCGGCGACCCGACGTTGGCGCTCATTCGCGACGCGGTCGAGGTCGGTCCCGTTCGAATGCTCGAGCTCAAGGGCAAGAGCCACCTGGTGCCTGCCTACCTGCTGCTGAGCGCGCGGGCCGCGCCGGAGCGGCGGCACGCCGCGCACTTCGTCGGGCGTGAGCACGAGCTGGCAACGGTTCGGGACGCCTGGCAACGCGTCCTCGACGGCCCGCGCTGCGTCGAGCGATGCCACCTATCTGGAGGCCGTGCATAGGAGTGTCGGCCTGGCGAAGCGGGCGGGTGCGCAACAGCCCGTCCTTAGCCGGCGCAGGAGGGAAACGGCGGGTTTACGCTAAACCCAAGTACGTCACCGGGGTTCGTCCTCGCTGAGCGGGCGCCTTCACCTCGGGGTGCAGCGTACGGAGTAGATCGGCATGCCACTGTTCATGGACCGGCACGAGGTGCCCGGGGTAAAGGCCGAGGATGTCGCCCAGGCCCACATGAGCGACGTCGCCGCGGCTGCCAAGCACGACGTGAAGTTCCTGGCGTACTGGTTCGACCCGGATCAGGGAGAGGCGTTCTGCCTGGCGCAGGCACCCGCCGCCGAGTCGCTGACGGCCGTCCACCGGGAGACGCACGGTCTCATTCCCAACGAGATCATCAGCGTGTCGGAAGACAACATCCTGCGGTTTCTCGGGAAGATCACCGATCCAGTCGCTCACGCCACCGGCAACCCGTTCCGGGCCATCCTGTTCACCGACCTCGAGGGTTCGACGGGGCTCCTCGAGACAGTCGGTGAGGCCGCATACATGGTGCTTCTCACAGAACACGACTTGATCATTCGGCGGGCTTTGGTCGCCAGCAAGGGACGCGAGGTCAAGCACACAGGTGACGGGATCATGGCCTCGTTCGACAACGTCTCAAACGCGCTTGATTGCTCGCTGGCAATACAGAAGGGGTTCGGGGCGAGGCCGCGGGAAGCCGACGATCAGGATCTTCGGGTCCGTGTCGGGATCGCTGCCGGCGAGCCGGTTGACCAACAACGACGACCTGTTCGGAGCAACCGTCACGCTCGCGAGCCGAATCTGCGCCGCCGCGGACGCCGGCCACATCCTGACGTCGGAGGTGGTCCACGAGCTCGGCCGGACGAAGGGCTTCCAATTCGACCCCGGCAATGACCGCACGCTGAAAGGCTTCTCCAGTCCGAGTCGCCTCTTCGAGGTTGTGGGCCGCTCGCAAACCTGAAGTCTGGTTTACGCCTGGCGCCGCGCCATACTCCGACAGTGGGACCGCTCGAGGCATTTGGGCCGGCGTGACACCGTTCTATCTCGCGGCAGATCGCGCGTTCCTCCGCTACATCGAGGTGCCCGGCGAGGGTCCGCCGTTACTCTGGCTGCACGGCTGGCAGTGCTCGTCCACCGGCGAACTGATGGCTGCCGCCGTGCAGGCACCGCTGCGGGGCCGCCGGTCTCTCCTGGTCGATTTCCTCGGGCATGGCTACAGCGACAGGCCGCTCGACTTCGCCTACACGCGCGAGGAACATGCGCGGACGATCGTCACGCTTATCGACGGCCTGGCTTTGGTCGAGTGCGGCATTGTGGGTCACAGCATGGGCGGTGCGGTTGCCGTCCACGTTGCGGCCGCTCGACCAACCCTCGTCTCGCTCCTTGTCATGGCTGAACCCGCGATCGACCCGGGAGGCGAGCAGCCTTTCGGAGGTCAAGCCGAGGTTCAATTCGCCGAGCGCGGCTTCAGCGAGCAGCTCGATGCCCAATCGGTCGAGGCCATCGCCAACCCACAAGGTATTCGCGCCGCCCATCTCGGGATCACCCGGCTCGTCGATCCTCGCGCGCTGTATCGCGAGGGCATTTCCCTCGAACGGGGAACCAGCCCATCGGTTCGTTCGATCCTCGGCAAACTCGAAATGCCGCGTTGGTATCTCCATGGCGAGCTGAGCGATCCAGACCCAGGCCTCAAGAGCGATCTTGCGGCCATGGGTGTCTCGTGGAAGACGGTCCCGGCGACCGGGCACCAAATGGGCATTCAGAACCCGGCCGGGCTGGCGGCAGCCGTCGCCGAGGTCTTGCCTGCGAGTTGGTCGGAGTGATGGCTTCAACGTACCCTGACGTGCCGTTTGTTGGTCGTCGAGAGCAGCTCGACCGGGTAGCTGAGCTCGAACTGCGGGTGCGTCAAGAGCAGGCGCCAGCGGCCGTGCTCGTCACGGGAGAGCCGGGGAGCGGCAAGACCCGTCTCCTTGGGGAGATCCTCCAGCGATCGCGCCTCCGCCACGTGCGACTGAACGGCTTCGAGCCGTCTCAGACAGTTCCCTTGGCCGCTGCGGCGGACCTGATCCGCCAGCTGATCCAGCTCCCAGGAGGCGGGGCCGAACTAGGCCGACTGGTCTTCGGCGCTCCGGGTCAAGATGCGCGCGATCCGCTCCGAATCTTTGAGGCAGCCCATCGAGCGCTCGCGTCGTCAGGCCCGACCCTGGTCGCCATCGACGACCTGCAGTGGGTCGATGACCTGTCGCTCGGGCTGATCCATTACCTGCTCCGGTCCGGCATCGCGAGTCGAACTGCTCTCCTTGTCATCGCGGCAGCGCGGCCATCTCCGGTCGCCGCGACATTTGCCGAAGGCATCCGCGCCGTCCTGCCGCCAGCACGGGCCATCGATCTGGAGCTTGGACCGCTCCCCCTGGATGAAGGGCTCAAGTTGGTTCAGGCCCTCCGCGCCGGCCTCGACGACGCTGCGGCAACCGGACTGTGGCACCGGGCCCAGGGTTCTCCGTTCTGGCTGGAATCGCTGGCGCTTGAACGGGACGGAGCGCAACCGTCCCGGGCCATTGACGGTCGATTGCGCGTTCTCGGTGCCGACGCGGTCGCATTGCTGGCAGCTCTTGCGATCGTGGGACGGCCGATCGCTGCCGATGACCTGACGTTGCTCCTGGGTTGGCCGGTCGACCGGTCTCTACAGGCGCTGCGCGAGCTCGTTCGGCGTGGCCTCGTGCTCGACATGGCCGGTTTGATTCGGACGTCGCACGACCTGATTCGCGAAGCCGTCGTTCGCGATGTCCCGGTCGCGATGGCGAAGGCAATGCACGTGCGCATTGCCGATCTGATCGAACGTCAGGCCACCGTGGAGCTCCCACTGTTGCGTGAGGCCCTCGAGCATCGCCTCGCCGCGGAGTCGCCGGCGGCCGATCTTGCGCTTCGCATGGCCACATCGCCGCAGCGGCGCCTGTTGGGCAGCATAGGTCTTCGGCTTCTCGTATCAATCGCGGGGGCCGTGGAATCTGGAACGCCTCGAAAGCTTGCCCTCGACGTGGCTCTTGCCGAGCTCGCCGGCGCCATCGCGGAGGATGGCACGGCGCTCAGGCTGTGGAGCGAGGTCAGTGCGCTGAGTGAGAATGCGCACGCTCGGCATCACGCGGAGCTCGAGGCCGCTCGCGCCGCGTTTCGGGCGCGCCGAGGGGACGATGCGCACGCCCACCTGGATCGCGCTCGCGCGATTGGCGATACGACTACGCGAGAGGACGTCTTGCTCGAGACACTCGAGGCGGACGTGGCGCTGTGGCTCGATCACGACACCCCGGCTGGCGGACAAATCGCCGCCCGGGCGCTGGCCCGCGCCGAGGAGCTGCTGATCGGCAAAGGGAGCGTCGAACAGCTGCCCCAGCTTGACCGCGCCGCGTACAGCGCCGCGCTTAACACCGCGATCGATGCGGCCATGCAGGAGGACCGCGGCGACGAGGTGACCCGTCTGTGCGCCGTGTCCATACGGCTCGCCGAGACGCTCGACGAGGAAGCCCGTCCAGATGCGCTCGTCCGGATCGGAATCGCGCTTCTCCCCTTCGGACGAATCGATATCGCCGAAGCAAGCTTCAGAGAAGCTTGGGAGCTGTCGCGGCAGCAGGTGATGCCGATTACGACTGTCGAAGCCGGAAAGGGCCTGGCCCGAGTGCTGTTAGCCCTCGGACAGCTGGTCGCCGCGCGCGCATTCGCGCTAGAGGCGGCCGAGATCGAGAGCCGCCTAGGCACCGCGCCGCGCCGGTGGGGGAGCGCGGGACCGTTTCTCCACATGGTCGAGCTATGGCTGGGTGACCCCGCTGGTGCGCTGCGGGCCCTCCGCAACGACGTCGAGCGCGAACAGGACCCGCACTTCCGCCTACGAATCCGGCAGGACCTCGCGGCCTGGCTGGCACGGTTCGGAGGCGCCCGACGTGCCGACGAGGTTGCGTCCGATCTGGCTTCGGCCAGGGCGGATTCGGACCTCGCTCGATGCCCTCGCTGCGCCGCTGAGCTCGCGCTGACGGCGGCCGAGCTCTACGCCCGCATCGGCCGGACTAAAGAGGCCCGGCGCGAACTAGCCTCCGCCGATGCGAACGCCGTTGGCGGTGGTTACCCGATGCGAGCCATCCGTCGAGGCCGCGCCTTTGCCGCGATCGCCTCTGCAGATGAGATTCCGGCGCGGGCCGCCCCAGCGCTTGTGGCCGTCGGCGAACTCATTGAGGCCGCCGGGCTGCGAGAAGCATCGCTCTGGAACCTGCTCGATCTGGGTCGGGTGCTCTCGCAGATCGACCACCCGGCGTCAGTTCGGGCATTCACCGATGCCGCGATGCTTGCGGAAGAGATGGGCGCGACGACGCAGCATCGGCTCGCCTCTCAGAAGCTCCGCGAGCTCGGTGTTCGTGCGTGGCGGCGAGGGGGAACGGCGCGAGGCTCAGGCCTGGCTGCACTCAGTCGCAGGGAGATCGAGGTGACGAACCTTGTGGCGGCTGGCAGCAGTAACCGCGAGATCGCGGAGGCTCTGCTGCTCTCGCCGAGGACAGTCGACCACCACATCGCGAACGCCTTCGCAAAGCTTGGCGTCCGGAATCGCACCGAGTTGGCCTCGGCGATCCGAGTGGGAACCTCGGTGGGTAGTCCCCCCGATGATCCGGTGCGGGCCTCCTCGTAGGGTCTGCGAGTCGGCCACGGAGACCGACCCTGTACCTGGGAGCTCGGATGGCCACGCTGGTGCTCATCGCCGACAACGACTCGGGAGAACCATTGGTGGGACCCGATTCTGCGATGCGGCTTGGGCGAATCGGCGTCTCGCACATAACGCTTCTCCGCGACAGGGCTTCGACCGCCGTGGTGCTCGAGGGCTGGGCGTTCAACCCGGCTGGGATCGACGAGGCCGTGCGAGCCGTCTTCGCAGACGGGGGTCAACGGGTCAGAACCTTCCACGAGATCGAGCACGTGGCCATCACCGGCGAGAAGGAAAGGGAACTTCGATGAGCTCCATCAGGACGCGATTGGCGCGACTCGTGGTCGCGGGAACACTCGCAGCGTGTCTGGCAAGCTCGGCGGGCGTCGCCCTCGCCGCAACGGTCGCGGCGCCGGGAACCGGCGCGACCGGCGCATGCAACATGCTGGCATCGTGGGGTGCCGGCGCGAACGGCGGCATGGCGCACGCGATGTCGGTCGACAACGCCAACGGCAACACCGGGATGTTCGGTGCAGTGGCGGCGTCGGGGGCAGTGTCCTGCTGAATTCGCCGCGATCCTGACCGACCCTGCGACAGGCGCATCGGAGGCCGGTGGCTTGACCATCGGCCTCCCGCGTCCAGTAGCCTCAGTCAGTGCTGACCAAGGTCGGCGCGGAGCGACTCGCAGGCCGCGATGGACGCGCTGAGCCCAAGCGCGGCGACCGCGCGCAATGTACGTGGCGATCGACGACGAACGTGGCGCCGTCCGGGCTTAACCGCAGTGATTGGCAACGTCGTGTCCATCTCGCAGCATGGGGGCATGTCGCGCGATTCAGTGAAGGGCTTCAGATCGCACGCACTACTCCATGGCCTCAGCCTGGCGACCCGCCAGTCCGAACAGCTCTACCGGCTCGGCGAGGCCCTTGAGCACATGGATCCCGCGCGAATCGAACTCGAGGCCCGACCCGACGGCCAGGTCGCGCGTGGTGCGGGATACGAGCACCTCGCCCCGGCCCGCGACTGACATCACACGGGCCGCGGTGTGGACGGCGATGCCTCGCACGTCCGATGACGTCAGCTCGATCTCGCCCGAGTGGACCCCTGCACGGAGCTGAAGCCCCAGGCCTGCCACGACGTCAATGATCGCGGCTGCGGCCCGAACCGCGGCCGCCGGCGAGTCGAAGATGGCGAGCAGACCGTCGCCGGTCGTCTTGATCTCGCGACCGCGGTACTTCTCGATCTCGTGCCGAGCAGCGATGTTGTGCTCCGCGATGACGCCTCGCCACCGGGCATCGCCCAACCGCTCCGCTGTCTGCGTCGAATCGACCAGGTCCGTGAAAAGGACTGTGGCCACCACGTGTCTTCCGCCCCCCACCTCGGCCTCGGCGAAATGCCGGCGACCGGCGAAATCGACCGACACGAACGCCTCGTCGCCGATGACCCACGCGTCGTGGCCCGGCGGGACCTCGAACAGATCGTCCGGCCCGAGCTCCAGCTCGGGTCCATCGGACATGGCCACCCGCAACCGGCCGGAGATTACGACGCCCTGGTGAAAGACCTCGCACCACTCGGTGCCGACTACCGGCTTCGTGTCGACGGACCAGCGCCAACCAGGCTCGAACACCTGTCGACCGACGACCGTGTCGCCAAGGTCGAAGAGCTCCGTGTGACTGCTGGGGAACTTGCGGACCTCGTCAGGCAGGTTCAGGTTCTTGCGGAGGAGCGGCACTCGGGTTCGTCCCCTGGCATGGCGATGGCTCGGCCCCGGTCGGTGCGGATCCGCGGCCAATCATCGGGCATCCTACGGCCGCCGTGACGCTCCGAGGCCAGTCGCGCTCTGTCAGCGTCGCTGAGTATCACGTGGTTAAGCACCTGGCCCGCGTCCGAACGCGGTCCGAATGTCGGCGCGCATAAGATACAGAATGACGAGCGGGCCGACGATCAGGTTGGTGTTGAGCGTCCCATTTGAGAGAAGCAGGAGCGCATCGAGCGTCGAGAGCCCCCACAGCACGAGCGCAAGCGGCCAGGCCCACGGGCGCAGATTCCAGAGGCCATACACGGTCGGCACTCCCACGATCGTCAGGATCACGCCAATTGGGAGCGCGCCGGGCGCACCGCCGAGGCCCCCGAACAGCGCGATGAATCCGAACCCGACAGAGAGCATCGCCAGGACCGCGAGGATCGTGATTCCTGTGGGCCGCTGCCGCTCTGGCATACGTCTTGCTGCCTCCTAAGGACGCGTCGCGACGCCAGCGGGCTGAGTCAGCTTCTGTGCGCCGCCGATCGACGGCGTGAACAGGTCACCCACCCAGACTCGCATTGGCGATCAGCGTCCGTTACCTGCTTCCGAGCGGCAAACTCGCCGGCTTCCGGGCAAGCGTGAGATACGCGTCCATCGGGAATCGAACCTCCGGTCCGCCGCTTCGTCGGGCGAAATCCTCGATCGCCAACCGTCGAAACTGGTCCAACGTCTCGGGTGTCATCCGTGCAAGATAGGGACCGAATTCCATCGTGCGCATCCAGTTGATCCATGCGTCGGTATCGGGCAAGACGACCTCGAATGGGGACTCCGTCACCTCGACATCATCGAAACCGGCGCCTGCCAGAGCCTCGACCAGGTGGCTGCGCTCGTCGAAGCGCCGCTCGCGTTCCGCTGCCACAGGTACCTCCGTGAAGGCCCCGATCCGCGTCCATGTCGCGTCCATCGAATCGGAGCCCTTCCGGGTGAACGTGCTGACCGCGAAGCATCCGCCGGTCCGCAGGACGCGCTTGATCTCAGTCAGCGCGAGCCTGGTATCAACAAAGAAGAACAGCCCGAAACCGCACAGGACCGTGTCAAAGTGCTCGTCGTCGAACGGGAGGGATTCCGCGTCACCCACGAGAGCGTCGGCGTTCTCGATGTCCTGATCCTCGATCAACGCTCGCAAGCGCGCCACCATGCCCGGCGCGATGTCGAGACCAATGACACGTCCGCTTGCCCCGACCCGCCGCGCAGCAGCAATGAGCGACGCACCGGCACCGGCCGCCACGTCCAGCACACGATCTCCGGGGCCGAGCGCCGCCCGCTCGACGAGCAATGCCCCGAAGTGCGCGAACAGCCCGCCAACGGAGTCGTGGGCGGCGCTGGTCGTGCTGAAGAGGTCGGCCAGCGCCTGTTTGTCGGCATCAGAGCTCAGGTTTGGCGCCGGTTGCGTCACAAAACCTTGTTTCTAAAAAGACCTGCCGACTAATCGGGTGCCGGCCAATCCATCTTGGCACGACCAAGCGGACAAGGTGACGAGTGTGTTCGATGACGCTTGCTTAAGGTCGCGCAGTCGCTGATTGTTCTATCGATGACAAGAGCGAACGTGCCCGCTTGATGCGGATCAGGACTTCGCTACACCGGCTTCGTTGGCCTCAAACCACAAGGCCGCGTCCACCTTGCGGCATTCTCGCTAGGCGGCCCGAAGTGCCTCGACGAGTTCGTCGACGCCTTCGATCCTGAGGGTTGGGACCGCGCGCCCGAGTCCCTCCGGGCGCGCCACGCCAACCGGATTTCGGGCGTCGCTGCTCCGGCCGCCAGTCTACGTGCGCTGGGCTTCCACCGGCCCCATCCACCACATACGCTGTGACGCACATGCCGCGCAGTCGCCCAATGAGGAGCGGTGGGGGAGGGAAAGATGGAGCGGTCGCAGGCCGCCTCGCGACACAGGCTGGTGGTCGCTTGGGCCGCCCTCGCAATCGCAGTGGGCGGATGCTCCGGCGCAACTGCAGTCCCGTCACCCAGCTTGTCAACGCCGTCGGACACACCGCTTGTGACGGCGTCGCCGACGACATTGCCATCGCCAACGCCCGCACCGACGCCATCCGACGAGCCGCTCGCAACTCTCGCGACGGGCTACATCGCCCAACCTGAATACGGCTTCGCCATTACGCTCGTCGACGGGTGGCAGGCTGTCCCACTCGATCCGGTGGCCCTCCAGAAGGTGATCGGTACCCTCTCAGGCAGTTCGCCGCTCGTGGGCATTATTCAATCACAGGCCGCCTCGGCCGCCGTCGAGCACATCAAGTTCTGGGCGCTGGACTTTCGCCCGGCGAGCGTCGGGGCCGGGTTCGCGCCGAACCTGAATGTGCTCTTGGGTGGCACAACCGCACTCGATTTACAAACGATCACCCAGGTCGATGCATCGCAACTGAAGGCTGCCGGGGTAACCGTCCTCAAGTCGGTGATCGCGACGCTCCCGGCGACCAAGGCTGGCAAGGTCACCTACAAGGTCAGCCTCAAACTCACCAATGGAACGTCGATATCTGTGCTCGGCACCCAATACATCGTGTTCGGATCCTCCGGCCTGCTCGTCTTCACCTTCAGCTGCTCCGGGATCCACCCAGGAACGTGCCCGGCAGACTCGGACGCGACGATCAAGAGCCTGATGCTGATCCCGTAGCGCTATCGAATCGACGGGGTCGGGTGGGGTGGCTCGGAAGGCACCGGGCGTGACGGAGTCGGCAATGGCACAGGTGGCGTAGATCGCGGCGTTGGCACGGGTACGGGTGACGTAGGCGTCGGAACGGGTACGGGTGGCGTCGATCGCGGCGTTGGCGTCGGAACGGGCACCGGCGTGGGCGGGGCTCCGGGCGAGCTCGTCGGCTGCGCGGTTGTACCCGGACCGGCGGGCGAGCCTGGGGGTCCAGAGGGTGCCGGTTGTGTCTCCGAGGGCTGCGGAGACGCAGTCGGAGATGCCACTTGGGTGGGCAGCGGCTCCAGGCCGGGGAATGTACCGGCGAGCGGGCCCTGCGGCACCTCCTTGAACGGCAGCGCCTCGATGGTCGCTCGGCCACTCTCAGACGCGATGACGACGGCGAGGGCGAAGCTTCCCAGGAGGGCGCCTGCCAACCCGGCCCGAGCCGGACGCGATCGCGCGACGCGGCCGACACGAGGCGCGATCTCGAGCGCCAGCTTCTTGCGCAGTCCCTCGCCAAATGGCGCCCGCGCCGGATCGGCGAGCGCGTATCCGGTCGCAGAACCGTAGATGAGGGCTGCCCAGGCGAGGAGGGCCGCGAGGACGACGCCAACGGGCGCGAATGCGGCGCGCCCGACGTCGAGGATCAGGGCGATCACGGCGAGCGAGCCGACCAGGGTCTCGACCCAGACGAGCCGCAGCTCGCGAATGGCCGGCGCCCCGGCGAACTTCGGCGTGCGGAGGAATACCCCGCGCTCCTGTGTCAGCGCCCGCAGGCAGGCGAGGGCGATGACCCACGAGAGCGAGAGGTTGACGCGCAGCGCCGCCATCGCGAGCGCGGGGCTGGCACCGGTCGTGGCCCGCAACGCCCACAGATACCGGATGAGATTGAGGACGATGAGGACGACGGGCAGACCCAGGCCGAGCCCGGACAACCGCTGGACGATGAACGGGCGCCCCACGATCGCCCCGACGGCCGTCGCCAGAACGAACATCGTGAACCCGAGCGTGAGGGCATCGTTGAACCACCAGAGTCCGCCCATCAGATGGTCGTACCGCTGACCGGCCGTGAGTCCCGATCCTCGACCGAGCAAGGTGCGCCAGTGGCGGCGAAGGATCTGGATGCCTCCGAACGCCCAGCGGAACCGTTGCTTGCGCAGGCCCTCGTAGGTGAGCGGCATGATGCCGCGACCGAATGGGTGCGGAACGTAGACCGAGCGATAGCCCCTGGCGAGGACCCGCAGACTGATCTCGGCGTCCTCGGTGATGATCCGCTCGTCCCAACCGCCCACTTCGTCGAGGACCGCGCGTCGGATCAGGCCCATCGTCCCGGCGAAGATGATCGCGTTGCGATGCGCTCGGCTGACCATCCCGATCTTGAAGAAGTAGGCGAATCCGACGTAGGTCGCCCGGTAGAACGCGGAGGACTCCCACGCTCGGTAGTCCTGTGGCGTCTGGACGAACGCCACGACCGGATCCCTGAAGTACGGGATCGTCGCCCGGAGCCAGGCTTCGTCGACGATGTAATCGGCGTCGACGACGCCGACGATCTCGACGTCTTCTGCAAGGTGCTCGCGACCCCAGTTCAGCGCCCCTGCCTTGTAGCCCGGCCAGGTAGGTAAATGGGTGAATTCGACTTGATGGCCAGCCGTGGCGAGGCGCCGACACTCTGCCTCGACCGGCTTCCAGAGGGCCTCATCAACGGTGTTGTTGTCGATGACCTGGATCCGGAGATTCGGGTAATCCAGTGCCGCCAGCGAACCCACCGTCTCGATGACCAGCTCGGGCGGCTCGTTGTAGGTCGGAACCTGGATGCACACCACGGGCCACCGCTCGGGCGCCGCCGGAAGGGGCGGGACGGAGCCGGCCGAGTCTGAGCACAGGGCATCGACCATCTCGAATGCGCTGGCGAGGATGAGGGCCATCGCGCCGAGCTCCAGGGCAAGCAGGATCAGGCCCAGCGCCAGCGAGCCCGGATCGTTCGTCAGGAGCAACGTCGCCCGACCGAGGTACGCCGCGTACACGATTGTCGAGACCACGAGGGTCGCCATGAATGCCGCGCCGATCGCGTACCAGCGGCGAGGTTCGATCAGGATGACGAGCGCAATGCCGACACCCGCGGCCGGTGGCGCGAAGCTCGCCGCGGCGAGACCGCCGAGCGCTGTACCCAGCCCGATGGCGATCACGACCAACGCCCGCCAACGCGGTCCACCCAGGCGGCGCCTGCCTGTGAGAACAAGCAGCCCGGTCGTCACGGCGAGGGCGGCGACGGAGGTCAGCAGCGCTTCGTCGAGCATGTGGAGTCAGGTCCTGGGGATCACGGGAAGAACAGCGGGTCGACCCAGCCCCGGCGCGGGGTGCCCAACTACAAACGAGCCGGACGAGGGCGCGTTACGGCTGTGTTCTGACGCGGCCGTTTCGTGCGGTTCCGCGTCGCACCGTTGGCGTGGCACGTGCACGCGTTCGAGACGACCGTGCTATCGTGACGCTATTCGCCGCAATTGGGTAGATTTAGGTAGAATTTGCCTCCACGGACGCCCGGCGTTATCGACTGGATCAGGCTCTCCGAGGCTAGCCGACTCCTGGGCGTCTCGCCCGCCACGGTTCGTCGGTGGGGCGACGCCGGGCGCCTCCGCGTCTTCATGACGCCGGGCGGCCATCGGCGATTCTCGCGCTCCGGGCTGCAGCGGATGTTGCCGTCAGGTCCGCGCCGACGGCCCTCGCTCGGCAGTGCCGGACTGACCACGACCCGGATGACGCGAACGTATCGCCGCGCAAGCAGCGTTCTCGCAGCCGACCTGCCCTGGATACCCACCTTGACTGAAGAGCAGCGGCTCGCATTTCGGGCGCGCGGCGAGACGCTTGCGGCATGGCTGCTCCAGCACCTTGAGGCGCCCGCCGGCGAAGGGGCGACCGAGATGATCCGCCAGGCATCCGCGAGCGCCGCCGAGTACGGGCGGATCGCATCCGGCGCGGGACTGTCGCTCAGCCAGACAGTCGAGGGATTCCTGCGGTTCAGGGCTCCTTTCCACCAGGAGCTCGCTCGTGCGGCACATCGGCGAGGATTCGACACGGTCGAAGCGACCTCGCTCCTCGCCGCCGCAGAGCGCGCCATGGACCAGCTGCTCGTCGCAACGATGCGAGGCCACAGCTTGAGGACGCGCCGAGGCGGGAGCTCCGCGCTCCTACCAAGTGCTGCGACAGGACCCGGTTCCGGGACATGATCAGCGAGCCATCGTCGATCGTTGCGATCGTCGCGCACGCGCGCGCAGTTCCAGCTTCGGATCGGGCTCGCTTCGGCACCATCCTGCGCGAGGCGATGGCCCCCGGGTTGATCGTGCAGACATGCCACCGTGTCGAGCTGTATGCCGCGGCAGACCACATTCCGCCTGCGGTGTTCGAATCCCTCCCGGGCGGCGTGAAGCTGCTCGATCCACCCGATGCGGCGCGACACGCGATCAACGTTGCGGTTGGCCTCGACTCGGCCGTCGTGGGCGAAGACCAGATCCTCCACCAGCTGCGAACTGCTACCGCGGCCGCGCAGGCCGACGGGCGTCTCGACCCGGCGATCGAGCGCCTCATGAATGTCGCTCTCCGAGCCGGGCGGCTGGCCCGATCATGGCGGTCTGGTCCGGTCAAGACCCTCGCGGACGCGGCGCTCGAGGCGGTCGAGCGACGAAAGCTGGAACTGTCCGGCGCCAGGGTTCTCGTCGTTGGCACCGGGGCGATGGGTCGCCTCGCCGCCGATCGGGCCCGCGCGCGCGGGGCGCGGCTGACGATCTCGAGCCGGACGATCGGGCGCGCACGCGACATCGCGCAAGCCAACGGGTCCGACTTCACCGCGTTTGATCCCGGCCGCGACGTAGGCGAATTTGCCGTGATCGTCGTCGCCTTGCTCGGGCCGTGGATCCTGGCGCCCGAAACGATCGATGCCCTCGTGGGCGGGTCCGGGATCCTGGTAGACCTGTCGATGCCTTCGGCGTTGCCCGCCGGCGTGGCTGTGGCCCTCGGCGATCGGTCGATCTCGATCGATGATCTCGCAATCAGCACGGATGCGCCCACTCCCATGCAGGACCACACCCGGACGACGGCGCTCGTCGACCGGAGCCTCGCCGAATACCTCGCGTGGCTCGATGGCCGCCAGCGGCGGTCGATGGCCGCGGACCTGGTCCGGCTCGCCGAATCGGAGCGAAACGCGGAGCTCGACCGGCTCTGGCGCGCGCACCCTGATGTCGATCCGGAGATGCGGTCGGCAATCGAGCGGATGAGCCGTCACCTCACGAATCGGCTCCTGCGATCGCCGCTGGAGCGCCTGGGCAAGGATGCTGACGGTCGGGCGGAGCTGGCAGCTCGGGAACTCTTCGCCCTGTGAACGGTGTCGAGATCCGAATCGGGACCCGTGGCAGCGCCCTCGCGCTGGCCCAGGCGAACATGGTCGCCTCCGCAATGGCGGAACACGGTGCCCGACCGCTGATCGTCGTCGTCGAAACCGATGGCGACCGGAGGTCGCTCGACACGCCATGGGGCGAAGGCGTGTTCGTCGCGGCCATCGAGCGTGAGCTCATCGCCGGGCGGATCGACGCAGCTGTCCACAGCGCGAAGGATCTCCCGACGACCGCCGACGATCGGCTTCGGGTCGCGGCGTACCTGCCACGCGCCGACCCGCGCGACGCGCTCGTGATCCGGGACGGCTTCGGTACGTGCCTCGACGACCTGCCGCAGGGCGCGCGGGTGGGTACCGACAGCCCGCGACGAACCGGATTCCTGCTTGCCCGCAGACCGGACCTGGCGCTTCGACCTCTCCATGGCAACGTCGACACGCGTCTCAGGCGGCTCGACGCAGGCGAGGCTGACGCATTGGTGCTCGCCGCAGCGGGCCTTGAACGCCTCGGCCTGGCCGATCGGATCGCCGAACGGCTCGACCCTGCCGACGTGCCTCCCGCCCCCGGGCAAGGGGCGATCGCCGTCCAGGTCAGGTCAACCGACCCGATCAGCGACGCCGTCGTCCAGATCGATGACCGGCTGACACGACTCGCCGTGGAGGCCGAGCGCGCCTTTCTCGCGGCCTGCGGGGGAGGATGCCGCTCGCCGATCGGTGCGCTCGCGACGGTCGAAGCCGCCGTCATCGCAATTCGGGTCGGTCGCGTGGCCGTCGACGGGACGAACCCGCGCTTCGGTCGTCGCAGCGGCTCGGTCGAGCGCGCCCTCGAGATGGTCTCGGAGCTAGCGGCACTCGTCTCCAGCTCCGGCGCCGAGCCGGATGGCGGAGTTGCGACGGGCACCGTCAGTTGGCCCCGAGTGATCGTGACGCGGCCCGAAGGCCAGGGCGACTCGCTGCGGTGGGCCCTCGGCGACCTTGCACTCGAGGCCATTGCAGTGCCCGCAATCGCGGTCGTCCTCGAGCCCGCCGGAGGCGACCTCGACGGCGCGCTGCGGAACGTCGGCGGATATGGCTGGGTCGTGGTGACGAGCGGGAATGGTGCGCGCGCAGTGCTTGGTGCGGCCGAGCGGGTGTTGACGCCATTCGAGGCGACGCGCTGGGCGGTCATCGGGCCTGCAACGCGGGCGGCGCTCGAGCGGGAAGGCGTCGACGTGCAGTTCCAACCGACCGTCGCCACATCCGCGGCACTCGCACGGGATCTGCCGATCCGCCCGGGTGAACGCATTCTCGTGGTCGGTGGGACGCTCGGCGGCGACGAGCTGCGCACGACCCTGACCGAGCGCGGAGGGGTCGTCGATGAGGTCGTGGCCTACACGACGGAGGAGGCGCCATCGTCGTCCCGTGGCCTGCTTCGCGCGGCAAGCGACGCCGGCCCGATCGTGGCCGCGATCTTCACGAGCAGTTCCACAGTCCGGGGCCTGGCTGCGCTCGCGGTCGCCGACGGTGTCGACGTAACCGGGCTGCCGGCGATCTGCATCGGCACTGAGACCGCCGCCGCGGCGACTGCCTCGGGGTTCGACGTCATCGGTGTGGCCGATGCCCGTGACCCGAGCACCCTCGCCGAAACGGCGGCACTGGCAATCCGCGGACTCGCCGCGACCAGGGCCCCGGCGCAACCTACAGGAGCATCCGCCCGATGACCACGGCAATTCCGATCCGAGCCGCCGGACCGCGCATTCCGGATGCGCCGCCTGTCAGGCTACCGACGCGGCTCCGGCGGCTTCGCCGCTCGCCGGCGCTACGCGCGCTGGTCCGCGAGACGCGGCTCCATCCCTCGATGCTCGTCGCACCGATGTTCGTGTGCCCGGGCGTCGAGGTCCGCGAGTCGATCGGCGCAATGCCAGGGGTCGAACGCCTGTCGCCGGATCTTGCTGCGGCCGAAGTCGCGGCGCTCGCCGGCCTTGGCGTGGGCGGCGTCCTGTTGTTCGGGTTGCCGGTCGCCAAGGACGCCCTTGGAACCGAAGCGTCCGCCGACGATGGCGTCGTCCAGGATGCCTTCCGGCGGATCCGGGCCCTCGAGCTACCGCTCGTCACGATCGCCGACACGTGCCTGTGCGAGTACACGGACCATGGCCATTGCGGGCCGATCGGGCCGGACGGACGAGTGGACAACGACGCAGCGCTGGCGCGGCTCGCCTCGATCGCCGTCAGCCAGGCGCGCGCCGGCGCCGACGTCGTCGCACCGAGCGCGATGATGGATGGCCAGGTCGCCGCCATCCGGGCCGCGCTGGACGCCGCCGGTTTCGGCGACACGGCGATCATGGCCTATGCCGCCAAGCACGCGTCCGCGTTCTACGGGCCTTTCCGCGAGGCGGCGGGCAGCACCCCGGCCTTCGGCGACCGGCGGAGCTACCAGATGGATCCGGCAAATGGCCGCGAGGCCATGCGGGAGATGCAGCTCGACGTGACCGAGGGCGCGGACATGCTGCTCGTCAAGCCGGGCCTCCCAGGGCTGGACCTGATCGCTGCCGCGCGCGAGCGGTTCGACCTCCCCATCGCCGCGTACCAGGTGAGTGGCGAATACGCGATGATCGCCGCGGCGGCGGCGAACGGCTGGATCGACCGTCGCGCTGCCACGCTCGAGACTGTCGGCGCGATGGTCCGTGCAGGCGCCGGGATCGTCATCACCTACGCCGCGGCCGATATCGCACGCTGGCTGAGAGACATGGCGTGAACGACTCCGCGAGCATCTACGTTCAGGCGCTGGCGCTCGGCCTCGACCCGGCCTGGCGTCGTCGCTCCGACGACGAGCGGCGGGGCGACGCGACTTCCGTTGCCGACCTCCTCGGCAGGCCGGATCCACCGCCGCTCCGGACGTTCCTGTACTCATCGATCGGCCTCGAACCCGGCGTGGACATCCTCGTCTGGCGCTTCGCACCCTCGATCGAAGCCCTCGAGGACGCCGCTGCCGCGCTTCTGCGAACCGGGCTGGGACGCTGGCTGACCGTACGCCACTCGCTGATCGGCCGGATCGGGCCGTCGCAGTACGTCCGCAAGCCGACCGACCAGGAGCAATCGCCGTTCGACGGCGAGCGATCGCGATACCTCGTCGTCTATCCATTCACCAAGGACACGGATTGGTACCTGATGGCCGGCGAGGCGCGCCAGGGGATCATGAACGAGCACATGCGGGTCGGCCACCAATACCCGATGGTCCGTCAGGCGCTCGCCTACTCCTTCGGCCTCGATGCCCAGGACTTCGTCGTGGCCTACGAAACCGATGATCTGCCGGCGTTCGGTGACCTCGTGCGGGCCCTCCGGGCAACCGAGAGCCGTCGCTCCACGGTCAGCGACACACCGATCCTGCTCGGCGTGCATCGGCCGATCGAGGAGATCGTCCGCCTCCTCGGAGCGCCATGAGCGCCTCGATCGAGACCGAGGCGCGGTCGGCGGACCTGATCCGCCGCGCCGAGGGCCTGTTCCCGGGCGGAGTCAACAGCCCTGTTCGCGCATTTCGGTCGGTTGGCCGACCGCCGCTCTTCCTGGAGCGCGGCCGGGGACCGCACGTCTGGGATGCGGATGGGAACCGCTACATCTGCTACATCGGCTCGTGGGGTCCGGCGATTCTCGGCCACGCAGACCCGACGACGATCGAGGCGCTTCACCGCACGCTGGATAACGGCCTTGCCCTTGGTGCCACGAATCCGCTCGAGATCGAACTGGGTGAAGCAATCCGGGCCGCGATGCCGTCGATGGAGCGGCTGCGCTTCACGTCGTCGGGCACCGAGGCCGTCATGTCGGCCCTGCGGCTGGCTCGCGCCGCGACCGGCCGGGACCTGATCCTGAAGTTCGCTGGCGGGTACCACGGCCATGCTGATCACCTCCTCGTCGAGGCCGGTTCGGGCATCGCCACCCATGCCATTCCGGGCAGTGCCGGCGTGCCCGCGAGTGTCGCGGGCCTGACGATCGTGGTGCCGTACAACGATCCGGAGGCGGTCGAGGCCGCGTTCAGGGCGCACCCCGCTCGGATCGCTGCGGTGATCGTCGAGCCAGTTGCGGCGAACGTCGGCGTCATCGCGCCGGCGCCCGGCTTCCTGGAGCTGCTCCGAAGCGCGACCGCGGCGGATGGCGCGCTCCTCGTCTTCGATGAGGTCATCACGGGCTTCCGGGTCGGCCGCGGTGGAGCGCAGGCCCGCTTCGGAGTCACGCCGGATCTCACGACGCTGGGCAAGATCATCGGCGGCGGGATGCCGATCGGCGCGTATGGAGGGCGGGCTGATCTCATGGCGCTCGTCGCTCCGTCGGGCCCGGTCTACCAGGCAGGGACGCTGTCCGGCCACCCACTGTCGATGGCAGCCGGAATCACAACCCTGGCGGCACTCACCGCGGATCGCTATGAAGCCCTCGAGACGACGGCCGCGACGCTCGAGCGCGGGCTGGTTGACGCTGCCCGAACGGCCGAGCGTCCCATCGCCATCGCACGAGTCGGCTCCCTGTTGACGGTCTTCTTTCTGGAACGTCCTCCCCTGAACGCTGCCGAGGCGCTGGCTGCGGACCGTGCGGCGTTCGGCACCTTCTTCGGGGCGATGCTCGACGGCGGCGTCCTGTTGCCGCCGTCCCCGTTCGAGGCGTGGTTCGTCTCGATGGCCCACGGCCCGGAGGAGATCGCCGAGACGATCGCGGCAGCGACGACGGCGCTCGGGCGGTGAGCAGCCGCTTCCTGCAGGCCTGCCACCACGAGGCGGTCGACGCGACACCGGTCTGGTTCATGCGGCAGGCGGGCCGAACCTTCCCCGCGTACCGCGCGATGCGAGAGCGCTACGGGATCCTCGAGCTGGCCAAGAACCCTGAGCTGTGCGCCGAGGTGACCTTGATGCCCGTTCGCGAGCTCGGCGTCGACGCTGCGGTCATGTACGCCGACATCATGTTGCCGCTCGAGCCGATGGGGGTCGACCTCCACATCGAGCCGGAGCTCGGGCCGATCATCGAGCGCCCGATTCGATCGATGGCGGACGTCGAGGCACTGCGGCCGTTCGCGGCGGATGGGGTCGAGTTCACGCTCGAGGCCATGCGGCACGTCCGCCGGGAGCTCGACGGGAAGGCCGGGCTCATCGGCTTCAGCGGCGCCCCGTTCACCCTGGCGTGCTATCTCATCGAGGGCCGGCCATCCCGCGACTTCGCGATGGCCAAGGCATTCATGTACGGGCAATCGGCCGCCTGGCACGCGTTGCTGGACCGGCTCGCGACGATGGCGATCGACTACCTCGACGCACAGATCGATGCCGGGGCCCAGGTGGTCCAGCTGTTCGACAGCTGGGTCGGCGGCCTTGGGCCCGCCGACTACGAGACCTTTGTCCAACCGTACGTTCGCCGCATCGTCGCCGCGGTTGATCGGGTACCGATCATCCTGTTCGGCACCGGGACCGCCGCGCTGCTCGAGCGCATTGCCGAGTGCGGCAGTGACCTCGTCGGCGTCGACCATCGCGTCTCGCTGGGCGATGCCTGGGCCAGGATCGGGACCGATCGTGGAATCCAGGGCAACCTCGACGGCGCACGGGTCCTCGCCGGCTGGGAGGCCACGCAGGCCGGCGCCCGCCAGGTCCTTGGCGAGGCCAACGGCCGGCCCGGGCACATCTTCAACCTCGGCCATGGAGTCCTGCCCGGCAGCGACCCCGACATCCTCCGCCGGCTCGTGGACTTCGTGCATGAGACAACAGCTCGCGTCGACACGGTTGGAGCGGCGTCATGACGAAGCTGGCGTCGGACGAGGGCGTTCTCCTGATGACCTACGGCTCTCCAGACTCACTCGATGAGCACGACGTTGCCGCCTACCTCGCCCGGGTCCGTGGTGGGCGTGCGGCCGATCCAGAGCTCATCACCGAGTTCACTCGCCGGTACCGGGTGATCGGCGGCTCACCACTGATCGAGATCACGGCCCGCCAGGCGGCCGCGCTCGAGGCTCGCCTCGATCGGCCTGCGCGGGCCGCCATGCGCTTCTCCGAGCCGTCGATCGAGGCAGGGCTGCGGGAGCTGTCCGCCGCCGGCGCCCGGCACGTAGTGGCCATCGTCCTGTCGCCCCAGTACTCACCGATGCTCATGGGTGGCTACGCGCGGGCCATCGACGATGCCCGCGGTCGGATCGGTGCCGATGCGCCACGTGCGACGATCGCCGGGGAATGGTGGATGGAGCCGGCGTTCGTCAGGGCGCTCGCCGGGCGGATCCGAGACAAGATCGGCGGCATGTCCGAGAAAGAGCGCGAAACCGTCGTCGTTCTCTTGACCGCGCACAGTCTGCCGCGCCGAGTGGCCGAGCAGGAGCCGGGCTATGTCGACCAGCTGCGCGGCACCGCAGCAGCCGTCGCGGAGGCGGCCGGGTTGTCGCCCGATCGATGGCAGTTCTGCTGGCAGAGCGCCGGCCACGAGCCCGGCGAGTGGATGAGCCCGGACCTCAAGGATCTCGTCGTGGACATCGCTGGCGCCGGTCGAGGATCGATTCTCGTTGTCCCGGTCCAGTTCCTGGCCGACCACCTCGAGGTGCTCTACGACATCGACGTCGGTGCGCGTGAACAGGCAGAAGCGGCGGGGGCGCACTTCGACCGGATCGACTCGCTGAACGACGACCCAGCGCTCATCGAGGCATTCGCACACGTTGCGGAGATGGCCACTGGGCTATCGAGGTAGCTGAGCAGGCGGTGGCGAGGGCAGCCACAGGATGCGACTCGACGACCCTGGCCAATCCACCGCGGCCCCCATCGCGAGCTGATCGAGTGACCCAGTGGCGAATCTGATCGCCACTCTCAGACCCGTTGGAGTCAGGCCGCCAGCACGCGCGCTCAAGTCCCTCCGGGCGCGCCACCTGCTCCTGACTCAGAGCTGCGGCTTGACGACCATCAAGAAACGACGGCGGCGAGGAGGATCAGCATGGCTATGCCGCTGCCGAATGTCGGCTGGCGCGCCCACCACGTTCCGGGCGCGCCAGCCAGCTACCTCAGGAACCGCGGACGAAATAGACGTCCGAGTTCTGGCAGTCCGTCGTGTCGTTCCCGGGGACGAGGTCCGTGCAGCGGGTGTACACGATGTCGAGCCGATTGAGATTGTCGAAACCGACTTCGAAGAAGTCTCCGAAGTTGAAGTCACCCGCCGGCGCCGTCTCGACCGGATCGGCAAGGGCATAGGTCACGGGGCTGCCGAACTTCGGCGAGGTGCCGCCGTAGACGTGCCAGTTGCCGTCCAGGGTCGCGTGCGTCTCGTAGCCAACGCCGATCGTCTTGCCGTCGTGCGCCACGTCGACCCAGCTGTAGCGGATGAGGCCCTCGTTGGCCGGGGTGACGTCCTGCTTCGACCACGTCCGTCCATGGTTGGTGGAGTGGTAGAGCAGGAGACGCGAGTCGACCTTGATCTTCGCGCCCGTCGAATCGGTCCCAGTGACCGGGTTGTTGAACAGCGCGTAGAGCGAGCCGTCGCTGGCGACGACGACCTGCGGCCAGTTGATGTCGTTCGTCGCGCCACCACCCGGCAGGTCGCTGTTGTAGCCATCGATCCTGTACCGCTTCCACGTCGCGCCGTCATCCGCGGAAACGAACGAGTACAGCGTCCCCGCGGTGAAGCCGGCGTCACCTGACGTGTTGATCTCGTCGTCGGCGCCGCCATCGTTCGTGCAGACCATGTACAGGTACTTCGAGCCGGGCGTGTGGTCGGCCGCGGGCCGGCACCAGCCGCTGTCCGGCAGCGTGCAGCCGAGGGGGTCGAAGGTCGCCCCCGCGTCATGCGACATGAAGACCGTGTACCGGCCACCGGGCGGGTTCTGCGCCTGGCCGGGTTGCGGCGGAACGATGCCCGTCCCGGTGCAGCCGGCCGCAACGCTGCCGACGTTGTAGGTGTCCTTGTCGCCCTCGTTGCCTGCGTACATGACGGTCGACGAGCCGTGGCCCACGACCCATGGTCGATCGTCGACTGGCAGGAGGGTCGGGACGACCGGCCGAGCGATGTCCTGCGTCATGTGGCTCGTGCCGGCGCCGCTAACGGTCCATCGCGCGAAGTGGTCGTCGACGACCTTGGTGTCGACGAAGTAGAAATGGTTCGCGTCGTCCAGGGCGATGTCGCCTTCATCGCCGACGTCGATCTGGTCGAGCGCCACCGGCAGGTTGGCCAGACCGGGCATGTCGACGAAGTTGACGCCGTCGGTCGACGTCCAGAGCCACGACTCGGCGCGCACGCCGTCAGGGGCGCTCGGGTCGGCGGCCACGGCATCGCAATGGTTCTGCTTGTGCGCCGTGACGTAGATGTTGCCGTACCGATCGAGCGCGAGTCCGGGCTCGTACCCGCCGCACGCTTCGAACGTGGGCAGGCGGACGGGCGTGCCGAAATGGATTCCCGTCGAATGGCTGCCGCCGCCCGAGGCGGCGAGAGCGTCCATCTGTGCGCCAATCGAGAGCGCCCCGACGACGGCGATCGCGAAGATCGCGGCGCGCCTTTGCCGACTGAGGATGTTCACGCAGCCTCCCTTGCGCGCCAGCGCGCGCTGGTTCTGGATCCCCCGGACGACTGCGCGTAGTGACGGCTTGCGACCAGCAGCGCCATACGACACATGCGCGTCCGCGCCATTGCAGATCGATTGCAAACGGCTGAGGCCCGCGGCGCTCGTAAGCCGCTACCGGCACCCGCTCCGGACAGAGTTGTGGTCCCCACGGGCATTGCTCCCCGTGCTGGCTGCCTACCATGCGATCGATGGTCGATCGCGGGCAACCCGGCGGCAGCGAGCCATGGCGGCGCCCGATGCCGGCAGGGTTTGCCTGGCCGCCCGGTATCCGCGCCGCTGCGTGCTTCACGTTCGACGTCGATGCCGAAAGCCCGATCCTGTTCGAACATCCCGAGGCGGCCGGTTGGCTGGACGTCATGAGCCACCAGGCGTACGGGCCGCGGACCGGCATCCCGCGGATCCTGCGGCTGCTCGATCGCCAGGGCATCCGTGCGACGTTCTTCGTGCCCGGCTACTCCACCGAGCGCTGGCCAGAGGCGATCCGCTCGATCCGCGATGCAGGTCATGAGATCGCGCACCACGGGTACCTCCACGAGGGCGCCCGATCCGCGCCGGACGCCGAGACGGAGGAGCGCCGGCTGTTGCGCGGGCTCGAGGCCCTCGACACGGTGGCTGGTGTCCGTCCGGTCGGCTATCGCGCGCCGATGTGGGAGCTGTCGTATCGGCTCCCGGCGCTGCTCGCCAAGCACGGCTTTCGCTACGACAGTGGGCTCATGGACGCGGACCATCCGTACCGGCTCGCGGTCAGCGCCGAGCCGGGGGCGGCCTCGATCGTCGAGCTGCCCGCGCACTGGGCGCAGGACGACTGGGAGCCATACGTCTACCTGCCGGGCCTGTCCGGCTCCGGCGTGATCGCCAGCCCGGCCGAGGTCATCGCCCGCTGGACGCTGGAGCTCGAGGCGCTCGTCGAGGAGGGCGGCCTGTTCATGCTCACGAACCACCCGTTCGTGAGCGGCCATGCCTCGCGCGCCGCCGGCCTCGAGCGCCTGATCCAGCGCGCCCGCGAGATCCCCGGCCTGTGGATCGCGTCCGCCACCGAGATCGCCGCCCACGTCGAGACACTGCCGCTCGTGCCGGTCGTCCACCTGCCGCTCGTGGTGCCCGAAACGCTCTGAGACGGGCAGGCCCCGGCCGATGGCCGGGGCCTTCGATCTTCGAAGGGACTCGATCAGGCGATCGCGACGGAGCTCGACGACCTGCGCTCGAGCACCCAGAACAGGGCGCCCGCGACGACGAAGCCGACGAGGTAGGCGATGTCGGCGCCGCCGAGGGCCGTCGAGATTGGCCCGACGTACAGGGTCTGATCCATGAACGGCACCGACGCCACGAACCCGACGACGAGCGCGACCAGGGCGTTCATCCCGGACGGCAGCATCGCGAAGCTCACCGCGTTGGCGCCGCTGATCCGCGACCCGCGCCGGCGCCAGTCGACGATCACGATTGCCGCCCAGGGGCCGATCCAGTAGGTGATGACCAGCAGGTAGTTCTCGACCGTCGACGAGAAGTTGTTGTAGTACAGGTACAGCGTCGCGAGGAAGCTGAGCACCGCGACCACGGCTGCGGACACGGGCCGGGCAACCTTGATGCCGGCCGCCTGCAGCGACAGCGAGCCGGTGTAGTCGTTCATCGCGTTGACGGCGACCGTCCCGAAGAAGATCGCCACCATCGCGAGGATCCCGACGATGCCGCCGCCGAGCATGCCGTTGATCTGGTGAACGGTGTCGGCCTCGGTGCCCAGTGAGCCAACGACCGCGAGGCCAAGCACCTCGATCCAGATGGCGCCGAGTGCGAGGCCGAGGAAGGTCCGGCTGAAGATCTTGCCGCGGGGAGTGTCCTTGGGCAGGTACCGCGAATAGTCGGACGCGTACAGGGCCCAGGCGAGATTGAAGCTGCCGGCGATCGTCGTCATGAGCACGAACGAGCCAATGCTCGATGCGGCTCCGTCCGCGAGGCTGAAGTTCGCCTTACCGAACAGCGCGACGGTCACGACCGCGAAGAGGATCGCAAGTCCGATCGCGGCGTATTTCTCGAAGGTATGGATCGCCTCATAGCCGACGATGCTGAGCGCGGCCTGGAAGGCGACCACGATCACGAGCCCGAGCCAGAACGGCACGGCCTCGCCGGTGATCACCTGGATGGCATACGCACCGAAGAACGCGTTGATCGCGTCCCAGGCGATCGTGCTCAACCAGTTGAGGATCCCCGGCACGACGATCGACTTGCCGAACGGCAGCCGGCTGGCCGGGATCTGTGCCATGCCCACGGCGGGACCCATCGCCGAGAGATACGCAACCAGCCCGGCGCCGATGACGTTCCCGACGACGATCGCCGCCAGGCCGGACCAGAACCCGAGCCCGATGAAATCGGCGGCCGCCAGCGTCCCGACGAAGAACGCCGCCGGGACCAGGTTCGGGCTGAACCACACGGTGAACAGGCGGTTTACCGACCCATATCGAGCCGATTCGGGTATTGGCTCCATGCCGTGGGCCTCGATCGAGAGGTCGCCCTCGCGGGTCGGCATCCCGCCGAGCTTCATCGCATCCGTGGCCATGTCGCAGCTCCTCCTCTACCGCGTGAAGGTGACCGGGAGCGTCCGCCCGGCCTGGTGGACCACGCTCGCCGCCGGGACCGTCTCGGCAACGACGCGACCTGCCCGGACCACCCACCGGGCGGCGGGGCGGAGGCGGATCGCCTCGGCCTCGTCAGCGCAATCGAAGACCACGAAGTTCGCCGGTAGCCCCTCCTTCACTCCCCATCGCACCTCGGCGGCGCGGGCCGGGTTGACCGTGACCATGTCGAACGCGCGGAACAGCTCCCCCCGGCCCGTCATCTGGCCGACGTGCACGAGCATCGAGAGCGCATCGAGCATCGAGCCGCGACCGAGCGGGTACCAGGGATCCATGATCGAGTCGTGGCCGCAGGCAACGTTGATGCCGGCCGCATCGAGCTCCTTGACCCGGGTCATCCCGCGCCGCTTCGGGTAGGTATCGAAGCGGCCCTGGAGGACGATGTTGTCGAGCGGGTTGGCGACGATCGTGACCCCGGCGCGCTTCAGGATCTGGATGAGCTTGAAGGCGTAGTTGTCGTTGTACGAGGCCATCGCGGTCGTGTGCCCGGCGACGACGCGCCCCTGCATCCCGTCCCGGATCGTCCGGGCCGCCACGACCTCCAGGAACCGGCTCTGCTCGTCGTCGGTCTCGTCGCAGTGCAGGTCGATCGGCGCGCCGGTCTCCTTCGCCAGGTCGAAGATGAAGTGGACCTCCTCAACGCCGTCGTCGCGGGTCCATTCGTAGTGCGGGATCCCGCCGATGACGTCGCAGCCGAGGCGCATCGCCTCCCGCATCAGGTGCTTGCCGTTCGGGAACGAGAGGATGCCGTCCTGCGGAAAGGCGATCAGCTGCAGCTCCACGATGTCCTTGAGCTCGTCCCGGAGCTCGATGAGCGCCCGAAGCGCGACGAGGCTCGGGTCGCACACGTCGACGTGGGAGCGGATCAGCCCGGTGCCCTGGGCGACCTCCCACAGGATCGCCTCGCGGGCGCGCCGCTTGACGTCCTCGTGGGTCAGCGAGGGCTTGCGCTCCGCCCACGTCTGGATGCCCTCGATGAGCGTGCCGGACTCGTTGTACCGAGGCTCGCCGACGGTCAGGACGGCGTCGAGGTGGACGTGCGGATCGACGAGGGGCGGGGAGAGCAGGCGACCCTCTGCGTCGAGCTCGCGGCTGCCGTCCGCCTTCAGCGCGCCGGCGGGCCGGATCTCGGCAATGGTCTCACCGTCGGTTCGAACGTCGACGAGCGGGACGGCGGCGCCCGCGGTCGGATGGACGCGCGCGTTGCGGACGAGCAGTCCTGTCGTGGAACCCTCCCGGCGGCGGATTCTACGTCGCGCGAACGGCCGCCGAACGCGATTCGCGGCCAGCTACGATGCGCGGCGATGGACGGTGGATCGGGCCTCGAGAACGTGCTCGCGGAGCTGCGCGAGCGCGAGCCGATCTTCCACCGGCACGAGCTCGGGACGACCCGGGCCGACTTCGACGCGCAGACGGCGCCGGACTTCTGGGAGGTCGGCGCATCGGGTCGCGTGTACACCCGGGAGGTCGTCTGGGACACGCTCGCCGAGCGCTACGCCGATCCAGGCTACGCGGCGGCCGACGATTGGTGGACGTCCGACTTCGTCTGCCGCGAGATCGCGCCGGCGACCTACCTGCTGACATACGTCCTCCGGCAGGGCGACCGGGTGACGCGCCGGCTCACGGTCTGGCAGGGCGCGACCGGTCGCTGGCGGATCCTCTACCACCAGGGCACGGTGGTCGGCGAGCCCTAGCGGATCAGGCCTGGCCGACCTCGCGCCAAATCCCGATCGGCGTCTGCTCGTCCGTCTGGCCGAGCGGGTTGTCGTCGAAGCTGCGCTCGAGGAGCCGCTTCCGGTCCCTGGACAGCGTGCTCGCGACGCACCACGCGGGGTTGATGTCGTTGATGTCGCAGATCGCCATGTCGTAGCCGGTAGCGGCCTTGAGCGCGCGTGCCGTACCGGGCGGATCGGCCGGCGCCGGGATGCAAGACTCGTAGAACTCGGCGATGCCCATGGTGTGCTCGGCATCCATCATCCGCGCGTTCAGGCCGGCCGTGAGGTAGAACCAGCCCTTCTGGCGAAGCAGCCGCCCGAACACGTGCGCCACCGCCGCCAGGAGCATCCGCGGAGCCCCCGTCAGCTCGATCGCGTACTGCATCGCGTAGGGGCTGCGGAGGCCGGTGCCCCACGTCGTCTTTGTCACGCGGGCGGACAGGAACCGGGCGAGCCGGGCCGGGTGGATCGTTCGCCAGTCGCGGGCGCGGCCCTGCATGATCGCGACCGCTGACTCGGACAGGACGACGGTGTCGCCCGGCCGGAGCTGCGGACCGGCATTGGCCCGAATCACCGTCGGGATGTCGTCGCCGGGCATGAGGACCGGCGTCCGGATCGGGACCCGCTCGAACGTTCGGCCGTCGACGACGACGGTGCGCGGCGTGGCTGCGGTGGCGTGCACCGGGCGATGGTACGGGCTGGCGGTCCTCAGGCGATCGTGATCGAGATGATCGAGCTGACGATCTCGCTGCGCTCGCCGCCGATCAGGTACGCCACGTCACCGACCACCGCCACGGCCGCATCCGAGACCGCCCGCGGGAGGCGCCCGGCCATGCTGACCCTGCCGCCGACCGGGTCCACCTCCCAGATCGTGTCCTGGGCGACGCCGGCCGAACGGCCGCCGGCGACCAACAGCCGACCCGCGATCACGAATGCCGACGCGTGCGAAAGGCCGTGCGGCAGGTGCCCGATGATCCGAACCGTTCCGGTGGCAGGATCGATCGCCTGGATCTCGTTCCTGTCGTGGGTGCCATCCGTGCCCCCGATCACGATGATCCGACCGTCGATCGCCGCGACGGCGGGATACCGAACACCATCCACGAGCGTCGCGATGGCCTGGAAATGGATGCCGTCGGTCGTCGAGAGGACCGCTCGGTCGAGGCGCGATGGCGTGCCGCCGCCGATCACGAACACGCTCCCACCGACAGCAACTGCCACGAGATCCGCCCGCGCCCGCGGGAGCTGGCCGATGACCGCGCCGTGCCCCCCATCGAACCGCTGGACGACGCTCTCGGGAACGACGTTGCCTCCGCCGAAGACCACCGGTGCTCCGCCCACCAGCGCTCCACCGGCGTCGTGCACTGCGCGCGCAAGATCCCCCGCACTCGTCACCGTGCCATGCGTCAGGTCGATCAGGACGACCGAGGAGGTTGTCCCAGCAGGGGTCAGACCGCCCGCGAGGAGCAGCGATCCACCGTCGGTGAAGGCGACCGCTCGGCTCACGGCGACGTGCAGGTCGAGCGAGAGCGTCGACACGATCACGCGCCGAGGAGCGCTGGTCGACGGGCCCGGGCTGGCGATCTGACCGGGGCTGGCGCTCAGGCCAGGGGTCGTCGCGGCGGGAGCCGGGGACGATCGGATCGTGGGCGACGCTGGCGGCGTGGGAGTCGCCAGGCAGGCCGCTCCGAGGGCGGCGATCGCGATGATCGCTGTCGCGAGGCGCGGCCGGGCGCGAACTGGCGGCGCCTGCCCGGAGTCGGCCGCACGCCCGCGCCGGGTCAGGTCTTGCACGGGCGCAGGCTACATCGGCGCCTATACTCGCGGCCCGTGGTCCTCAAACCTGCCCTGGCCATCTTCGTTGCCGCTGCGCTCGTGGGTGGCTGCGGGTCCGCGCCTTCGCAACCGCCAACCGCGGCTCCGTCCAATGCGACACCATCCACGGCCGCGACGACCGAACCGGCTGCAACGATCGGGTCGGTGCCCTCCACCCAGCCGTCATCGCCGCCGCCGACCGCGGCGCCGACGTCCGTTCCGTCCGCCGTCGGACTTGGCCCCGGCGGGGTCTACGCGGCAACGCTGAGCGGAAAGATCCAGAGCGCCTGGGCAAGCTTCCCGGAGCGGGTCTATGTGCCAGATGAGCGGTCGGGGGATGTCGTGGTCATCGACCCGGCGACCTTCAAGATCGTCGGCCGCTTCAAGGTCGGTGCGTCTCCCGAGCACATCACGCCAGCCTGGGACGGCCAGGTCCTGTACGTGAACAACATGAACTCGGGATCGATGACCGAGATCGATCCGCGAACCGGCCGCCCGAATGGGACCGTCATCAGGGTTCCGAATCCCTACAACCTGTACTTCACGCCGGACGGCACGCGGGCAATCGTCGTCGAGGACATGTCGAGCGGCGCCCCGACGGACCCGAACGGATTGCTGTTCCTCGATCCGAAGACGTGGAAGAAGGTCGGCTTCGTCCCGATCCCGTGGGCGGGCGCCAATCACCTCGACTTCTCGGCAGACGGCAAGACGCTCTTCCTGAGCACCGAGTTCTCCGGCCGGATCGTCGCGGTTGACGTTCCGAAGATGAAGGTGATCACGTCATTGAAGGTCGGCGGGTCGCCGACGGATGTACGCCTGTCGCCCGACGGGAGCGTGGTCTTCGTCGCGAACCAGGTTCGGAACGAGATCGACATCGTCAACACGACCACGCTGCGGTACGCGGGCTTCATCCAGGCCGGGGTCGGGGCGCACGGCCTGGCCATCAGCCGGGACGCCACGAAGCTGTTCGTCACGAATCGCCTCGCGGCCTCCCTGTCGGTCATCGACATTACGACTCGCAAGGTCGTGGCGACCTGGGCCATCGGGGGGACCCCGGACATGATCGCCCAGTCGCCGGACGGTTCCCAGCTCTGGATCTCGAACCGGTACAGCGGCTACATCACGGTGGTCAACGCGCACTCAGGTGCCGTCATCACCACGATCGACACCGGGGTGAATCCGCACGGCCTCTCGTACTGGCCGCAACCCGGTCGTTACAGCCTCGGCCACAACGGCAACATGCGCTGATCCCGGCTCGGCGGGATTGCGCGACCGACCCTACGCTCGCCCGTCCATGACGGCATCGACCTTGACGGCACCGCGGCTCCGCCTCGCGGTGGTTGCGACGATCCTCGCACTCGTCGGAAGCGTGATCGCCGCCTCGGCCATCGGGCCGGCGGTGGCGCGCGGCGTGGGCCCGCTGCCGGCGTGCCGCTATGACGACCTCCTCACCTCGCCTCGTGGCTACGACGATTGGTCGACCACGCTCGTCGACACGATCCTGAGCCTGACCCCGAGCTATGTGCCGCCGGATCTCGTTTCCGTCTCCGAGGCCGGGCTGGCCGGCGATGGTCGGGTGCGGGCGATCGTCATCGATGACCTTCGGGCAGTGCAGCAGGCCGCCGCGGCAGCCGGCGCCGCCGTCGGCATCGAGAGTGCGTATCGCTCCTATGCGGAGCAGAAGCAGGTGTTCGATGCGTGGGTCAAGCAGTACGGCTATACCCGCGCCCTGCTGACCCCGGCGCGGCCGGGGCACTCCGAGCATCAGCTTGGCGTCGCGATCGACTTCCGCAGCGCGGCGACCGGTTCCGCGGGGAGCGGGAACTTCGGCGACACGGCGGCCGGCAAATGGATGGCCACGCACGGTTGGGAGTACGGCTTCGTGATGAGCTATCCGAAGGGCGCAACGGCGCTCACCTGCTATGCCAGCGAGCCGTGGCATTTCCGATACATCGGCCGCGATCTCGCGGCGCAGGTTCACGCCTCAGGCGCCACCCTCCGCGCGTACCTGTGGGCCAACTTCACGACCACCGTCGTGCCGCAACCACCGAACGCGTCAGGCGTGCCGATCATCCTCGGCCCAACGCCTGACCCGACGCCGCCAGCCAGCATTCCGCCCTCGGCGTTCCCGACGGACGAGCCACCGTCGGCGACCGCCACGCCGCAGGCCTCGACGTCGATCGACGCGACGGTGGCGACCCCGAGCCCCTCGAGCGCCGCCGATCCAATCGATCCTGCCGTCGCCGCGGGCGCCCTTCCGCCGCTCGTGCTGATCGCGGCGATCACCTTCGCGCTGATCATCGGCGGGGGCTGGCTGGCGGCCCGCCGGCGGCGGCCCAGCGCCGATCGATGATCCTGGTCGTCGTCCCCGCCCACGACGAGTCGGGACGGATCGAGCAGGTGGTCGAAGGGGCACGCCAACACCTTCCGGTCCTTGTCGTCGACGACGGCTCGAGCGACGACACGGCGGCGCGGGCCGAGGCAGCCGGCGCCAGGGTGCTCCGGCAGTCGCCGAATCGGGGCAAGGGCGCCGCCCTGCGCGCCGGCTTCGCAGCCGTCCTGGCCGACGGCGCGGACGCGGTGATCACGCTTGATGGGGACGGCCAGCACGATCCCGCGGAGATCCCGGCGTTCCTCGCGGCGCTCGACCGGCGCTCCCGCGCGAAGCTGCCGACCGAGCTCATCGTCGGGAAGCGCGACTTCTCCCGCATGCCACCGGTCCGCCGGCTTGCGAACTACCTCGGCACGGCGGCGCTGTCCGGCGCGCTCGGGCAGTGGGTCGACGACAACCAGTCGGGCTATCGCCTGATCGGAAGGCGGCTCATGCGGGCAACGCTCGAGAGCACCGAGCCGGGCTTCGGGTTCGAGGTCGAGATGATCGCGATGTGCCTGCGCGAGGGCTGGCCGATCGACTGGGTCCCGATTCGGACGATCTACGGCGACGAGCGCAGCCACATCAAGCCGATGCGGCACCTGCGCGAGTTCATCGAGGTCGTCGGGCGCGCCCGACGGATCGCGCGGAGCGAGCCGAGGTTCCGGGTCTGACCTCCGGGGTCAGCGAATGACGCCGAACGCGTCGATGTCGACGCGGGCGTACGGGGTGCCCGCCGACACGATCCTGATCGTGTGGGTCCCGACCGATGACCACGTCTTCGAGAACGCCACGTACCGATAGGTCGCCGTGGGACCGTTCAGGTTGATCGTCGCCTGGTAGACGCCGTCGATGTAGACCTTGGCCGAGCCTCGCAACGGGCCGACGGTCGTGATGAACGAAAGGCTGCGGGCGGTCGTCGTGTAGGTGGCCGAGGCACCCGTGGTCGCCAGGTACCGCTCGGAGCCGCCCGAGTAGAGGCTGGACGTCGTCGTCGTCGAGGCCCCGCTGAAGTGGACCGCGCTGCTGGTCTGCTGGGTGAGCGCTGCCTTGATCGACGCCCCGGCGTGCCACGGCCCAACGTTGCCTGCCTTGTCCCGGGCACGCACCTCGAACCGGTACGTATGACCCGGCACCATCGACCAGGCCAGCGACGTGCCGGCCATGGCGCTGGCGATCGTCTGGAACGGGACGCCGTCGTAGCTCCGCGCGACGTCGTACGAGGCGATGCCCGCAGGGCCGATGTCGCTGCCGGACCAGGTGACGTTGACCCGGACCGAGCTGCCACTGAGGGTCGTGCCCGAGCGGAGGCTCACCGTCGGGGCGCTCGTCGTGGGCGCATGCCGGTCGACAACGAGCGTGATCAGGTTCGATGCCACGAGTGGGTTGCCCGCCAGGTCGGTCATCGACCCCGCGGCGAGCTGGACCGTCAGGGTTCCGTCCGAGAGCGGCGCCTGATCGGTCGAGAAGCTGTAGGTCGACCCCTGCCCGTAGATCCGCAGGATGGACCAGCTCCCAGGTGCCGTGCCGCCGAGCGTCACATCGGGCACGCCGAACCCGACGACCGGCTCGTTGAACGTGGCCGTCCAATCGAAGAACGTGGTATTGCTGAATGTCCGGTGCGGCGTCTGGTACAGGACGACCGTCGGTGGGGTCGCGTCGTGCACGTAGTTGGCGGTTGCGGTCACCTGCGCCAGCGGACCGACGTTCGAGGCGCGATCGGTGACGGAGCTATCCGCGAGCGTCAGGGTGACCGTCCCCTCGCCCGGTGGGTCGCCTGGTGGCGCCTTGAGGGTGATCCGATACAGCGACGCCGTCCCGGTGATCGAATCGATGGTCCAGCCGGCGGACGTCCCGCCGACGGTGAAATCGCTCGCGGCCAGCCCGGAGACGGGCTCCCTGAAGATCAAACCGAACGGGATCGTCGTGGCCCCGGACGGGTTGGGAACCATCGATAGCAACGAGATCACTCCGGGCGCCGTGTGGTCCACCGTCGAGCCGGTCGTCGCTGCGATCTTGTTCGCGACCTCCTGCCGGAGCTGCGGGAACGTCGCGTAGAAGGCCGTGCCCGGGCAGGCCGTGGCATTCACGTCGCGGTGGCCCGAGATGTTGTTGAGGTATGTCGCTGCACCCGTCTCCGGGTTCACGTACCAGCTCGCACCAAGCGGGTTGATCCCGTGCTCCTCCAGCTTCCAGGCGAGCAGGTTCACGAGCGCGGACCGCTGGGCCGGGGGCGGCAGCACGCTCGTGAACGTCCCGAGCAGGACAATCCCGACGGTTCCGGCGTTGTACTCCTTGGCGTGCGAGCCGCGGACCTCGTTGCCCGCGACGTCCTCGGTGGTGATCGGTGCACTGCCGTAGTCGCGCGAATGGCGGCCTTCGTAGATGTGGCCCTGCCAGTCGATCAGGTAGTTGTAATCGATGTCGCCGTAGCCGCGGAGCACGGCGTGGTCGTAATAGATGGCCCGGATCGTGGCCTCTGGATTGGGGTCGTTGTTCCGACCGGCGGTGTGGTGGACGATCGCCTTCTGGAGCGGGAAGTAGTTCTCGGCGAAGCGCTCGTGGCCGCCACTGTCGAACCGGTACGACTCATCGGCGCCCCACGCGGCGCGACTGATGATCGTCGGCTGGTTGACGGCCGCGTCGGCGACCGGCGGAGCCAGATGCAGGCCCGGCCGGTGGTCGGTGCTGTCGATCGCCGTGATCGTGAGGTTGGCCAGCGGCTGGTCCGTCGTGACCCGCACGAAGCGCGCGCCGCCGGTCCACAGGGGGTCGGTGAACGACTCGCCCGTCGGCGAATCCTCGTCCGGTGTCGCCGCGGACTCTTCGCCGATAGCGTTGACGGTCTCGCCGAACGCCACGCTCACCTGCGCGTAGGTCGCCCCGGTCCAATGGAGGACGACGTGCGAGGCTTCGATCGGGAGGTGGACGAGGCGCTCGCGATCGACCGAGACGGTGACGGCGCTGGAGCGGACCTTCACGGGACCGGAAGCGATCGCCGGGAGGGCGGGCAGCACGGCGACGAGCATGCCTGCGAGGGCCAGGCAGGCGGCGAGGCGGCTGGCAAGTCGCATAATCCCTGGCCTCGGGTGTCTGGCTGCGGTGGCGCAGCGGCTCGCCGTTGCCGCACCAGCCTAGTCCTCCATTGGCCGCGGGTCACTAGCCAACCCGGCCGGGGCGCCGTGGGACTTACAGCCGGAGGTTCGGCAGGACCTCGCGCCCGAAGACCTCGATGAACTCGGCTTGATTGCGCCCCACGTTGTGGAGATGGATCTCGTCGAAGCCCATGTCAACGTAGTGCTGGACGTGCTTCGTGTGGACCTCGAGGTCCGACGAGATCAGGACGCGGTTCTTGAAGTCCTCCGGCCGGACGAGCTTGGCCATCGCCGCGAAGTCCTCAGGATTCTTGACGTCCTGCTTGGGGAACGGCATGCCGCCGTTCGGCCACTGCTGCATCGCGTTCTGGAGCGCTTCCTCATCCGTCTTCGCCCAGCTGAGGTGGAGCTGGAGGAGCTTCGGGACCTTGGCCTTGCCGACCTCCTGGCAGCCCTCGTCGCAGGCCATCCACAGGAGCTTGACCTTCTCGTCTGCCGCCCCGACCGTGATCATCCCCTGGGCGAACTTGCCGGTCTTCTTGGCATTGATGGGGCCGGAGGTCGCGACGTAGATCGGGACCGGCTCCTCCGGCCGCGTGTACAGCTTCGCGCTCTCGAGCTTGAAATGCGCCCCGCGATGCTTCACCACCTGGCCGCTGAAGAGCTTGTTGATGATCTCGATCGCTTCGAACATCATCGCCGAGCGGACGCCGATCTCCGGCCACTCGCCGCCGATGATGTGCTCGTTGAGCGCCTCGCCCGCGCCGAGGCCCAGCCAGAAGCGGCCCGGGAACATCGCGCCGAGCGTCGCCGCCGCGTGGGCGATCACGGCCGGGTGGTAGCGGAAGCCGGGACACGTCACGGCCGTCCCGAATCGCAGCGACGTCCGCAGCCCGAGCGCCCCCATGAATGCCCACGCGAAGCCGGCCTGGCCCTGCTGTGGGGTCCACGGGTGGAAGTGCTCCGACACCATGAACCCGGCGAGGAAGCCCGCACCTTCGGCCTGTTCGCACCAGTCGAGCAGGTCGTTGGGGTGGAACTGCTCCATGGAGGCCGCGTAGCCGATCGTCGCCATGGTGGGCATGGTAGGGCGCACGCCGCTCGAGGCGCGGCTCGCGGGCCGTACGATGGCGGCAGATGGACCTCGAGCTGTTCGTGACCCCGGGCCTCGGCGACGCCTCGTACCTGCTCGCGAGCGGGCGCGAGGCCGTGCTGGTCGATCCGCAGCGGGACGCGTGGCGGTTCGTTGCGGCCGCCGAGCAGCGCGGCTGGCGTATCCGCCACGTCCTCGAGACGCACGTCCACAACGACTACCTGTCGGGCGCGCTCGAGACCCACGCGGCCACCGGCGCCGAGATCGCCGCTCCGGCGCGCGGCGGCTACGAGTTCGCCCACCGCCCGATGGACGAGGGCGACGAGATCGAGCTCGGCGCGCTGCGGCTCACCGCCATGGCGACGCCCGGCCACACGCCGGAGCACCTCGCATGGGCGGTGTCGGAGCTTGGGGTCGCCGCGGGCGGCCCTGTCGCGGGCGGCACTGACCCCGATGCGCCGATCGCCGTGTTCACGGGCGGCAGCCTGATCGTGGGATCGGCCGGGCGAACGGACCTGCTCGGCCCGGCGCTGACTCTCGCCCTCACGACGGACCAGCAGCGCAGCCTGCAGCGGCTCGCCGCCCTGCCCGATACCACCCAGATCCTCCCGACCCATGGCGCCGGCAGCTTCTGCAGCGCCGGCCCGTCGAGCCCGGGCCGCGTCACCACGATCGGCGCGGAGCGCTTCGCGAACCCAACGTTCGCCCTGGCCGGCGCCGCACCGGATGCCTTCCGCGCGCAGGCGCTGGGCAACCTCGGCCGCTTCCCGGCGTACTACGCGCACATGGCCGGCATCAACCGCCACGGCCCGCGGATTCTCGGGCGGCTGATCGTGCCGCCGGCGCTCGATCCCGCCGCGTTCGAGGCCGCCGCCGCCAGGGGCACCACCATCGTCGACGCCCGCGATCGCGCGGCCTTTGCGGCGGGCCACCTCCTGGGTTCGATCAACATCGAGCTCGATTCCACGTTCGCCGGCTATGTCGGCTGGCTCGTTCCGTTCGGGGCCCCCGTGCTGCTGGTGCTCCCGGAGGCCGCGCCCGATGCTGCCGGCGAGGCGACCACGGAGCTGCTGCGCATCGGCTACGACTGGATCAGCGGCTCGCTGGACGGCGGCGTCACGGCCTGGGCCGAGAGTGGACGCCCGCTCTCGAGCTATGCCACGACGACCATGCGCGCCGCCCACGACGCCCGCGCCGGCGGCGCGGACGCCGGCGTCCTCCTCGACGTCCGCCAGCCGATCGAGTGGCAGACCGACGGCGTTGTTCCCGGCGCGGAGCGGATCTTCGTCGCCGACCTGCCGGCGCGGATCGCCGCGCTATCTGCGGAGCTGCCCGCGGGCTCGCCAGTCACGGTCTTCTGCAAGTCCGGGTCGCGCGCGGCGATCGCGGCGAGCCTGCTCGATCGAGCGGGTGTCGTCGTGCGGCTCGTGCCGGTCGGTGGCGCCGAGCGCTGGCCGGAGCCCCTCGAGCGCCTCGGCTAGCGACCGGAGCAACGAGATCGACGCGCTCCGACGCCTGTACGAGCGGGCAACCTCGGGCCCGACCTACGAACCCGACGAAGCCGATCTGGCCGACGTCCACCTGGCCGGGCTCGCCCTGCCGCTCCGCGCCTCGATCGCGGTCTTCGCGGTCACGGCGCTGATCCTGGTCGACCAGCTGCGCTGGCTGCTGCCTCCGTCGGGTGACGCGACGACCGACGTCCTCGGCCTTCGGCTCATCCCGCTCGCGCGGTTCGCGCTGTTCCTCGTCGCGCCGCTCGGGCTGGTCCTGTTCGTGTTCCGGGACCGGCCGGCGCGCTACGGGCTCCGGCTCGGAGACTGGCGCTGGGGCGCGGCGCTGCTGCTCGCCGGCCTGGCCGTCATGACGCCGATCATCCTCTGGCTCGCGGGCCTCGCGTCGTTCCGGGCCTTCTATGGCGGCGCCTCGGTTCCGTTCGGGGCGGCGTTGCTCAACAACCTCGTCGAGCTGGTCCCGGCCGAGTTCCTGTTCCGCGGCTTCCTCATGTTCGCGCTGTGGCGACGGATCGGGCCGCTGGCGCTCGTGGTGGTGCAGGTTCCCTTCGTGCTCACCCACCTCGGGAAGCCCGACGTCGAGCTGTGGTCGACATTCATCGGCGGCTCGATCTTCGCCTGGCTGGATTGGCGGACCGGCTCGATCGTTTGGAGCGCCCTCGGGCACGTCTACGTGCTGACCCTCATGACCCTCGCCGTTGGCGGCGCGACGCTCTAGCGAGCGGGGTCAGCTCGGCTCGCCCGGCGGTACGCCCCACCGACGCACCTCGGCGTCGAGGTCCAGTGGCAGGATCCCGCCGTGCTCCTCGGCGTCGCCCCAAGCCGCACGCGGCACGCGCCACATGATCTCGAACTCGTTGCCGTCGGGATCCTGGCCGTACAGTGACTTGGAGACGCCGTGGTCGCTCGCGCCACCGAGCGCGCCGGCCGCCGCGAGCTCTCGGGCCGCGGTGGCGAGGTCCTCGATCGTCGGGACCTCCCAGGCGAGGTGGTACAGGCCCGTCGAGCCGCGCGGGGCCCGCGGCGCGTTCGGCCCGACCGAGAACAGGCCAAGGTCGTGGTGGTTCTCGCCGCCGCCGGCCCGCATGAACACGGCGCGCCCGCCGATGCTCTCGACGACCTCGAACCCGAACAGGCGGCCATAGAACGCGGCTGACGCCTCCGCGTCGCGAACGTACAGGACGGCGTGGTTGAGCTTGGCGACGGGGATCATCGAGCCCTCCTTGCGAGGCCGTAACGGTACCCCGCATCCCCGCTAGACTTCGGCGCGGTGCGGCGCCGTGCCCCAGATCGGCGGCCCGCGGGGAGGAACCCAGCACACGTGAGTCCCGAATGAAGGTCGGAGTCGCTCGAGAGACCGCGCCCGGCGAGCGCCGCGTCGCGCTCGTTCCCGATGCGCTCGCGAAGCTGACCGCAACCGGTCTCGAGATCCTGATCGAGGCCGGGGCGGGCGTCGGCGCGATGATCCCCGACAGCGCCTACGAAGCCGCCGGCGCACGAGTCGTGAAGACGGGCGACCTGTACGACCAGGCCGACGTCATCCTCCGCGTCCAGAAGCCGAGCGCCGACGAGGCCAAGAAGCTGCGCAAGGGCCAGGCCGTCATCGGGACGCTGCAGCCACTGCTCGATCCGAAGCTGATGGCGACCCTCGCCGACGCGGGCGTGACGGCGATCAGCCTCGACGCGATCCCGCGCACGCTCTCGCGGGCGCAGACGATGGACGCGCTCTCGTCGCAGGCGAACGTCGGCGGCTACAAGGCGGTGCTCCTCGCCGCGAACGCGTTCGGACGCTACTTCCCGCTCTTGACTACCGCTGCCGGCACGGCCAAGCCCGCCAACGTCCTGATCCTCGGCATCGGCGTCGCGGGCCTCCAGGCGATCGGGACCGCACGGCGGCTGGGCGCAGTCGTCAAGGCCTACGACGTCCGCCCGGAAACGCGCGAGCAGGCCGAATCGCTGGGCGCACAGTTCGTGACGCTCAAGACCCAGATCGATGCCACCGGCGCCGGCGGCTACGCGCGCGAGCTGACCGCTGAGGAGCGCGCGTCCCAGCAGGCCGAGCTCAACGAGGTCATCGGCGGCATGGACGTGGTCATCACGACGGCGCAGGTACCCGGGCGCAAGCCGCCGGTGCTGGTGACGGCCGAGGCGGTGAGCAAGATGAAGCCGGGCTCCGTGCTGGTCGACATGGCCGCGTCCGCCCTCGGCGGCAACGTCGAGCTGTCGAAGGCCGGCGAGACCGTGCTGACGGATAACCTCGTGACCATCATCTCGCCGGACAACCTGCCCGCATCGATGCCGATCGGGTCGTCCGCGTTCTACGCCCGCAACATCTCGGCGCTCCTGCTCCAGCTGGTCAAGGACGGCGCGTTGAACCTGGACCCCGCCGACGAGATCGCGGGTCCCGTGACGATCACCCACGGAGGCGAGATTCGCTCCGAAGCCGTGAAGAAGCTGCTCGCACCGGCGGAGGCCAAGGCATGAGCACCGAGCTGCTCGCCGCGCTGACGGTCTTCGTCCTCGCGATCCTGTGCGGCTTCGCGGTCATCTCGAAGGTCCCGGCGACGCTCCATACGCCCCTGATGTCCGGCGCCAACTCGATCCACGGCATCGTCCTGGTCGGGTCGATGGTGATTGCCGCGTCGGCGACGGACCTGCTGAGCCAGGTGATCAGCTTCATCGCGGTCGCGTTCGCGACGATGAACGTCGTCGGCGGCTACGTCGTCACCGATCGGATGCTCCAGATGTTCCGTCGCAAGCCGGTCGAGCCGAAGGCCGGCGCGGCCGAGAGCCCGAAGGCCTGACGTGGATCTCCTCGAGTCCCTCGTCCGCATCGCCTGGCTGATCGGCGCGGCCGGGTTCGTGTTCGGGTTGATGCGGATGAACTCGCCTGCCACGGCACGCAACGGCAACCTGATCTCCGCCGGCGGCATGGCTTTGGCGGTCGGCGGGACGCTGGTCCTGCTCGCGGTCACGACCAATCCCGATTCGCCGCACCCGGGGCTGCCAATCGCCGGCTGGGTGATCATCCTTGCGGGCATCGCCTTCGGTGGCGGGCTCGGTCTCTACACCGCGCGGACCGTGAAGATGACCGCGATGCCGCAGCTGGTGTCGCTGTTCAACGCGGTTGGCGGCGGCGCCGCTGCCCTGATCGCAATCGACGACTACCTCCGCCTCGCGGCACCACTTTGTGCCGGATGCATCATCCCAGCGACCCAGGGCATCCAGGGGATCCCGCTCGAGGTCTCGATCCCGACGGTCCTCGACATCGTCATCGGCGGCATCACCTTCACCGGCTCGCTCCTCGCGTCCGGAAAGCTGATGGGGATCATCTCCGGCAAGCCGATCAAGGTCCCGGGTGGCCAGCTCGTCACCGCGGGCTTGGCGCTCATCGTCGCGGTGGCCGCGATCTACCTCTGGGCAGGCAACGTCAGCGTCCCGGTCCTGTTCGTGATCATCGCGGCGTCGCTGATCTTCGGCATCACGATGGTCCTGCCCATCGGCGGCGCCGACATGCCGGTGGTCATCAGCCTGCTCAACAGCTTCACCGGCACCGCGGTCGCGATGGCGGGCTTCGTCCTCGGCAACGACGTCCTCATCATCGCCGGCGCCCTGGTCGGAGCCTCCGGCGCGATCCTGACCAAGCTGATGGCGGACGCCATGAACCGATCCGTGCTCAACATCATGATCGGCGGCTTCGGCGGCGGCGAGGGCACAGTCTCGGCAGGCGGACCCGAGGGTGGCACGGTCCGCGCCATCGGCATGGACGACGCGGCAATCCAGCTCGCATATGCCACGAACGTGATCATCGTCCCGGGCTATGGCCTCGCAGTGGCGCAGGCCCAGCACGCGGTCCGCGAGCTGGCCGAGCTCCTCGAGAAACGCGGCGTGAACGTGAGCTACGCGATCCATCCCGTTGCCGGCCGGATGCCCGGGCACATGAACGTCCTGCTGGCGGAGGCGAACGTGCCGTACCCGCAGCTGCGCGAGATGGACGACATCAATCCCGAGTTCGAGCGCGCCGACGTCGCCCTCGTCGTCGGGGCGAACGACGTCACCAACCCCGCAGCCCGCCGCGCCGGCACACCGGTCAGCGGCATGCCCATCCTCGACGTCGATCATGCGAAGTCGATCATCGTGATCAAGCGCTCGATGGGCCGCGGTTACGCGGGCATCGACAACGAGCTGTACGTGAATCCCAAGACCGGCATGCTGTTCACGGACGCGAAGCAGGGGCTCGCCGATCTCGTCGCCGCGGTCAAGGCCCTGTAGCCACGCCCAGCATCGTCTGCCCGGTCTGCGGGACCGAGAACGACTCGAGCCGGATCTTCTGCCGCAAGTGCGCGAGCGACCTGCACGCCACGGTCGTGTACCCGGTCGGCCAGGCGCCGGCACCCGCGCCGACGCCCGTCCCGATCAAGCCGATGGTCATCGGTGTCGGCATCGCGCTCCTGCTCATCGCGCTGGTCATCGGCATCATCCTGGCGCTGCGTGGCGGCTCGCCCGCTGCCTCGCCGTCGCCGCTCCCGGAGCCCAGCGTTGCGCTGCCCTCGGCAGGGCCGACCCTCAGCCCGACCCACACGCCGGCCCCGACCGCGCCGCCCATCACGCCGGCGCCCACCCCGGCCGGACCGCCGACCCCCGCGCCAACGCCGACGGACGCCCCGCCGATCATCCGGTTCTTCACCGGCCCGGCGAGCGTCGACTGCAGCGATCCGAGCTTCCCCGGAACGATCCACCTGTCGTGGCGGATCGGGAACGCCGACGGCGCCCAGCTGTCCATCGACGGCCCCGGCGTCTATATGCAGTACCCGGGCGTGCTCCGCGATGACAACGTCCCGTTCGCCTGCGACGGCAACCAGCACACCTACATCCTGGTGACCTACGGCGGGATCGAACCACCCGCCGAGAAGGACCTCGTCATCGGGCCGAGCGGGCCCTAGGCCTCCGGGACCGTCACGTCCACGACCTCGGCGGCGAGCGCCGCAACGAGGTCCGAGGGCGCGAGATGGAGGTTGACCCCCCGAGCGCCGCCGCCGATCGCAACGACCGTTTGCCCCGTGATCGACGCGTCGGCGATGACTGGCCAGGCCGTCGTCGAGCCGAACGGCGTGATCGTGTAGCGGACGTAGCCGGTGACGCGCTGCGCCTCGTCCGCGTCCGGCAGGGAGAGCCGGCTCACGCCGAGGTGGGCGCGCAGCTTCGGCCAGTCGAACCGGCGGCCGGCCGGGACCAGCACGAACAGGTAATCGTCCTCGCCACGTCGGACGACGATCGTCCGAAGGAGGGCGCCGGGCGGGATCCCCTGCATCGACGCGCTTTCCTCGGCACTGCCCGCGGGCTCGGTCCGGACGACGCGATGCGGCACGCCCGCCGACGTGACCGCCTCGAGCGCCGGCGTCGACTCCATTGGTCGATGGTGCCACGCCTATGCTGGCGGCGACCGACCAGGCCATCGTGACCCGGCTCGACCACCGCGCCGCGAGGAGGCCCGAGGCCGTGTCCACCATGTCCCGCATCGCCGCCGTCGCGTGCACGAGCGTGCTCCTCGCCGGCTGCGGCGGAGGCGCCGTCTCGACGCCAACGGCCGTGCCGGCAACCACGTCCGCCGCAACGGTCGCGCCGTCGGCAACGGTCGAACCGACCACCGCGCCGACAGCGACGGTGGCGGCGACCGCCTCGCCGACGCCCACCGCTGCCGCGGCAACCGGCGCCTTCTCCCTGACCGCATCTGTCTGGTGGAGCGGCTTCGAGATCGCCCCGACCGGCGGCACCTACGATGCGACGAAGCACTCGTTGGTCATCAACGCCTCGTTCAGGAACACGGGCACGGAGGGCTCCGAGCTCCGGAATCTCAGCAACGGCACGACGATCAGCTGGAACGGCCAGGACCTGCCGGCGTACGTGTCAATCGGCGTCGTGGGCCCGGGCGCCACGGCCCAGGCGCAGATCTCCGCGGCCGTCCCCGTCGGATTCGAGGTTGCAAGCGCGGTCCTGACCTTCGGCGCGTCAGACCAGCACCGGGCGTTCGTGCCGCTCGACGGCACCGCGGCGACCTCGGAGCGACCAACCGCTCTGACGATCACCGGCAAGGTGACGATGGGCAAGTACGTGACCTACACGATCACCAGCGCGCTGCTCGTCCCGGCCTCCTGCTCCGGCTATCCCGATCGCATCAAGTACGGCCCGCTCGACGCGACCCTTGTGTCGATCGTGGTGTTCGGCACAGCCGTCAACAAGGACGCGGTCCTGGATCACCACATCGATCGCGGCTACATCGTCCTGGCCAACGGCTCCAAGGTTGCGAGCGTGCCGATCATGGGCCTCGAGCTCCCGGCCAGCACGACCATCAAGGCTCAGGCGATGTGCTTCGCGGTCGACGTGCCCGGCAGCGGGTCGTACAAGCTCCAGATGCACGAGTACCGCTCCAACGCGACCGGGACGCTGGCCTTCCAGGTCCCGTGAGCTAGGCGTCCTCGATGGCGATGCGGATGCGCTTGTTGATCCGGCCCTTGGATTCGTAGCCGGTCACCCGCACCACACCCACCTCGCGCGTGGTCGCCACGTGGGTGCCGCCATCGGCCTGGAGGTCGAGGCCGACGATCTCGACGGTGCGGATCTCGGCGATGCCGGGCGGGAGCAGGTTGATCTTGGTCCGGATGAGATCCGGGATCGCGAATGCTTCGTCGCGCGGCAGCACGGCGACCCGAATCTCACGCGCCGCCGCGATCTCGGCGTTGACACGCGCCTCGATCTCCCCGACGAGCTCGGCGGACATGCGCTCGAATTCGAAGTCCATCCGGCCGGCACCCGGCTCCATGTTGCCGCCGGTGACCTGGGCGCCGTAGTCGCGCCAGACCACGCCGCACAGCACGTGCAGCGCCGTGTGCGTGCGCATCAGCAGGTGCCGGCGCGGCCAGTCGATCTCGACTGTCACGTCGTCGCCCGCGGCGGCCAGGGCCTCGGGGCTGATCGAGCCGGAGAGCGCCAGGTCGTGGACGATCTCGCCGTCCTCCTTGTGCGCGGACCGAACGACCCAGGTGGCGCCGTCGCGCGGCCGGATGAGAACCCCTTCGTCGGCCGGCTGGCCGCCGCCGCCGGGGTAGAACACCGTGCGATCGAGGGCCACGGACGGCGCGCCATCGCCCTCGCGCAGCGTCACGCTGGTCACCGTGGCGTCGACGCGGTGCGCGTAGGCATCGGTGTAACAGAGCTGCAATCCCCGGGCCACGAGGCAAGGGTACCGAAAGTCCGGTGCGCCACCGCACCGGCATAAGCGGCAGATAAGCGACGGGCAGTACCGTCCTGCCTCGCGGCTGGTGTCGTCGCGAGTGGTCGGGGTCGGTGGGCTGCAGTCGGCGCCGCGGGCCTTGCGCCAAAGGTCCTATCGGGACCCCTGACTTTCGTCGCATGGCCTCGCCGCGCCGTGGTTCGTAGGTTGAGCCCAATTCGTCCGCGCGCCACGAACGCATTTGCGAGGAGATTGCAATCATGTCGGATCGCATCCGTCGGGCCTGGGCCGTGGCCCTGGCGATTGCTCCCATCGCGGCGATTGCCCTGGTGGAGGCGGCTATGCGCCGCTGGTAGGAGCACCGACCCAAAGCAGCACATTCAGCGGCGTGCCGGCCCCTTCCTCCCGGCAAGCCAGACGCTCGAACAAGACCCGGATCCTCCTCCGGGTCTTGTTCATGTCTTGGGCGCGTTTTTCCGGCGCTGGTTCCGGCCGGATCAGCTCCCGATGGGAAGCGGCCGCCCGGCCGCCGGCGTGGCGACCAGCTGGAGCCGGATGGCGACCATCGCCGCCTCGACGCGGCCGGATGCGCCGAGCTTCGACAGGATGTTCCCGACGTGGACCCCGACCGTCTTCTGGCTGATGAACAGCCGCTCGCCGATCTCCCGGTTGGTCCGCCCCTCGGCAATCAGGGCAAGCACCTCGAGCTCCCGCCGCGACAGCCCGAACGCCTCCTTGGGGCGCTTGCCGCGATCCTCCGGCGCGAACGCCTCGGCGATGCCGTTCGATGCGGCGGTGGCGACCATGGCGCCCGTCCCGTCGTCGCCGTCACCGTCGCCGCGGGCGCGTGACGCGATGGGCTCACCGTGGGCGACCGCCCCGCGGCTCGCCGTGACGCCGCGCGGCCGGGCGCCGTCGGTGACGATCGGAATCGCGCGCAGCGTCCCGGCGCCGCTCTCTGCCGTCTCGACGCCCGGGATCGTGATCAGCGCGCGAGTCGCGAGATTGGTCAGCTCGCGCAGGAGCGGCCGCGCGCCGAGCTCCCGCGCGATTCGGGCCGCCTCCAGGAGCGGACCGCGAGCGGCCGCGCGCGCCACCCGAGCATCCTGGCCCGGAAGCCCGGGCAGCGCAGCCTCGGCCTGGCGCCAGCGCGCACGAGCGACCTGATAGGGCTCGCTGGCGCGCTCCCAGCCCTGCGCCGCGGCGTCCCACAGGACCGGGTCGTCGCGCCCGTCGAGCCGGGCTGCGAAGGCGCGCGCGGTGGCGAGATTCGCATCGGCCTCGAGGCGGCTGGGCTCGCCACTCGCGATGCCGCTGGTCCGCAGGACGGTCTCGGCCTCGCTCAGGATGCGTCGGCCCCGCTGGCGGGCGCCGCTGATCTCCGAGAGCGCTCGCCGATCGCGGGCATCGGCGGCGGCCGCCGACTGGACCTCGAGGTACGTCGCGGCCATGCGCGCCGCGAGGGCCCAATCCTCCGCGCGGCGCACCAGCGCCCAGCCCCGCTCGACGGCGCGTCGCGCGTCCGCCACGTCGCCACGCCAGAGCGCGAATGACGCCGCGGCGCGGGTCGCCGGCACTTCGAGCTGCGGGTCCGGCGCGTGGTCGATCTCGAGCGGCCGCCAACCGAGCAGGCTCGCCGCGCGCTCGTCGACGCTGGTCTCGACCTCGAGCATCGCTGCCGTGACCGATGCGTCGGCGAAGGCGACCGCGTCGGGGCTCCACTCGAGCGCCGTCCGGATCGTCTCGCGCGCCTCGGCCCAGCGGCCCGCGTTGAACAGCGCCTCGGCGATGTTGCCGCGCAGCGAGTTGCCGTAGGCCACTTCGAGGCCATCCGCCCGGGCGAACTCCACCGCCTCGCGGGTGACCTCGATCGCCTCCTCGCGGCGACCGAACAGCGCCAGCGCCGTGGTCAGGTTGAGCGCGGCGCGGAAGGCGACGTCCGGGTCGTCGAGCTCGCGCGCGAGCCGCAGTGCGTCCTGCAGCTCGACGATGCCCCGGCTGCCGTCGGCGCCCCACGCATGGGCGACGCCGACCGTGCACAGGGCGTGCGCTTCGACGGAGCCCGCCTCGGGCCCGACCGCTCTCGCGATGGCGATCGCCTGCCCGCCGACCCGCGTCGCCTCCGCGAAGTGGCCGAGCAGCATCAGCGTCTGGGCGAGGGAGGCGAGGACCCAGGCACGCTGCCGCGAGCGGTCGTCGGGCATGATCGCTGCGGCGCGACGATGCTCGGCGAGGGCCCGGTCGTGGTCGCCGAGCGAGCGGGCGACGCGCCCCAGCATCTCGTAGATCGAGGCGGCCATCTCTGCGTCCTCGCGCTCGCCGAAGCGGCCGGCGGCGCTCTCCAGGTAGGCGAGGGCCCGGTCCGGCCGACCGGCTGCGAGCGCGACCTCGGCGGTCTCGAACAGGAGCCGGCCGTCGGCGGCCCGGGCCCCGCTCGCCGCGCCCAGCTCGAGCGCCAGCTCGCGGGCAGCGAGCGCGTCCGCGGCCGAATCGAGGCGCTCGGCCGTGGCCGCGGTATTCAGCGCGGCCGCGCGGGCCCGGGCGGGCTCGAAGGCCGCCAGCCAGTGAGTCAGCGCCGTCGCGGAATCGCCACCGAGCGCGGCCGCGAGGGCCAGGTGGTGTCGCCGGCGCTGGACCGGCAGGAGGTCGGCCTCGATCGCCTGCGCCACGAGCTCGTGCCGGACCTCGAGCCGGTGGTCGGCGCGCTCCACGAGGAAGCCATGGTCGATCGCCTCCATGACGCCGGCGCGAAGGTCCGCGTCCAGCATGCCGTCACCGCGGCGGGGCCGCGTCGTGGATCGAGGCGGCACGCCGTCGACGAGCTCCTCGAACGTCGCCGCGACCGCGGCCAGCTCGGCCCGGTCGAGCGGCCGGCCGGCCGGGGCAAGGAGTCGAAGTACGCGACGCGCCTCGGGTTCGCGCCGGGCGAGCCGGGCGAGCACGAGCTCGTCGAGCGTCGAGCCGAGGGACAGTCCGGGCAGCTCGCGTCGAGCGGCAAGGACCTCCTCCGCGATCAAGGGGTCGCCGCCGGATCGCTCGGCGACCAGCAGGAGCGCGGCGGCGGTCGGCCGCTCGCCTTCGATCTCGGTCACGAGCTGAGCGAGGTCGAATCGATCGAGCGGCCCGAGCTCCACCTGCGATGGCGGGTCCGGCGCGCCGGTGATCGCCGACAGGTGCGGCTGGAGCGCGTGATCGCGCGAGATCCGATCGCGACCGTAGGTCAGGACGAGGCACAGGCGAGCGGGTCTCGCGACGCGCGCCAGGAACGATGCGAGGTTGCGCGTGCCGGCGTCGGCGTGGTGGAGGTCCTCGAGCACGAACAGCACCGGCTGGCGTTCGCCCGCACGCTCGAGCAGGCCCTGGATCGCCTCGCCGATCCACGCGCTGCGCCGCTCCGGCGAGATCGAGTCGCGCCGGCTGTGCCGATTCTCGCCACCGAGTCGCGCCTCGATGCCTGGGACGAGCCTGGCGATCGGCTCGGCGCCCGAACCGAGGACGCGGCCGAGCTCGTCATCGGCGAGGGATCCGAGCCACGGTCCCAGGCCCTCGATGATCGGGCCGTAGGCAGCGCGACCGCGGGCGGGGACGGCCGTGCAGCGAACGACCTGGAACGGATGGCTCAGGCGCCCGACCCGGCGAACCGCCTCGGTCACGAGCCGGCTCACGCCGACCCCGCCGCGACCGGACAGGAGCAGGCGCGGGCTGCGGCCCTCGGCGGCGGCCTCCAGCGCCACCGCGAGGTGGGACAGCTCCCGCTCGCGCCCTACGAACCGTTCGCTGCTGAACCTCGCGGGCATGACCCCATCGTGCCACACCGTACCGACCTCGCGGCTACCCTTCCGCGGTCATGTCAGCGCCCGCGATGCCCCCCGACACCACCGAACGCGTCGACGGCGGCAAGCCGTCGCTCTGGCGCGATCGCGCCTTCCTCGCGGTCTGGTCAGCGAGCACGATCTCCATCTTCGGCTCGCTCATCACGCGCACCGCCCTGCCGTTCGCCGCGATCCTGGTGTTGCGCGCGGGCCCGCTGGAGATCTCGGCGATCCGTGCCGCGGAGCAGATCGCGGCGCTGATCATCGGGCTCGCCGCGGGGGCGTGGGTCGACCGGCTCCGGCGCCGACCGATCATGATCTGGACCGACCTGGGTCGGGCGATCCTGCTCGGCTCGATCCCGGTGGCCTTCGTCCTCGGGATCCTGGGCATGCCGCAACTGATTGTCGTGGCCTTCGCCGCGGCGATCCTGTCGACCTTTTTCGATGTCGCCGATCGCTCGTACCTGCCGACGATCATCTCTCGCGAGCGGCTCGTCGCCGCCAACAGCGCCCTGACGGCAACCGCCTCGATCGCGGAGTTCTCCGCGTTCGGGATCGGCGGATTCCTGATCCAGATCTTCAAGGCACCGATCGCCATCGCGATCGACGCGGTCTCGTTCGTCGTCTCGGCCGTCCTCCTGGCCACGATCCGGCGCAAGGAGCCGCCGCCGACCCCGGTCGCCAACCGCGAGCCGGTGCTGCGCGAGATTCGCGACGGGATGCGCATCGTGTCCCGCTCACCGATGCTGCGCGCTCTGGCCCTTGCCCACGGCGGGACGCACATCCTGTGGGGCATCTTCGGAACGTCGTACCTGCTGTTCGCGACGAACGAGCTGAACCTGAATCCGGCCGCGATCGGCATCATCGCCGGGGTCGGCGGCATTGGCTCGCTCGCCGGTTCGGTTGCGGCGCCGATCCTGTCGCGCCGGCTCGGCGTCGGGCGCAGCATCCTCCTCGGGATGGTCGGCTTCACGATCGGCAACGCGCTGATCCCGCTTGCCCCGGCGCACGCCGCGCTGCTCGGCGCCGCGTTCCTGATCGGGCAGCAGCTCATCGGCGACTCCAGCGCGACGGTCTACGAGATCGTCGAGACGTCCCTGGTCCAGGCGAGCGTCGGCAACACGGTCATGGGCCGCGTCAACGCCACTATCGGGACGTTCACGACGTTGCTCACCCTGGTGGGCATCGTCGGCGGCGGAATCATCGCCGAGGTGTTCGGCCTCCGAACCGCGTTCGCGGTAGGCCTCCTCGGCGCGATCGCGGCAATCATCGTCGTCTGGTTCTCGCCGGTGCGCCACATCCGCGACGCTCCGATCACGACCGAGGTCGTCCTCCCGGGTGCCGACGCGCCGCTCCCCTGATTCGCGGCCGGCGCCGTGGCTGCGCCCACGTCATGCGGGCCAGCGCCGTGGCGCGCCCAACGGCGACCCGCCTCTCGACGGTGATCGACAGGTCGATCAGTCGGAGACCGGCGAGGACAGGTGCGCCCCGCTCCGCGGGCCGCACGCCGCTACGCTCGCCGCGATGACCGACCAGCCCGATCGCGGCGGACGCGCCGAGCCCCATCCGCGCAACACGCTGAACGAGCTCTCGGGCGAGGAGTGGCTGTACTTCACGAAGTCGGTCTGGACGACGGCCTACCCATCCGAGCTCGGGCATGCGCTCAGGAAGCAGCACGGCGCCAACAAGCCGCCACGGCTCATGGCCCGGCTGATCGAGTTCTTCACGAAGACGGGCGAGCTCGTGCTGGATCCGTTCGCGGGGGTCGGCGGCACGCTCCTGGGCGCGGCGATCGCGCGAGGCCCGCGGCGCGCGCTGGGGATCGAGCTGTCGCCGCGCTGGGCCGAGGTCTACGCGGAGGTCATCGCCGCTGAGCTCGCCGAGCGTGGCGGCGCCGGCACCCCGCTTGCCGATCTCGGCGCGAACGACCCCGGCGGCGTTCGGGGCTTCGATCCGTCCGGCTGCGAGCTGCGCGTCGGCGATGCCCTCGAGGTCCTCCCGAATCTCGCCTCCGAGTCCATCGACTTCGTGGCCACCGACCCGCCGTACAACATCCAGCTGCCGATGACGATGTCTGGCGGGGCGCGGTCGGAGGCCTTCTCCAATCGGCGCACGGACTATGCGATGGTCACCCAGGACCCAGCCGACCTCGCCAATGCCGCCGACTACCCGGCCTTCCTCGATCGCATGACCGATGCCCTGCGCGAGCTCCACCGCGTGCTGCGGCGGGGCCGGTACGCGGTCCTGATCGTCCGTGATGCGTATCAGGTCGGGCGCTACCTGTTCACCGGCGCCGACCTTGCGGCGCGAGCGGCGACCGTCGGGCTGATCCCGAAGGGCGACCTGATCTGGTACCAGGCCGGGACGCGGCTGCGGCCGTACGGCTATCCGACCGGATTCGTGCCCAACATCGCGCACCAGCACGTGCTCGTGCTCAGGCGGGACCCCAAGGGCTGAACCGCCGCCAGGAATGGCGCGGCGGGCCGTCGAGGTGGAAGCCCCGGCGACCCGCCGACTTTGAACGCGCGAGGGGACCGGCTAGATAAGGGGACCGGCTAGATCAGGCCGCGGGCGGAGAGCAGTGCGGTCAGGGCGTCGTCGGCTTCCTGGCGCATGACCAGGCGACCGGCGCCGGAGAGGCCGACGGAACCGCGGTGGCCGAGGGTGGTGCGATGGACCCAGCCCTGGTCACCGTTGGGGCACAGGACCTCGAGGAACATGCCGGACGAAGCAAGCACCTGGACCTCGTCGCCAGACGCGAGGTCGGACTGGCGGAGGCCGAGCACCTCGTCGGGCCGGTCGAGGACCGGGACGACCGCGTAGCGGACGACGCGCACGTCGACCTCGGTGGCCTCGGCGCCGAAGCGCATCGGCATGCGGTCGGACGGGGCCAGGCGCGAGTAGTCGGCATGGCGCGCTTCGAGCAGCGATGGGCGGCGCCAGCGGGGCATGCCGGCCTCCGGATCGACAACAGGTGCATCGACGATCGGCGCCATCGCCTCGACGGCGGTGGGCTCCGGGTGGAGCGGGGTGGGTGGGGGCGTGCGGAGCGGGTCGGCGGCGAGCATGGCCGCCATCTCCTCGGCCAGCGTCAGCTTGCGCGGGCGTCGGGCGACGCCAACGAGCCCAACGACGCCCGCGAGGACGATGCCGATGGCGACCGCGGTGGTGGCCGCGATCCCGGCGAAGATGGCTCCGACGAGGACGGCCGCCATCACCAGGCCCATCGTGACCAGTCGGGCAATCGCCCGGGTGAATCCATGCATGATTTTCCGATCTCCCAAGCGGGTGCAAAGAAATCCCGCGATGAATTACCGGAGCATCCCGACAAAGGGATGCGGCCGCAATGGTACGGGGGTCATGTCGGTTGGGAACCGCAGGCTGCAGTGTGGTTCGGTTGTTGCAGGACGACCCTCGGGACCCGCCCGATCGGATTGGCGCGCCGACGCACCAACAGGCACCCGATCGGCGGTTCGAATGGCCATACCGGCAGTACCGAGGTAACCCGTTCGGGTCATACCCGTCCGCACACGCGCGCAGGAACATCCTCGCCATGCAGGTCCTTGCTTCCAACCGCGCCAAGGCCGGGCGGCCGAGCCGCATCGGTGTCGTCACCTCCCTGGCCGTCGGTGCCGCCCTCGTGGCCGCGTCCGGCGTCCTCATGTACCTGGTCTTCGGTGACCACTTCGTGGACCGGTTCATGCCCCGTGGCCACGCGACCACGTATGAGCTGATCGCCGGCGCCCTCGGCTGGACCTTCGCGCTGACTGCTCCAGCGGGCTTCGGTCTCGTCGGGATCGCGCGCCTCGTGACCGGCTTCGATCGGTATCGCGCTCGCCGCCCACGGATCACGCCTGCGGTCCGCCTTCGCCGCGCCATCGGCGACGACCACGTGGTCGCGACCGGCATCCGGCTCCCGATCGACGATCGCGTCGTCCCGGAGCTCGTCGTCGGACCGTTCGGCGCCGCCGTGATCGAGGAGCTGCCGCCCGTCGGCGCCGTGCTCTCGCGCGGTGTCCGGAGCTGGGAGGTCCGCGTCGGCAATGGCTACATCCGGACCATCGAGAACCCGCTCGAGCGCGCGGCCCACGACGCGGACCGCGTCCGGGCCTGGCTGTCGCCCGACGACTCGGATCACGTGATCAAGGTCTACGCCGCCGTCGTCGGCAGCGATCCGCACGTCGAGCGCAGCAAGAGCGTCGCGCTCCTGTCGCCCGCGCAGGTCGCGGAGTGGCTGACCTCGCTGCCGCCGGCCAAGTCGCTCGACGCCGGCCGTCGCGACAAGATCGTCAAGCAGATCCGGGCGGCGCTCTAACGGGCTGGTAGGGGAGGGAGGACTCGAACCTCCGACTTCCGAGGTATAAGCTCGGCGCCTCTAACCGACTGGGCTACTCCCCCGCCCCATCCTACCGCTCGCCGTCCGCGGTGCCTCGGTCAGACCAGCAGCGGCTTCAGCACCTGGATCGCGACCACCAGCACGAGATACGCGATCGGGATCGCGGCGAACAACCCCAGCGCGGCGCTCCAGCCGGTCCGCGTCGTGCGCTCGCCAGAGCCCCGCGGGAGCGGCACGACCAGCCACGTGATGAACGAGCCGGCAACGAGCACGGCGACCACGTACGCCACTGCGGCGGCGAACCGGAGATCACCACCGGGCAGCGCCGCGCCCCGCGACAGGGCGACGTCGTAGGCGAGGTACGCCGCTCCCAGGACGAGGGCCACCGCGAGGCTGGAGCCGACGGCGCGAACGACCGGCCGCGGCGCGTTGCGGAACTGGCGCCACCGGATAGAGAGCCACGACCTGCGCGGCGGACTGCCGGACACGGGAGCGCGATTCGGCGATCCGGCGGCCGTCAGGCCTGGCCAATGATCGTGAGCGTCCTGCGCGGCGGGATCGACTCAGGCGTATGTGCGGCGAGCAACCGAACCCCGTCCATGAACCGATCGAGCTCGTCCTCGGTCGTCCAGAAGCCGACGCTGATACGCAGCGCATCGACCATCGGCAGCGTCCGGGCGATCGCGAACGTGCGCGCGGACAGCTCGTCGAGGGCCGCCTGCGCGGGCCAGCCCGCGATCCGGAACGACACGAGCCCGGCCATCCGGTCGCGCGGCGTCAGGAGCGTGACCCCGTCGGTCTCGGCCAGGATGTCCGCCGCTCGATGCGCCATCGCCGCGCCGCGGCGGTAGACGAACTCGAGCCCGACATACATCGTCAGCCAGCCGATCGAGCGGGCGAAGGCCACGACCGACGGCCGGTGGTAGCCCGGCACCATGAACCGGCGGGCATCGACCTGCAGCTCGCGATTCCCGCGCGAGTCGTAGCTCGTGAACGTGTAGTAGCTCGAGAAGCTCGACTTCGCCGATTCGAGCAGCTCGCGCCGGATCCAGAGCGCCCCGAGGCCCTCCGGCCCGAGCAGCCACTTCTGGCCTGGCAGCGCGTACATGTCGGCCCCGAGGTCGCGCACGTTGATCGGGATCGCGCCCGCGGACTGGGCGCCGTCGACGAGCACCAGCGCGCCGCGGGCGTGGGCGATCTCCGCGATTCGCGCGACAGGCATCACCAGCCCGGTCGTCCACAGCACGTGCGAGATCGAGACGAGCTTCGTGCCGGGCGTGATCAGCCGGTCGAACTGGGCGACGATCTCGTCATCGGACGCGTCGCCGGCGAACTCGGCGAACCCGAGATCGACCCCGTAACGGTCGGACACCATGTACAGCGGCCCGACGCCGCCGGCGTGCTCGTGGCAGCTGGTCACCGCCCGGCCGCCGGTGCGCCAGTCGATCGACCAGGTCCCGATGTTCATCCCGTCGGTTGCCGCGTGGGTGATCGCGATTTCGTCGAGGTCAGCGCCGAGGACGGCGGCGACCCCCGCCCGCGCCTCGTCGAGCCGCTGCACCGAGTCGAGGTAGTACTCGGGCTGCGCCCGGCCGAAATCGCGCTCGTACGCCTCCAGCTCGGCCATGGCAGATGCCGACTCGGCGGGGATCGGGCCACACGTGCCCGTGTTCAGCTGGATCGCGGCGGACAGCGACGGCAACGCGGCACGCACCGCTGCGAGCTTGTCCGGATCGGACATGAAGGGGGAGACCACGAACCTATGATACCGGCGTGATTCCGGGCGCTTCGTGACGGGCTTCGCGCGCCCCGAGCTCCTCGCCTCGACGGACTGGCTTGGGGACGAGCTCGGCCGCCCCGACGTGCGCATCGTGGACGTGCGCTGGCGGCCCGATGGGACCGGGTCCGCCCTGTTCGACTCGGGCCACATCCCGGGCGCGACCTACCTCGACTGGCGGACGGAGCTCAACGAGTCGCCGTCGGATGAGACCGGGCATGCACTTCGGCTCGCACCGCCGGACGCGATCGTCGCGTTCATGACCCGCGCCGGCGTGGGCGACGCGACGACGCTCGTCCTGTACGACGACACCCTCTCGCTGTACGCCGCGCGCGCCTGGTGGTCGTTCCGGGTCTACGGCTTCGAGTCCGCGCGCATCCTCGACGGCGGCCTGCCCGCATGGCTCAAGGCCTCAAAGCCGCTCAGCACCGGTGCCCTCCCCCACCCCGAAGGATCGTTCACGCCCCGCCTGAACCCGCGCCTCCGCCTGACGACCGCCGACGTGCGCTCGCTGCTCGGCTCGCCGGACGCCCAGATCATCGATGCCCGGGCGGTCCCGGAATTTCGCGGCCACGAGGGCAACGCCCGTCGACTCGGGCATATCCCGGGCGCGGTCAACGTGCCGATCGGGGCGATGCACGAGGTCGGCACCCAGCGCCTCCTCGACGCCGGCGCGATCCGGGCCCAGCTCACGCGCGCGACCGTCGCGCGCGGGCGCCGGCTCATCTGCTACGACGGGTCCGGCGTGGGCGCGGCGAAGCTCGCCTTCGTGCTGACGCTCATGGGCTTCGACGATGTCGCGGTCTACGACGGCGGCTGGGCGGAGTGGGGCGACCGGCTCGACCTGCCGGTGGAGCGCTGAGCGCGGGAGCCTTACGCGGCGGAGTGCTCCGGCGATGGCTCCATGACGCGTGCGTCGCGCGCGCCGGCCGCGAGCAGCGCCTTGACCTCGAAGGGCGTGGCCGACGGGAACGTCCCGCGGATCCGGGCCACCAGCCCCGCGATGTGCGGCGTGGCGAAGCTGTTGCCGGTGCCCGTCATGGTCGAGCCGCCGCGCCAGGCGAGCGGGACCTCGACGCCCCAGGCGCCGAACTCGACCGGCGGCCGCGGGTTGTAGAACCACGTCAGCGGGTCGCGGACGTCGTGCGCCGCCACGGAGATCACCGACGAGAACAGCGACGGATAGCTCGACTGCCCGGGATGGTTGCTCGCCGCGCAGACGAGCACGGTGTTCGCGAAATAGGCATGGTCGACCAGGTCGTGGAAGGTGCCGAACAGGTCGTCGCTGCGCGACGACAGGCTGAGGTTGGCGACGCCGATTCCCTGGTCGATCACCCAGTCGAGGCCGTGGGCGAAGGCGAGGCCCTTCGCGGTGTTGTTCTGGCCCAGGACGCGGACCGAGACGATGTCGGCATCGGGCGCGAGCGAGTGGATGATCCCGGCACAGGCGGTCCCATGACCCACGACGTCGACCGGATCGTCGTCGACGACCTCGGCCTCCTCGCCGCGCAACTCCACGCGAACGCTCCGGACCAGCCGGCCACCGACCGCCGGATGGTCCCCTTCGACCCCTGAATCGACGATCGCGACGGTCACGCCAGCCCCGGTCGATCCGAGCCAGGTCGCGGCGCTGACGCCTTCGAACGGGCGCACTCGCTGCAGGCGCGAACGGAGGTCGGACCGGAACGGCTCCGACCAGGCGGGCAGGTCGTGCTCGCTATTCGGCGCCTCGTCACCGCGCTCGATCATCGGCGGAGCCGGCCGGTCGAGCCGAGTCGCGGGGCGTGAGCGCTATGCCGAACGACGACGTCAAGGATCTCGACGGCGAGCTCGCGATCCTCCGGCTTCTGGAGCCGCATCCTGACGATCGCGTCGACGAACTCCCAGAACCGATCGTCCCCGGATTGGGCGCGGGTTGCCGCGGAAATCAGCTCCTGGAGTGCCGCGTCGTCGTCGGCGGGAATGTCGGCGGCGAGCATCGACCGGATGAGCTTCTGCGAATCCAGCGCCAGGGCGCCGATCTGGATCGCGACCGCCGCCTGGTCCGCGAACACCGAGGCGAGCTCGATGTCGCGCATCGAGAAGCTGCCTTGGCGCTTGTCGAGGACCTCGAGGATGCCCGTGGTGCCGTGCTGGCTGCGCATCGGCATGGCCAGGATCGTGCGCGGGACATAGCCCGTTCCTTCAGAGAAGTCCTTCGTGAAGCGCGGGTCGCGCTCCGGGTCGGAGATGGCGATCGGCTCGCCGCTCGTGAACGCGTAGCCGGCGATGCCCTGTGCCGCCGGGATCGACATGCCAACGACGCCCTGACCCTGGGCACCGGCGGCGATGACGAACTCGAGGGTCTCGGTCTCGGGGCGATACAGGGCGATCGATGCCGCCTCGGCCTCGAACAGGGCGACGGTCGCGCCGACGATCGAGCGAAGGAGCGTCGTCTGCAGCTCGCCCTCGAGCCGGAGTGCGGTTTCGGCCCGCAACGCAACAGAGCGGAGCAGGGCAATGCCTGCTCCGCTCGGCTGCTGTTCGCTCATCGGATCAGTCGCGTCGATTCTCCTGGGAGACTGCGTCTCGACGCGAGGTCAGATCGGTGAGAGAGAGCGCTACTTCTTGTCCTCGTCGCTCTCGGACACGCCGGTCGGGTTCGGGTGGTAGCCGGTCGGGTTCGGGTGGTATTCGCTGGGCTCGCCCGCGACGCCCTGGCCCTCGGTGTCCTCGCCGGTCTCGCCGGTCGGGTTCGGGTGGTAGCCGGTCGGGTTCGGGTGGTAGCCGGTCGGGTTCGGGTGGTATTCGCTCTT
>DHWF01000009.1:57260-75600 GCA_002413045.1 Chloroflexi bacterium UBA5189
TAGCCGGTCGGGTTCGGGTGGTATTCGCTCTTGCCGTCTTCGACCTTGCCCATGCCCTCGGTGTCGTCCTCGCCGGTCTCGCCGGTCGGGTTCGGGTGGTAGCCGATCGGGTTCGGGTGGTAGCCGGTCGGGTTCGGGTGGTATTCGCTCTTCTGGTCCTTGTCGCTAGCCACCGGGTGTCTCCTTTTCGCGTCTGCCTGTTTATTCAGGTCGTTGACGGAACAGTACCCCCGCGCGGGCATGATGGAACAGGGAATCTGACTTACAGGATGTCAAATCGGCGACAGCGGCTTGTGGCTACCAGCTTGATCGGCTGCGCAGTCGTTCGAGGTCGCGGATCACGAGGTTTCCGCCGTCATGCGTGATGAGACCTTCGTCGGCGAAGTCGCCGATGATCTGGTTCACCCGCTGGCGCGTTCCGCCGACCATCGAGGCGAGGTCCGACTGGGTCAGCGACCGGCTCAAGGTGATGTCCGTCGTCGCGCCGGGCTCCGCCTCCTCGGCCAAGCGTGTCAGCTGGAGCGCGAGACGCCCCGCCAGGTCGAGGAAGTGGACCTCTGCGAGCTGGTCCGTGAGGCGCCGGATCCGGCGGGCGATCCCGGTGAGCAGCTGGGTTCGGAACGGGCTGCCGCCCTCGACGAGCTCGACGAATGTCGAGCGCGCCATGGTCATGGTCTCGGTCGCCTCCATCGCCGTGGCCGTCGCCGAGCGTGGCGCGCCGTCGAGCAGCACGAGCTCGCCGAACGAATCGCCGGCCTGCAGCACCACGACGATGGCCTCCTCGCCCTCCGCCGATTCGCGGGTGATCTTGACCCGGCCCTCGACCACGACGTGGAGCGAGTCGCCGGGATCGCCCTCGTGGAAGATCACCTCGTCCTTCCGGTATCGATGGCGAATCATCATCAACGCGATCCGCGTGAGCTCGTCATCAGCGATGCCGTGGAACAGCGGCGAGCGCGCCATTGCCGCACAGGCAACCTCGAGGCCGAAGCGGGCTGTCGTCAAGGTTCGATCTCCGATCTGGGCGCGGGATCGTGGGCAGCGCGGCGTTCGTCACCGCCCGGCGCAGCGTACGACCTCACCCTCCGGCCGTGCTGCTTTTGCGGGCGCCGGCGGTGACGAGGTGCTCCGCGCCGGCCTGGAGCCCCTCGAAGAGGCGGGTCACGGTCTCGAGCGTGTCCGCTTCTCGGGCGTCCTTGTCGAGGCGCAGCCGGGCGATCCGCGGGAAGCGCAGCGCGAAGCCGGACTTGTGCCGGTTCGAGCGGAGGATCACGTCGAAGGCGACCTCGACGACGACGGTCGGCTCCACCACCCGGTACCGGCCGTGCTGGCTGATGGTGTGCTCCTCGAACCAGCGGGTCATCGTCGCGATCTCGGCGTCGGTCAGGCCGCTGTACGCCTTGCCGATCGTGACCAGCTGGTCGCGCGCCTCGTCACGGACGGCAAACGTGTAGTCGGAGAGGACGCCGTGGCGCTTGCCGTGGCCGACCTCGACCCCGACGACGACGCAGTCGATCGTGGCGAGCGCCTTCTTCATCTTCAGCCAGCCGTAGCCGCGGCGGCCAGGCGAGTAGATCGAGGTGGGGTCCTTGACCATCAGGCCCTCGTTCCGGCGCGCGCGCGCCTCGGCGAAGGCGGCCTCGAGCGCGTCCGTGGAACCGGCCTCGCTGAGGTGGGACAGCGCGAAGCCCCCGCCGTCCTCGGCCAGCGGCAACCCGAGGCCCTCGAGGAGGCGGCGGCGCTCGGTCAGCGGCAGCTCGAGCGTCGGCGCAACGACCCCGTCGCGGGCCGCGGCGTCGAGCCCGAGGACGTCCCAGGCGACGAAGATCACGGGCACGTCGGCGAGAATCGCCGCTGACGGGTCCTTCCGGCCGAGCCGGGACTGGAGAGCGATGAACGGCAGGACCGTCCCGTCGCGCCAGGCGAGGATCTCGCCGTCGAGGATGCCGGCCCACGGCAGGTCGCGGGCGGCCGTGACCACCTCCGGGAACTGGCTCGAGATGTCGTGGAGGTCGCGGGAGTAGAGGCGGACCGTCGAGCCCTCACGGTGGAGCTGGCACCGGATCCCGTCGTACTTGTCCTCGACCCAGACGACCGGCCCGAGCCTCGTGATGATCTCGGTCGCGTCCTCGGCGGGCGAGGCGAGCATGAACTTCAGCGGGTGGAACAGGGCGAGCGCGGCGCCGTCGAGGCGCCCCTCGCGAGCGAGTGTCGCCGTCTGCCCGATGTCGCCGGTCAGCATGCCGGCGCGCTTCACGGCGTCGAGCGGCCGGTCGTACGCCTTGGCGAGCGCCGCCTCGACCAGGCCCTCGCGCAGCCCGATCCGAAGCTCCCCGGAGAGGATCCGGACGATGCCGCGGGCGGTCTTCGGATCGGCGCGGGCGAGGAGGTCCGCGAGGAGGTCCGCCTTCCGGGCGGGTCCCGATGCCGCCTCGATCGCGGCGAAGGTCGCCGCGACCTCGAAGAGTGACGGCGAGACGGCCGGGTTCGGCGCGTGGCCGGCCATCTCGAGCACGTCGCCGACCGCCGCGCTGATATCCGAGAAGCGGTCGTAGGCCGCGCCGAGGGCCGCACGATCCGTGCCCGCGACCCTCTCGAGCGCGATCGCGATCGTCGCCCAGCCGATGCCGGTCGCGCGCTGGTCGGCCTCCGGAAACGGGCGACCGGTGAGGAAGACCACCGCGATCGGGAGCTCGTCCGCGTCGAGGGTCCGCAGGTAGTCGGCGAGGAGGCTCGTCTTCTCCGACGTGCGGGTCGTGGCGGCCACGCGCTCGGCGAGCTCGCTCCAGCGCCGCATGCGGGCGATGGTATACCGTGCCCTCGTGGGCGGGTCTCCGTGGTTCCCCGATTCGATCGAGGGGGATCGGGTCGTCCTGCGCAAGCACGTCCCGGAGAATGTCGCGGCGTTCCAGCGCTGGTATTCCGACCCCGAGGTGGCCCGCCTCGCGCGCTACCAGGACGCTCCGATGCGGGCCGACGAGATCGATCGCTTCTTCCAGCTGCGGGCGCTCGGCCACGAGTCGCTCACGATGGCCATCCACGAGCGCGAGACCGGCCGGCTCATCGGCACCTGCGCCTTCAGCCAGGTCGACGGCGAGAACGGTTCGGGGATGTTCCACATTACGATCGGCGAGAAGGATCGCTGGGGGATCGGCTACGGCACGGAAGCCACCCAACTGATGCTCGACCACGCCTTCGGGACCCTCGGGCTGCACCGGATCGCCCTCACGGTGTTCGAGTTCAACGAACGGGCGATCCGCGCCTATCGCAACTGCGGCTTCGTCATCGAGGGCCGGTCGCGCGAATCGATCTGGCGCGACGGCCGCTGGTGGGACGAGCTCGGCATGAGCGTGCTCTCGAGCGAGTGGCACGAGCGGCGAGCATCTGCTCCACCGCAGGCACGGTCGGCGCTCGGCTGAGCGACGGTTCGGTGGCGAGCCGTGGGCCGAGCATCGGCCCGAGCGCCGACTCGGCGCGAGCGGCGTTCCGCGACCTGATGGACGCCAAGGGCCATACGGTGGACAACGCCCGCGCAGCCGTCGCCGGCCTCGACGCCGCGTTCGCGGCGGGAGCGTTGAATCGCACTCCCGTGCTCGATGCGATGCTGGCGGACCTCGCCGTCGCGCTCGAGCAGGACGACGGCCAGAAGCTCGGCGGCAAGTCCGCCGAGGCCGCGCGCTTCATCCTCCGGGCCATCTCGCGCGAGCTCGACCGCGCCTGAACGCCTGCCGGGCATCTCGCGCCCTTGAGTGCCAGACAAGATTCCGGGGCGAAGCGGGTCGGAGAGGCCTTCAGGAGGCCCAGAACGGCGGTCCCGTGGCGCTCTGTTGGCGCTGCGCGCGCCCAGGGGGTCGCCGGCAACGTCGCCGACGCACCCATCGGCGGCCCGCGCCCGCGAAGCCCTGGCGACGATCGAGGACCCTGAGGACCGCCAGCTCATCGAGCAGGACCTCGAGTCGCTGCCGATCTGACGCCGCGCGATGCGGCGGATACTTCGCTGATGGCGTCGTTCATCGGCTACCCACGGAGGAAAGTGCTCGCCGTGTTCGACACCCCAGCGGCCGCGAGCGCAGCCGAGCGGGCGCTGGGCGCGGCCGGCGTTCCGGATGGCGACGTCGAGGGGTTCGAGGGCGTCGAGGCCGCCGACCAGTTCGATGCCTCGGGGGCGCGGCACGGCATCGTCGCCCGGTCGTTGCGCGCCGTGCAGTTCAGCCTGATGGACCAGCTGCCGGCGATGGCCTGGTACGAGGCGGCGCTGCGCGCCGGCAAGGTCGTCCTTGCCGTCCGAACCGGCGATCGCGCGACGACCCTCAGGATCGTCGAGCTGCTCCGGAGCGCGGGCGGCCACTTCATCAACCGCTTTGGGCGCCTGGCGACGGAGGAGTTCGTGCGCTGGAGCGGTCCGGAGCCACAGGTCCCGAGCCTGATGAAGCACTGATCTCTGGCGCTGGCGCGATACTCCGCCGGTGAGCAGCGCCGAACGGGTCGTCTTCGAGCACGTGACCAAGCGCTACCCGGGCACGGGTGCCGGCAACCCCGGCGCGGTCGAGGACCTCTCGCTGGAGGTGCCGGCGGGCAAGGTCTGTGTCCTGGTCGGGCCGTCGGGCTGCGGCAAGACCACCAGCCTCAAGATGATCAATCGCCTCATCGAGCCAACGTCCGGCCGCATCCTGATCGGCGACCGCGACATCGCGCAGCAGGACGTCATCGCGCTTCGGCGCGGAATCGGCTACGTGATCCAGCAGGTCGGGCTGTTCCCGCACCAGACGGTCGCTGACAACGTCGCGACGGTTCCGCGCCTCCTGGGCTGGGACGAGGGGCGCCGGAAGGACCGGGCAACGGAGCTCCTCGAGCTGGTCGGCCTCGATCCTACCCGCTACGCGAACCGATACCCGAGCGCCCTCTCCGGTGGCGAGCGCCAGCGCGTCGGCGTGGCGCGCGCCCTCGCGGCCGATCCCCCGGTGCTGCTGATGGACGAGCCGTTCGGCGCCGTCGACCCGATCGTCCGCGAGCGCCTCCAGAACGAGCTCCTCAACCTCCAGGAGCAGCTCGCCAAGACGATCCTGTTCGTGACCCACGACATCGACGAGGCGATCAAGATGGGCGACCTCGTCGCCGTCATGCAGGTCGGCGGCCACCTCGCCCAGTTCGGCACGCCGGACGAGATCCTCGCGAACCCGGCGTCGGACTTCGTCGCCCGGTTCGTCGGAGCGGATCGCGGGCTCAAGCGCCTCGCGCTCACGCGGGTGGACGCGTTGGAGCTCATGCCCCCGGTGACCGCCTCCAGCGGCGATGACGCGGCCGACGCTCGCCGCCGCGCGCTCGCTGACCCGTTCCCGTACCTCCTCCTCGTCGACGCCGAGCGCCGCCCGATCGGCTGGGTCGACCAGGACGACATCCCGTCCAGCGGCACCATCGGGGAGGACCTCGCGACCGCGATGTCGCCGCTGTTCAGCCGGCGGACGACCCTCAAGGACGCCCTGGCGATGCTGATCGAAGCGGAGGTCCACGCGGGGATCGTCGTCGACGGCAAGGGCGCCGCCATGGGCCTGCTGACCGCCGACATGATCTTCGCGTCGTCCCGCGACGGACGATCTCCGGAGGCGAGGGCCGGCGCGTGATCGACTGGGGCTGGATCGGCGATCACCTCGGGGCGATCGCGGGTCGCCTCGGGCAGCACCTCGAGCTGACGGTCATCGCCCTTGCCGTCGGCTTTGCCCTCTCGCTGGGCCTCGCGATCCTGTCCGCCCGAGTCCGGCCCGTCCGGTCGATCGTGATCGGCATCGCGGGCATCGTCTTCACGATCCCGAGCCTGGCGCTCTTCTCGGCTCTCGTCCCGATCATCGGGCTGAGCCTGCTGACGGTCGAGGTGCCGCTCGTGCTGTACACGCTCGTGATCTACGTCCGGAACATCGTCGCCGGCCTGGATTCGGTCCCGCCGGACGTCATCGAGGCCGCCGACGGGATGGGCTACACGGCGAATGGGCGGCTCGCCCGCGTCGAGCTGCCGCTGGCGGTGCCGCTCATGATCGCCGGGCTGCGCCTGGCCAGTGTCTCCACGATCGGCCTCGTGACGATCAGCGGGATCCTCGGCCAGTCGTTCGGGGGGCTCGGCTTCTTCATCTTCGAGCGGCCGACGTTCGCCACCGAGATCCTCGTGGGGGCCGTCGGCTCGATCGCGCTGGCGATCTCGGCCGACGTGTTCCTCGGTCGTCTCCAGCGTCGACTGACCCCGTGGGCGCGAGCGATGGATACCCAAGCCGGCGCGGCGACATGATCGCCGCCGTGACCTGGTTCTCCGACCCGGCCCACTGGTCCGGCCAGAACGGCGTGCCATACCGGCTCTTCCAGCACGTCGGGATCTCGCTCGTTTCGGTGCTCATCGCAATGGCGATCGCCCTGCCCCTCGGCCTGTACATCGGGCACACGCGGCGCGGCCAGGCGTTCGCAGTGAACCTGGCCAACGTGGGGCGAGCCATCCCGTCCCTGGCCGCGATCGCGATCGTGGTGCCGTTCACCCAGGCGCTCGACCCAGGCCCCGGCTTCAACCTGTACCCGACGGTCATCGCGATGATCGTCCTGGCGATCCCGCCGATCCTCGTGAACACGTACGCGGGGGTCTCCGGCGTCGACGCCGACCTGGTCGAGTCTGCCCGGGCGATGGGCATGACCGAGCGGCAGGTCCTGACCCGGGTCGAGGTGCCCGTCGCGATTCCGATCATCGTGGGCGGCATTCGGTCCGCGTCGGTGCAGGTCATCGCCACGGCGACGCTCGGTGCGATCTATGGGCTCGGCGCGCTTGGCGGGTTCATCGTCGAGGGCGTTGCCCAGAACGACGACGGCCAGCTCTTCGCCGGCGTCCTCCTCGTCGCCCTGCTGGCGCTGCTCGCGGAGGGGGGCCTGGCGCTCGTCCAGCGTCGGCTCGCAGCCCCAATCGCGGCTCGCGCCACCTGACAATAACCCGTTAACCCCATGAATCCGGTTGCGCGATATAGTCGCTGACTTGACGCCGGACGGATGGCCGGCGCAGATGGAGGAATGGACCCAAATGCGGATGACCCGCTGGGTTGCCCTTGGGGCGTCGCTGCTGGTGCTGCTGAGCGCCTGCTCGACGGGTGGGGGCAGCAAGCCGACTGTGAAGATCGGCTCGGACGGCTTCTACGAAGCCAAGCTCGTGGCCGAGATCTACGCGCAGGCGCTCGAGGCCAACGGATACACGGTCGATCGCACCGCGATCGGCATCGGCGCACGGAAGGTCTCGGCGCCGGCCCTCGAGAGCGGGCAGTTCGATCTCAAGCCCGAGTACATCGGGAGCGGCCTTGCGTACTACGCGCCGGGCACGCAGACGGGCGACCCGGCGGCCAACGCCGCCGCGCTCCAAACCGTGCTGACCGGCAAGGGTGGCGGGATCACCGTCCTGAACTACTCGCCCGCGGCGGACCAGAACGCGTTCGTCGTCCGCAAGGAGACGGCCGACCAGTTCCACCTCACGAAGATGAGCGACCTGACCGCGGTTGCGGCGCAGCTCAAGTTCGGCGTGGCCACGGACTGCCCGACCAACCCCGTCTGCGGTGCGGCCCTCAAGTCCGCCTACGGCATCGACGTCTCGGGCGCGACGCTCCTGTCGGCCTGCGACGCGCCGATGGCACAGGCCCTGCTCGGCAAGACGATCGACGTTGGCGAGCTGTGCTCGACACAGCCCGACATCGCGGTCAACGGCTGGGTCGTCCTCCAGGACGACAAGCAGACGCAGCCCGCGGACAACATCGCGCCGCTCGTGCGGAACGATCTGCTGGCCAAGCTCAGCGCCACCGACAAGACGGCGTTCGAGAAGCTGCTCAACGACATCTCGGCCGCGCTCGACACCGCGACCCTGACCGACCTCGGCAAGCAGGTGTCCGTCGACAAGAAGGACATCGCCGTCGTCGCCAAGGCGTGGCTCCAGTCGAAGGGCTTCGTCCAGGGGACACCAGCCTCCTCCTGAGCCGCGTTGACATCATCACGATCGACCAACCCGAGCCCTCGGCACCGCCGGGGGCTCGACGATTCCGGACGTTGCCATACGAACACCCGGGGGTAGCTAGGTAGGAACGCGGTCCCTCAAATGGCGGGTGTGGACGGTGGTTGTTCGCGGCGCGAGCGTGACGCTGCGTGAAATCGGGTCGCAAAAGCCGCGACGCGGTCATCCGATCTGGCTAACGACCCTCCGGTGGTAGTTCGGCGAGATCGGGTGGAAACCTGCAGTCGTCGGTGTCGGCAACCGGCGTCGCGCGCCGGTAACGCGCAAGAAGCATGGTTCGGGCACCATGCGCACAACCCAATGAGGCCAGAGGCAGCAGCGTTGTACGAGCGACTCTTCGGCAACAAGGAGCGCGATGCCGCGGTGGCAGACCGGATCCCGCCCGGCCAGTACCGGACCGAAAAGTTCCCGGTGCTCCACTACGGCTCCGTGCCCAAGACGGACCTCGTCAAATGGGACTTCAACGTCTACGGCGAGGTCGATTCTCCGTTCATGCTGACCTGGGACCAGTTCAAGGCCCTGCCCCGCAAGACGGTCACGACGGACATCCACTGCGTGACTCGCTGGACCAAGCTCGACACGGAATGGGAGGGCGTCCCGATCCAGGAGATCCTCCGCCTCGCCCAGGTGCGACCGAACGCCACGCATGTTGTCTCGCACGCCGAGCAGGGCTATACGGCCAACCTGCCGCTCTCGGTGCTCGACGACGAGGACGTCCTCCTCGCCGACACGTTCGACGGCCAGCCGCTCGAGCTGGAGCATGGGTACCCGCTCAGGCTGTTCGTTCCCAAGCGCTACTTCTGGAAAAGCTCCAAGTGGCTCCGCGGCCTCGAGTTCCTCGACCACGACCAGCTCGGCTTCTGGGAGCGCTACGGCTACAACAACGACGCCGATCCCTGGAAGGAAGAGCGCTACTCCGAATAGCCGCGGCAGGATCGAGGAGGCCGCAGCTCAGGCGGTCGCGAGCGCGCCTTCCGTGACCTCGCCTTTGTGTGCCGCGAACGCGCCGAGGACCTCGTCCTTCTCACGCTGGGGGACACCGAACTCGTCAAGCGTCCGGCTGAGCACGCCGGCGACCGCGTCGAACTCCTCGGAGGTGATCCGAAGGTCGCGATGGGCCTCCTCGAGACCGACCGGCGTCGTCCCGGGCTTGGTGCCGGCGAACGCGAATGGGCCGCCGGCAACGGTGCAGACCCACAGGGTCCGCTCGAACTTCAGCCCAGGGAGCCGTCCGAGCGATTCGTTATGCCACTTGCGGAGCGCCGGGTTCTTCGACGTTCGCCCTGCGATCGGGTCGTCGAAAATCGCGTCGCTGAAACGGTCGACGACGGCCGCGATCGCGAACACGCCCCCCAACCGTTCGTACAGGCTCTGTTCAGCCACCTCGACCTACCTCTTCCTTTCGCCCGACGAGGGGTCGGGCTCCCTCAAATGGACGTGCCGCTCAGGACGACGCCGAGGGCGAGCGCGAGCAGCAGCACACCAACCGCCCTGGCAGCGATGTGGCCATGGCGGCCCGTCGCCTCATAGACCATCACGGCGGTGAGGCCGAGCATCGGCCACGGGCTCGAGAAGCCCTCCGCGAACATCAGCACCATCAGCGCGCCAGAGCTCTCGAGGCACGCGAGCGCGTGCTCGAGCCCGGCGGCGGGATCGCGACCGGCCGGATGCCGGCAGGCGTCCAGGCTGCGGCGCTTGATCGGCAGCAGCTGGTACAACCCGGCGAACCCGATCACCGATGCGCTGATCAGCCAGGGCCGGGCACCGAGCCAGGGCGTCGCGTCGACGATCCGATGGAGCGCCCCGTCGCCGAAGAAGACGGCGAGCCCGAACCCGAGCCAGACGAGCACGTACGTCGCCAGGAAACGGCGTGTCGACGCACCCGGCATGAGCGGCGCGGCGGAGCGCGGCGATCGACCCAGGCTGGAACCGCGGACGATTGCCGGCAGGCTTGCCGGAACCATCATCGCCACGATCATCACGAGCCACGCAGCCATGAACGCCGGAACGGCAATCCAGAGTGGCGGCCCGTGCTCGATGAGCGCGTGGTGATGGAGCAGCGCCGCCGTCCCGCTGAGCTGGGTCAGCGCGATCAGGACCCAGGCCGTGGCGATCGCGAGCACGATGCCGGGCAGCAGCGCGGCGCTGGCGAGCAACTCGGGCGCGCTACCGACCGCCGCGACAGGCGATCGAAGCCACCGGCGTGGTGCGGCGAGATCGGTCACGACCTGCACCGCCACGCTCACAGGTAGTCGAGGCTGCAGCCGAACGGCCGCGTGACCGGGACGCGGACCTCGCGCCCGGCGAGGATCTCGTCGAGCGCGTCGCGGAGGTCGTGGCTGGTCACGTTCTCGGCGAGGCGCGCGCTGTCGAAGCGGCCCTCGTAGCGGACGCGCCGTTCGCGGTCGAGCACGAACACGTGGAACGTACACGTCGCGCCGAATGCGCGGGCGACCGCTTGGCCGGGATCGACGACGTACGGGAACGTGTGGCCATCGTCGCGCGCCCGCTCGACCATCCGGTCGAAGCCTTCGTCCGGATACAGGTGCGGAGCGTTCGAATTGATGGCAAGGAGCTGGACGCCGCGCGGGCCGTAGTCGGCTTGCAGGGCGTTCATTCGACCCGCATACGCCTTCGCCGTCGGACAGCGGTTCGACGAGAAGATCAGCACGATCGCCTGGCGATCGGCGAAGCGCGATAGGCCGTAGCGCTCGCCGTCGGTCCCGAGGAGGTCCTCGAAGACCGGCGACATCGACCCGATGGGCAGCGGCGCCGGCTCGGCCGGCGCCTCCACCAGCTCGAGGGCGGTCACGCCACCGCCCGGAACTTGTCCGGGAACTGCGCCGCGATCCCGTCGTTCAGGGCGTCGGCAAGGACCATGATCTCGTTGAAGATGTCGTCGAACGCCTTGATGTCGGCGGCCCAGTCGCCGGTGATCCTGGCGACGGCCTCGTCCTTGGTCAGCTTCAGGTGGAGCGAGAGGAGGTCGAGGACGTCCTTCTCCGGCCAGTTCGGGTTGGCGCCGGCGAGAAACTTCGCGATCTCGCCCGCGTTGGCGGTCCAGCGCGCATCGTGCTTCGCGAACGCCGCCTGGTCGCCGGACTTGGCGGCGCCCACGAGGTCGACCGCGATCATGATGTGTTCCTTGAGCAGCGCCGTGAGCTTCGAGCCGGCCGCGTCGCCGTAGAACCCGGCAACGGCAGCGCCGATGTCCTCCTGGTTCTTGAGCAGCCGGCCGGCCGCCGCATCCGCGTCCGGCGTGCCGGCCACGGCCGCCACGATGTACTGGCGGGTCCAGATCACGTGGTCTGACCAGAGCTTGCGGAGTGCGAGTCGGACCGGTTCCTTCGAGGTCGCCATGGATCGAGCCTCCTGCGATCGTGCTGGTCGCCGTTGTCTCGGGCCAGCATCTCTAAAGTGTGGTCGCATTAGCGTTACAGGTCAGCACGCCGCCGTCAAGTGTTTTGATAAGGACGGCTTGTGGTAGAGTCGGGACATGGTCAGGAACACGAAGATCAGCGACCCGATCGGCTCCGTCGCCCTGCTCGAGGATCCCAATCGGCGACGCCTGTACGACCTCATCGCGCACGCAGGCGAGGCTGTTGGCCGTGATGAGGCCGCGGCCGCGCTCGGGATCACCCGCGAGCTGGCCGCGTTCCACCTCGACCGGCTGGTCGACGTGGGCCTCCTGGTGGCGGAGTTCCGCCGGCTCAGTGGCCGCACCGGCCCGGGTGCCGGACGTCCGGCGAAGCTGTATCGGCGAGCCGAGGGCGACGTGATCGTCACGCTCCCCACCCGCAACTACGACGTCGCTGCGGACGTGATGGCAGAGGCCCTCGAGCACCTCGGCCGGCGCGGTGCACACGCACTGGAGCCGGTCGCGCGCAATCGCGGCCTCGCAGATGCACGGCGCCTCGCCGATGCCGCCGAGCCGCGATCGCGTGATGGCGCCGAGCCTGCCACGCTGGTCGACGCGCTGGCTGTTGCCGGCTACGAGCCCGAAACACGGCCCGATGGGTCGGTGCTCGTCAGGAACTGCCCGTACGACGCCCTCGCCATCGACCATCGCGACCTGACGTGCGGCATGAGCGCCGCCTGGGCCGAGGGCCTCGTCGAGGGGCTGGCGGCGCCGATGACGGTCGAGCTTGCGCCCGAACCGGGACGGTGCTGCGTGATCTTCAACCCGATCGCGCCGTAGGCCTATCCTCGCCGCGTGGCGGCACCGCAGAACGGGATCTTCGCGCTCGGAACGACCTCGCACACCTACCTGGAGCTGGACCTCCGGCCAGGCGTGCGTCCCGCGTCATTGGTTCGGACGATGGCCGCGCTGCGGGAGCCGCGTCGGACGATGGGCGGCGTGAACCTCGTCACCGGCTTCCGCCCGGAGCTGTGGGCCGCCGTCCAACCCGCCGACGCGCCCCGTGGGCTCACCGGTTTCAATGCCCCGCGGGCGGGCATCGACGGCAAGTTACTGCCGGCGACCCAGCACGACGCGGTCCTGTGGATCGCGGGCGCCGCCTACGACGCCGTGTTCGACCTCGCCCGCGGAATCGTGAGCGAGCTTGCTTCTAAGGCGACGCTCGCCAACGAGATCGTCGGCTGGCCGTACCACGCGGACCTCGACCTGACCGGATTCATCGACGGCATCGAGAACCCGCCGCTGGCCGAAGCCGCGCAGGAGGCCGTGGTCCCCCACGGCCAGCCCGGGGAGGGCGGCAGCGTCCTGCTCCTGCAGATGTGGGAGCACGATCGCGGGGCGTGGGAGTCGTTACCGGTGCATGAGCGCGAGGCGGCGATCGGACGACGCAGGCATTCCCCCGGCGCGGAGCTCGATCCGCAGCCCACGTCGTCGCACGTAGCCCGAACGAACCAGGACACGTTTGGAGCGATCTTCCGGCGCAACGTCGCCTACGGCAACCTGACCAACCACGGGACGATCTTCGTCGGCTTCAGCCGCGACCGCGTCCGACTGGACGCGATGCTCGACAGCATGATCGGCGCCGATGGGACCGAACATGACCGGCTAACCGATTTCACCCATGCGATCACCGGCGCGTACTACTTCGTCCCGGCGAGCGAGGCGCTTGCGGCGTGTGCCGCACACCCCTGATCAGGCGAGGTCGGGCGGCACCAGTCGAGCGGGGACGAGCGAGACGCTCGTCAGGCAGTTGATCTTCGGGTCCAGCTCGAGGGCCAGCTCGACGCGGCCTCGCGGCGAGTCCAGGCGGAAGGTGGCTTTCGTCTCGCCGTCGCCGGCGATCGACGGGCCGAGCTGAATCGGCGCGAATCGCGCTTCCGTGGCGCGCATCGATCGGACGACGATGCCCAGGTCCACGGCGTCGCCAACCGAGAGGTCGGCGGGCCAATCGATCGCGATGGGGCCTGATTCGATGCCTGGCTGCAGCGCGGCGACGATGCGCTCGGCGGCGATGCGCAGCGCTGCCGGCGGCTCCGGAACCGACGTCACGGCGAACGTCTGAACCTTGGGCGGCAGCTCCGGCGAGAGCAGGATCTCGATTCGGACGCGGCCGCCGCGAGCGCCGGTCAGCCACCAGATGCGGTGATACGGCGACTGCGATTCGATGGGCTCCGATTCGTCCGCCACGAGCTGGCCGTGCCGCTCCCGGATCCGCTCCAGGGTCGCGCGGCGCTCGGCGATCGGCTCGTCGAGCTCGACGTTCATCGCGAACAGCTCTGCGGCGCGCGCCTCATCCCAATCGGCCATCAGGGCCTCGACCGCCGTCGCGGCCGCATCGGTGGCGCGATTCGGACGGATCCTGCGCAGCGGCGCGAACTCCGTCCGCAGCAGCTCGTTCAGTATGTCGCGAGCGAGCGGCACACCCGGGCCGTAGCGGTGGTTCGTGAGGGCGACCACGCCGAGCCCGGATGGGTGGTGCCAGCGCATACCCGATCCAAAGCCCGGGTAGCCGCCGCCGTGGCCGATGAACCGACCATATCGGGCGTCGTCGACCATGAACAGGCCGAAGCCATAGCTCATGAACTCGACATCGGTTGGCGCATCGGTGGCGACCTGGGAGACTCGGAACCCTGCGGGGACCATCGGCTGCTGCATCTCGCGGCGCGAGCCGCGGCTGAGCGGATGCCCGCCGTTCGGGCCGTCACGCGGTGGCATCGCGTCGAGGAAGCCGCTGACCCACCGCGCGAGATCCTCGACGGTGGTGAAGATGCCGCCCATCGAGGCGAGGGCGCCGTAGCCGTCCATCGGCTCGGGGATGTATTGATCCTTGCGCCAGAGGTAGCCGAGGGCCTTGCGCCCGTCCGGGACCTCCGCCTCGAGGTAGCCCGTGGAATCCATCCCGAGCGGCCGGAGGATCCGCTCACGCACCACCTCGCGGTACTCGCGCCCGGCGACGTTCGTGATCAGCCGGCCGAGGATGCCGTAGCCGGTGTTCGAGTACTCGAATCGCGTACCCGGCGCCCAGGCGAACGAGAGGCCGCTTGCGAGGAGGGCGCGGAACTCGTCCAGGTCGAGGCCCTGCTGGCGATCGCCCCAGGGATCGTCGGTCGGGAAGCCCGCGGTCATCGTGAGGAGGTGGCGGATCGTGATGCGCGGCGAATCCGTGGTCGGGTAGCGGAGCGTCGCGAGCTCCGGCACGTGGTCCGCGATCGGGTCGTCGAGGCGCAGCAGGCCCTCGTCGCGGAGCGAGAGCACCGTCGCCGCGGTGAAGCTCTTCGTCATCGACGCGATCCGGAAGACCGAGGAGGCGGTGGGCATCGCGTCGTCGCCGACCCGCAGCGTGCCCAGACCCCGCGTGTGGATCAGCTCGCCCCCGAGGATGACCCCGTACGCGACGCCCGGCACGTGCCAGCTCGCGAACGAGCGATCGGCAAGCTCGTCGACGCGCTGCATGGCAGCTTCGAGCGCGGTCGGCGGACTTGCAACGGACATCAGGGGAGGGTCGGGCGCGATACGGGGCGAGACAAGCAAATATGCGTCACGTGCCGGGGAATCAAGAAGCCGCCGGTTGCCCGGCGGCTTCGACGCGCTTGAAGGGTCGGTGCGTCAGTGGGCGCAGGAGCGAGCGGTGCCGGCGTCGTCCGCCGTCCGGAAGCTCGAGCCGCAGCCACAGGCCGTGACGGCGTTCGGGTTGTTGACCGTGAAGCCGGCGCCCATCAGGGTGTCGACGTAGTCGATCTCGGAGCCCCGCAGGAGCGGAATGCTTTGCCCGTCGACGTAGACCTTGGTGCCGTTCACGTCGAGGATGTTGTCCTCGGGGGTCGGCTGGTCCTCGAGCATCATCCCGTACCGGAAGCCGGAGCAGCCGCCGGAATACACGTAGACGCGCAGCCCGATGTTCGGGTTGGTCTCTTCCTTGGTGAGCTCGCGCAGCTTCGTCGCCGCGGCGTCGCTCAAGCGGAGAACCGTGGTCTCCATTGGGACCGTGGTCTCCATCACTGGCTGCTGTTCGATCATCGAGTCGATCCCCTTCGAGGCGCGTGGTCCGGTTGCGATCTGGTGCAATCGTACGCAGCGCAACCGATTCCGACAACCACCCGCGCCGAAATCGATGGTCCTACCAGGCCTGGCGGCCTGCCTCCTGCATGGCAAGGCCGACTTCGGGCGCCTCGGGTATGGTTGCGGACGCCACCCCTGACCACCCACCCCGGAGGCCCATGGCCACGTCCGAGTCGACTCGAGCACGCCGCTTCGCCCTGCCGGACCTCGCGGATGAGCGCACCGAGGAGTCGATCGAGGCGTTCCTCGAAGGCCCGGAGGTCCGGCGAGGACGCCCGCCGGCGCGACCAGAGATGCGGGTGGCCCCAGCGCCGCGGGCGTCGAATGACCTGCGGACCCTGCCGGGCCGGCTCGAGTGGAATGCCGCGCTCGAGCGCGAGAGCGTGCGCGCCGCGCGCTACGGGCGGCCTGCCGCGGTCGCGATCGTCGAGCTCAAGCCCGATCGCGCGGGACAGTCCGTCGAGCCATGGCTCAAGAGCATCGCCGGCCCGATTGCCCGCACGCTTCGCCACGACTCGCGGGCCACCGACCTCGTCGCCCGCATCGCGAGCACGCGCTTCCAGATGCTCCTGCCCGAGACGTCCGAGGCGGGCGCGGAGCGGCTCGCCGAGCGCGTCGCCGCCGGTTGTCGGACGCTCATCGAATCGACCGGCGCGCCGATCAGCGTCCGCGTCAGCGTCGCCGGGACCGGACTCGACACCTCGCTCCACGCGGCGCTCGCCGAGGCGCTCCGGTCCATCGAGGCCGCCTGACCCGGGTCTCGCCGATTCGTTTCCGGTCGTGCCGAGCATCTATGCGGTGAGGCGGCGCCCGTCGCCCGACAGCAGGCTGGTTGCGACCAGGAAAGGCAGGCGGTCATGCGCCGTTCGCGCGTCCTCTCGGTGGCCATCGCGGCGTGCTTCGCGCTCGCGATCGCGAGCGGAACCGCCCTCGCCGGCCGGACGGCTGGCCTGAAGTTCCACGCGCAGTCGATGTCGTGGGCGAGCTCGCAGCTGGGCTGGCTGCTCGGATCCGTTGCATGTGGCCAGGCGTTCTGCACGACCGTCGTGCGGACCATAAACGGTGGCACGAGCTGGAGCTCGGTCGGGAGCATCGCCGCGCCGCTGTCGTATGAGGACAACGCCGGCGTGTCAGAGCTGCGCTTCGCCGACGCAACCCACGGCTGGGCGTTCGGTCCGGCGCTTTGGGCATCCGGCGACGGTGGAGCCACGTGGCAGCAGCAGGCGCTGGCCGGCGGCCGCCCCGTGATTGCGCTCGCTGCGGACGCGCAGGGCGCCTACGCGGTCGCCTCGTCGTGCGATTTCAACCAGGACAGCACGACCTGCAAGCACGGCGCGACCCTGTGGCACGCGGCGCCCGGCGGCGTATGGGTGCAAGCCTCGGTCCGCCTGCTGATCACGACCGAAGCGATGCTCGCGGTGCACGGAACGACGGCCTACGTGGTCGTCGCGACCCCAGGGTCGCCGGACGGCGACACCTTCGAGGCAACGACCGACGGCGCCCACTGGGCCGATCGCGCCGATCCCTGCGACGTCGCCGACGGCGAATACCTGTCCAGCGTCGCCCCGATCTCCGACACCCAGGTCGCGCTGCTGTGCCAGGGCGACATCGGCTTTGGCTACGCGGACAAGCAGGCATTCCGCTCGAGCGATGCGGGCGTCACGACGACCCCCGCCGGCACCCTCCCGCAGTACGGGATCGTCTCCCAGCTCACGGCCTCGCCCGCGGGAACGCTGGTCGCGTCGTCGTTCTCGATCGGCAGCTGGATCTACCGCAATGGCGCCGGCGAGACGTGGACCACGTCAGAGGACCTCGGCGACGGCGGCATCGGCTGGAACGACATCACGTTCACGACCAACCAGACGGCGTTCGTGGTCCACGGGCCAGCAACCTGCTGTGGTGAGCACGGCGTCGGCGAGCTGTGGAAGTCGACCGACGGTGGCCTGACCTGGCGCCAGACGCAGGTGACCCAGTAACCGGAAATCGCGGCGAGCCCTAGCTGCCGGGTGGTGTGAACCGCTCGACGAACGGGGCTCGCCAGGCCGGCGCCTCGAACGGCGCCGCATACCAGGTCGTCGACTTCGCGATCTTGCCGTCGCGGAGCTCGATGATCGCGATCATGTCCCAGGTCTGGCCATCGCTATAGCGGGCCGTGCCGGCGTAGGTGTAGACGTTGCCTGACCCTTCGATGCGGAGGATGCTGAAGGTCGGCGTCATGATCCAGCGGTCCTCCGCGCCGACCACGCGCCTGCTGGTTGGATCGACCGTGCCGACGCCGCCGGGATAGTTCCGCGAGATCGCGAGCCAGTTTTCCTTGCCTCGAGTTCGTTCGCCGGACTGCGGCATCTCGTCGATGAAGTCGTCGGCAAGGAGCGCCGCCTGGGCGTCGAAGTCCTTCGCCTCGATCGCGTGCACCCATCGCTCGACGACCTCGCGACCACTCAATTCGGCCATTGCGTTCCTCCCTAGCCGTCGAGGCGCTCCACGACCGTGGCGATCCCCTGCCCGACGCCGATGCACATGGTGGCGAGGCCGTAGCGGCCGCCGCGCCGGCGCAGCTCGTGGAGCAGCATCGTCATGAGGCGGGCCCCGGACGCGCCGAGCGGGTGTCCGAGCGCAATCGCGCCGCCGTTGACATTGACCTTCTCGGGATCAAGGCCCAGCTCGTCCATGCACACGACGGACTGCGAAGCGAACGCCTCGTTGAGCTCGACGAGGTCGAGGTCGGCGGCGCTGATGCCCGCCCTGGCCAACGCTTTCCGTGCCGCCGGCACGGGCCCGATCCCCATGATCGCCGGATCGACGCCGGCCTGCGCCCAGGACACGATGCGCGCGAGCGGCGT
>DHWF01000009.1:75861-76058 GCA_002413045.1 Chloroflexi bacterium UBA5189
CGCTCGACGACGATCGGGCCGCCCTTCTTCTGGGGCATCGCGACGGGCACGATCTGGTCGAAGAAGAGGCCGCCCTCGATCGCGGCGATGGCGCGCTGATGGGACAGGAGGGCAAACGCGTCCTGGCGGGCACGGGTGATGTCGTGGGTGCCGCCGAATCGCTCGACCACGTTCTCGGCGGTCTCGCCCATCGAGTA
>DHWF01000002.1:0-86636 GCA_002413045.1 Chloroflexi bacterium UBA5189
TGGGTCAGGACGCCGGAGAGGGCGAGGATGATCAGCAGGAACGGGAACGCCAGCACCAGGTCCATGAACCGCCCGATGATCGAGTCGGTCAGGCCGCCCGTGTAGCCGGCGACGATCCCGATGACCGTACCGAGTGTCACGGTGATCAAGGTGGCGCTGGTCGCGATGATCAGCGAGATCCGGAGGCCGAAGATCAGCTGGGCGAAGATGTCGCGCCCGGTGCCCCACTCCACGCCGAGGATGTGCTGGGGGCTGATCCCGCCGTTCGGGAGGTTCGGCCTGCCGCCGAAGTTGCTGATCGCCGATGAGTCGAGCGTGTACGGGCTGATCTTGAGCGCCGTCAGGATGAACGGCCCCACGATCGCGATCAGGTACATCGCGACGACGATGACGAGGCAGATCATGGCGACACGGTCGCGGCGGAGGCGCGCCCAGACAATCTGCCGGAGACTACGACCGACCATGTGATGGCTCCCCTCGTCGACGGCCACGGACCTGCCGCCCGCTCGAGCGAGGTGTAGATCCACGAGGAACCCGTCGTCAAGTCCGCCGACGTTACGCTGCCGGGGTCATGGCGACGCTCGCCGGCGCTGGCACTCGCACCCGGGTCGTCCTCGGCGTCGTCGCGCTGGTCGCGGTCGCCGCTGCGGCAGTGACGATCGGGACCACCGGCCCAACGGCCACTCGGACGCCCAGCTTGCCCCTGGCGCTCGCGTCCGCGACGGCGGCACCACTCGGGACGCTCGGCCCACCGTCGCCCGCCCCTCCGAGCATCGGTCCGGTCGTCAGCCTGATGCCAACGCCCTCGCCGCCCCCCGCACTTCCGCCCTGCCCTTCCGAGACCGAGCACTTCCCGGCCGGCTACGCGGCATATCACACGTACGCGGAGCTTTGTCGGGCGGTCGTCGCCGCCGCCGCGGCGCACCCGGACATCGCGCGGCTGACGTCCATCGGGATCAGCTGGCAAGGTCGCCAGATCTTCGCGATGGAGATCAGCGCCCACCTCGCCGACGGAACCCACCCGCCGGGCGTCCTCTTCGATGGCGGGACCCACGGACTGGAGCACCTGTCGGTGGAGATGCCGCTCGCGATCATGGGCTGGCTGCTCGATGGGTACGGGAAGGACGCGACGGTGACCCGGCTCGTGCAGACGCGGGCGATCTTCCTTGTGTTCGACGTCAACCCGGACGGGGCCGCGTTCGACATCGCCGGCGGCCGCTTCCACGAGTGGCGCAAGAACCACCAGCCGAACGCGGACGGCACGATCGGCACCGATCTCAACCGCAACTACGACGACCACTGGGGCTGCTGCGGGCTGGTGAGCGCGAAACCCGGGAGCTCGTACTACCGCGGCGGGGCGCCCTTCTCGGCGCTGGAGACGCAGGCGATGCGCGACTTCGTCGAGCGCCAGGTGTTCGGCGGCCACCAGGAGATTCGAGCGGCGGTCGCGTTCCACACGTCGGGCCGGCTCATCCTGTGGCCGTACGGCTATACCCGGACCGCGATCCCTGACGACATGACGGCCGGCGACCATGCCGTCCTCGTGGCGCTCGCGAAGCACATGGCGAAGCTGAACGGGTACATCGCCGAACAGGCAAGCTCCCTGTACGTCGATAGCGGCACCGCCCGCGACTGGTATTTCGGCGAGCAGGGCATCTACGCGTTCACGGTCGAGCTCGGCACCGGGACGTACCAGCGGTCCTCCGTCATCGCCAGCGAGACGGCGCGCAATCGCGCGGCCGTGCTGTACCTGATCGAGATGGCCGGTTGCCCCTCCAAGGCGATCGAAACGTCGGCGGCTTCCTGCGGCTGAGCCGGCCCGGACGTTCCGGCATCATGACGGGGTCATGGATGCCCCCCGGGATCCCCTCGCCGCGCTCCGATGGGCGCCCGCGCGACCGGTGATGACCGTGGTCGGGTGCCACGCGGGCGGCGAGATCGGGAACGTCATCGTGGCGGGGGTCGAGCCGCCGCCGGGCGCGACCGTCTTCGAGCAGATGCAGGCGATGGCCGCCGACGACTCGATCCGGAAGCTGCTGCTCCACGAGCCGCGCGGCAGCGTGGCGGTCCACTCCAACCTCATCGTCCCGTCGAAGCGGGCGGACTGCGCCTTCGGCTACATCATCATGGAGCCGACCGAGTACCCGGCGATGTCCGGCTCGAACACGATCTGCGTCGCCACCGTCCTGCTCGAGACCGTCATGGTCGAGATGCTCGAGCCGGTCACAGCGGTGCGCCTCGAAGCCCCCGGTGGCCCGATCGACGTGACCGCCGGCTGCCGGGCCGGCAAGGTCGAGTGGGTCGAGTTCGAGAACGTGCCGTGCTTCGCCGACCGCCTCGACGCGCCGCTCGAGGTCGAGGGGCTCGGGACCCTCACCGTCGATGTCGTGTTCGGGGGCATGTGGTACGCGATCGCCAACGCCCGCGCCCTCGGGTTCGCGCTCGAGCCGTCCGAGGCGCGCGAGCTGTCCCGCGTCGGCGAGTTGATCCGCGCCGCGGCTCGCGAGCAGCTCCCGTGCGTCCACCCGACGAACCCGGCCATCGAGGGCGTCAGCATCGTCCAGATCGCGGAGCCGTGGCAGGGCCTTGGTGTGGTGTCGAAGAACGCGGTCGTCGTGGCCCCCGGCCGGCTCGACCGGTCGGCAACCGGCACGGGCCTGTCGGCGCGCATCGCGGCGCTCCATGCCCGCGGGCTGATGGGCGTCGGCGACTCGATGACCCACGCCTCGGTCATCGGCTCCACGTTCGACGGGCGGATCGTGCGCGAGATCGACCTCGCGGGGACGCGGGCGATCGTGCCGGCGATCCGCGGTAGCGCCTGGATCACCGGCGTGACGCAGGTCGTGGTGGACCCGACCGACCCGTTCCCCGAGGGCTACCTGCTCTCCGACACCTGGCCCGGGGAGGATGTCCAGCGCTGACCGCCCGAGTCAGCCCTGCTTGCCCTGGTCGCCGCCGCCGGCCTTCAGCTTGGATCCCTGGATGATCTTCCTCGGCCCGTACTTGACCCGGATCTCTTCGACGAACGCCGGCGAGAGGGGTCCGGGAACCTGGAACTGGCTTGCCGGGGCGATCTCCTCGACGACGGCGTCCTTTGGGACGTTCTTCGGGTCCTTCGCCGGCGCCGCATGGGTCTCGTGGTACATCCGGCCGTCCCGAGCGATCGTGAGCTCCCACATCCAGGCGAAGAACGAGCCCGGCTCGACGGCGAGCACGTCACGCTGCTTCGCGTCGCTCGGCGAACGGCCCTCTGGCCGCAGATCCTTCGGCAACGCCGCGACGTAGCGCCCCCACAGGGCGTCCCTGGCGGCGTCCGGGGTCGCCTCGGGCGGCCCCGGCTTCTCGGCGAACGTATTGATCGTGTCCTTGACCGTCTTCCAGGTCAGCTCCCAGGCGAGCTTTGCATCGTCCCTGTGCTCGTCCTCGCCCTGCTCGAGCTTCTTCTCCCAGTCGTGGCTGACGTCGAGGAAGGTGCCCTCGGCGGTCTTGAACCGACCTTGCTTCGGCCACCACTCCTCGATCTTGGGCTCGGGGATGGACCCGATCTTCTGCGTCCGGGTGGTGAAGCCGCCGGGCCCCTTGGTCGCCGGCTCGACCCGCATGATCGGAGGCTCGTCCATGATCGTGCGTTTCGTCAGCGCGATCGTCGACTTGTTCGCCGTCTTCTCGCGGATCGACTGGATCCCGTTCTCTGGGTTCATGCCCTCGCGGGTGAGCTCCATCCGGTCGATGGACGTGACGCCCTCGGCGCTCCGACCGCTCTGCAGCGCACCTGTAACCGCCGTGTTGCCGGCCAGGCGCTGAAGCTCGAGCACGCCCTCCTGCTCGGCCGAGAGTCCGTGGTGCGTTCGGGGACGGCGGCTGGGTGTGCCATCGGCCGTTCGCTCACCCCGACCTGAGGTGGCACCTCGCTGGTTCGCCCAGACCGACCCAACTCGCTGACGCATCGATCGCCCTCCGACGGCAGGGCGAGTTTAGCCCGAATGTCTGCCCCTTCGGGCAGCGTCAGCCGCCGGACATCGCGGGCAGCAGCAGGACTCGGTCGGCGGCGCCGACGACGGTGTCGAGCGCGTCCAGATAGCGGGCATCGGTGTCGTTCACGAAGACGTTGACGAACCGGTTCAGCTGCCCGTTCACGTCGAGGAGCTGGGCACCCAGGACGGGATGGGCGGCGACCAGGCCATCGATGACCTCGCGCAGCGTCGCGCCGGAAATCTCGATGTCCTTGGCGCCGCCGGTTGCGGCGCGCATCGCCGAGGGGATTCGAACCGTGCTCATGCCCGTCCCTCCAACCACGTCTCGACGGCCGAGAAGCTCGGCCGGATCGGTGCAGCGAGCCCGGGTCGGCCCAGCCCACCGCGCTGCTCCGGCGCGCGGAATCGCCGAGCATCGGGTGTCTTGAGGCCGTTGCCAGACAGGATCACGACCACCTCGTCCCCGTCGCGGATCACGCCGCGGCGCCTCGCGGCCGCAGCTGCCGCGACGGTCACGCCGCCCGCGGTTTCGGCATAGATCCCTTCCAGCTGGGCAACGTCACGGATGGCGGCGGCAGTGTCCGCGTCCGGGATCGATTCCACGGATCCATGCGTCGCTCGTGCCAATGCGAGGGCGCCATCGCCGTCAGCGGGACTGCCGATCGCGAGTGACCGGACGATCGTGTCCGGCGTCCGGACCGGCGACCAGGTGGCGCTGCCGCTGCCCCAGGCATCGGCAACCGGCCCGCAGCCAGCGGCCTGCCCGCCGACGAACCGAACCGGACGCCGTTCGATCAAGCCGATTCGCGCGAGCTCGTCGAAGCCACGGCCGAGCTTCGTGAACAGCGCGCCGGACGCGATCGGTGCGACGACCACGTCGGGTGTCCGCCAGCCGAGTCCCTCGGCGATCTCGAAGGCGAGGGTCTTGGAGCCCTCCGCGTAGAACGGCCGGAGGTTGACGTTCACGAAGCCCCAGCCGGTCTCGGTCGCCAGCTCGAGGCACAGTCGGTTGACGTCGTCGTACGTGCCCTCGATCGGCGCCACCGTTGCGCCATACGCGAGCGCGTGATCGATCTTCGCCGGCTCCAGATCGGCAGGGACGAAGACGTAGGCCGGCAGTCCGATCGCTGCCGCGGCCGCCGCAGTGGCACCTGCCAGGTTGCCGGTCGAGGCGCAGGCCAGGGCCTCGAGACCGAGCTCGACTGCCCGCGCGGCCGCCACCGCGACGGCCCGGTCCTTGAACGACAGCGTCGGATTGCGCGTGTCGTCCTTGATCCAGAGCTGGTCGATCCCGATCCTGTCCCCGAGTCGATCGGCGCGAACCAGTGGCGTCGATCCGACAGCCAGGCCGCGCTTCGGCGGCTCGACGACGGGCAGCAGCTCGCGGTACCGCCAGATGCCGGGCGGGCGGGCGGAGATCGCATCGCGGTCGAGGATCGCGGCCACCAGGTCAAGGTCGTAGCGAGCCTCCAGGGGGCCGAAGCACGCCGGACAGACGAAGGCCAGCGGCGTCGAGTCGGATCGCCCGCAGTTTCGGCAGGCGAGGCCGCGGAGGCGGTCCGTCGCCGGTTCCTGCGTTGGGAGCGGCGGCAGGGCGGTTGTCATGGGAATCCTCCGGTGGGGGCGCGGCGCCTTCGGGACCGGAGAATCGGGAGACCCTTCCTGCACGGGAAGGGTCTCGACGGGAGTGCCCCTTATCTCGCAGGAGAACCTGCCCGGAATTGGCACCTTGCCGGCTCTTCGCCGGTAGGTTGTCGTGGCATCGCAGGGCCGGTCCCTCCGCCACTCTTGATAAGCGCTCTTCAGTTGTCGGCGGATGCTACTAGACTGCGGCGGTGATCGCACGCCGCCGGATCGACTGCCTCTGTCCGTAGGCGGGAGGAGCTCGCTCCCCCGTCCGGCAGACTCGCTGCGGCATCCCGCGCAGGTCCCGCCCTCGGCTCCTCTCGCCAGTGATCCCTCTCCCGTGACACATCGAGGAGTCGCTTCGTGCGCGCGCAACCCAGCATCGCCGACCCGTTTCGTGATCTCGACGTCATCGACAGCCGTGCCCCGCGCTTCAACCAGACCGTCGTCGGCCTCGGCTCGCTCATCGCCATCCTGACCGGCTGGTGGCCGATCCTGGCCGCCCTGGCCCTGCAACTGGGCGTCGGCCTGCGGTTCGGGCGCCGGTACTGTCTGCCGTGCCTCGCCTATTTCAAGCTCATCCAGCCGCGATTCGGCGAGGGCCCGATCGAGGATTCACGGCCGCCGCGGTTCGCGAACCAGATCGGCGTCACCGTCCTGACCGCCGCCTCACTGGCGTACGTCGCGGGCCTGCAATGGCTCGGGATCGGGCTCGGCGGCCTTGTTGCGACGCTCGCGCTCCTCGCCGCGACGACCGGGTTCTGCGCGGGCTGCGAGCTCTACCGTCTCGGGGCGAGGTTGCAGGGCATCCGAGGGCGACGTCTCGATCGCATCGATCCGAGCGACGTTGATCTCGGAAGCCCACGTGCGAGGGAAACCGTCGTGAGCTTCGGACACCCGCTGTGCACCGACTGCCAGCAGCTCGAGGCCGAAGTTCGGGCGTCCGGCCGGCGGCTCGTCACGGTCGACGTTCGCAGCCAGAGGGACCTCGCCCGCAAGTATGGGATCGCACTCGTCCCCACCGCCGTGGTCGTTACCCCGGACGGTTGGGTGACGACACGCCTGGCAGGCTGAGGAAAAAAGAGCAGCCCCAAGGCACGTCCGTCGCCGGGGGAACGACGTCGCAGCCTCGGGGCCTGCAACGGTGGACAACGAACATCTGGACACCGCGTTAGGGGCCCGGTGCGAATTGGCACCAGCGGGCACCCGCCGCGATCCGATGCGCCGCCGGCCGCGTAGGTCCGATGGGGCCCTGTCGTCGTGCCGACGGGGCTCCTCCACACCGCCGCGGCGAGTCACGGATCGGACATCCGGGGAGTGCCACAATCAGCGCCCACGGAGGTGCGGATGGGCGAGCGATTCGTGACGCGCGGGTTCGTCGGCCGGCGGGACGATGGCGCCGGCGGCCCGCTGAGCGGCGACGAGCGCCGCAGGCGCACGCCGCCCGGCCAGTACCTCACGACCGATTTCCCCGTCCTGTCCGCCGGCCCGACGCCGCGGACCCCGCTCGATCGCTGGTCGCTGCAGGTGGAGGGGCTCGTCGCGAATCCCGTGAGCTGGACGTGGGAGCAATTCCTCGCGCTCCCGAGCCGCGACTGGGTCGTGGACATCAGCTGCGTGACGAAGTGGACCCACCTCGACATGCGCTGGAAGGGCGTCAGCGTCGACGCGCTCCTCGAGGGCGTCGACCTCGATCCGACGGCGGCGTTCATCGTTGCCTACTCCGATGGCGGGTACACGACGAACCTGCCGCTCGCGGACGTCCTGAACAACCAGGCCTTCGTCGCCTGGGAGTACGACGGGAAGCCACTCGCTCCGGAGCACGGCGGCCCGGCGCGGCTCGTCGTCCCCGGCCGCTACTTCTGGAAGAGCGCGAAATGGGTCCGCGGCCTGCGCCTCCAGGCGAATGACGAGCCCGGCTTCTGGGAATCGCTCGGGTATAACAACCGCGGCGACCAATGGACCGAAGAGCGGTATTCGGGCGACTGATGCCCCTCGATTGGCAGTTGGCGACGGTCACCGCGGTTCGCAACGAGACGCCGACGGTGCGGTCGTTCACGCTCCGGCTGCCGGGGTGGGCGGGGCATCGGCCCGGCCAGCACGTCGATCTGCGGCTCACGGCCGAGGACGGCTACAGCGTCGAGCGGTCGTACTCGATCGCGTCCGAGCCGGAGCGGACCGGAGAGGTCGACATCACCGTCGAGCGCATCCCCGGCGGCGAAGTGTCGCCATTCCTGCACGAAGCGGTGGTGCCGGGCGACCGGCTCGAGGTTCGCGGCCCGATCGGCGGCTACTTCGTCTGGGAGGCGGCGCTCGGCGGGCCGCTGCTGCTCGTCGCCGGCGGGTCCGGCGTGGTTCCGCTCATGGCCATGGCGCGCCATCGGGCGAAGGCCGGATCGCACGTGCCGGCACGACTCCTGTTCAGCTCGCGCGGGCCGGACGAGATCATCTACCGCGCGGAGCTCGATCGGTTGGCGGCGGCCGGCGACGGGTTCGCCGTCGCCCACACGCTGACGCGGCAGCAGCCGCCCGGCTGGACCGGCTACGCGCGCCGGATCGACGAGCAGATGCTGACCGAGGTCGTCGAGCCCCTGGGAGCGGCGATTCGCGCCTACGCCTGCGGCCCGACTGCGCTCGTCGAGACCGTGGCCAACGGCCTGGTCCGCCTCGGCCTCCCGGCAGATCGCATTCGGACTGAGCGCTTCGGTCCGACCGGCACCTGAACCCACATCACGCCTGGAGCACGAGGACCGACCCGATGGAAGAGCGAATCGCGATGATGCGGGACGACCCGGCGGTCGACCTGACGGTCGACGGCAGCGGCGTCGGCGGGCTGCTCGCTTCGGTCTTCGGCGGCGAGATGACGGCCACGCCGGGCCAGTGCGCGCACTGCAACACCGTCAGCATCGTCGGCACGATGCGTGCCTACACGCGCGGTCCGGGTGTCGTCCTGCGCTGCCCGGCCTGCGCCGAGGTCGTCATCCGGATCGTCGAGACCCCGACCGCGACGATCGTCGACGTCCGCGGCGTGTCGTACCTCCGCATCGAGCGCGCCGCCGGGCGGTAGTCGCCGCCGGGGTCTTCGCCGCTACCAGCCGAACGAGCCGGGGCCGCCCTTGAACGGCCCGACGATCCTCGATGTCACCCAGCCGCCGTAGAAGTGCCCGGGCTGCGGCATCGCGAGCTCGTCGCCGACCCACGCCTCGTCGACCGCCCAGGCATAGAAGGCGAAGTGGCCGGCGATCGCCTCGAAGCCCGGCAGCGGCACCTGGTACGACCACGCGGCGTTCGGGATCACCCGGTCGGCCGGCGTCGCGATGGACCAGTAGCGGGCCTCGCCTTTCCACTCGCACGCGGTCGTCCGCGCCGTCGCCACCAGCAGCTCGCGGCGGACGTCGCCGGGCGGCACGTAGTACACGGGCGCGCCGGCAGTCTCGAGCACGCGCAGAGCCGAGGTGGACGACGCGATCTCGATCCCGTCGATCACGACGCTGATGCGTTCCGTCACGGCCTCGACCCGCGGCGGGCGCGGGTAGTCCCAGACCGATTCCTGGCCCGGTCCCGGCTCGATGCGCTGTGGCGAAGGTGCGCTACCGGCCATCGGATGCCCGCGCCGGCACACCCCAGCTCGGCTCGCGCCACTCGCTCGGCGGGCCGGCAAGCTGGATGCCGATGAGCCTGGCGGCCGTCCACGCGCCGAAACCGGTCATCACGACCGACAGCAGCGTGATCGCCCAGTCCGGGAAGTCGGCGATCTTGGGACCGGGCAGGATCCGGTACGGGGAGTTGGCCAGCACGTAGGCGAGGGTCAGGAAGAACATCGCGCTCAGCGCGTAGAACGGCCGCCGGACGGATCGCTCCAACACGGCCAACGGCGCGAGCAGGGCGATCGCGCCGTACAGGTAGCGTTCGTGAGCGCGCGTCGGCACGAAGTACAGGGTCAGCGCGATGAGCGATCCGACGGCGAGCAGCCCCACCAGGTCGCGTCGGCGCCGGAGCAGCCACAGGCTCGCCGCGATCGCCGCGATCTCGAGGGCCGTGCCCAGGTAGAACCACGACCCGTCGGAGTGGTTGAAGCCGAACACCGCGCCCCACGGATTGAAGGCAAACCCGGACTCCACCTTGTACTGGGTGAACGTCCTGCTCATCACGTCGAGATAGCCGGCCGGCCCGAGGCCGAGGGGCAGCAGCACGACGGCGAACGTCAGGAGGGCAGTGAATGCCACGATCACGATCCGGCGCGGGCCGTCCGGTGACCGGAGCCAGAAGAGCGCGAGGCCGGCCAGGACGAACGCGGCGACGCCGAACTGGGGCTTCACGAGGCCGGCGAGCACCGCGAGGACCGCCGCCCACGCGAACCTGCCGCGAGCGGCCGCGACGATCGAGGCGACCATCGGCAGCGCGCCCATCCCGTCGATCTGGCCCCACATCGGGCCGGTCAGGACGACCGCCGGATTCAGCACGTAGAAGGCCGCCGCCAGCGAACCGTCGCGAGCTCGGCCGGTCGCCGACCGGACGACCCAGAACAGGAGCGCGCCGAGCCCGAGGTCGAACGGGATCGACAGGGTCCGAATCGCGAAGGTGAGGTCGGGCTTGTCGAGGAGTACCCCGAGCGGCCACAGGAGGTACAGCATCGGCGGGTAATTGGCGTCGCCGCCGTTCGCGTAGTAGCCGCCCAGCCCATACCGGGCGGTGCCCTCCGCCCAGGTGACGAACGCGGTGAGGTCGCCGTAGTGGCCGGGCCCGAGCAGGCCGGCCATGCGGATGATCGCGGCGAGCACCAGCAGCGGGACCAGCGAGCCCCACCCGTGCCGCCACCCTGGCGCGTCCGCCGGATCGGACGGCTCCGACCGATCCTCGCCTGCTGGTCGCCCGGTCATGCCGGCGGTGGGGTGTCCGGCTTGTGCTCGGTCGGTTCCTGCTCGCGCCGGTACGGCACGTTCACCACCACCGTGTGCGGCCGCCCGAGCAGCGCGGCCCGGAGCCGCTTCGCCGACTGGTTGTAAAGGATCCGCTCCCACCAGTTCCGTGCGACGTACTCCGGGACGACGACGAAGGTGATCGGCGCCTGCTTGCCCTGCGGCGAGCCGCGATCGAGCACGTCCAGGTAGGCAATCAAGGGAGCCACGAGGGCTCGATATGGCGATTCGACGATCACGAGGGGCACGTCCGGCAGCTGCCGCTCCCAGCGCTCGCGGACCGCTGCGGCAATCTCGGGTTCGTCAGAGATCAGGACCGCCTGGACGCCGGGGTCGATCGAGCGTCCCACGTTGACCGCCTGGATCACCGCCCGGTTGATCCCCGGGATCGGGACGATCACCCGCTCTTCGCGGAGTGGCCCGGTGAACACGAGGCTCGACGACACCGCGAGCTCCCTCGCGGACGACGCGTACTGCCGTCGGATGAACAGCATCATCGCGACCAGCAATGGGATCAGGATCACGACGAGGTACGCGCCGCCGAAGAACTTCTCGTAGACGACGATCACCAGGACGACCGTGGTGAGGATGGCGCCGAAGCCATTGATGAGGAGCCGGATGCGCCACTGCGGCGAACGAAGCCGGAGCCAGTGCCTGACCATGCCGGCTTGCGAGAGCGAGAAGCAGACGAAGACGCCGACCGAATAGAGCGGGATCAGCAGGGTCGTCGTGCCGCCGAAGATCGCGACCAGCCCTGCCGCGACCGCCGCCAGCAGCACGATCCCCCACGAGTAGGCGAGGCGATCGCCGCGGAACGCGAACTGGCGCGGCATGTAGCCATCCTCGGCGAGGATTGCCGCCAGCCGAGGGAAGGCGTTGTATGAGGTATTCGCGGCGAGGAACAGGATCAGCATCGTGGCGATGAGGAACACCGCCTGCAGGATGGTTCCGTTGCCGTAGATCGCCCCGGACACGAGCGAGATCACGGACGGGAAGCCGCCGATCGAGGGGATGACGCCGTAGGCGTTGGCGACGATCGAGACGCCGATGAAGATGACGCCCAGGAGCGTCGCCATCGCCACCATCGTGAACGCCGCGTTCCTCGCCTCCGGCGGCTTGAACGCCGGCACGCCGTTTGCGATCGCCTCGACACCGGTGAGGGCGACCGACCCGCTGGCGAACGACCGCAGCAGCAGGAACAGGGTCAGCGCGCCGAGCCCGAACTCCTCGTGATTCGACTGCTGCGCGACCGGTACGACGTGGCCGGTGAGCATGTTGATGAACCCGAAGCCCACGATCCCCAGGGCGAGCGTAACGAAGACGTACGTGGGAACGGCGAAGATGTTGCCGGACTCGCGCAGGCCGCGAAGGTTCGCGATCGTGATCAGGGTGATGACGACGACCGCGATAAGGACCTTGTAGTTCCCGGCCGCCGGAACGAGCGAGGCGAGCTGATCCAGCGCGGACGACGTCGACACGGCGACGGTCATGACGTAGTCGATCAGGAGCGCGGCGGCAGCGATGAGGCCGAGCAGCGGGGTCAGCTCCGATCGGGCGACCGCATAGGCGCCGCCGCCGTTCGGAAACGCGAGGCAGACCTGCCGGTAGCTGATGGCCACGACCGCGAGCAGCAGGGCGATCGCGATCGACACCCCGATCGAGGCGAACAGCGCGGTGGCACCGGCGAGGATGAGGACGCGCAGGATCTCCTCGGTCGCGTACGCCGACGAGCTGATCGCGTCGGAGCTGAAGATCGCGAGGGCCTTCTTCTTCGATAGCCGCTCGCCGATCTCCTCGTGCGTGGATAGCGGCCGCCCGAACAGGATGCCGCGAGCTCGCGCCATGCCCTTGCCGAAGGCGGTCCGCGGCGCGGACGCCGACTGCTTCGCGACCAGGTTGCCCTCGCCGGTGTACCGGAAGTACGCCGAGTGCGGTCGCTCGACGCGAATTCGACGATCGCCGAGCTTGCGACCCTTGAGCTGCTTCGGGCCTGGGTTCACGGCCGGGTCGGCCGCACGATGTGCATCCGCAGAGGATCGCACGCGGCGAGGGCCGCCGGTGTGACCTACCCGGCGCGGCGGGCGCAGTCGGCGCAGCGACCCTCGATGGACAGGTGGGCGACGTCGACCGCGAAGCCGCGGCTGGCGCGCAGGCCATCGACGATCGGCCGCGCGTCGGCCGGATCGAGCTCCCAGCTCCGGCCGCAGCTCGAGCAGACGAGGTGGCCGTGGTCCGCGCCCGGGTTCACGTGGAACTCCTGCCGGCCCTCGCGCCCGTGGCTGTGGCTGACGACCCCGATCTCCTCCAGCACGTCGAGGGTTCGATACACGGTCGATGGCGTGGTCGTCGGGTCCAGCGCCCGGCAGCCGTCGACCAGATCGGCGCCGGTCACGTGCCCGTCGAACCCGGCCAGGACCTCCAGCACGACCCGTCGCTGCGGCGTCCAGCGGAGGCCGCGCGCCCGAAGGCCCTGACGGACCTCCGCCCAGCGATCCGACGTGGCTCGAGGGCTCCTGCTCACGAGCCGCCGCCGAACAGCCATGCCTGGATCGACGGCAGCTTGTCCTCGAGCCCCAGCAGGAAGATCGCCCCGACGACCAGGCTGAACGTGCCGGCCACGACCCCGATCACGACGTACAGCCGCTGGCGAAACCGGCTCGCGATGAACCCGGTCGCCGTGATGAAGACGACGATCGAGTTCGAGATCAGCAAGCCGACGATGAACGCGAACAGCATCGGGAAGCCGAGGCCCTGGGACGACGCGCCGCCGATCGCGGCGATGAGCAGCACCTGCGTGCCCGTCTCCGCGCCGATGCCGTGGATCAGCCCGACCCCGAATGCGGTCCGCACGCCGTAGGACGACATCTCGATCGGGTCGACGTGCTCGTGCCCGTGGAGGCGGGCCTGGAACCGGCGCCACGCGTAGCGAAGCGACGCGAAGACGAGCATCCACCGGCTGCGCAGCCGGAACTCGCGCCCGTGGCGCGCGAACTGGTACAGCGACACGAACACCCACACGCCGAGGAACAGCAGCGTCGCGCCGACGACCGGACCCATCACCTCGTCGACCCAGCTCGGGAGCACGGCGCCGAACGCCAGCGCGAGCGCGCCGAGCAGCAGCACGACCGTCGCGTGGCCGAGGGCATACATCGAGCCGAGGAGGAGCGCGCGTCGCTGCTCGCCCAGGAAGCGACTGGGCGCCGCAGGCTCCTCGTGGGCGTGAGGCTGCACGTCGCCGGCCAGCGGCTGCTGGTGCGCCTCGCGCTCGGCGTGGCCGCCGTGCTCGTGGTGATGCTCGATCTCGTGCTCGGCGGAGTGCTCGTGGACCGCCTCGTGATCGAGCTCGGCCGCGTCGGCCGTCGCGGTCGTCGAGGTGACGTCGGTGATCGCGGCGAGATGGTCCCAGTCGAAGCCGTGCCGGACGCCCAGGACCAAGGCAGTGGTGATCAGCCCGAGGGCACCGGCGTCGGCCATCGCCGGATGATGTCCGTTATCGCAACGAGTTGCAACAGTGGCGCTCGCCGGCGGCGCCGGAGACGGTCAGCCGCTCGGCGACCCGTTCGCGTCGATGTCGTCGCGGCTGTAGGGGACGTTGACCACGACCGTGTGGCGCCGGCCGAGGAGGGCGGAACGCAATCGCTTGACGTTCTGGTTGTACAGGATTCGCTCCCACCAGCTGCGGGCGACGAACTCGGGGATCACGACGAACGTGATCGGCGCCTCCCTGTCCGCCGGCCACGCGCGGTCGAGGACATCGAGGTACGCGAGCAGGGGCCCGACCAGCGCGCGGTAGGGCGACTCGACGAAGACGAGCGGAACATCCGATAGCTGGCGCTGCCAGCGCTCCTGGATGCGCGCGGCGTCCTGCGGGTCGTCGGACACGAGGACCGCCAGGATGTCCGTCGAGATCGATCGTCCGACGTTGATCGCCTGGACGACCGCGCGGTTGATCCCCGGGACCGGGATCACGACGCGCTCCGCGCGACGGGGCCGCGGGATCTCGGCATCCGGCCGAACAGCCATCTTGAGCGCGACGGACCGGTACTGGCGCGCGATGAACAGCATCATCGCCACGAGGATCGGAATCAGGATCAGCACGATCCAGGCGCCGAGCGCGAACTTGGCGGCCGCGACCTCGACGGCGACGATACCCGTGGTCACGGCACCGATCCCGTTGATCGTGGCCTTTCTGCGCCAGCCGGGCTCCTCGCTGCGCAGCCGCCACCAGCGCCGGACCATCCCGGACTGGCTCAGCGTGAAGGCGACGAAGACCCCCACCGTGTACAGCGGGATCAGGTTCGTGACGCTGCCGCCGAAGATCACGATCAGGGCGACCGCGATGACGGCCAGGACGACGATCCCGTAGCTGAATGCGAGCCGGTCGCCCCGGTACGAGAAGGCGCGGGGCAGGAAGCCGTCGCGGGCGAGGATGCTGGACAGGCGCGGGAAGTCGGCAAACGCGGTGTTCGCGGCCAGCACGAGCAGGACCGCCGTCGACACCTGGACCAGGTAGTGGAAGGGCGTGCCGGCGCCCACGAACGTTCGGGTCAGCTGGCTGATCACCGTCTCCTGCTCGGTCGGGTCGGGCAGGATCCCGAGCTGGCCGGCCAGGAAGCTCATGCCGAGGAAGATCAAGCCGAAGAAGACGCCCATCATGATCAGCACCCGCTGGGCATTGCGGGGCTCGGGCGGCTTGAACGCCGGCACCCCGTTCGAGACGGCCTCGGTGCCGGTCAGGGCGACCGAACCCGACGAGAACGCCCGCAGGATCAGGAGGATGCCGAGCGGCTGGGCCTGCTGGGCCGCGAGCCAGGCTGCGGGAGCGTGGTACTCGGGCATGGTGCCAGTGACGAACCGGAAGAAGCCGAGAGCGAGAAGCCCGAAGATCGCCACGAGATAGACATAGGTGGGGATCGCGAAGATGGCGCCGCTCTCGCGAATGCCGCGGAGATTGACCAGCGCGATCATGAGGACGAGCCCGATGCCGAGCCCGACGCGGTAGTCGAACAGCTCCGGGACAACGGACGTGAGCGCCGCGACCCCGGCGGCAATGGAGACCGACACTGTCAGTACGTAGTCGGTGAGCAGGGCGCCTGCTGCCACGAGCCCCGGCCGCGTGCCCAGGTTGTCCTTGGCGACGATGTAGGACCCGCCGCCATGGGGATACGCCGCCACCGTCTGCTGGTAGCTCGTCACGACGATCGCGAGCACGATGACGATCCCGATCGTGATCGGCATGGTGAGGGCGAGGGCACCCGCACCAGCGACGACGAGCACGCGCATGATTTCCTCGGTCGCATACGCCGAGGACGAGATGTTGTCCGAAGCAAAGACGGCGAGACCGGTGAAGACGTTGAGGCGCTCGCTCAGCTCCGCGTGCAGCGAGATCGGCCGGCCGAACAGCACCCCTCGGACGCGGGCCACGGCCCGCCCGACCGGCGTCCGCGGTGCGGAGGCGGCTTCCTTCGCCACGAGCGCGCCGGGGCCGGCATAGCGGAAGTACGTCGAGTGCGGCCGATCGACGCGAACGCGGCGATCGCCCGGCTTCCGGCCCTGGAGCGGCGATTTGCCGCCGGTCACGGGCACCGATGACTGGCGAGGACGGCCCTCATCTGCCGGACGCTGGTCGTTCGCCGACCACGTGCACTTCGACCTCGGGCAGCCGCGCGATCAGCTGGTCGACGAGCGGACGCTCCATCACGCGTCGCAGGCCGGTCGCCTCGCGGAACGGCAGGACGATGTGGGTCGCCCCACGAGCACGTGCCACCTCGCTGAGCCCGCTCGCCAGGTCATGCGCCTCGATCCGGATGATCTCCGCGCCGAGGTCCGTCGCGTCGTCGAGCGTCTCCTGGAGGTCGCGCACCCGATCGAATGGCTGGCGGGCCGATTCGGGCGTGTCGACGGCCACGCCGATCAGGACCCCGCGCACCGCGGCCGCAAGCGCCGCAGCGCGCCGGACGGCACGCCGGGACGCCTCGCTGCCATCCACCAGCACCAGGACCCGGTCGGTGATCAGGCTGAGCTCCTCGCCGCCCGACCCCTCGAGCTGGCCCTCGACGCGCTCCGCCACGAAGCGGAGAGCGAGGTCGCGCAATGCGGTGAGGTTCGTCTCGGTGAAGAACTTGTCGAGAGCGACCCGAGTCCGTTCCGGCGGGTACACGTTGCCGTGCTTCATGCGCTGGCGCAGGGCGTGCGGGCTCATGTCGACGATCTCGATCTCCTCGGCCCCGAACAGCACCTCGTTCGGCAGGCGTTCGTTGACGGGGGCGCCGGTGATCGTCGCCACTGCATCCGCAAGCGTGTCGAGGTGCTGGACGTTCAGGGTGCTGACGATGTGGATCCCGGCATCGCGAATGACCTCGACGTCCTCCCAACGCTTCTCGCGGATCGATCCCGGCACGTTGGTGTGGGCGAGCTCGTCGACGAGGGCGACCGTCGGCCGGCGCTCGACGATGGCATCGGTGTCCATTTCCTCGATCGTCATGCCGCGGTACTCGATCCGTCGGCGCGGAACGATCTCGAGGCCATCGAGGAGGCCGCTCACGACCGCGCGCCCGTGCGTTTCGGCATAGCCAACAACCACGTCGGTACCGCGGGCCAGCCGCCGATGGCCCTCCTCGAGCATCTTGTAGGTCTTGCCGACGCCTGGCGCCATACCCAGGTACACGCGCAGCCGGCCCCGGGCGCTCGCCTCCTCCGATCGGACGCGGGCGAGCATCTGCTCGGCGGTCGGCCGGATGTCGATCGCGTCGCGCTCCGGATCGGTCATTGGAGGAGCCCATCCAGGTCCAGGTTGAGTTCGAGCAGGTGGACGCGCGGCTCGCCGAGGAAGCCGAACAGCGGGCCCTCGGTGTGGCGGGCTACGGCGGCGCGGACGGCATCGACGCTGACCCCGCGAGCCGCCGCGACGCGGGCGACCTGGTACTCGGCCGCGGCCGGGCTGATGTCGGGATCGAGGCCGGAGGCGGAGGTCGTCACGAGATCCACGGGGATCGGCGCATCGCCGTTGGCCGCTCGCAGGCGATCAATCTCGGCGCTGACGCGATCGATGAGGGCCTTGCTCGTCGTGCTGAGGTTCGAGCCGGCCGAGGCGCTCGCGTCATAGCCGTTCGCACCCGCGGCCGAGGGCCGGCCCCAGAAGTATCTCGGATCTGAGAACGCCTGCCCGATGAGGCTCGATCCTACCGTTCGCCCGTCGACGACGAGCATCGAGCCGTTGGCCTGGCGCGGGAAGGCGACCTGCGCGATCACCGTGACGGCCGCCGGGTAGACGACGCCGGTGATGAAGGTGAATGCGATGAGGAGGGCGATCGCGGGCCAGAGGCGCTGTCGGAGGAAGGTCATGGGATCGTCCTAGGCGAGGTGGAGGGCGGTCACGAGCAGGTCGATCACCTTGATGCCGATGAACGGCGCGACGATCCCACCGAGCCCGTAGATCAGGAGGTTGCGCTGGAGCAGGACGCTTGCCGGCGCCGGCCGGAACGCGACCCCGCGGATCGCGAGCGGAACGAGGGCGATGATGATCAGCGCGTTGAAGATGACCGCCGACAGGATCGCGCTCTGCGGCGTTGCCAAGCCCATCACGTTGAGCGCGCCGAGCTCCGGGTAGACGCTCACGAACATCGCCGGCAGGATCGCGAAGTACTTCGCGACGTCGTTGGCGATCGAGAACGTGGTGATCGAGCCACGCGTGATCAGCAGCTGCTTGCCGATCGCAATCACCTCGAGCAGCTTGGTCGGATCGGAGTCGAGGTCGACCATGTTGGCCGCCTCCTTGGCCGCCGACGTCCCGCTGTTCATGGCCATGCCGACGTCGGCCTGTGCGACCGCAGGAGCGTCGTTGGTGCCGTCGCCCGTCATCGCGACGAGGTGGCCGTCCGCCTGCTCCTTGCGGATGAACGCGATCTTGTCCTCAGGCGTGGCCTGCGCGATGAAGTCGTCGACGCCCGCCTCGCGGGCGATGGTCGCTGCGGTCCGGGGGTTGTCGCCGGTGATCATCACGGTCCGGATGCCCATGCGACGGAACTCGGCGAAGCGCTCCGGCAGCCCGGCCTTGATCGTGTCCTTGAGCTCGATCAACCCGAGGACCCGGCCATTGGCGAGGAGCGCGAGCGGTGTCGCGCCTTGGTCCGCGACGCGATCGGCGGCCTCGGCGACCTCCGACGGCATCCCGCCGCTCGCCAGCGCGCCGATCGCGTCGACGGCGCCCTTCAGGATCAGCGCACCGGCGGTCGTCCGGATACCGCTCGTCCGGGTCTGCGCGCTGAAGGCGATCTCCTCCGCGATCGTGGCGTCGAGCGCCGCGAGGCCGGCGTCATCGCCGGTAGCCGCGGGCGCCTTGGCCTCTGCAAGCAGCTTCCGGGCGAGCTCGACGATCGAGCGACCTTCTGGTGTCTCGTCGCGGATCGATGCCGCCAGGGCAGCCCCGATCGCCTCGCCAGCGGTGACCCCCGCGGCGGGCGTGATCGACGCCGCGAGCCGGTTGCCGTAGGTGATCGTGCCGGTCTTGTCGAGCAGGATGACGTCCACGTCGCCGGATGCCTCGACCGCGCGGCCGCTCATCGCGAGGACGTTGAACCGGGCGACGCGGTCCATCCCAGCGATGCCGATGGCGGACAGGAGTCCGCCGATCGTAGTCGGGATCAGGCATACGAGGAGCGCCGTGAGGGCGACCGTGTCGACGACCGATCCGGCGTATGCGCCGAACGGGCGAAGGGTCACCGTGGCCATGAGGAAGACGATGGTCAGGCCCGCAAGCAGGATGGCGAGCGCGATCTCGTTGGGGGTGCGCTGGCGCTTCGCGCCCTCCACGAGCGCGATCATCCGATCGAGGAACGTCTCGCCGGGGTTCGCGGTGACCCGGACGACGAGACGGTCGCTTACCAGCGTGGTGCCCCCGGTCACCGAGCTTCGGATGTCGGTCCCGGGCTCCTTGAGGACGGGTGCGGACTCGCCGGTGATCGCGGCTTCGTTGACGAAGCCGATGCCCTCGATGACGTCGCCGTCGGCCGCGATGGTCTCGCCCTCCTCGACGACGATCACGTCGTCGCGGCGCAATTCGGAGGACCCAACCTGCTCGAGGGTCCCGCCGGCGAGCCGGCGGTGGGCGACGGTCTCGGAACGCGCGCGCCGGAGCGTCGCCGCCTGGGCCCGCCCACGCGCCTCGGCGACTGCCTCGGCAAACGTCGCGAACAGGACGGTGAACCACAGCCAGATCGCGATCTGCACCTGGAACCCGAGGCCCGCCGGCCCGCTCGTTGGCTCGAGGCCGGTTGCCGTTGCGGCGGCGATCATCGTCACGAGCGCGGCCGTGATCTCGACCACGAACATCACCGGGTTCTTGATGAGGATTCGCGGATCGAGCTTGCGGAACGCTTGGGGAACGGCGGCGCGGAGCTGCTCGCGATCGAGGACGCCGCGCGGCCGCGGCGGCTCGCCACCGCTTGGCTTGCTGCCCCCGAGCGTCACGAATCGCTGGAACCGGCGGGTGCCCCGGGCGAGATCGACGGCCAGGGCGTGGCCCTGCGGCGCGGCGGCCATCAGCTCAGCTTCCCGGCGTTCTGGAGGAGCTGGTCGACGATCGGACCCAAGGACAGGGCGGGAAAGAACGTCAGGGCGCCGACGATGATCACCACGCCCATGAGCAGGACGGACCACAGGATGCCGGTCGTCGGGAAGGTCCCGAGCGAAGGCGCGACGCGGCGCTTCGCGGCCATGGATCCGGCAAGGGCCAGGATCGGGATGATCATCCCGTACCGCCCGATGAGCATTGCGATTGCGCCGGTCACGTTGTAGAAGGGCGTGTTGCCGGTCAGGCCGGCGAAGGCCGAGCCGTTGTTCCCGGTCTGGCTTGAGAACGCGTACAGGATCTCGCTGAAGCCGTGCGGGCCGGCGCTCAAGGGTCCCTTCAGGCCATCGGGCAGGACGGACGCAAGCGCGGTGAACCCGAGGATGCTCGCCCCGAGCACGAGGGCCGTCAGCATGGCCATCTTGATCTCGAACGATTCGACCTTCTTGCCGAGATACTCGGGCGTCCGGCCGACCATCAGCCCCGCGATGAAGACGGCGAGGATGGCGCCGATGACGAGCATGCCGTACATGCCCGCGCCGATCCCGCCGGGCGTGATCTCCCCGAGCTCCATGTTGAAGAGCGGGACAAGGCCGGCGATCGGCTGCGCGCTGTCGTGCCACGAGTTGATGGCACCCGTGCTGGTGCCCGTCGTGGCGGCCATGAACAGGCCACCGAGGGCCGCGCCGAAGCGGGTCTCCTTGCCCTCCATGTTGCCGAGGGCCGCCGAGTCGACGCCCGCCGGGAGCAGCGCGTTGCCGGTGGACTCGACGTGCATCGCCCCGATCGCGCCGACGAGCAGGATGACCGCCATCGCCCCGAAGATCGTCCAGCCCTGGCGCTGGTTCTGGGCGTAGCGCCCGAAGGTGTAGGTCAGGGCGAAGCTGAGCCCGAGCAGCCCGACGATCTCAAGCCAGTCGGTCAGCGGTGTCGGGTTCTCGAACGGGTGAGAAGAATTCGCGTTGAAGAACCCACCGCCGTTATTCCCGATCTCCTTGATGATCTCCTGTGAGGCGACCGGTCCGAGCGCAATCAGTTGCTTGCCGCCCTGGAGGGTCGTTACCGCGTGCGACGGGTCCCACGTCTGCGGCACGCCCTGCCAGACGAGGACGAGCGCGCCGACGATCGAGATCGGCAGGAGGATGTAGAGGATTCCGCGGGTCAGGTCCACCCAGTAGTTGCCGAGCGTCTTCGAGCTCCGCCGGGTCAGTCCCCGGATCAGGGCGATCGCGACGGCCAGGCCGGTCGCCGCTGATGTGAAGTTGCGGACCGCCAGCATCGCTGCCTGGGTCAGGTAGGTGGCACCCGTCTCGCCGCTGTAGTTCTGCCAGTTCGTGTTGGTTTCGAAGCTGACCGATGTGTTGAACGCGAGATCGGGGCTCATGGGCGCAATCCCGCCCTGGTTGAACGGCAGGACATCCTGGAGGCGCAGAACCACGTAGCCCGCGACGATCGCCACGAGGGCCATCGCGAGCACCGAGACCGTGTACGCCTTCCAGTCCTGCTCCGCTGCCTCGTCGATCCCAGAGACGCGATACACGAGGCGCTCGACGGGCCGCAGGATCGGGCTGAGGAACGTCCGCTCGCCTTCCATCACGCGGTGGATGTAGCGGCCCAGCAGCGGCGTGAGGAGCAGGATCGCCCCAGCGATCGTCGCGAGCGTGAGGAAGTCGCCGAGCGCCATCTCAGAAGTCCTCGGGTCGCAGGAGGGCCCAGAGCAGGTACACGAGGCCCACGGCGGCCAGGATCCCGGCGAGCAGCTCGATCGGGTTCAACTGCGCACCCGGTCACACAGCCAGAGGTAGGCGGTGCCCACGAGGACGGCAACCACGGCGATGAGAGCGATCTGGATGTCCGTCATCGGACGTTCTCGCCGGCAGGCTGTGCGAGGCGCACGATGGCATCGACCATCGCCTCCGGCGGGGACGGCTTGGGGAGGTAGCCCGCGATGCGGAACTCGGCCAGCCGGGTCGGGCTCACCGGCGTCGCGCTCGTCACGATGACCGGCGGACTTCCGGCGGACGCGAGGTCGTGGTGGCGCAGGAACTCCCAGCCGGTCTCGCCCGGCAGGTTCAGGTCGAGGAGGATCAGGCTCGGGCGAAGGCCGCCACGCAGGGCATCTGCCGCGTCCTCCGCGGTTGCGGCCTCGACGATCTCGATGCCGCGTCCACGCAGATAGCGCGCGAGCGCCTGCCGCAGGCTCTCGTCGTCCTCGACCATGAGCACCTGGCGACGTGGGCTCACGCGATCCGCTCCACCGCGAGATCGGCGCCCTCACCCGATCGCCAGAGCGGCATGACGCGGACACCGGCATCGGCGGCCAGGCGTCGTGCCGGATCGAGAAGTGTCTCCCCGAACTGGATGTTGCTGAGGATCACCCGGGGCGCGCCACCGGACGCGACCAGCGCGATCGCCTCGCGGATGAGCCTCATCTCGCGCTCGAGGATCTCCGGGACCAGATCGGCGCTCCGGTCGGACTGCGTGTCGTGCATGACACGAATGTCGTCCCGGGCTCCAAGAGGCGAGAGCGGTTTGGGGTCGCCGCCGCCTTAAGTCGGCCTAATGTCGATCGGGCTCCGAACGATCCCGGGCCTCGCGAATGCGATAGCCGACGCCTGGCTCGGTCACGATCAGGTCGGCGAGACGACCCTCCGGATCGGCGGCGGCCAGCTTCCGCCGCAGCTGGCTGACGTGGACGTAGACATAGCTGTCCTCGCCCTGGTACGCCTCGCCCCAGACCGCGCGCAGCAGGCGGCCCTTGGTCACGAGCCTGCCGCTGTTCTCCACCAGCACCCGCAGGATCTCGAACTCGCGCGGGGTCAGCTCGACCCGGACCTCGCCGACTCGCACCTCGTGGCGCGGCACATCGATGAGCAGCCCATCCATGTCGACCCGGCCGCCGTCCGAAGCTGCCGGGCCCGCCGCTCGCCGCAGCGCCACGCGGAGACGGGCGTTGAGCTCGTCGACGCCGAACGGCTTCGTGACGTAATCGTCCGCCCCACGCTCCAGCGCCTCGACCTTCTCGCGTTCCTCGTAGCGGCCCGACAGGATCACGATCGGCGTCGTTGATTCGCGCCGAATGCGACGGATCACCTGCAGCCCGTCGATATCGGGCAGGCCGAGGTCGAGCAGGATCACGTCCGGCCGGCGAGCCGCCCAGCGCTCGAGAGCCGTTCGCCCATCGGCCGCCTCGACGATGCGGTAGCCGCGCGCCGAAAGCTCCCGTACCAGTGCGCCGCGCGTCTCGTCGTCATCCTCGATGACGAGAACCGTCGCGCCCTCGGCGGGCCGTGCGGACGCGCTCACTCCGGCTGCTCGGGAGCGGCGGGTGAGGCTGGGGCCGCGGTCGGCTGCGGCGCCTGGACCAGATCGAGGTCGACGGCGAGCCCACCGAGCTCGCTCGGCCGGGCTACGGCGCGGCCGCCCATCGCCTCCGTGAGGCCGCGCACCACCGCGAGCCCGATCCCCGTTCCCGATCGTGACGCGCGGTTCTGGCCAGGAACCCGGTAGAACTTCTCGAACAATCGGTCGAGCGAGGCCGGCGGCACGCCCGGGCCGGCATCCTCGATCGTGAGCCGGACAGAGCCCGAGTCGATGGTTCGCGCCGCGACCCGGACTCGCGTGCCCGGCGGCGTGTACTTCACCGCGTTCTCGAGGATGTTCGTGACCGCCTCATCGAGGAAGATCGGGTCGACGCTGACCGGCGGCACGTCCAGGGCGACATCGAGGGGCCGATCGCCAAGGCGCGCCCGCAGGCGGGCGATCGTCTGTCCAACCAGATCATCGAGCTCGAACACCTCACGCTCCGCGCGAAGGGCACCCGCCTCGATCCGGCTGAGGTCCAGGAGATTCGTGACCAGCCGATTCAGGTACTCGACCTCGCGATCGATCGCGTCAGCGCTGGCCCGCTGATCCTGCTCGGACACCCCGACCCCGGGGCGGAGCGTTCCGGCTGCCGCGCGGATCGTGGCGAGCGGCGTTCGCAGGTCATGCGACACCGATTGGAGCAGGGCGGATTTGATCGCATCGCCCTCGCGAGCGACCTCCGCCGCCTGCGCCTCGGCGGCCAGCCGGTCCTGGTGGAGCGCCTGGCCGATCTGGTCCGCGGCGGCGGCGAGCAACCGCGACTCGGTCCGGGTCGGCTCGCCGCGCCCATGCGGGCGAGACGACCAGATGGACCCGTACACGTCGCCGCCGGCCTCGATCCGGACCCGGTAGGTATCGAGGCCAGGCGATGGGCGACCGCGTGAGCTCGTGGGCATGTGGACTCGCACCCATCGCGCCGGCGTGTCACCGGGCATGCGCTGGAGAACGTTGTGCAGGCCGACGACGGGTCGCGCCTCGGGCGCGAGGGTGTCCGCGGCCGTCCGCTCGGCGGCGCCATCACCGAGCGCGATCCAGACCCGCTGCATGCCGGCCTCGCGACCGACGATCGGCGCGAGCCGAGTGAGCGCTGCCGCGGTTGACTGGCGGGTCGCCAGCTCGCGGCTGACCTGGAACTGGGCGAGTGCCTCGCGTTCGCGTGCCAGGGCATCCTCCGCGCGAGCCCGGAGGCGCGCCGCAAGCTGCCCGACGACGAAGCCCACGAACAGGAGAAGGAAGAGATTGACGAGCTCGCCGAGGTGCGCGACCGACAGGGTGTAGCGAGGCTCGACGAACAGGAAGTTGTAGAGCAGGAATGCCGCAGCGGCGGCAGCGGCGGCGCCCCACGGACCCGAGACGACCGCCGTCGCGACGACCGCCAGCAGGTACAGGGATGACGGATTCGGGACGCCGAGCACGTCCTGGAGGACGCCGACGGCGATCGTCGCTCCGATGAGCGACGTCCCGGCCACGACGAGGAACCGGAGCACCGCCGCGCGGTCGAGCCTGTGCATGTCGAGATCGTATGCGCTTGCCGCAGGCGGCCCGTGAGGTCGGTCAGTCGCGCAGCCGCCCGTGGGCGCGCATCACCTCGACGAGCCGGTCGTGTGGGAGCCGATTGGCCGTGATGCCGTCGCGGCCGGTCATGGTCTCGGCAGCGACGAGGGCATTCACGATCGCCTCCTCCGTCGCCTCGACGGTCGCCTCGAAGATCGGGTCGAGCGCCCGATCGATGAGCATGCCGATCGTCGACACGCCGGGCGCGGGACCGGCCGTCTCCGGGGGATAGAGACCCAGGTTGCCGGTCGCGAAGGCGAGGATCAGGTCGCCGGACGTCGTCGCCCCCACGCCGCCCGCCCTCGCCAGCCCGAGGCTCGCGCGCTGTGCGACGCGCCGGCACTGGTGCGGCAGGATCGGAGCGTCCGTCGCGACGATGATGATGATCGAGCCGTCCCTCGCCCTGGCGCCGCGGTCGGCGGGGTCGGGCAGCTGCCCGGGGAGGTGGACCGCGCCGCGGGCGGGCGAGTACGGCGACGGCACGTCGCTCACGGGGATCCGAAGCCCGACGGGCACGCCGTCGATGCGGAGCAGGCCTCGACGGCCGTAGTTCGCCTGGACCAGGACGCCCACCGTCCAGCCGCCGTCAGGATCAGCGAGGCGTCGGGACGCGGTGCCGATCCCGCCCTTGAACTCATGGCAGACCATCCCGGTGCCGCCGCCGACATTGCCCTCCGCGACCGGCCCAGACCTGGCGTCCGCCAGCGCGGCGGCGACATGCTCAGGTCGGACGTGCTGTCCGTCGGTGTCGTTCAGCATCCCGTCCCACGTCTCGCCGACGATCGGGAGCGACCAGTAGAACCCGCCCGGCGGCTGCGATCGAATGCCCTCCGCGACAAGCGCGTCCCGGACAACACCGACAGAGTGCGTGTTGGTGATCGCGATCGCGCCACCGATCATGCCGGCCTCGCGGGCCCACTCGAGCCCGGTCATCTCGCCGTTGCCGTTGAGGACGTGCGGTGCTCCGAACACGGGATCGTGCCAGACATCGCCTGCGTGGGGCATGACGACGGTGACACCCGTTCGAACCGGGCCCTCGCCGACAACGAGGGGTCCGTCACCCGAGATCAGGGTGCTATGGCCGACCCGGACCCCGGCGACGTCGGTGATCGCGTTGTGCGGGCCAGGCCGCCCCTCGCCGATGACGATGCCGAGGTCGCGAGCACGAATGGGCATGGCGGCGAGCCTTAGTCGGCCTGGGTCGTCGACACGATGTCGACGCCGGGGACGCGCGAGATCTCCTCGATGGCCGCCGTGATCGCGCTCGCGTTCCGGCCGCGGACCGTGACGTCGGCCTGGTAGCTGTCCTGCGCCAGCCGCTGCGTCGCGATCTGGCCGATATCGAGCTTGTGCCGCACGAGGACCTCGGACACCTGCCCAAGCGAATCGACGCGCTTCATCGCCAGCCGCAATTGCGACTCGGGCAGGCTCGTGCCGTGCAGCCGGTCCGCGATCGCGTTGATCGGCCACAGGCTGACCAGGATCACCACCGCGGCGACCACGCCGATCACGTACTCGCCGGCGCCCGCGGCCATGCCCACCGCGGCCGTCGCCCACAGGCTGGCGGCCGTGGTCAACCCTCGGATCACGATGCCGTCCTTGAGGATGGCGCCAGCGCCGAGGAAGCCGATGCCGGACACGATCTGCGCGGCAATGCGGGTCGGGTCGACCGGAGCCGCGCCGGGCTCGCCAAGGAAGCCGCGGATCGAGAGCACCGTGAACAGGCCCGAACCAAGGGCGACCAGCATGTGGGTCCGGAGGCCGGCCGGATGGCCGTGGATCTCGCGCTCGAACCCGATGGCGAGCCCGAGCCCCGCGGCGATCAGCAGCCGCAACGAAAGGTCGACCTGGAGCGCGACGTCGATCACGCGCGACAGCGTACCCGGGACGGTCGCGGCCTCGCCGGTCGTTGGGCACCGGGCCGCCACGCTCGGCGCATCATGCGTGCGTCGAGTGTGGTTCCCAGAGCAGAGGAAAGCCAGCGATGACAGGACCGAAGCAATCCGCGGGAATCCGCGCCGCGACGGCGAGCGCTCGACGGCCGGCCAGCCGACACCCTGTCAACCGCGCGATGACGGAAGAGGCACCACTCGGCGCCCGGATCGCCGACAAGGTGACCGGGTTCATGGGCAGCTGGAAGTTCATCATCGTCCAGACCGTCATCGTGGTCATCTGGATCGGCGGCAACGTCGTCCTGTTCTTCCACTTTGACCTGTACCCGTTCATCCTCCTGAATCTCGCCTTCTCGACCCAGGCGGCCTACGCCGCGCCGCTGATCCTCCTCGCAGGCAACCGGCAGGCGCTGCGCGATCGCCTCACCCTCGAGCACGCGGCGTCCGAGGCGGACATCGAGGAGAAGCAGAACGTCGAGCTGCTGAAGGGCAACAAGGAGCTCGCGGAGAGCAACCAGCAGATCCTCAAGCAGGTCGAGTCGCTGGAGCAGCGGATCCTGGATCTCGAGACCAACATCCTCGCCCGACTCGACGGGAAGCCGCCGGCAAAGGGCTGACCTGAGCGCCGCTCGCGCGGGCGCGCCTCGCGGCAGTCAGCGTCCCGTCATGGAGGCCCGCCTAGGCTTGCCGTCATGAGGAGCTTTGGGCCCGGGTCGCGCTTGGCGTTTGCGGGCGCGGTCGCCATCGGCGCCGCGCTGGCGACGGGCGAGCTGCTCGCCGGCCTGCTGCCGGACGTGCCGTCGCCGCTCATCGCGGTCGCGCAATTCATCGTCGACATTCAGCCCGCCGGCGCGAAGGAGATCGTGGTCGGGCTGTTCGGGACCGCGGACAAGCTCGCGTTCCAGGTGTTCATCATCCTGGTCGCGCTGATCATCGGGGCCGTCCTCGGGCGAGTGGCAGCGAAACGACCTGACGTCGCCTCCGCGATCGTCGTGGCGTTCACCGCAGCGGGGTTCGCGGCGTCGCTGCGCGAGCCGGCCGCGAGCGCGGTCCTAGCCGTCTTCGCGGCAGCTGCCGAGGCCCTGGTGGGCATCTTCGTGCTGCGCCGGCTCGTCGTGCTGGCCATCGAGCCGGTGACGCCGGGCCGCGTCGTGCGCGACGCCCAGCGACCGGCGGAGCGACCGCCCCAGCGAGGGGAGGGGCGTCCGCGGGTCAAGGGTCAGCAGCGCGGCAACGGAGCGGCGAAGCGAGGCTCGATGCCCGATTGGAGCCGCCGCGCGCTCCTGCAGGCCGGCGGCGCGATCGCCATCGGCTCGGTCTTCGCCGGGGCGATCGGCCGGATGCTGCTCGAGCAGACGCGAGCGCCGGCCCCGGTTGCGGGCGACATCCCCACCGCACCGCTCCCCGTCGCGCTGCCGCCCGGCGCCGACATCGCAACGGCCGACCTCACCGCCGAAGGCCTCACGCCGATCGTCGTGCCGAACACCGACTTCTACCGGATCGACACCGCGCTCATCGTGCCGACGGTGGATCGCGCTACCTGGAGCCTGCGCGTGTTCGGGCTCGTGGACCGCGAGATCACGCTGACCTATGACGAGCTCGTTGCGCTGCCGATCGTGGACCAGTACGTGACCATCGCATGCGTCTCGAACGAGGTCGGCGGCAACCTCGTCGGCAACGCGAAATGGACGGGCGTCCCGTTGCGCACGGTGCTCGACATGGCCGGCGTCCAGTCGACCGCGGACCAGCTGGTCGGTCGATCGGTCGACGGGTTCACCGTGGGCATGCCCGTCGAGTGGGTCATGGACACGTCGCGCGTCCCGATGATCGCGGTCGGTATGAACGGCGATCCCCTGCCGCCCGTCCACGGCTACCCCGCGCGACTCATCGTCCCAGGGCTCTACGGCTACGTGTCCGCGACCAAGTGGGTAACCGAGTTGGAGCTCACCACATTCGCCCAGTACGAGGCGTTCTGGGTGCCGCGCGGCTGGGCCCAGAAGGCGCCGATCCTCACCCAGTCCCGGATCGACGTCCCGCAGTCAGGCGCGACCGTCCAGGCGGGGCACGTGGCGGTGGCGGGGGTCGCCTGGGCGCCGGACCGCGGCATCACCAAGGTCGAGGTCCGGATCGACGGCGGCGACTGGGCGGCGACGAAGCTATCGACGCCCATCTCGAAGGCCACCTGGGTCCAGTGGCTGTACGACTGGACGGCGACATCCGGCCAGCACCTGATCGAGGTCCGCGCAACCGACGGCGCCGGCGACGTCCAGACCGACCAGCAGACCGACCCGGCCCCGGACGGCGCCCGTGGTCATCACCAGATCCAGGTCTCGGTGGCCTGACCGACTCCGATCGACCTTCGCGGTACTCTCGGCGCATGGCACGTCGTCTCTTCGTCTTCGACCTTCCGGACCGGTTCGCCACGGGTACCGTCGGCGAGCCCGGCAATCGCGCGTTCTTCCTGCAGGCCCGCGACGGGCGCCGGGTCGTCAGCGTCGGCCTCGAGAAGGCCCAGGTCGCGGTGCTCGCCGAGCGCCTCGGCAGCCTCCTCGTGGAGCTCGACAAGCGCGGCGTCGTCAAGGACCCACCGGCCCCGATCGAGCCGGACGAGAAGCCGCTCGACGAGCCGCTCAACGAGGCGTTCCGGGCGACGACGCTGACCCTCGGCTGGGACGTCGACGCGGGGCAGGTCCTGATCGAGGCGCGAGCGCCGGGCGAGGACGATGACGAGGACGTCGAAGCAGAGGCGGAGGCCGAGGGCATCGTGGAGCTCGATGACGACGACGAGGACGGCCCCGACCTCCTGCGCGTTCGGCTCACTGCGCACGCGGCACGCACCTTCGTCGAGCGGGCCTTCCGCGTGATCCGATCCGGGCGCCCGCCGTGCCCGCTGTGTGGCAACCCGCTCGATGCGACGGGCCACATCTGCCCGCGGAAGAACGGCCACTACGTCAACTGAGCCGACCGCGCCCGACGGCGCGCCCACGCTCGGCGAGGCGTCCGCGGCGCTGGTCGAACGACTGCGGACCGGTGAGCTCGAGGTCCTCGGCCGGCTCATCGGGTCGTCGAACAACGCGATGGTCGTGCGGGTCTGGCCCACGGGCACGAAGCCGGAGGTATTCGGCGGCGAGCTTGGCGAGGGCGACCTGCTCGCCGTCTGGAAGCCGACGATCGGCGAGCGGCCGCTGTTCGACTTCCCGATCGGCACGCTCACGCGGCGCGAGGTCGCGGCCTATCTCGTGTCCGAGGCGCTCGGGTGGGGCATCGTCCCGCCAACCCTGCTCCGAGATGGGCCGTACGGCGAAGGCATGCTCCAGCAATGGATCGACGCCGACCCCGAGGCGGATATCGTCGACATGGTCAACGGCGACGACCCGAGACTGCGTCGGATCGCGCTGCTCGATGCGATCCTGAACAACACCGATCGGAAGGCCGGCCACCTCCTGCCGATCCCCGGCGGCCACCTTCACGCGGTCGATCACGGCGTGACCTTCTCGATCGAGCCGAAGCTGCGGACGGTGCTCTGGGCGTGGGAGGGCGAGCCGTTCGACGCGGCCGAGGTGGCGGGTCTTGCCCAGGTGCGCGCTGCGCTGGGTACCTCCGTCGCCCCGGGGCCACTCGCGGCCGCGCTCGGAGAGCTGCTGTTCATCGATGAGATCGACGCCACGCGAGCGAGAATCGACGATCTCCTCGCGGCGGGCAGCTTCCCAAGCCCGAATCCGGAGTGGCCCGCGATCCCTTGGCCCCCGTACTGAGGCGCGCGCGGTCAGGCACCATGGGCGCGTGGCGGACCACGCGCTCGCGATCGACGTCGGGACGCAGAGCGTGCGCGCAATCCAGTTCGACCCATCCGGGAACCTCGTCGCGATGGGCCGCTTGCCGATCGAGCCATACGTCTCGCCCCAGCCGGGCTGGGCGGAGCAGGATCCGGAGGTCTGGTGGAACGCGATCGGCGAGGCGTGCCGCCTGCTGTGGGCGCAGCCCGGCGCGGATGCCGGCGCGATTGCCGGCGTCGCCCTCACGACCCAGCGAACGACGATCGTCGCCGCCGACGAGAACGGCGCCGCGCTCAGGCCGGCGATCGTCTGGCTGGATCAGCGGCGCACGGAAGGGCTGAAGCCAGTCGGCGGCTTCTGGGGCGCGGCGTTCCGCGTCGCCGGGGTGCGCGAGACCGTCGCCCGCTTCCAGGCGGATGCCGAGGCGAACTGGATCGAGCGCAACGAGCCGGCGGTCTGGAAGCGGATCCGGCGCTACGGCGTCCTGTCGTCGTGGCTGACCGCGCGCCTGACGGGCGAATGGGTCGATTCGACCGCGAGCCAGGTCGGCTACCTCCCGTTCGACTTCAAGCGGAGCCGCTGGGTCGGCCGGCTCGACTGGAAGTGGCAGGTCGCCCCGTTCGAGCGCTCGTGGCTGCCCGCGTTGGTGCCGCCAACCGGGCGGCTCGGTGAGCTGACGGCCGCCGCGGCTCAGCACCTCGGTGTCGCGACCGGTGCGCCATTGATCGCCGCGGCGGGTGACAAGCAGTGCGAGGCGCTCGGTGCCGGTGCCGTCCAGCCGGACGTGGCGGCCCTGTCATTCGGGACGACGGCCTCGCTTGGCACGACGCACCGCCGCTACATCGAGGCAATCCCCCTGGTCCCGCCCTACCCCGCCGCGATCCCGGACGCCTGGTTCGTCGAGCTGGATGTCCTGCGCGGCTTCTGGATGGTCGAGTGGTTCAAGCGGGAGTTCGGGACCGACGAGATCGCTCGCGCTGCCGGGCTGGACATTCCCCCGGAGGCGCTGTTCGAGGACCTGCTCCAGGCATCCCCGCCCGGCGCGATGGGCCTCATGCTCCAGCCCTACTGGATGCCGGGCATCCGCTACCCGGGGCCGGAGGCGAAGGGTGCGGTGATTGGCTTCGGCGACGTCCACGGCCGCGCCGATGTCTACCGGGCGATCCTCGAGGGCCTCGCGTACGCCCTCCGGGAGGGCGCCGAGCGAACGGTCAAGCGCAGCAAGGTCCCGATCCGCGAGCTGCGCATCTCCGGCGGCGGCTCGCAGTCGCGAGCCGCGGTCCAGCTCTTCGCCGACGTCTTCGGCCTGCCCGCGTCACGCCCGCACACCCACGAGGCCGCGGGGCTCGGCGCCGCGATCGACGTGATGCTCGGCCTCAAGATCCACCCCGACCCGATCGACGCCGTCGCAGCGATGGTCCGCATCGCCGACCGCTTCGAGCCGGACCCCTCGGCCACCCGAACCTACGACGACCTCTACCGGAGCGTCTACCTGCCGATGTACGACCGGCTGAAGCCGCTGTATCGCGAGATTCGAAGAATCACCGGCTACCCACCCGCCTAGGCACGCACTTCCTGGCGCATGAACCGGGCGTATGCCAGGGCGAAGCAGCCGATCGTGAGCGCGAAGAGGATCACCACGTGCGGCCAGATGAGCAGCAGACTCTGGTCGAACGTGAGCTGGGATCCCTGGATCTGCTGGGCTGCCTGCGCGCTATAGATATCGAAGGCACTCACGGTCGTCACGGCGGGGCTGAGGATTGCCGCCGATGCCTCGGTGTAGAGCTGACTTGGGAGCAATCGCTGTGCCCACTGAATCGTGCCGGCGTAGTCCGCTTGCGTCGTGGCCCCCGATGCAAAGAAGCTCCCGAGCAATTGAACAAGGAACGGCCCGAAGTACGGAATGGCGACAAACAGCCAGATTCCAAACCCGACAAGGGCTGAGGTCGCCGCACGCCGAATGACGACGGACAGGAAGAGGCCGAAGGCCAGCCACAGACCGACATACAGGATGGTGATCAACAGCCAGGTGATGACGCGCAGCACCTCCTCAACGCTCGGGGTGATTCCGAGACGGAACATGCCAAAGGCAGCGATGACCGCGACAACGACGGCGAGCACCAGCGACATGACGGCAAGGCCAGCAGCGAACTTGCCGTTGATGACGTCATCGCGATGGATCGGTTGAGACAGGAGGCGGGGCAGCGTGCCCTCATGGCGTTCGCCGTTCACCGCATCAAAGGTGAAACCGATCCCCAACAGCGGAGCCGCAATTGCGACGAACGCTTGCACGCGAAGGAGATCGGGACCGCCCTGCGGGCTCAGGACGAACAACGCAAGGAAGACTGCGGGTGCACCGCTGGCTGCCTCCGCTACCGCTCGGATCTGCTCGGCCGCGAAGTAGAGCGGGATCAGCGCCGCGATGCCCAGCACGACCACGAGCACGTAGAAGCGGGTGCTCAGCAGGTGGTCCGTGAATTCCTTCGCGGCGACCGTGAGCCAGCCTGGCCGCAAGGCCGGCAGCTCCTCGCGGTCGATGGCTTGCGGTACCTCGGAAGGCGTGCCCGCCTGGGCGGTCATGCCGCTGCCCCAGATCGAGCATCGGGCAACCGCTGCAGAGCCCGGCGGTAAATGTCATCGAGTGAGGGGACGACCTCGCGGATCAGACTGAGCCGAAGCCCTCTCTGAACGGAAGCGGCAAGAATTGCCTCGCGAAGCCGACCAGTCTCCTGGCCCGCCCGCCCCATCAGGACAAATGGGTCGATGGGACGGACCGGCTCTTTGACGCTGACGACCCCTTCGACCGCCCCGAGCACTGCGGCGGTCGTAGCAAGGGCACCGGCATCGAGGCCCTCGAATCCAACCTCAATTCGGCCTACGTCCTCGCCGAATTGGTCGGCGAGCTCATGGACGGTGCCCACACCGATGAGCTTCCCCGCGGCGAAGATGCCAACGCGATCGCACACCGATTGGACCTGGGTCAACAGGTGGCTCGACAACAGCACGGCCAGACCGCGGTCGCGAACGACCGACCGGAGCATGTCGAGAATTTCGACCACGCCGAGCGGGTCAATGGCCGTGGTCGGCTCGTCAAGGATCAGCACCGATGGGTTCTTTACCATCGCATCGGCGATGCCGAGCCGCTGAAGCATGCCTCGCGAGTAGGTGTCCGTACGCGTGTCCGCACGATCCGTCATGCCGACCTGATCGAGCACGGTCGCAATCCGCGCGGCTGCGTCGGCTTCCTTGAGTCCATTGAGGCGGGCGGTGTACCGCAGGTTCTCCCGGCCGGTCATGCTCTCGTAGAAGCCGACGTTATCTGGCAGGTAGCCCACCCGCCGTTTGACCTCGAGCGGCTTTCGTGTCGGGTCGAACCCTGCCACGCGAGCGCCGCCTGCGCTCGGCTCGGTCAGCCCGAGGAGCATCAGGATCGTCGTGGTCTTCCCGGCGCCGTTCTGGCCCAGAAGGCCGAAGATCTCGCCGGCTCGGACCTCGAGGTTCAGGTTATCGACCGCCACGAGCGAGCCGTAGCGCTTTGAAAGTCGCCGAGTGACGATCTGGACGTCGGAATCCAGTGGCTGCGTTCGGTCGCGCTCTCGCAAACGGCCCTTGCGCGAGACGCGACGGTCAGCAGCCCGCTTGGGCGTGGCCGGAGGAGTCGCGGTCATGGCTTACCGCCGCCCGTAGCGACGGAAGACCCACCACAGGAACCCGATCACGACCACGATCAAGAAGCCGGCGATCAATGCGCCGACAAGCGAGGTCTCGACCGTGAACCGGAAGTCGGCGTTGGCACTCGCCTCCTTGCCATTCGCGTTGAAGGTGAGCGAGTAATCACCGGCGATTGCGTCGCCCGACGGCGTGATGTTGGCGATCACGGTTACCGGGACGTTCGGCTCGACGCTGGCGATCGTGGCGGGCGAGAAGTCGACCTTCCAGTTGGTCGGCGGGGTCACGCTCATGGCCACGTTCGTCACCGGTGCCGTACCGGTGTTCGTGATCGTGAACGACTGCTGAGTCACTGAGCCGGACGGCCCGTGCCCGGACAGAAGCTGGGTCGGTGTCGACAGTGCCAGCGAGTAACTGCCGGTCACGTCGACTTCGAGCGTGATCGGGAACTGCTGACCGCCCACGGTCGCGACCACCTGGGCGTTGTAGGGGCCTGCGGCTGCGTTCGTGGCTGCCGAGACCTGGACGGCGATATTCGCCGTGCCGTTCGCCTTGACCGTGCCACTGACCGCCTGCGACTGGCCTGTGAGCGTGACGTTGACCGTCCAACCGTCGGGCCCCTCGCCGGTTGCCGTGTACGTCAGGTCCTGCGCTTTCTGATTGGAAATCGTCAGGTTGAACGTGAACGAGCTGCTGGCCGCACCCTTGAGCTGCGTGTAGTCCGGCGTGACCGTAACCTCGCCGGCGGCGTTCGCGGACACCACGACCGACAGCGGCAGCGTGACGGTGCTGCCGCCGCTCGTCCCCGTGACGGTCATGTTGGTGGTGCCGGACGCGTCGGCCGGGATGTTGATGTCGAGCCGCACGTCGGTGGAGTCCTTGCCGTTCGTCTCGACCGCGTTGACGACGAAGCCCCCGCCGTGGAGCGCGGCATTCCAGCTCGGCGGCGCGCCCGTGAGCGAGAGGCCCACCCGCGCGGCGGTCGTCGTCTTCACCGAGATGGTGAAGGACGCCTGGGTCCCGGGGCTCACCGTGATGTCCGGGAATTGCGTCGTCAGCGTCAGCCCGTCGGCGGCGAGCGCGCTCGAAACGCCGAGCGGCAGCACCCACAGGGCGAGGGCGATCGAGAGCACTCCCCGGAGCCGTCGTGAGATCAAGGTCGTCAAAGCCTCCTGTGTGCTGGATCCTCGCGCGGGCCCATGCTCGGGGCGGGGGCTCGACACGCGGGCGCGCCATCAGGTCGCGCCGAAACACGGACGGTTCTGCGGCGAATCTTGCAGCAATGACAGGAACCTGCAACCTAGCCCTGGATGAGGCTCGGTTATGACTCGTGAATCCGGCGCCGCGAGGGGACCTTCGGCGGCGCCGGATCGGCCGAATCGGTCGCTGTTCGCGCCAGGGCCCGTCGGCGAGGATTTGACACGGCAAGGGATTGACCCCATGCTCGTTGAGTCAACGTACATGCCGAACAACGGACAGCAGGTCTGAGCATCGCCCGAGTCAAGGAACTCGCCCGACTCGCTCCCGCGTCCACGAGGCACCTACATCGCTCGCTCGCCCAACCCGCGACGGGCACCACGATCGCCATCCAGGGCCCACACCGCCCGGGGTCGCGACGAGAGGAATCGAACAACCACATGCTCACGCGTACCTACCATTCGTCCGTCGTCGGACGATCAGCCTCGATCCGGCGCATGCGCCGGCGCTCGCAGGCCACCACGAAGCTGTATTGCCGAACCAACGGCTGCACCAGCTTCCTCGAGCTGCAGCCGGAGCGCGGCGTCGCCGTCTGCCCGATCTGCGAATACACGCTGCACCTGAATTAGGCGGCCGCCCCCACCCGGAGCGACCTAATTGGCGGTTCGCCTGACCGGCTGACCGTTCGGCCGTCACACTGACGGCCGTGACCAACTCGACGACGGTCGATCGCGACCGCCTCGCCCGGCTCCTCCAGCGCGAGCTGGATACGTTTGCCGAGAAGCACCCCCGGACTCGTTCGCTGCACGAACGCGCCCGCGGAAGCCTGCTCGACGGCGTGCCCATGAACTGGATGATCAAGTGGGCCGGCCCATTTCCGCTCTTTCTCGAATCCGCGGCGGGCGCCCACGCCACGTGCGCCGACGGGCACGACTACGTCGACCTGTGCCTGGGGGACACCGGCGCGATGGCCGGCCACGGGCCTGCCCCCGTCATTGCGGCGGTGGAGCGGCAGCTCCGGCGCGGCATCACCACGATGCTCCCGACGGAAGACGCGGCGTGGGTGGGCGAGGAGCTGGCGCGACGGTTCGGGCTCACGAGCTGGCAGTTCACGCTGACCGCCACGGACGCAAACCGCTTCTCGCTTCGAATCGCGCGGGCCATCACCGGCCGCCCCCTCGTCGCGGTTCACGAGTACTGCTACCACGGCTCCGTCGACGAGACCTTCGCCGTCCTCGACGACGCGGGGCGCGTGGTCGCCCGACGCGGCAACCTCGGCCCGCCGGTCGCTCCCGCGGTCACGACGCGGGTTGTGCCGTTCAACGACCTCGACGCCCTCGATCGGGCGCTGGCCGACAGGCAGGTCGCCGCGCTCCTGATCGAGCCGGCGCTCACCAACGTCGGCATCGTGCTCCCGGATCCGGGCTACCTCGAAGGCGTCCGCGAGATCACCCGCCGCCACGGCACCGTCCTCATCCATGACGAGACCCACACGATCTGCGCGGGTCCGGGCGGGGTCACCGGCGCCGGCGGCTACGAGCCGGACATGCTCGTCATCGGCAAGACGATCGGCGGCGGCATCCCGGTCGCCACCTACGGCATGACCGCTGAGATCGCCGATCGTGTCCGCGCGGCCGTGCCAATCGAGGACTCCGACGTCGGCGGCATCGGCGGGACGCTCGCCGGCTACGCCCTGTCGATGGCTGCCGCACGGGCGGCGCTCGGCGAAGTGCTCACGGCGTCCGCCTTCGCGCGGATGCTCCCGTTGGCGGAACGCTGGGAGCGCGGCGTCAACGACGCGATCGCTCGCCACGGCCCGCCGTGGAGCGTGACCCGTCTTGGTGCCCGCGCCGAGTACCACTTCATGCCCCACCCGCCGCGTGACGGCGCCGACCAGATCGCCCATGCCGATCCGGAGCTGGAGCGGCTGCTCCACCTGTGGGTCATGAACCGCGGTGTTCTCATGACGCCGTTCCACAACATGGCGCTGATGTCGCCGGCGACGACCGAGGCGGATATCGACCGGCACACCGAGGCGTTCGAGCAGGCTGTCGCGGCGCTCTTCGCCTGACCCGCGTCGCCCGGGCGCCACCCTATGATCCGCTGATGTCCGTCCTCGCGCACGAAGCCGCCCATCTCGACGGACCCACCCTGGACCGAGCGCGACGACGATCGCGCGTCGCGCTCTTCATCGGCGTCGGGTTCGGCAGCACCGGGTACATCGCGGCGGTGACCGTCGCGACCATCGTCGCCAAGGACCTGCTCGGCAGCGAGTCGCTCGCGGGCGTGCCGAGTGCCACGGTCGTCCTCGGCGCGGCGGCGGGAGCGGTCATCCTGTCCTCGGTCATGGCGCGCCGCGGCCGGCGCATCGGACTGACCATGGGGTACCTGGTCGCCGTTCTCGGCGCGCTCGTAGCGACGCTCGCGGTCGTCTTGCGCTCGTTCCCGCTGCTGATCGTCGGCACGTTCCTGATCGGGTTCGGCAACTCCGCGAACAACCTCTCGCGCTACGCCGCCGCGGATCTCGTACCCACGAAACGACGGCCCGTCGCGATCGGCCTCGTCGTCTGGGCCGCGACGATCGGCGGCGTGGTCGGGCCGTGGCTCGTGCCGCTGGCCCAGGGGATCGCACCGAAGCTCCAGCTCCCGCCACTCGCCGGTCCGTACCTGGTGCCCGTCGTGTTCGTGGCAATCGCTGGGTTGCTGTCGTTCGTGCTCCTCCGACCGGATCCGTTCGCGCTCGCCGACGAATCGGCGCAGCACGACGAGGCGCCCGAGTCGCGCGTGCCGATCCGGACCATCCTCACCCGCCCCATCGTCGTCGCGGCGATCGCCGCGCTTGTCGGCGGGCAGGCGACCATGACGCTGATCATGACGATGACGCCGCTCCATCTCACGGACCACGGCCATGATCTGAGCACCGTCGGGCTCGTCCTCAGCGGCCACATCGCCGGCATGTTCGCCCTGGCCCCGGTGTCCGGCTGGCTCACCCAGCGCCTCGGCTCGGTGACCACGATCTTCATGGGCGCCGCGGTGCTGATCGGGGCGTCCCTGCTCGCGGCGCTCGCGCCTCCCGAGAACGACCGGCTCCTGTTCATCGCCCTGTTCACGCTCGGCTTCGGCTGGAACCTTGGCTTTGTCGCTGGCAGCACGCTCCTGTCGTCCGGCGTGTCGCTGGCCGAGCGTGCCCGGGTGCAGGGCGCCGCGGACGCCGTGATCTGGTCGACGTCGGCCGTCGCCAGCGTCGGCTCGAGCCTGGTCGTCGCGACCGCGGGGTACACAACCCTCGGCCTGCTCGGGGTCGTGATCGTCCTTGGTCCGGCCGCCCTGCTCCTCAGCCGGCGCAGCCTGATCGCCACGGCCACCGCGGGTGCCGGCTAGGAGCTGACGAGCTCCCGAACCAGCCACGCGGCGAGGGTCCTCGCGCACGCGGTCACGGCTTCGACCGAGACCCACTCGTCTGCCGAATGCGCGACGCGCTTGTCGCCCGGCCCGAAAATCACCGTCGGCGTGTTCCCCTCCTGGACGAGGAGGCGCATGTCGGCGCCGTACGGCTCGCCGGTCAGCGGTGGTTCGTGGCCGAGGACGGCCGACGCCACCGCGGCGAGCCCAACCGGCAAGGGATGGTCCGCCGGCACTCGAGCCGACGAGAACTTGCCGCCCGTCAGCTCGACCGTCGCGGGATGCTCGCGCAGGAACGGATCGGACTCGTTGGCATCGTCGATGCAGCGGAGGAGATCGCGTTCCGCGTCGCGCCAGGTCTGGCCGAGCTTGACCCCGTAGCGGCCCTCGGCCTCGATGCGATCGATCACGCTCGATGCCCACGCGCCGCCGGAGATCTTGCCGATGATCGTGGCGTAGGGCAGGCCGTGGACGGTCATGAGCGGGTCCGTCTCGGCGGCGTTGCGCGCGGTCTCGTCGGCCTCGAGGGCGCGGACGAGCGTCTGCAGGTTGTCGAGCGCGGAGACGCCCTCGCGACGCACCGAGGCATGCGCGGCGCGCCCGGGAACGGTGAGCTTGAACGTCAGCGCCCCCGCGTGCGCGACTACGATCTCGAGGTCCGTCGGCTCGGTGATGATCGCCATGTCCCCGGTCACGCCCGCACGGATGGCGGCGAGCATCCCCTGCCCGCCGTCCTCCTCCGACGGCACGCTGGCGATGAGAATCTCGCCTTCGAGGCGATCCTCGAGGCCGGCCGCCGTGATCGCCCGGACCGCCCCGAGGATCGATGCGACGCCACCCTTCATGTCCACGGCACCGCGTCCGTACACGCGGTCGCCCTCGCGCTCGCCGGCCCACGGATCGCGCGTCCATCTCGCGGGATCGCCGACCGGCACGACGTCCACATGGCCGACGAGCACGACCCGCCGCCCCCCAGGCCGGCCAAGCCGACCGAGCGCGATCGGGAGCCGGTCGCGCGGCATCTCATCACCGGGCCAGTCGGGATCGCGACGCGCGGCCGCCGGATCGGGCTCGAGCCGCTCCACCCGCGCGTCCGCTTCGGCGAGCAGCTCCGCCACGAGGTCCTGCACTGCGCCTTCGTCGCCGGTCACGCTCGGCACCCGGACGAGCTGCTCGACCGCCGCGGCCGTCCAACCGGGATCGACGGCGTCCGCCGCCCGTTGCTCGACCTCGTGCAGCCCCGATTCCCCGGTCACGGTCACCCGCGCAGGATCGGCCGAGTCATGCACGTCGGGCCGCCGGAGCCATTCATGCCGATCTCGGACGCCGCGTAGGTGTGCACCTCGGCGCCGGCCGCCGCCATCGCCGCGGCGGTTCGCGGGTTGCCCTCCGCCGCGACGACCACGCCCGGCTGCACGGCGAGCACGTTGCAGCCGAGGGTCGGGTACTCCGCCTCGGGCACCTCGATAAGCCGGTAGCGAAGGTCGCGGAGGAGGTGCCACAGGCCCACGGGCAGCAGCGGCAGGAACACGACCGCGAGATCGTCCGCGATCGGGCTGATCACCGACATCAGGTGGACCAGCTCGGCCGGGCCCTTCCAGTACGGCACGTCGAACACGCGCACGTCGCCGCCGACAAGCGCGCCCAGCTGATCAACGCCGGCCTGGTTCGTCCGCAGCGTCCGCCCGATGCAGAACAGGTCGGGTCGCAGCCAGAAGGTGTCGCCGCCCTCGATCGTTCCCGGTGGCTCGATCCGGCCGGCGGTCGGAATGCCATGGTCGAGCGTCCACGCCTCGATGACGCCGGCCTCCGGCGCGCGGTTGGGCTTGCCGGGCCGCAGCGGGATGGCGCCGCGATCGGTGACGATCAATGGGTCGTACGTGTACAGCAGGTCCGGGCTGTCGATCTCGGCGTCCAGCAGGTGGATCGTCGTGCCGAGCGAGGCGAGCAGCTCGGCGAAGGCGGCGTGCTCGCGTTGGGCGACGTCGATGTCGCACGCGTGCAGGAAGCCGTACGCGGGATCCTCGAACGCCCGCCCGAAGGCGGGGCCCGGCGCCTTCAGGAGCGCGCTTCGGAGCGAGGCCGTGTTGCTCTGGCCGCCGAAGGCCTCGAGGCTCGGTGCTTCGATCACCGGCGCAGGATAGGTCAGGCGGCGGCGCGCCTGGACGCCTGCCACAACCTGGCCAGTGGCGCGTCTCACCGGCGGAGGGGAACGATGGAGGCAGGCCCAATGCCCGGTGGTTCGGAACCGCGTGGTCGCGCATTCGATCGAGTGAGGGCGGCGAAGGCCGCGGTCGCGGTCGGGGTGCTCGTGATCGTGGCCGCGATCCTCGCGCCGACGACGCTGACCCACCCGACCGCCAGTCCCGGCCACTCCATCGTGCCGGCGTCGACCCAGGTCGCCGCGCAGCCAACGACATCCCCGACGGATGCCCCCGAGGCGTGGTCAGGCCTCGCGCTCGGGCCGTACGTTGCGGACGCGGAGCTCGTCGCCGACGACAGCGATCGGACCGGCATCGGGACGACGACCTCGTTCACGTTGCGATCCCTCACCTCGACCCCTGCGGTCGAGCTCGCACGGGGCCTCCAAGTCGATCCGCCGGTCAAGCTCGCCATCACCGCCGGCGCGACGGCCGACACGGCGACCGTTCGGCCAGTCAGCCCGCTCGCCGTCGGCCAGCGTTATCGCGTTCGCCTCGAGTCGACCGACGGCTCGCTCGCGGGAACGTGGGCCTTCCGGACCAGGGCTCCGCTGCACGTCGTCGGCACCCTGCCGGGCGACCACGCAGTGGACGTTCCCACGAACACCGGCGTCGAGATCACCTTCGACCAGGACGGCGTCACCGGTGTGGCCGATCACCTCTCGATCGCTCCGAAGGTTGCCGGACGCTTCGAGGAGCACGGCCGGACGTGGGCCTTCGTGGCCACCAAGCCCCTCGCCAAGGCGACGATCTACACCCTCACCGTCCACAAGGGCATCGGCCTCACCGGCTCCACCGAGACCCTCGAGTCCGACCTGACCTTCCGGTTCGAGACCGCCGCGACCGCCGGCCCGACGCCGCGCATCGAATTCGGCCGAGCCATGATCGAGATCCCGCCGGATCAGAAGCCGACGGTCCTGGTCACGGACCAGGCCTCGGATGAGAAGGAGGGTCCCGCAGCCACGAGCGTCGGGATCGTGATCCATCGCCTGCCCGACTTCAAGGCCGTCATCGCTGCGGCTGTCGCGCTCGCCGGTCCCGATTCGTGGGCCATCGCCGCGCCATCCGCCACCGTCTCGACCACCGGGCTGACCAAGGTCGCCGAGGCCAACGCCCCGATCGTGCAGTCCGATGCCGGGCCGCTCATGACCATCCCGGTCCGGCTCGCCAAGGGCGCCTACCTCATCACCATCCAGCAGCCCGGCGCCCCGGCGCAGCTGCTCATCCAGGTCACCAACGTGTCCGCCTACGCGATTGCCGGCACGCAGACCAGCGTCGTCTGGGTCAACGACCTCGGCAGCGATGCATCCGTCGCGGGCGCCACGGTCTCGATCACGGGCGGGCGGCTCCTCGGAACCACGGGCGCCGACGGGGTCGTCCGGGTCCCGACGCCCACCGAGCTTGGCGTTGTCCAGGACCCGCTGGCGGGTGCAGATACTCCGGCCCCGCTGCCAGCCAAGTTCCTGACGGTCACGGCAGCCGGCCTCGGCAGCCTGCTGGTCCCTCTCGGCCTCCCGATTCCGTACGGCTACGCGAACGCGACCTCGTGGTGGTACGGCCCGGGCTCGGATGCATGGTGGCTGCTCGTCGGGACCGATCGCACGACGTACCGCCAGACCGACACGGTCCACGTCTACGGCACGATCCGTGCCCGCTCCGACCGCTCCGTCCCCGACGGGATCGAGCTCCGTCTCCGAGCGCCCGACAGCTCACCGGACGCCCCAATCCTGCGGGTGCCGGTCCACGCAACCGCGCGCGGTGTCTTCACCGCGGACCTCCACATCGCCGACCTGCCGCGCGCGCAATACGAGATCGACCTGTTTGTCGGCAAGGCGCTCGTGTCGTCCGTGTGGGTCTACGTGGGCGGCATCGTCAAGCCGGCCTACCAGGTCGACGCACACACCGACCGGCACTCGTACCTGGCGGGGGCCAGCGTCACGATCTCGACGACGACGGCCTTCTACGACGGCACGCCGGTGCCGGGCATGGAGCTGCAGTTCACCGCCGGCGACCAGCACGCGACGGCCGTCACCGATGTCCTCGGGAAGGCGAGCGTCGTCCTCAAGGCAGTCACCGAGGACGGACCAGAAGGCGTCGGCAACATGCAGGTCGACGTCGCGCCCGTCCATCCGGAGGAGGGCCAGATCGGCGCGACCCTGTACGTCCCCGTGATCCCGTCCCGTTCGTGGATCACTGGCGCGGGCACCGTCACCGGCGGCAACATCGTCGTCACGGGCACCCTGTCCTCCTTCGATCTCGCCGGCTACGAGGCCGCGCTGGCCGCCGGCGGCAGCCTCGACGATCCCGCTGGTGCCCCGATCGCGGGCGGCACCGTCCAGGCCCAGGTCACGCACCTGGTCGAGCACCGCGTGCAGACCGGCACGACCTACGACTTCATCGAGAAGAAGGTCGTGCCCCAGTACGAGACCACGCAGACCGAGGTCATCCTCGGGACGCATACGCTGACCTCCGCGGCCGACGGCGCGTTCAGGCTTTCCATCCCGGCCCCCGTCGCAAAGGACACCTACGGGATCCGGCTCACCTCCGCCGACGCGCAGGGCCGGAAGGTCCAGCTCAGCGTGCAGGCGACGGCAACCGCCAACGTCTCCCCGTGGCCGACCGCCTACCTCGAGGTCCCCGGCGGCTGCGGCATCCCGAGCCTGCCGAGCCGGCTCGATACCCCTGTCAAGCTCACGATGCGGCAGGGCGACGGCACCACCGCCGCAGGCGGGCGCTTCCTGTTCGTCGTCGGCGAGGTCGGCGCGCTCGAGGCCACCGTCCAGGACAGCCCGACCTTCACACGCACGCTCCGCGACGCGGACCTGCCCGGGTTCACGGCGCGCGGCGTGTGGCTCACGAACGACGGCTATCAGGTGGCCGATGTCGTCGTCGATGTCGATCAGCAGGACAAGGCGGTCACGATCCACCTGCAGCCGGACCGGGCGAGCTACCAGCCCGGTGATCAGGTCACGATCGGGGTCACGACGACCGGCCCGACCGGCCACCTGGTCGCCGCCGACGTGGTGATCCAGGGCGTGGACCAGAAGCTGTACACGCTGGGCGCGGCGAGCGATGTCAACCCGCTCGACCAGCTCATGAGCCAGGTGTCGCCCGGGTTCCTCGCGAGCTACCAATCGCACGCCGTTCCCGTTCCCGATGGCGGCGGCTGCGGTGACACCGGAGGCGGTGACCGCGGCGACTTCCGGGACACGGTGGCGTTCCAGCGCATCACGACCGATGCGTCCGGAAAGGGCTCGATTTCCTTCAAGCTCTCCGACGACCTCACGAGCTGGCACATGTCGGCCATGGCAGTGACCGCCGCGCTCGACGCCGGCCAGGCCTCGGTCCTCATCCCGGTCGGGCTGCCGTTCTTCGCCGACGCATCGCTGGCGCCGGAGTACCTCGTCGGCGACCAGCCGGTCCTGCGCCTCCGCGGCTACGGCGACGGGCTGGCCACCGGCGACCACGTTCGCTTCGTCGTGTCGGCGCCGAGCCTCGGGCTGGCGCCCGCGGTCGTCGCAGGCAACGCCTTCGAGGCGCTCCGCCTCGCACTGCCGACGATGGTCGCGGGCGACCACTCGATCCGAATCGAGGCCACCGCGACGCATGCCGGGAAGCAGCTGAGCGATGTCCTGATCCGGACCGTCCACATCGTGGACAGCCGCCTCGGGACCGTCGCGGCGAGTTACGACCTGCTCGGCCCCGACTTCCGCCCGCAGGGCGGCAACGGCCTGACGACGTTCGTCGTGACCGACGCTGGGCGGGGCAGGCTCATCGCCCCGTTGCGTGACCTCGCGGCCTCGACGAGCGCTCGCTTCGATCGGACGGCCGCAGCCGAGCTGGCGCGCCAGCTTCTGATCGACGAATTCGACGTTCCGCCGACCTCGCTCCCGACAACCGGCTTCGACGCGGATCGGTACCAGACGGGCGACGGCGTGGCACTCCTCCCCTACGGCTCGGCGGACCTGTTCCTCGCCGCACGCGCGGCACTGGCGGCAGGGTCGGTCATGGACATCGACGGGCTCCGGAGCGCCTTCCAGGCCGAGCTCGAGAACGGTGATTCGTCGAACAGCGAGCGGCGGATCGTCGCGCTTGCCGGCCTCGCCGGGACCGGCGCCGACGTCCTCGAGCAGCTACGCGGCTACGACGCCACGACCCTCACGCTTCGAGAGCAGCTCTGGCTGGCCCTCGGGTTCGCGGCCGCCGGCGACGAGGCCAGCGCCCGCACGATCGAGCGGATGGTCCTCGCGGCGAGCGGCCAGCGGCTGGGGCCGTGGGTTCGCCTCGCGGCGGGCTCGTCCCTCGACGATTCGCTCGAGGCCTCGGGGCTGTTGCTCCTCCTCGCGGCGCGACTCGGCGATCCGATCGCAAACGACGTCTCGCGGTACCTCACCGACCATCCATCGACGGAGCAGGTGTTCCCGCTCGAGCAGCTGGGCTACGTCCAGGGCATGCTCGACCGCCTGCCGAAGACCGCCGGACGATTTGCCTGGACGGTCGACGGACGGCGCCACGACGTCACGCTCGAGCCGGGCGGCTCGTTCAGCCTCGTACTGACGCCGGGCCAGCGGGCGGGCCTGCGGCTCGAGCCACTTGCCGGCCAGCTTGCGGTCGCCACCACCTGGACGGCGACGGGCGGCGCCCTCCCGGCCGATCCGACGATGTCGGTCGTCAGGACCGTCACGCCGGCCGGTGACGCGTCGGACGCCCACCTCGTCAAGGTCACGCTGACGGTGTCCTTCGGAGCCCAGGCACCCGGCGGCTGCTATCGCCTGACCGACCTGCTCCCGTCCGGGCTCGCGCCGGTCGTCGCCGGCGCCGGCTGGAGTGACGAGGAATCGGAAGGTCCCCCCGACGTGATCGGTCCGTACGATATCGACGGGCAGATCGTGTCGTGGTGCGTCTCGCCGCAGGACCTGCAACACGTCTACGGCTACTCGGCGCGCGTCGTCACGGCAGGCACGTACCGCTGGGAGCCCGCCGTCGTGCAGTCCGAGGTTGCCCCGACGGTCGGGTCCTCGACGCCCGCGACGACCTACACGATCCGCTAGCCGGCGAGCTCCGCCAGCTCGTCGGCGAGGCGGTCGATCTCGGCGCGCGTGTTGTAGTGCGTCAAGCCGATGCGAACCACGCCGTCCGGCGCGAGCCCGAGCCGCTCGATGAGGCCGGTGGCATAGAAGTCGCCGTCCCAGACGGCGATGCCGCGCTCGCCGAGTCGCGCGGCCGCATCGTGGGGCGTGATGCCCGTGATGGTGATCGCCACGGTCGGGGTTCGTCGCTCGACGTCCGCGTCGGCGGTCAGGCCGACGATCGAGATCCCGTCGATCGCCCCGATGCGCGCCGCCAGGTGCCGGTACAGCTCCATCTCGTAGGCCCGGATCGCGTGCATCCCGGCGAGCACGCGCTCGCGTCGGGAGCCGTCGGCGGGCGCGCCGCCGTAGCGAACGCCGACGTCGGCGAGGTACTCGATCGCGGCGAGGGCGCCGGCGTAGCCCTCGAAGTTCCCCGTGCCGGTCTCGAACCGATGCGAGGCCGGGCGGACCTTGTATGCCGGCAGCCGATCCGCGATCTCGCGCCGCGCATACAGCGCGCCGACGTGCGGACCGAAGAACTTGTAGACCGAGCAGGCGACGAAGTCGGCGTCCACGGCGCGCGCGTCGAGCGGGAGGTGCGGCGCGGCGTGGACCGCATCGACGAACAGCCACGCCCCCGCGCGGTGGGCGCGCGCGGCGACCTCGGCGACCGGGTTGATCGTGCCCACCGCGTTCGACGCCCAGCCGACGGAAACCAGCCTCGTGCGCTCGTTGAGGAGCGGGTCGAGGTCCTCGAGGCGAAGGGTGCAGTCGGCGAGATTCGGCTCCCAGGTGCGGACGATCACCTCGCTGTCCCGGGCCGCGGCGATCCACGGGTCGACGTTGGCCTGGTGATCGAGCCCCGAGACCACGATCTCGTCGCCGGGTCGGAAGGTCGCGACGATCGACCGCGAAACGTGGAACGTGAGGGTGGTCATGTTCGGCCCGAGGGTGATCTCGTTCGCGTCCACGCCGAGCAGGTCGGCGAGGGCGGCGTGGGCATCGTCGACGATGGCATCCGATCGCTGCGAGGTCGGGAACAGGCCGCCGTGATTCGCGTTCGACTCGCGGTAGTAGCGCGACACCGCGTCGATCACCGATTCCGGGACCTGGGTCCCGCCGGGGCCGTCGAAGAACGCCATCGGGCGGCCGTCATGGGTCAGCGAGAGCGCCGGGAACCGGCCGCGAATGGCGTCGACATCGAAGATGGTCATGGGGCGGGATGCTAGCCGGTCGGCGTGCCTCCGTTCCGGTGCGTCGTTGACCGCGCAACGACTCGGGCCGTACGATGGACTGGTCATGCCGTCTCCGACGACCACCCAGGTCCAGCCGCTCACGCCCCGCGATCCGCGACTCGCGCCGTGGCGCGCCTTCGTGACGGCCCAGGCGCACGTCTCGCGCCGGCTCGACGAGGACCTGCGCGCCGAGCACGGCATGTCGCTCCAGGAGTACGTGGCGCTCCTGATCCTGGTCGAGGCGCCGGAGCATCGACTCCGGATGGGCCGCCTGGCCGAGCTGCTGACGCTCTCGAAGAGTGGCGCCACCCGCCTCATCGACCGGCTCGTCGACGACGGCCTCGTCGCCCGCGTCACCTGCTCCAGCGACCTGCGGGGCGCCGAGGCCGCGCTCACGGACGCCGGCGTTAACCGCCTCCGCACGGCCGCGCCGACCCACCTCCGCGGCATCGCCGACTATTTCCTGTCCGCCATCGATGCCGACGACATCCAGGTCGTCGAGCGCACGATGCGCGCCGTCGGCGATCGCGCCTGCGGCTCCCGGGGTCGCGCCTGACCGGTCGCGGACCCGGCCGCCTGCTCGTCGGGACGTCAGGCTTCGCCTACCCCGACTGGGTACCTCGCTTCTACCCCGCCGGCACGCGCGCTTCCGGCTTCCTGGCTTCGTACGCCAAGCGCTTGCCGGCGCTCGAGCTGAACGCGACGTTCCGGCGCCGGCCCACGGCGTCGGCGATCGCGGGCTGGCTGCGGGCGACACCGCCGGAGTTCCGGTTCGCGGTCAAGGCCCAGCGCGGCTCCGCGGTCCGGGCGCTGTGGGGAGCACCCGAGGAGTCGATCGCGTGGCTGACGGAGCCGCTTCCCGCGTTCGGCGAACGACTCGGCGCCGTCCTCTTCCGCGTCCCTGCCGAGATCCGGCGCGACGGCCCGTGGGTCGGTGGCGACACGTCGCTTGCCGACGCGCGGCTCGCGGCGTTCCTCGCCGCCTGGCCGCGAACGATCCCGCTCGTCGTTGAGCTCCAGGACACGTCGTGGCACGTCGACGAGACGTTCGCTGCGCTCCGCTCCACCGGCGCGACCCTGTGCACCACCGAGCTGCCGCCGGAGGGCGACGAAGGAGCGACGGGCTCAGGTGGCGTGGCGGGCGGTGGCGAAGCGGCACCCGATCCCGAGCCGCCGTTCATCCGCCGGACGGGGTCGTTCCTGTACCTGCGCCTGCGCCGGCACGACTACGCCGCTGCGGAGCTCGATGCCTGGGCCGCGCGGATCGAGCCGTTCCTCGCCGCCGGCGACGATGTCTACGCGTTCTTCCGTCACGACGCGGTCGGGCGCGCGAGCGAGCTTGCGCTCGAGCTGCTGGAACGGTTCCCGGGGAATCGCTGACCCGCAGGTGCGATCAGCCGGCGGCGGCTCCATGCGGCCGGCCCTGCTGGTGATCGGCTCGATGCGTGTACTCGGCCGGCCCGAAGGCGACCAGGACCACGAGCTCCTCCTCGATGTCGTGGAAGCGATGCTCGACGTCCGCACCGACGAACACGGTCGAGCCGGGCTCGACGGCGTGATCAGCAGCGCCGACCTGGATGCTGGCCCGGCCCGAGATCACGTGGTAGACCTCGTCCTCGGTGTGCGGACCCTGGGGATCGGCGCCACCGGCCGGGAGCACGTAGAGTCCCACCGACAGGTCGTGAGTCCGGATGAACTCGTGGTACAGGCGACCGGACTCGGCGCGCGCCTGGAGCAGGAGGTCCAGCGAGAAAGCGTCCACGGGTCGGGAGCCTAGCATCACGGGATGAGCGAACGACGGGGGCGGCAGGGGCCTGGATGGATCGTGGCCGTGACGGTGCTGATCGCGACCGCGGTCGCCGGCTGCATCGCGGAGATTCCGTCACCGGCGCCGACGACCTCGGGCCCGACCGGGAGCGGTGTGCCCGCGTTCACGAGCGGCACCGCCTCCGCGCCGGCCCCGACGATCGCGCCGACGCCGAGCGCGACTCCGGGGCCTCTCCCCACCGTCGCACCTGGGTTCTCGCTGTCGCTCCAGCCGTTCGCGAAGGTCGACGGCGGGCCGCTCGCGATCGCCGCGCCCGATGACGGCACCGGCCGCCTGTTCGTTGTCGCGCAGGACGGCCGGATCTGGGTCGTCCAGGCAGATGGCACGACGCTGCCGGATCCCCTGGTCGACCTGCGCTCGATCGTCAAGAGCGGCGGCGAGCAGGGCCTGCTCGGGCTCGCGCTGCACCCGGGCTTTCCGACCGACCCGCGCTTCTACGTCGACTTCACGAACGCCGACGGCGACACCGTCGTGGCGAGCCTGACCATCGACCCGAACGACCCGAACCGCGCCGACCCCACGACGCTCAAGCAGGTGCTGTTCCAGAAGCAGCCGTACGCGAACCACAACGGCGGCGCGCTGGCCTTCGGGCCGGACGGCGACCTGTACGTCTCGTTCGGGGATGGCGGCAGCGGTGGCGACCCGCAGGGCAACGGCCAGAACACGAAGGTGCTGCTGGGCAAGATCCTCCGCCTCGATGTCGATGGCGCCGTCGGCGGCGCGCCCTACGCGATTCCGCCCGGCAACCCGTTCGCCGGCGGTGGCGGCGCGCCCGAGGTCTGGCTGTACGGGCTGCGCAACCCATGGCGGATGTCGTTCGATCGCGCGACGGGCGACCTGTGGATCGGCGACGTCGGCCAGGACTCGTACGAGGAGGTCGATGTCGCTCGCGCGGGTGTCGGCGGGCTCAACTTCGGCTGGAACCGGATGGAAGCCAGCCACTGCTACAACGCGGTGCTCTGCTCGTCGGGCGGGCTGACGTTGCCGGTATCGGAGTACGGCCGGACCATCGGCTCGACCGTCATCGGCGGGTACGTCTACCGCGGCAACGCGGTTCCGAGTGCGGACGGGTTCTACCTCTTCGCGGACTACGGGTCCGGGCGGTTCTTCGCGATCGGGGCGGGGGTGACCAGGCTCGTGGATCCGGTGGTCGTGGGCCGCGGCGACTCGGGCGTGATCTCGGCCTTCGGCCAGGACGTCGCCGGCGAGCTGTACGTCACGCTGCTCAACGGAACGGTGTCGCGGGTGGTGCTGACGCCGCAGTAGCGCCGGCCGCTGCGTTACGTGTCGAGTGGGTCTGCCTTCTCCGGGTCGATGCCGAGGGCATCGATGCCCTTGGCGGCCGCTTCGGGCGTGATGGCGCCGGCGCGGGCAAGCGCAGATAGCGCCGCGGCGGCGATGCTGGGCGAGTCGATCTCGAAGTAGGCGCGGAGCGACTCGCGCGTGTCGCTGCGGCCGAAGCCGTCGGTGCCGAGCGTCTCGAATGGGGCGGCAATCCACGGCCGGATCAGATCCGGGATCGCCTTCATCCAGTCGGACGCGGCAATGATCGGCCCGCCTTTCGGGCCCAGGACCGTCGAGATATAGGGATCGCGCGCCTTCTCGGCCGGATGGAGGCGGTTCCAGCGGTCGGTGATGAGCGCGTCGCGCCGCAGCATCGGGAACGACGGCGCCGAGAAGACCTCGGCGGCGACGCCGAACTGCTCGGCGAGCAGCGCCTGCGCCGCGATGACCTGCAGCAGGATCGAGCCGGAGCCGACAAGGCGGACGGTCGGCGCGCCCTGCCTGAGCTTCGGGGCCGGGACCAGCCGGTAGATGCCGCGCAGGATCCCCTCGTCGACGCCCTCTGGCTTGGCGGCCTGCGGGTAGTTCTCGTTGTAGATCGAGATGTAATAGATGAGGTCCTCTGCCTTGACGTGCATCCGCTCGATGCCGTCGCGGATGATCGTGGCGAGCTCGTAGGCGTACGTCGGGTCGTAGCCGCGAACAGCGGGATTGGTCATGGCGAGGACGTGGCTGTGGCCGTCGTCGTGCTGGAGGCCCTCGCCGGTGAGCGTCGTCCGGCCGGCCGTCGCGCCCATGAGGAATCCGCGCGCTCGCGCGTCGCCCGCGGCCCACAGCTGGTCGCCCGTCCGCTGGAACCCGAACATCGAGTAGAAGATGTAGAACGGGATCACCGGGAAGCCGTGCGTTGCGTAGGACGTCCCGGCCGCCTGGAACCCGGCGGCCGAACCCGCCTCCGTGATCCCCTCCTCCAGGACCTGGCCGTTGATCGCCTCGCGGTACTTCAGGACGAGCTCGCTGTCGACCGGCTCGTAGTGCTGGCCGGTCGCCGAGTAGATGCCGACCTCGTTGAACAGCGGGTCCATGCCGAAGGTGCGCGCCTCGTCCGGGATGATCGGGACGATGCGCGGCCCGAGATCGGGGTCCCGGATCAGGTTCCGGAGCATCCGGGTGAAGGCCATCGTCGTCGAGACGGCGGTCGGCGAGCCGGCGTCGAACTCGGCGTCGAACGTGGTCTTCGGAGCGGGCAGCTCGACCGTCGGAAAGGCACGCTTCGGGAGCGGCCCGCCGAGGGCGGCCCTGCGCTCGTGGAGGTATTGGACCTCTTCCGAGTCCGGCCCCGGGTGGTAATACGGCGCATCCTTCAGCGAAGCGTCGGGGATCGGCAGCTCGAGGCGATCCCGGAAGATCCGCAGCTCGGCCTCGGACAGCTTCTTGGCCTGGTGGGTGATGTTGCGCGCCTCGACACCGGGGCCGAGCGTCCAGCCCTTCACGGTCTTCGCGAGGATCACCGTTGGCGCGCCGCGATGCTCGGTCGCCGCCTTGTACGCTGCAAAGACCTTGCGATAGTCGTGGCCACCGCGCCGGAGCTTGGACAGGTCATCGTCGGTCAGGTGCTCGACGAGCTGCTGCAGCCGCGGGTCCGGCCCGAAGAAGTGCTCCCGGATGTACGCGCCGCCGGCGACCGAGAACTTCTGGAACTCGCCATCGACGGTCGTGTTCATCTCCTCGACGAGGAGGCCGGCGCGGTCGCGCGCCAGGAGCTCGTCCCACTCGCGGCCCCAGATGACCTTGATCACGTTCCAGCCGGAGCCGCGGAAGACGGCTTCGAGCTCCTGGATGATCTTGCCGTTGCCGCGGACCGGGCCATCGAGTCGCTGCAGGTTGCAGTTGACGACGAAGGTCAGGTTGTCGAGGCCCTCGTCGGCGGCGACGTGCAGCGCGCCGAGTGCCTCGGGCTCATCGGTCTCGCCGTCGCCCAGGAACGCCCAGACGCGCGATCCCGAGGTATCCAGGAGGCCGCGGTTCTGGAGGTAGCGGTTGAACCGGGCCTGGTAGATCGCGTCGATCGGGCCGAGGCCCATCGAGACGGTCGGAAACTCCCAGAAGCCCGGCATCAGGCGCGGGTGCGGGTATGAGGAGAGGCCATGCTGGGGTGGCGTCTCGCGCCGGAAGTGGTCGAGCTGGTCCTCGGACAGGCGGCCCTCGAGGAAGGCGCGGGCGTAGATGCCCGGCGCCGCGTGGCCCTGGTAGAAGATCTGGTCGCCGGGGCCGCCGTTGTCGCGACCCTTGAAGAACCAGTTGAAGCCCACTTCGTAGAGCGTGGCGGCGCTCGCATACGTGGCCAGATGGCCGCCGATGCCGCTGTACTTCGTGTTGGCCCGCAGGACCATCGCAACGGCGTTCCAGCGGATCAGGCGCCGGATGCGGCGCTCGAGGCCTTCGTCGCCGGGGAAGTCCGGCTCCTGCTCGGGGCTGATCGTGTTGATGTAGCGCGTGTTGGTGAGCGGCGGCAGCCCAACCTGGAGCTGGCGCGCCCGCTTCAGGAGCTTGAACAGCAGGAATCGAGCGCGGGTCTCGCCTTCCTGCTCGACGACGTCGTCGAGCGAGCGGACCCAGTCGGTCGTCTCCTGTTCGTCGATGTCGGGCAGCTGGTGCTTGAACTCGTCGAGGTAGAGCTCGCCGCGCGGCTCGCCGGCCTCTGGCTCGCTCCCCTGCGGCTGGCTGCTGCGGGACTCGGTCACGGTCATGCCGGCACCATTCGCAGGGTGGTCGGGAGGACGTCCGAAGCCAGCATCGCTGCGAGCGACCCATCGCCAGGGTACTTGGCCCTGAGCGCGGCGCTGCAGGCCTCGACGGACGGCGGATCGGCCGCGGGAATGGCCCTCGCGGCCAGGCGCCGGCCGTCGACGTGGAGGGCCACCGTTGCGTCCGCGAGTGCCTCGCGGTACCAGCGGCCGGACGGGCCCTTGTAGGAGCGCACGTACACCGTGCCGTCGCGGACGACCGGCCAGACGATCGTACGGTGCACGATTCCATCCGCCGCCCGAGTCTCGATCTCGATCTCCTCGGCCGCGTCGAGCGCTGCGAGGTCGGTTTCCGCGAATGTCACACGGGAACCTTAGCCCAAGTCGGCGTTGCACCGGAGTGGCGGCTCGGTTGCGGCACGGATGCAACTCGCGCCTGCGATACCCTCGCACTCGTGGCCAAGCGATACGACGCCAACACCGCCCTGATCGTCGTCGATGTGCAGAACGACTTCGCCGATCCCGCCGGGTCGTTGTACGTGGACGGCGCAGCGGACGTGGTCCGGATGGTCAACGGCGAGGTGCGCCAGGCGACCGAAGACGGCGCGATCGTCGTCTACACGCAGGACTGGCACCCCGCCTCGACGCCGCACTTCGCGAAGGACGGCGGGATCTGGCCGGTTCACTGCGTTGGCGACACGTGGGGCGCGGCATTCCACCCAGGTCTGACGGTTGCCGGGCCATCCGTGCGGAAGGGCGTCCACGGCGAGGACGGCTACTCCGCGTTCTCGATGAAGGACCCGGTCACCGGCGCGACGACGTCCACCGAGCTGGAGGGGCTGCTCCACGAGCGCGGCGTCACGAGGGTCGTCGTCGTCGGGCTCGCCACCGACTACTGCGTCAGCGCGACCGCAATCGACGCGACCAGCCTCGGCTTCGGCACCGAGGTGCTCCAGGACGCGATCGCCGCCGTTGACCTCGGCGATGGCGACGGCGCTCGCGCGCTCGCCTCGATGGCGGCCGCCGGCTGCGTGCTCGGATTCTGCTTCGGCACGCTGCCCTGATCCAAGTGCGCGTCCACCTCGTCGACGCGACCTACGAGCTGTTCCGGGCCCACTACGCGCCTCGCCCGCCCACCCTCGGGCGCGATGGCGTCAATCTGTCGGGCGTCGCAGGGCTGATCGACCAGCTCCTGTACCTGCTCCGTGAGGAGGGCGCGACGCACGTCGGCTGTGCGACGGACCGGGTCATCGAGTCGTTCCGCAACGATCTCTATCCCGGCTACAAGTCATCGGCCGGCATGCCGCCCGAGCTCCTGTCCCAGTTCCCGATCGCCGAGGAGGCCATCGGCGCGCTCGGGCTCGTCCTGTGGCCGATGGTCGAGTTCGAGGCGGACGATGCCATTGCGGCGGCCTGCGAGCGCTTTGCCGCGGATCCGGACGTGGAGCAGGTGCTTGTGTGCACGCCGGACAAGGACATGGCTCAGCTCGTCGACGACGAGCGGGTCGTCCTGCTCGATCGGCGCCGCCGGATCACGTACGACGAGCCCGCGGTCATGGACAAATGGGGCGTACCGCCATCGGCGATCCCGGACTGGCTCGCGCTGGTGGGCGACGCCGCGGATGGCTTTCCGGGCCTGCCGGGCTGGGGGGCGAAGTCCGCCGCGGCTGTGCTCGCCCGCTATGGCTCCCTTGAGGCAATCCCCGCGAAAGCCTCCGCGTGGGACGTGAAGAGCCTGCGTGGCGCGCCCGTGCTCGCGCAGACCCTCCGCGAGCGCTGGGACGAGGTCCAGCTCTACCGATCGCTCGCGCGCCTCCGCACGACCGCTGACGGGGTCGTCATCCCGCAGGAATCGGTCGAGGAGCTCCGCTGGCTCGGCACCCCGAAGGCGGAATGGCACGCGTTGTGCGCACGGCTCGGGCTCCCCCAGTACGCCGGCCGGCCGCATCGGTGGCTGTCGACCTGAGGTCAGCCTCGCGAACCCCGGACGATCTCGAGCAGCTCCGCGTGGTGGGCGGGCGGCGCAGCCAGGACACCGATGGTTCGAGTCGGGCGCGAGAGGTCGAACCAGGGACCGCCCTCGAGGTCGGTCAGGTGCGCGCCGCCGCGCTCGGCGATGAGGCCGGCAGCCGCGACGTCCCAGGTCGAAAGGCCGCCCTGCTGGACGAACGCGTCGAAGCGCCCGTTGCCGACGTACGCCAGCGACAGCGCCGCGGAGCCCATCGCGCGGGGCACGCGGACAGCCTTGCGGATCGCCCGCGAACGTCCGATGAGCGCGCGCCCGGACAGCGCCATCGACACCACGTAGTCGGTCAGGGCGGTCTTGACGGAGGCGCGGATCTCGCGGCCATCGAGCGTGGCCGGGCCTCCGGCGGTCGCGGCGAACGTCTCGCCGCGGATCGGGTCATGGATCACGCCGACGACCGGACTGCCCGCCTCGACAAGGGCGATCGCCACGCAGAAGAACGGGATGCCGTTGGCGTAGTTGATGGTGCCGTCGAGCGGATCGATGACCCACGCTCGGCCAACCCCGCCCGAGGGCGCGTCGCCGGCGCCGGAGGCGTGCTCGCCGCTCTCCTCGGCGATGATCCCGTCGCCCGGATACGCCGCTCGGATGGCGGAGATGATCAGCTCCTCGGACAGCTGATCGACCTCGGTCACGACGTCCTTTGCCGACTTGTAGTCGATGCGCTCGACCTTCTCGAACCGCTCGACCAGCAGGGTCCCGGCCCGTTCGGCGAGCGCCGTCGTGAAGGCGAGCTCCGCGGCGTGATCGCCGGACGCCGCGCGGCGATCGATGGAAGCCGCCCCCGTCTCGATCGTCACGGCGACTGGCAGTCGGCCGCCAGCGGCAGCGCCGTCGTGCCGAGCTTGCTGACGACGGCCACATAGTCGATCGATTGGCCGGCGGGCACGAGCGGGACCTGGACGGTCTCGGTCGGCGCCCCGACGCGGACCGGTGACTCGGCGACCTCGCACACGGTCGCGCCGGCGGTCCTGCCCGCGTTGCTCACGTGCAGCGTCACGGCGAGGCCGCCCGCGACCGCCGTCACGCCCGTCACCGAGCCCGTGAACGGCCCCGTGCCTGCGAGCACGGCCCGGCTCGCGACGGCGAGCACGACGATGAAGGCGATGATCCCAACGGCCGCGATGCCGTGCATCTGGGTTGCGGATGGCTGGGCCAGCTCGAGCGGGTTGCACAGCTCGCACAGTCCGGCGTCCGCCGGCACGCCCTCCCGCCCGCACCGGATGCAGGGATGGGTCGGCTCCAGCTCGCGCCGGACCGCGGGCGGCGCAGACGAGGTCGTCATCGGCCTACCAGCGATCGACGGCCGCGACGAGGCGGTCGACGTCGGCGGTCGTGCGGGCGGTCAGGATGATCTCGTCGGCGCCGGCCTCCGAGTACTGCGACCAGGTCGCGCGCGGCGCCTCGATCCAGGGGCTGTTGGCGAGCGCGTCCTGGCCGCTCTTGCTGACGCCGCCGAAGCCAAGGGCAATCCACGCGTCGGTGCGGGCGCGACCCGCGGCCGCGAGGGCGGCGAGGTAGGCGGGCAGGAGCTGCTCGAACTCTTCGATCTCGGCGGCCCAGCCGTCACCGACCTGTGCCGCGATCCGGACGCCGCGCGGCGAGCTCGCGCCGATCAGGATCCGCGGCGCCGGATCGGGCACCGGAAAGGCGTGCGCGCCCTCGAGCGGGTAGAACGGGCTCGGGCGAGTCACCGGACCGCCGGCCCACAGGGCGCGAATGACGGCGACCGCTTCCTCGAGACGATCAGCCCGCTCGGCCACGTCGGGGAAGTCGATGCCGTACGCCAGGTGCTCCGGCTTCGCGCCACCGACGCCGATGCCGAGGGTGAACCGGCCGCCGCTCCCTTCCTGCAGCGTCGATGCCATTCGTGCGACAACCGCGGGATGCCGGTTCATGACATTCGTGACGAACGTCCCGAGGCCGATCCGGCCGGTCATGCCGGCCGCGAGCGCCAGGATCGTGTACTGCTCGACGACGGGCACCGTCTTGTCGCCCTTGCCGACGAAGTGATCCCACGACCAGACGGCTCGGTACCCGGCGGCTTCGAGCCGGCGCGCGCTCTCGAGCCACCATGCGGGAGTCGCCCCGATCGAGCCGAGGGAAACCCCGATTGGGAGCGTCACAGTCCCGTCTCGAACAGCCGGATGTCCTCCGGCGAGATGGCATGGCCGTCGCCCCGGGTCGGGCCGAGGGCCGCCGCAGCGCCGAGCGCGTCGAGGTCCGCCGGGAAGCGGCCGATGAGGTCGAGCACGACCTGCTGGATTCGCTCGGCGTTCTGCGCGAAGACCTCGAGGACGCTCATGGCATCCACCGCCGAGGTCCCCTCGTGGACGCCCGCGTCGTAGTCCGTGATGAGGGCGATGTTGACGACGGCCATCCCGAGCTCGCGGCAGAGCCACGCCTCCGGGTACTGCGTCATGTTGATGACCTCCCAGCCGGCGTCGCTGAACCACTTGGACTCGGCCTTGGTCGAGAAGCGCGGGCCCTGGATTACGACGACGGTGCCGGTCTCGTGGACCTCGATCCCGTGGTCGCGGATCGTCTCGATTGCGAGTTTCCTGAGCACCGGGTCATACGTCTCCGCCGACGAGAGGTGCGTCACGATGGGGCCGTCGAAGAAAGTGTCTTCGCGGCCGCGAGTCCGATCGACGAACTGGTCGGACACGACGAAGTCGCCCGGCTTGACGTTGAGCTGCAGCGAGCCCGCGGCGCACGGCGAGATGACCGCCTTGACCCCGAGCGAGCGCATCGCCCACACGTTCGCCCGGTAGTTGATCCTGTGCGGCGGGATCGTGTGCCGGCGCCCGTGCCGCGGCAGGAACGCCACGCCGCGGCCGGCGACGTTCGCGAGGAAGAACGAGTCGGACGGCGCGCCGTACGGCGTGTCGACCTTGATCTCGCGGACGTCGTCGAGCAGCGAGTAGAACCCGGACCCGCCGAAGACGCCGATCTCAGCCCGGTCCGTCATCGCATGTCCCTCGCGGTCAGTCGGGGAGCTCGCACCCGGGGATTCTAGCCGCGGATCGACGAGTCGCAGATCGACCTACGATTGCCCGATGACGACTGACGACCCGTCCGGCCTCGAACGCCTGGAGCTCGCCGACTGGCGGCGGCGCGTCTCGGACCTGTACGCATCCGTCCGCGCTGAGTCGGAGGACGATCCCGAGGCGGCCTGGGAAGTGTGGCGCGAGGAGCGCGAGAAGCTCTTCCGAACGCATTCGCAGTCGCCCGTCCCCGCGGCGGATCGCCGGGCGTTTCGGGCCCGGAACTGGGCGTACGACCCGCGCCTTCGATTCGAGGTCGTACTCGAGCCAGGTGAGGCGCCGGCTCCGATCCAGCCCGCGACGGCTGCTGGAGACGCGGCCGCCTTCGGGGGTTTCGGCGGCTTCGGCGGCTTCGGCGGCTTCGGCGGGCTGACGCTCGCGCTTCCGATCAGCACCGGTGGCGAGGAGTCGTTCACGCGAATCGGGCGCCTGTCGATCCCGTTCCCAGGCGGCGAACGAACGCTGGGCGCGTACTGGATGGCGGACTACGCAGGCGGCCTGTTCGTGCCCTTCCGCGACGCGACGAACGGCACGGAAACCTACGGCGCGGGGCGCTACCTCCTCGACACCGCCAAGAGTGCGGATCTCGGCGCAGGTTCCAAACCCAACAGCGTCGTTCTCGATTTCAACTTCGCCTTCCACCCGTCGTGCGCGTTCGACCCGAAGTGGTCGTGCCCGCTCGCGCCGCCGGAGAACCGCCTGGACATCCGCATCGAGGCCGGCGAGCGACTGACCTGAGGCACCGTCGATCGACGGTCCGGACCTTCGGACGCGGACCGATCGAGCGCGCGGCCGTACCATCGCGACGATGGACCTCCCACCCGCTGCGACCCTCTCAGAGCGCGTCCAGGCGTTCCTCGCTCAGCCGCTCTACCCGACGCTCGCGACCGCGAGCGCCGACGGCGAGCCGCACCAGGCGGTGATCTGGTTCCGGCTCGAGCCTGACGGTCGGATCCTGGTCAACAGCCGGAGCCCGCGTCGATGGCCGGCCGAGCTGCGCCGGAGCGGTCGCGGCTCGCTCGCGGTCACCGACCTCGAGGATCCGTTCCGGTGGGTCGGGCTGCAGATCGTCGTCGAGACCGTCATCGACGACGTTGCGCAGGCGCAGGACGACATCGTGTCGCTCGCCGAGCACTACGACGAGGCCGACGAGGACAGCGTCGCCCGGTTCCGATCGCAGGATCGGATCTCGTTCCGGCTGCGCATCGTCACCGTCCACGACCACCTGGAGGACTAGCCCGATGCCGGTTCGATTCGGGCTGCAGCTGTGGCCCCAGCGCACGACCTGGCCCGAATTCCGGGAGGCAACGCTCGCCGCCGAGCAGGCCGGCTGGGACTCGGTGTGGGTCTGGGACCACCTGCTCGCGATTCAGGGACCCTGGCAGCAGCCGATCTTCGAGGGCTGGGCGCTGCTCCACGCCGCGGCCGCGATCACCGAGCGGGTCCGCCTAGGCCTCATGGTCGGCGCCAACACGTTCCGCAATCCGGGCGTCACCACGAAGCTGGCGACGACGCTGGATCACGTCTCGAACGGCCGCGCCATCCTCGGCATCGGCGGCGCCTGGTTCGAACGCGAGCACGAAGCGTTCGGCATCGACTTCGGGACGACGGTCGGCGAGCGCCTCGACAAGCTCGAGGAGGCTGTGCCGCTGATGCGCCGCCTGTTCGACGGCGAGCAGGTCAGCCACGAAGGCCGGTTCTACACGCTCAAGAACGCGCTGTGCGAGCCGCGGCCCGTGCAGGCGCACCTGCCGATCCTCGTCGGTGGCAGCGGGCCAAAGAAGACACTTCGCACCGTTGCCCGCCACGCCGACGCCTGGAACACCAGCGGCGACGTGCACGAGGTCAAGAGCCACCTCGAGATCCTGGCCGCGCACTGCGCGGACGCAGGCCGCTCGATGTCTGAGATCGAGCTCACGATCAGCTTCCCGACCATCATCCGCGACAACGCCGCGCAGGCCGAGGCGACCCGCGCCGCGCAGCTCGCCTACAACGGCATCACGGACGGCGGTGGCGGCGTCCCGCTCCTGCTCGGCTCACCGAAGGTCCTGGCGGACACTCTCCGGCCGTATCTCAAGCTGGGGTTCTCGACCGTCATCGTGCGGATGCCCGCCCCATTCGATCGCCAGACGATCGATCGCCTGCCCGAGGTGCTCGCGCTCCTCAACGGTTGACCGAATCGGCGACCGCGCGGCGGCAGGTCGAGGAGGGCACGCCACGTTGAGACTGAGTCTCGACAAACGGCCAAGCGAGGCCTATGATGGGCTCACATGGACGAGCCGAACCCCATCATCGACGCCCTCGACCTCGCCGGCTATCAGCTGACCGCTCCACGTCGCGCGGTAGCGGGTCTGATTCACTCCTACGGCGGACACTTCACGGCCCTGGAGCTCGAGGCCGCGGCTCGCGACCGACGGCTCGGAGTGAGCCGGGCCACGCTGTTCCGAGCGCTCGAACTGCTGACCGAGCTCGGCGTCGTCGAACGGATCGATCTGACGACTGGCGAGCACGCTTACGTGGCGTGCGCGCCTGCGCATCACCATCATCTTGTCTGCTCGCGCTGCGGACGAACGGCGGACGTGGAGGATTCCGGCGTGGCGGAGGCCGTGGCACAGATCGCGCGGCGGAGCGGCTACCGAATTGACTCGCACCGACTGGAGCTATTCGGGCTCTGTCGGCACTGCCAGGCAAAGACCAACCTGTCCGCCTGAGCGGGCGCCAATCTGCCACAGAAACACAAAGGGGAATGTCGTGCACGCTCCGTTGAGACTCAGTCGCACGGCCTGCAGGGCCGTCGCCGTGGCGGCGTTGCTCAGCCTGGCGGCGTGCAACTCGACGGTCACTCCGTCCCCAACGCCCGCCGGCCCGGCACCGACCGCGGCCGGGTCACCGGGAGCGGGAACGGTGACGCCGGTCGATTCGGGGCCGCCGCTCGCGGTCATCGGCACGGAGAACTTCTACGCCGACCTGCTCGGCCAGATCGGTGGACCCAGGGTCCGCGCCACGAGCTTCCTCAACGACCCGAACGCGGATCCGCACGCATTCGAGAGCAGCCCCCAGGACGCGGCCCTCGTGGCCGATGCGAACCTCGTGATCGTCAACGGCCTCGGCTATGACGACTTCATGCAGAAGCTCCTCGGCGCCTCGACCAAGCCGAATCGGGTGGTCATCGATGTCCAGCAGCTGCTCGGCCTGGCGGACACCGTCAACGTCCACGTCTGGTACGACCCCGCCACGATGCCGAAGGTGGCAGACGCCGCGACCGCTGCTCTCTCGACGCTGGATCCGCAGAACGCCGCCTACTTCGCCGCCCAGGAACGGGCCTACCCCACGGCGCTCAAGCCGATCGGCGCCAAGATCGCCCAGCTCAAGGGCACGTACGCCGGTACGCCGATCGCCTTCACGGAGAACGTGGCCGGCTACCTGACGGACCAGATCGGACTGGTCGTGAAGACGCCGGTTGGCTTCATGAAGGCGGTCGAAGAGGGCACCGACCCGGCACCCGCAGACGTCGCCGCCGAGCGCGACCTGTTCACCCAGAAAACGGTGAAGGTTCTCCTGTACAACAGCCAGGTGATTTCACCCACCACGAGCCAGATCCACGACCTTGCCGCGCAGCAGGGCATTCCGATCGTCGGGGTGGCCGAGACGATCCCACCGAGCTTCCAGACCTTCCAGGACTGGCAGCTCGCCCAGCTGACCGAGCTCGAGCAGGCGTTGGCCGGGGCCGGCTGACCGTGGCACTGCCCGTCGTCCAGTTCAGGGACGCGACGCTCGAGTACCACGAGCGGCGCGTCTGGAGCGATCTGCAGCTGACCTTCGAGGCGCCATCGTTCGTCGCCATCCTTGGCCCGAACGGCTCCGGCAAGACCTCACTGCTCCGGGTGATCCTGGGCCTGACACCGCTCACGACGGGAACGGTGAACGTCCTCGGCGCGGCGCCGAGGCGCGGCAATCCGGGCATCGGCTACGTCCCGCAGCACCAGAGCTTTGATCGTGATCTGCCACTTCGAGGTCGTGACCTCGTCGGGCTTGGCATCGATGGGCACCGCTGGGGAATCGGGCGGCCGTCGGCTCAGCGCGCCCGTGTCGTCCAGGATGCTATCGAATCCGTTGAGGCGGTGGCGTACGCGGATGCGCCTATCGGGCGGCTCTCAGGTGGTGAGCAGCAGCGCCTCCGGATCGCGCAGGCGCTGGTTGGCGACCCGCAGCTGCTCCTGTGCGACGAGCCGCTGGCCAGCCTCGACCTCCACCATCAGCAGGAGATCACCGGGCTCATCGATGGCTGGCATCGTCGGACCGGCCGGACCGTCCTGTTCGTCACCCACGACGTCAACCCGATCCTGCCGCTCGTCGACCGCGTCCTCTTCGTCGTGAACGGCCGCTGGGCGGCCGGCACGCCGGACGAGATCCTGACGTCGGAACGGCTGTCCGAGCTGTACGGCTCCCATGTCGACGTGCTGCGCGTCCACGACCGCGTCCTCGTCGTCGGCGACACGACCGGCTCCGGATTCGACCTCGAGCAGCCGCATCACCTGCCCGCGATCGACGACGATGCCGGGCATCCTCCGGTGGGGGCTTCGCGGTGATCGACCAGGTCATCCACCTCCTCGGCTACGACTTCGCCCAGAACGCGATTGCGGCGGGCATCGTGATCGCGATCGTGTCCGGCATCGTCAGCCGCTTCGTCGTGGCCCGGAACATGGCGTTTGCCGTCCACGCCCTCGCGGAGCTCGGGTTCACCGGCGCCGCCGGGGCGATCCTGGTCGGCGTCTCGGCGGTCGTGGGTCTGCTCGTTGGGACTACCATCACGGCCCTGTTCATCGGAGTGCTCGGCGTGCGCGTTCGGGAGCGCGATTCGGTCGTCGGCGTGGTCATGGCCTTCGGGCTCGGCCTTGGCGTCCTGTTCCTGACCCTCTACCCGCGCTACGCGACCGAGGCGTTCACGATCCTGTTCGGCACGATCACCGGCGTGAACCGGGGCGACGTCGTGCTGCTCATCGCGATCGGGATCCTGACGCTCGGAGCCCTCGCGATCGTCTACCGGCCGCTCACCTTCGCGACGGTCGACCCGGAGGTGGCCGAGGCCCGCGGCGTCCCGGTCGGTGCCCTCGCGATCGTCTTCCTCCTCATCATGGCGGCTGCGGTTGCGGAGGCGGTCCAGGTCGTGGGTGTCCTGCTGATCCTGACGTTGCTCATCACGCCCGGCGCGTCGGCGGAACACCTGACCGCGCGGCCCGGCCGAGCCACGACCTACAGCGTTGCGCTGGCGCTGATCTGCGTGCTCGGCGGGATTCTCCTCGCGCTCGTCACCAACCTGCCGGTCAGCGTCTTCGTCACCGGACTGAGCTTTGCCAGCTACCTCCTGGCGCGGTTCGTTCTGGGTCCGGCAACCCTGGCTCGCGAGGGTCGGCAGCTCGTCGGTTCCTGATCACCAGTCGTCGGGCCGGCGTCGCCGCCGCGCCAAGAGCACGAGCGCCACGACGAGCGCGATCGCGACGATCCCGGCGACCGCCGCGAGCAGCGGCACCGGCAGCGTGGCTGACGAGCCCGCCGGCGATGCCGAGGGCGTGGGCGTGGCGGCTCCGGGGATCGTCGCCTCCGGCGCAGTTGCGGCGGTTGACGGTGCCTCGGTTGCGGTGGGCGTCGGCGTCGCGAACGGACTCGCGCCGGTCCCGACGACGGCGAAGTCGCCGAACGTGGTGACGATGGCAAGGAAGCCCGCGCCGCCCTCGCTCGAGCTCACGAGCGGCACCCAGCTCGTCCCGTCGAATTGCTCGATGGTGCCATCGACGTCGGCGGGATTGGCGGCGCGCAGGAAGATCGAGACATAGGCGGAGGCCGGGGCCGTCGCCGGCCGGCCGAGCTGGTCGACCACGACGAACCGATAGACGTTGCCGTCGATGTACCCATCGGGAACCGGCTGGACAGGCTCGACCGGGGCGATCGAAACAGACAGAGATGTGGCCCCCTGCCCAAGGACGAGCGCGCCGGGAGTAGCAAGGATCTGCGCCTGCGGTGGCTCCTCCGCGGTGGCGACAGCCACGATCCGGTTCTGCCCGCCGGTCACTGCGACCTTCGCCGACGTCCCCAGCGCGCCACCGAGCTCACCCGGGGGCGGGTCCAACCACAGGTACGGCGCGACCACGATGACGCCGTCGTACAGCGGTGGCGCGGGTCGCGGGTCGCGGATACGAACCAGGAGGACCAGGCCGAGACCCAGAGCGACCAACGCCCACCCGACACGCCTCGATCGATCCACAAGCCGAGTATGTCGCGGTGGTCGAAACGCACGATGAAGAAGGCCCGCCGGCGATGCCGGCGGGCGCTCCGCTATTTCTCCGGGAGTCGAAGGGTCAGCCTTAGGGCGTGAACTTCGAGATGAAGGTCTGCCAGTTCGCCAGCGCCGTGCGAACGCCCGGTCCGAACGACGCGCCGCCGCAGGTGCCGAGCAGGTTGTCGCCGGTGCCACCGAAGAAGGACGGGCCGCCCCAGTCCGTGTAGCCGCAGGCATGGCCGATGTACTCGCTAGCGAGCCAGACGGAGTTCCCGTCCACGGCCGCTGCGCCGTAGTCGCCCCACCGCGTTCGCGGCGGGTTGCCGACCTCGGCCTTGTAGCTCGTGAACCCATCATCGGGTGCCGTTCCTGCGCCACCGGGGACGATGTTCCAGGCGCCGACGCCGGAGACGGCATCGATCGGCGCGTAGGCCGCGCTCGGATAGGTCGTGTCGCCGGTTGCGGTGAAGGCCATGACGCCACGGCCGTTGCCGGTGACGCCGATCGCCGGGTAGGTGAAGTCCTTACCAGCGGCGCCCAGATAGCCGCCCTTGAGGAGCGTCCCGGCGTTGGGATTGATGACGTACCAGCCGATCCCGGCACGATTGTGCGTGGGATCCGAATCGAAGCTGAGAGCCGTGTCGAGCGAGCCCCAGACCTTGCCATTCGCGTACGTCACCTGCTGCATGCGGGTGTCGTTCGAGTCCGGTCGTGAGACGACCTCAGTCGGGTCGGACGCGCCTACGAGGAGCGCCCAGCAGCCGACGAAGGTGGTCGCCAACTCGGTCGTCGTGTCGTTGAGGCAATGGCCCAGGGGTGCGTTCACGCCGGGGGCGGAACCCGAGCCGGGCTGCTGTTGCTTGGGTGGCAGCGCATACGTGCCGACTGACACCAGCTTGGTCCTGAGGCCGAGCGCCGGCGTGCTGTTCAGGGACGAACTGTTGGTCAACGTCCAGACGACGAGCTTGTTCGAAACGTACGAGCCGCCAGTGCCCGCAACGGGATGCGTCGCCTCGTCGGCCGCGTTGGAGCTCAGGAAGAACTCGGTCCCGCCGTTGTTGGCGTTGAACGAGCCCGTGCCCGGGGACTGTGCCGGCCACACGGTGAAGCCGGGCTGCGTGGAGCCGGCGTCGCTCGGGGCATTGACCATCCCGGACGTGTCGAGATGGACCATATTGATCGACAACGCGCCCGCGGCAAGCTGGGCCTTTGACAGAGCATAGATCTGGGCCCCGGCGAAGCCACCGTGCTCCCACGGGTAGGCATTCGTCGTGACATAGAACCCATTCGCGTCGGCACCGATGTGCGGGTAATCGCCGAGGTACGGTCCGGCATTGACCCCGCCGGTGTTGGTGCCGTCGTTGGTCACGTCGATCGAATAGAGGTTGAAGGCGCCGGTCGGGTCGCCGGTCTGGCTGACCGCGATGTCGAGGTGATTGACCTCCGTGAGCGCGCCACTGAGCGTCGAATCGAGCGTGAGCACGACGACGAACCAGCGGTTGGTCTGGGCGTCGTACAGGCAGCTCGGGTCCGTGACGAACGGGCCGCGGTCGCCCGTGGACCGGTTGATCGCGGGGATGTAGCCGTAGAACGTGTTCAGGTCAACGGCGTGGTTCACGTCACGTGGGTGGCCGGAGACGATGTTCGTCGCCGTGTTGTCCGGCAATGCCGACGAGCCGTCGGACTGGTTGAACACGTTCAGGACGTCGTTGACCGCCTCGAGCACGTAGCCGTTGCCGGCGCACATGCCCTGGTCCGGCGGCTCAACCGAGAACTGGTTGCCGTGGTTCGAGTACCGCTGCTGGTAATGGTTCAGGCCCGCGAAGCCGAACTTGAAGCTCGGGTTCGACTTGGCCCTGGCCGCGCTGGTCACGGACGCGCCCTTCGCGGTCTGGCCGAACGAGAGGCTTCGGTCGATGATGCCGGTGTACGCGGCCGGTGCGTTGGCTGCGTCTGCACCATCCAGCTCTCCCGGGAACTCTGCGTTGGTGGCGTCGCCGCTGCCCGATGCGGGCGCGCCGCCGGCCTGCGGGCCACCGACGCCGGTCTTGGCTACGTGGCTGATCAGGCCCGCGCCCACGACCGCGGCGGGCGCGATCACGAGCAGGCTCCCAAGCAGGGCGAGTGCCGCCAGGCTTGCGAGCAGTCGTCGCAAATGCATTGAGGTCTCCAATGTGACGTGGCTTCCATATCTGGCTGGACGTCAGCTCGGGGGCATGGCAGACGCTCCCGAGCGATTGGAATGGGCTGCGGTCGGCGAACGTCGATCCTCCAGGTCGCGCGCGATCCCGTGCAGTCGATTTTCGCGGGTTCGGGGTCGACTCCTCGAGCGCCATCGGCCGTGCCGCTGCCGGCGCTTTGATCGTGGTCCCGAAACCCCTGCGACGCTGGCCTCCGACGATGACGTCGCCCCAGCGCTGTGGGCGGAGAATACTCCCGTGATGCGATCAGGTGTAGTAGACGGACCTTCGCTTGGAGGTGCGCGAACGCACCGCGTCCACCGGCCTGCAGCGACACCACGGCCCATGCCGTGAGCGCGTCGGTCGTCCTCCTGGCGGGCGGGGTCGGCGGCGCGCGCCTGGCCCACGGGCTGCAGGCGCACCTCGGCGGCGCGCTCACCGTCATCGTCAACACGGCCGACGACGTGGAGCGGCACGGCCTGCTCGTGTCGCCGGACCACGACACCGTCATGTACACGCTCGCCGGCATCGACAACCGCGAGTGGGGCTGGGGCCTCGCAGGCGAGACCTTCGCTGCGGCGGCAATGCTTGAGCGCTACGGCGAGGAGTCCTGGTTCCGGCTCGGCGATCGCGACCTGGCGACCCACATCGTGCGAACCGCCCGGCTCCGTCGCGGCGACCGCCCGACGGACATCGCGCGCGACCTGCAGCGGGCCCTCGGCGTCGCCGCGGCCATCCTGCCGATGTCCGACCAGCCCGTCCGAACGGAGGTCCGCACCGACGACGGCTGGCTCGCGTTCCAGGACTACTTCGTCCGCCTTCACCAGGAGCCTGCCGTGCGGGAGGTCCGCTTCGTGGGGATCGAAGACGCCCAGGCCACGCCCGAGGTCGAGGCCGCGCTCGAATACACGTCGCTGATCGTCGTCGCCCCGTCGAATCCATTCGTCTCCGTGCGGCCCATCCTCGCCGTCGCCGGCATCGAGGCCGGCGTCCAGACCGCGCGGTCGCGTGGCGTGCCGGTCGTCGCAGTCTCGGGGATCGTCGGCGGCGCGGCGCTCAAGGGACCGGCCGACCGGATGCTCGTCTCACTGGGGTCCGAGGCGAGCGCGCTCGGCGTGGCCCGCCAGTACACGGGCATCGCCGACGTCTTCGTCCTCGACCGGGTCGACGCCGAGCTGGAGGCGCCGATCCGGGCGCTCGGGATGCGCACCCTCGTGACCGACACGATCATGATCGGGGACGGCGGGCGGCAGCGACTGGCGGGCGAGATCCTGGACGCGGTCCGGCCCCGGCTGAGCGCGAGCTGAGCGCGGGCTGCCCGCCGCACGCCCTTCCCGACGGACGCCGATACGATGGCAACGTGGAGCCAGTCGCCGGTCCAGACCTCGCCCGGACCTGGGCCCTCGTCCCGATCCGTGGGCTCGAGACCGCGAAGACCCGGCTCGGCGGCGGCCTCGACGCGGAGGAGCGCCGGGACCTGGTGGTCGACCTGCTCGAGCGGACGCTCGTTGCCACGCGCGACGCGCGGCGGGTGAGCGGCACGATCGTCGTCACGATGGATCCGGCAGCCGCGGGCATCGCCCGAGATCACCGTGCGGTGGGCCTGGTCGAGCGGGCGCCTGGGCTGAACGGGGCCATCTCGGCGGCGCGATCCGTCGCCGTCGCGCGCGGCGCCACGGCGGTGCTGGTGCTGCCGGCGGACCTGCCCGCGATCAGCGCCACGGCCATCGACACACTGTTGGACGCGGCCGATCGCGCGCGCTCCCCGGAGGCCATCGGCCTCGTCGCCCTGGTCACGGACCAACACGGCCGCGGCACGAACGCGCTCCTCGTCAGCCCGCCAGGTCGCATCGAGCCGCTGTTCGGGCCGGGCAGCCGCGACCTCCACCGCGCGGCTGCGGCCGGCGCCGGAGCCGCGTTCGTCGAGCTCGACGGGCCGCTCGGGCTCGACGTCGACACGATCGCCGACCTGGAGGTTGCCGAGGCCGCGTTGGGTGCCATCGGTGGCTGAGCCGGCCCACCTCGAGGTCATCGCCCTCGAGGGCATCCCGGAGATCAAGCCGGGTGACGACCTGGCAGAGATCGTGCTCGACGCGCTGCGCGCGACGCCGAACGCCCTGCCGGCCCGCGACGACGACGTGCTGGTCGTCACCCAGAAGGTCGTCTCGAAGGCCGAGGGCGCCATCGCGGACCTGACCACCGTGGAGCCGCGCCCGGAGGCCGTCGCCTTCGCCAAGCGCTGGGACCGTGACGCGCGCCAGGTCGAGCTGGTCCTGCGCCACGCGAAACGGGTGGTCCGGATGGACAACGGTGTCGTCATCACCGAGACCGCGCACGGCTTCGTGTGCGCCAACGGCGGCATCGACGCGTCGAATGTCGGCCCGGACAGCGGGTCCATCGTGACCCTCCTGCCCGCCGACCCGGACGCCTCGGCGGCGCGCATCCGGGCCGTGGTCCGGGAGGCCACGGGGATCGACGTGCCGGTGATCGTGTCGGATTCATTCGGGCGGCCGTGGCGGTTCGGCATCGTCGACGTCGCGATCGGCGTGTCCGGGCTCGTGCCGCTCGACGACCTGCGCGGCACGCCGGACCACGATGGGCGCGTGATGAAGTCCACCGTTCGAGCCGTGGCCGACGAGCTCGCGTCGGCCGCCGAGCTCACCCTTGGCAAGCACTCGGCGCGGCCCGTTGCGGTCGTCCGGGGCGCGGCCTTTCGGCGCGGCGAGGGTTCGATCAAGGAGGTCCTGATGCCGGCCTCGTGGGACCTGTTCCGTTGACCCGGCAACGAATCCGACGGGACGGGGTAGGCTGCGATTTCCATCCCCCAGCCAGCGGAGTGCCTTCGTGAAGTTCGGCCTGCAGGTCTCCTCCTTCACCTTCCCCGGCGGCGCGCGCGAGCTCGGCGCGCACCTCGAGCGCATCGTCCGGACGGCCGACGACGTCGGCTTCGACTCCATCTGGGTCATGGACCACCTGTTCCAGATCCGGAGCGTCGGCGCGGTCGACGAGCCGATGCTGGAAGGCTGGACCGCCCTCGGCTTCATCGGCGCCCACACGAAGCGGGCCCGGATCGGGCTGATGGTCGGCGGGATCCACTACCGCCACCCGGGCATCTGGGTGAAGGCGGCGACGACGCTCGACGTGCTCACCGGCGGGCGCGCGTGGCTCGGGCTCGGGGCCGCTTGGAACCAGCAGGAATCGGAGGGCCTCGGGTTCGAGTTTCCGCCGCTGGGGGTCCGCTTCGAGATGCTCGAGGAGACGCTCCAGATCGCCCAGGAGATGTTCCAGGGCGAGCAGGGCTCGCGGAAGGGCTTCCGCGGCCGGATCTACCAGCCGACGCACCTGCTGAACTCGCCGCAGTCGATCTCACGCCCGCGCGTCCCGATCATGATCGGCGGCGGCGGCGAGCAGAAGACGCTCCGACTGGTCGCGCAGTACGCGGACGCCTCGAATGTCTTCGGCGGCCCGGAGCACGTTCATCGCAAGTGGCAGATTCTCCGCGCCCATTGCGAGGCGGTCGGCCGACCGTACGACGAGATCGAGCGGTCGACGCTCCAGGGCAACCTCAACGTCACGAAGGATGGCTCGGGAGGCGGCGAGACCCCGGCGTCGGTCATCGACCGCTTCGGCGAGCTCGGCGACGCCGGCGCCCAGCACATCCTGTTCAGCGTCAAGGACGTCTGGCAGACAGACCGCATCGAGCTGCTCGGGAGCACGCTCCTTCCGCAGATGCGCGATGCCTGATCTCGATACCCCCCGGGGGTATCCGATCGTGGTAGACTTGCGTCAATGAGCAAACAGACCCCCGCCTTTGGCGGGCTGAGCATCGACTTTTCCGGCGACACCGCGCCGGCGGCGCCGTTCGCGCCCGCTCCCCTGCCCGAGATGGCGATCGACTTCGGCGCTGCGCCGGTCGCCACCGCGCCGGGTGGTCCCAGCTTCGTGTCGGCGCACGAGGGCCGCACCGAGAGCAAGCTGATCATCGTCGGCTCCGGCCCCGCCGGCCTCACCGCCGCGATCTACGCGGCCCGCGCCAACCTCGAGCCGATCGTGCTCGCCGGCTCGACCCCCGGCGGCCAGCTGATGCTGACGAGTGACGTCGAGAACTACCCGGGCTTCCCGGACGGCATCCAGGGCCCGGACCTGATGGGGCTCTTCCGCGCCCAGGCCGAGCGCTTCGGGACGCAGGTCGTCGACGTCGACATCGACCGCGTCGACCTGTCCCAGCGGCCGTTCCGCCTGTGGGCGCGCGGCATCGAGTACAAGGCGCAGGCGCTGATCGTCGCGACCGGCGCGTCGGCGATGTGGCTCGGCCTCGACAGCGAGACGCGGCTCCGCGGCCGCGGCGTGTCGGCGTGCGCGACCTGCGACGGCTTCTTCTTCCGCGACAAGGAGATCGCCGTCGTCGGCGGCGGCGATACCGCGTTCGAGGAGGCGTCGTACCTGACACGCTTCGCCTCGAAGGTCCACATGCTCCACCGGCGCGACGAGTTCCGGGCGAGCCGGATCATGGTCGAGCGGGCGCGCATGAACCCGAAGATCGAGATCCACACGAACACCGGCGTCGAGGAGGTCCTCGGTGACGAGAAGGTCACCGGGCTGCGCCTGAAGGACACCGAGACGGGCAAGGAACGCGAGATGACCGCCGACGGGCTGTTCATCGCGATCGGCCACCGCCCCAACACGGAGGCGTTCCGCGATTGGCTGGAGGTCGACGTGAAGGGCTACCTCGTCGTCCGTGACAAGACCAACAGCGACATCGAGGGTGTGTTCATCGCTGGCGACGTCCACGACCACCGGTACCGCCAGGCCGTGACCGCGGCAGGCGATGGCTGCATGGCGGCCATCGACGCGGAGCGCTGGCTCGAGTCGCAGGGCATCACCGAAGCCAACACGCTGACCGCTTGGTAGGCCGGTCCGGCGTGGGCTTCCAGCGGCGCGGTGGCGCCGGCGGCGCCCCCGCGGGTCGCATGTTCGGCCGGCCCAGCAACGTGCCCGACGTCCTCGTGTACGACGGCGGGCGTATCGTTGAGCGCGGGACGCACACGTCGCTGCTCGCGAAGCGCGGCCTCTATGCCCGCCTGTACCGCGAGCAGTTCGAGGTGGCCGAGGCCGACGCGGCGGCGCGAACCGCCACGATCACCGGCGAGGGCGCGGCGTGACGCGCGTTCGCTCGGCAACGCTGGTCCACGAGGGCGGAGATCGGTTCGTTGCCACGACCGGCTCGACGCGCACCATCGTCTACGGCGACGACTTCGCCATCGGCGAGCTCAGCCCGGTCGAGACCGTGACCGTGAGTCTCGCCGCGTGCTCGGCGATGGACGTGGTGGGGATCCTCGTCAAGAAGCGCCAGCAGGTGAGTCACTACGCGATCCGGGTCGAGGCGATCCAGCGCGATGAGTACCCGCAGATCCTGACCAGGGCGGACGTGGTCCATGAGGTCGAGGGGCCGGTCGTCGAGGAGGCCGCGGTGCGCCGGGCGATCGAGCTATCGGCGACGAAGTACTGCCCGGTCAACGCGATGCTCTCGGCCGGCGCCACCGAGGTCCATCACGGCTACATCGTGCGCAACACCGGCCCCGAGCCCTTCGAGGCCGAGGGCGAGGTCGTCGTCACCGGGCCATACCGCAGGCCTGACATCGTCGCGTAGGCGCCCACCGAAATCCGCCGCCTCGTATTCGCGATTTGACATGTCTGATCCATCCCTTTCGGCCGATGCGCGTTGGAGGAATACGAACGTCGCCCAGGCGGTCGGCGCGATGCCGTACCGGGCGACCCGATCGGCGATAACGCTCGGGTGAGGCGATCACAATCGACGAGCAAGGCCGCTTGGGCACCATCCTCGGCATGCGGCGGTGGGATTGGGTCGAAGACTGGGGTGACGCGGAACAGGCCGGTCTCCGCGTCATCGCGAACGCCGTGAACGGAGGACGCCTGCGCGCGCATCTGACCCAGGTGCAGCTCGGCTATCGGACCGGTTTGAACCAATCGACCATTTCGAGGCTCGAGACCGGGCGCCTTCGCACGATGCGGATGGTCGCCCAGGCCCAAATCATCGGGGTGCTCCGCATTGGCCCGGACGTCCTCGTCACCGGAGCGCCGCAACGTTCGGGTCGCCGCATGCCCGGGGAGGCGGACGAATGAGGCGCGCAACCCCGGCTTCGGCTGGCGTTGAGACCTTGATATTCCCCCAACCCGCATCGGCGAAGAACATGTCGAATGGCGCAGGGTTTCGCGAATACGAGGACGGGCCTCGAGCCTGAACGTTCGTGGTAGGCTCCGCAACCAAGGGGCCTTGACCTGCGGGTGCAAGCGGCCTTGACCCAGTGGGAGCCACCAGAACCGATGCTCGCGACGTTCTTCCTGATGCTTCGCGAGGGCCTCGAGGCGGCCCTCATCGTCGGCATCGTCTGCGCCTACCTGGTGAAGATCGGGCGACGCGACGCGCTGTCGAGGGTCGCGCTGGGAGTCGCGGCCGCGATCGGGCTGTCGGGCGCCATCGGCGTGATCGTCACGCTGACCATCGATGAGCTGCCGGAGGTCGTCCAGGCGACCGCGGAGGCAATCTCGGCGGTGATCGCCGTCGCCGTGCTCACCTGGATGCTGTTCTGGATGCGCCGGCAGGGCCGCGCGCTGAAGGGCGAGCTCGAGCGCGGCGTCGACCTGGCAATCTCGGACGGCAGCACGATCGCCCTGGTCACGCTCGCGTTCGTGTCCGTGTTCCGCGAGGGCATCGAGACCGCGCTCTTCCTGATCCCGATCGTGTCGTTCAACGGCAGCGGCATCGATACCCTGCTCGGCGGGCTTGCGGGCCTGGCCGTGGCGATCGGCGTCGGCTGGGCGATCTTCGTCGGCGGCCGCCGGGTCAACCTGCGCCGCTTCTTCACGGCGACGGGCACGATCCTGATCTTCGTCGCGGCCGGGCTGGTCGCATTCGCGATCGCCGAGTTTGCGAACGCCGGGCTGTATGGGAATGGCGGCCTCGTCTTCGATCTCAGCGGCGTCCTGTCGGAGGAAAGCCCGATCGGGAGCGTGCTGCGCGGCCTGTTCGGCTACCGCTCCGCGCCGACGCCCCTCGAGGTCGTCGGATACCTGGCCTACCTGGTGCCGGTGCTCATCCTGTTCGTGCTCGATCGACCGCTGATCCCGCGCCCCGCCGCCGCGGCTTAGCCCAGCGCGAGACGGCTAGCTCCGGACCGCGACCGCGGTCTGACGGAGGTGGGCGTAGCCCGGCTTCACGATCTCGTCGATGAGCCGGAGCCGCTCGTCGAACGGCGCGAACGCGGATTTCATCGCGTTGATCGTGAGCCACTCCATCTCGCCGAGGCCGATGCCGAACGCCTCGTCCAGCGCCTGCATCTCACTGGACATCGACACGTTCGACATGAGCCGGTTGTCGGTGTTGACGGTGACTCGGAAGCGGAGTCGGCGAAGCAGTTCGATCGGGTGCTCGGCGACGGACGCGGCGGCGCCGCTGTGGACGTTCGACGTCGGGCACATCTCGAGCGGGACGCGACGGTCGCGCACGAACGCCGCCAGCCGGCCGAGCGACACCGAGCCGTCGTCGAGAACGGTGATGTCGTCAACGATCCGGACGCCGTGCCCGAGCCGCTCCGCGCCGCAGAACTGGAGCGCCTCCCAGATCGACGGCAGCCCGAACCCCTCGCCGGCGTGGATCGTGATGTGGAAGTTCTCGTGGCGGACCTTGTCGAATGCCTCGAGATGGCGCGTCGGGCGGTAGCCGGCCTCGGGGCCGGCGATGTCGAACCCGACGACGCCGGCATCGCGCCAGCGCACGGCGCATTCGGCGACCTCGACCGAGCGGGCCGCCTGGCGCATCGCGGTGACGAGCGCCTTCATGACGATCGAGTGGCCGGCCTCGGCCGCGCGCATGCTGCCGATCCGGAAGCCCTCCAGGTTGGCCTCGACGACCTCGTCGAGCGTCAGCCCCTTCTCCGTGGACAGCTCGGGGGCGTACCGCACCTCGGCGTAGACGACGCCGTCCGCGGCCAGGTCCTCGGCGCACTCCGCGGCGACCCGGATGATCGCGTCGCGGTCCTGCAGGACGCCCACCGTGTGCGCAAAGGTCTCGAGGTACAGCTCGAGCGACTTGCGATCGGCGCCGCGCCGGAACCAGGCCGCCAGGTCATCGACGTCCGTCGTCGGGAGGCCCTTGTAGCCGTATTCTCTGGCGAGATCGATGACCGTCGCCGGGCGCAGGCCACCGTCGAGATGGTCGTGCAGCAGCGCCTTTGGCGCCTGCCGGATCGTCTCGAGCGTCAACATCGCTCAGCCGATGGTAATCGCGAGGAGAGGCCGGCGGGCAATGCGCGCCGCCGGCCTCGCAAAACACTCGATGGATGAAACCTACGGCTGCGGCGGGATCGTGTTGAACACTCCCCATGGGGTGCTGAGGCCGGCGCCATTGATGCCCGCTGCACCGCCGTTGTACGGCAGTGTCGGGATATAGGCGTCGTTCTCGAATTTGTACAGGGGCCGGCCGTTGTAGGTCACCTGGTGGGTGCCGTCCGGCCGGACGATCGTGCCGAGCGCGCTCTGGTCCACGCCCGGACCGGCAATCGGCCGGCCCGAGGTCAGGACGGGCGGCCAGTAGACGGTCGCACACGAGGCCTGGCAGGCGCTCCGCCTACCAGTGCCACGGCGGTCGGTCGAGAGCGTGTAGACGGGGAATGTCCCGTCGGGCAGCAGGACGAAGCCGTGGTCCATCGAGACCGAGAGGACGGTCGCATCGGACCCACCGTTCACGGGCGCGGTCTCGAGCTCGATCCGCGCCCGGCCCGGTGCGGGTTGGCCGCGGCCGTTGACGAGGTACCAGGTTCCCGTCGGGCTGGTGACCGGATCGAAGAGGTTGGCCCCATCGGTCTCGCCTGTCTCCTCGTCGAGGAAGAAGCGGTACAGCGGGAAGCCGTTGTAGGTCACCTGGTCGACCGACCCCAAGCCGGGCAAGTCGTTGCGGGTCACCGTGCCGAGCAACTTCGGGTTGACCCCGCGACCGGCGATCGGGGCGCCGTCGGTGAGGAGCGCCGGCCAGAGAACCGTGTCGCAATACAGGCCGATGGCATTCGTGCCATCGCTGCACGCGAATGGGACGCCGGTCATCGCCCGGAGCTGGTCGGAGGTGAGCAGGTACAGGGAGCAGCCCTTGTACGCGCCCGACCCCACGACCAGGACCTGGCCGAACGCCGAGCTACCTGTCGAGACCGTTGCCGGCCCGGTCGGGGCGCTGGTCAGCGCGTCCGCGCACGACGCCGCTGGGTTGGCGAGGACCGGCGCGCCGAGTGCGAGCGCCGGCAGGACGAGCATCGAAGCCGTGACTGCGGCGACGGCGATTCGACGCCACAACGAACGGGGCTTGCGGGATTCCACGATCACACCTCCACGGGGAGTTCATACACGTCGGGGGTCGGGTGGCCGGCCCGCGCATGGATGCGCATGACCGCGTCCCGGGATGGCCCCGTCGCGAGGCAGAAGACCTTCCCGGACTCCGGGTCCAGCCAGGCGCGCTCGAAATGGACGCCCTCGTCGCCCTCGATGTCGAGGTCGCGCTGGTGCGCCTCCGCGAGCTGCTGCTGGGTCACCCCGAAGAAGCCGGAGTGGACATCCATGAACTTCGCCATACGAGCCTCCTAGCACGCCCGTTGTCGGGCTTGCCACGAGACTGCGCGGCGCCGGGCGCAGCGTCATCTGCCGCCCAACCGACCCGCGTCGGGAAATTTTCCGGCGACCATCGGTCGTTCGACCGATGCCCCCTCGCGTACCAGTCGTAGACTCGCCGCCATGAGCGCCGCGCCGGTGATCTGCCCGATCCTCGTCGGTCGCGACGATCTGCTCGATCGAATCGATCAGCTGATCGATCAGACCCGGAGCGGCCACGGCCACGCGCTGTTCCTCGCCGGTCAAGCCGGCCTCGGCAAGACGAGACTCATGCGTGCCGCGGTCAGCAAGGCCGAGGCCGCCGGGTATGTGGTCGACGGAGGCTCGGTCGCCCCCCAGGACAGCCACGTGCCACTTGCATCGATCCATGAGATGGCCGTCGGCATGCGCGGCAACGCGGTGTTCGGCCAGCTGTCCATCGACCTGCTCGCCATCGACGGCCGGCACGACGGCGACCCGCTGGGCGCCCGGCGGCTGATGGTCCGATCGATGGCAGATCGGATCCTCGAGGCGGTCGTGCAGCCAACGCTGTTCGTCTTCCAGGATCTGCACTGGACCGACGAGATGAGCCTCGAGGTCATTGGCGAGCTGGCCCGCCACGTCAGCGAGCGGCCGCTCCTGCTCATGGTGGACTACCGCCCCGACGAGCTGCCTGCGGACACGATCCATCGGGAGTGGCGCGCCCGGATCCTGGGCCAGCGCCACGCCGAGGAAGCGCGGCTCCGGCCCCTGACGCTGGACGAGACCGGGATCGCGACGACCCTGCTCCTCGGTGGCGACCTGCCGGCGCCACGTGAGGTCGTCGAAGCGGTCTACGCGCGCACGAACGGGATCCCGCTCCACATCGAGGAGCTCTTGGCGGCCGTCGAGCCCGCCGCTCGAAGTGACGGTCGCCGGATCCTCGAAGCGCACGTCCCGGACACCATCGGAGACGCGGTGCTCGCGCGGATGAGCCGGCTGTCCGAGGACGCCCGCACGGTGGTCAGCGCTGGCGCCGTCATCGGTCGGTGCTTCACGCCCGAGGTTCTGGCCGGTGTCGTCGACCGCCCGCTCGTGGATCTCGAAGGGTCGCTGCAGGAGCTCGTCGACGCCGCGTTCCTCCACCCCTTCCAGTACATCGACGACGGCTACTTCGACTTCCGCCACCAGCTCCTGCGTGATGCGATCTACGGCTCGCTGCCGCCGTCGTTGCTGCGGCGCTACCACGCGCAGGCGGCGGAGTTCGCGATGCGCCTCGAGGGATCGAGCATCGTCCATGCGTCTCGTCACTACGAGCGCGCCGGCCTGCGACCGCAGGCATTCCGGACAGCGCTGACCGCTGCCGGCGAGGCGAGCCGGATCTCGGCCCGACAGGAGGCCTACGAGCTCTACCAGCGAGCCATCGCGAACATGCCGGCGGGGCTCCCGGGCGAGGAGCAGGCGGACCTGTACGCAAAGCTGTCGAGCGCGGCCGCGGCGATCGAGATGAACCAGGACGCGTCGGCGTCAGCCGCGAGGGCCCGGGACCTCTACCGCTCGGCGGGTCGGCCCCTCAAGGCCGCGGAGATGCTGCTCGCGATGTCGTGCCAGCCTGGCCGAGACGGTGCGCCAACCGACGAGGTCCGGTCGTTCGCGGATCGGGCGATGCGCGAGGTTCTCGCCCTTCCGGAGACTCCTGAACGTGAGCTTGTTCGAGTCGGGATCATGGCGATGCAGGCCGCCGACCGATTCCGCGATTCGGACCTCGCCGGCGCGCGCAGCCTCGCCCGCGAAGCACGCCAGCTCGCCGAATCGCTGGGTGATCGGGAGAGCGTCCTCGACTTCGACTTGCTGCTCGCTCGGATCGAGGTCGTCGAGGGCCGCTACGAGAGCGGCCTGCGCGACGGCATGCGGGCGGCGCGGGAGGCTCGCGACGCGGGCTACGAGTCCGTTGGCGTGACGGGCTACCGGAACATTGCGGTCCTCGCCGCCCGGGTCATGGATGCACGTGCTGCGGAGCTGGCTCTCCACGAAGGCTTGCAGTACGCCGATGCGATCGAGCAGTCGCATTGCCGCCAGACCATGGCGGCGACCACGGCGGCTCTCGACTGGGGGGCGGGCCGCTGGGATGCGGCAGACGAGCGCGCTCGCCATGAGCTCGTGGATCGGGGCTGCCGGACCGGGACCGTCGCAGCCCTCGACGTCATCGGGCTCGTGGCGCTCGGTCGCGGCCGGCTCGACGAGGCCCGGCGCTGGCTGGACGAATCGCTCGAGGTCGGGCGCCGGGTCGCCGCACCGACGTACCTGCTGACGCCCCTGTGGGCGCTCGCCGAGGTCGAGCTCCAGGCTCATGACGCGGCGGCCGCCGTCGCGCATTGCGCTGAGGCTGCGGCCATCGCCAGATCAAGCGGAGAGTGGGCCATGTTCATTCCCGCGGTCGTGCCCGGAGCGCGGAGCCTCATCGCGGCGCTGCGGCCGGACGACGCCGAGCGATGGCTCCGGGACGCCCGGGAGCAACTGGCCCCGTGGGCGTCCGTCGCGGCTCCGGCGCTGAGCCACGCCGAGGGGCTGGTTCGCCTCGCTGCGGGTTCGACATCCGCAGCGCGGGAGGCACTGGAACGGGCTGCGCGAGGGTGGGCCGACCGCGGCCGCGTGTGGGAGTCCAATTGGGCAAAGCTGGACCTCGCACAGACCCTCATCCGGCTCAACCGCGGCGCCGACGCCGGGACCGTCCTCGCCGATGTCCGCACGAAGGCCATGACCCTTGGCAGTGAGCCACTACTGGCCAGGGCAGACGATCTCGCGCGAGCGACCCGAGGCCGAGGCCTCGAGCAGGAGCCCTGGCGGCCGCTGACGGTCCGCGAGTTCGAGGTCGCCCGGCTGATCGCCGAGGGCCGGACCAACGCCGAGATCGCCGATGCGCTCGCCATCGCTGCCAAGACGGCGAGCGCCCACGTCGAGCACATCCTCGCGAAGCTCGGGGTCGCTCGACGAGCCGAGATCGCGGCCTGGGCGGCGAAGATCGAGGACCACCCGGCACCCGTGACGGCAGCGCAACCAATGGGTCTGCAACAGCAGGGTTGAGGTTGCGCCGAGGACACTTGGCACAGTCGTCTAGGCCAATGTCGCGCTACGCTGCGCCGATGATCGCCCGCCCGACGCGCACCGACATCCTCCTGCTCGGCCTCCTCGGGATCATGTGGGGCTCGAGCTACGCGTTCATCAAGCTCGGCGTCCGGACCCTGCCGACGTTCACCCTGATCGCGTCGCGACTCGCGATCGGGCTGACGCTGCTCGTGATCGTCGTCGTGGTCAGCAAGGCGCAGCTGCCGAAGAACCCGAAGACGTACCTCCACCTGTTCGTCATGGCCGCGATCAACATCGTGATCCCGTTCACGCTGATCACGACCGCCGAGAAGTCGGTGGACTCGAACATCGCGGCGATCCTGAACGGCTCGGTCCCGCTCATCGTCATCGTGCTCGCCGCGCTCGTCTTCCACGACGAGCCGATCACGCTCAACCGGCTCGCCGGAATCGTGATCGGCTATGTCGGGGTGATCGTGCTCGTCGCGCCCGGACTCCTGTCAGGCACCGCGAACAGCGCCGTCAGTGGCGAGATCGCCCTCGTCGGCTCGACCATCGCCTACGCCTTCGGCGCCGTGTACTCCCGGATGAAGCTGCGTGGGCTCGGGTTGGCGCCGGTCATCCCGGCGGTGTTCCAGGTCGGCTTCGCGCTCGTGATGATCGGGGCGCTCTCGCTGGCCCTCGAGAAACCCTTCGCGGTCGCCTGGAACAGCGACGCCCTGATCGCGGTGGTCTGGCTCGGCCTCCTCGGCTCCGGTCTCGCCTACCTCGTACAGTTCCGGCTGCTGACCCGAATCGGCGCGACGGGGACGTCGCAGGTGGCGTACCTGCTGCCGGTCGTCGGCCTGATCGGCGGCGCGATCATGTTCGGCGAGGTCGTCACGGTACCGGTGCTCATCGGGACGGCGCTGATCCTCGTCGGCGTCGCGCTCGTCAACGCCAGGTTCGGCGAGCGGCGGGTGTTCGGGCGAGCGGCTCCGGCTCCGGCCGCGGCGCCCGCCCCGGTGAGCAGCGACCCAAAGGTCGAGCCTGCGCCCTAGCCGCGGGCGAGGCGGCCGGTCTACGGCCCTACTTCGCCCCGGCCAGCGTGATCGCGCCGATCACGACGATGCTGGCGGCAGCGATCCTGGTCAGGGTCTCGCGCCGACCGGACGTCTCGCCCATCCGCAGGGCGCCCCACGCCGCCGCGAGGACGATCCCCGATTCGCGCAGCGGTGCCACGGTCGCGAGCGGGGCGATCGAGTAGGCGACCAGCACGAGCAGGTAGGCGCCGAGCGCGAGGACGCCGGCGACCGCGTCCCGCCCGAATGACGCCACGCGCCCGCGCGGCGGCGCTGGGGGCGATCCGTCGCCCAGCGAGGCGATCACGGGAGCCGGCGCCGGCGCGAGCCAGCCCATTCGTCGCCCGACGACCACGGTGATCGCGAGGAACGTGGTCGCAATGACGGCGAGGATCGCGCCGTACAGCCACGGCTCGGTGAGCCGGACGCCGACCCGGTCCACCGCGGAGTAGGCGGCAATCGAGCCGCCCGTCGCCAGCGCGAACCCGATCGCGCCTCGGTGCTCCCGGCCCGCAGCCTGGAACGCCTGCCACGGGCGAGCCACGAGCAGGATCCCGAGCAGCAGGCAGCCCACGCCGACCACGGCGAGCGGCACGAGCGACTCGCCCAGCAGCAGGATTCCCACGAGGACTGCGAGGAGCGGCGCGCTGCCGCGCGCCAATGGGTACACGAGGGACAGCGCGCCGCGCCGGTATGCCGCCGATAGACAGACGAAGTAGATCGCCTCGAGCACGCCAGACCCGACCGCGAGCCAGAGTGCCTCCGCCGGAACGGCCGGCCGCCCGATGTTGATCCATGCCGCGATGCCGACTGGCAGCAGGATCGCCGTCCCGATCAGCTGGAGCCGGACCGCCGTCCAGAGCGTGTCGCCCGACGTCTTGAGAAGGACGTTCCAGCCGGCGTGCAGGACGGCGGCGGTGAGGACGAGGCCGATGGCAAGCGACGGCACCCCGGCAGCCTATGCGGCCGGGCCGGCTCGCCGCTCGGTGCCGCGCCTCAGCGAGCGACGTCCCGCCGCGACATCCCCCATGCACCGACCGCAACGCCGCCGACGGCCAGGACAAAGCACGCGATCACGCCGACGACATCCCAGTTCCCGACCATCGGCTGGCCGAAGTGCGCGGTGAGCGCCAGCTGGTGCACCCAATCGGGCAGGTTCAGCGGTGGAGCGAGGAGGTCGAGCAGGTACGTCGCGACCACGAACAGCGCGACGACCTCCGCGGCAAGGGACGTCCGCCAGAGCCCCCCGACGGCGACGCCGATGCCGATCAGGGCCGCCATGTACAGGCCGAGCGAGGCCGAACCGAGCAGCGCCGTCCCCGCGGTTGATCCGCCCGAGGCCGAGCCGCCGGCCACACCCAGCGCGAAGATGAGGGTCACGATCGCGGCGCCGATGAAGGCGGCGATCGCGCCACTGACCAGCCAGCGCACGCGGGTCAATGGCGTCGTCAGGACTTCCTCGAGGCGGCCGCCGTTCTCGTCCGACGCCCATTTCGAGACGAGCGTCGCGGCGGCGAATCCGGCGGCGATGAAGAACAGCTCGACGAAGACCTGCAGGAAGCCCGCGGCCGACGTGAGGTCGAAGCCGGGGAAGACTTGCTGCAGGAGCTTCAGGAGGCTCGTGTCGCCGGAGAGCTGGGCTGCCATTGGGCCGACGAGCGACCCCAGGAGCCCGCCCATGATCCCGAGCCCCAGGCCCCACCAGATCGAGCGTGGCAGCTGCTCGCCGAATGCCCGGCTAATCGGGCCCTGCACGCCCAGGACGGCCGCCGGCAGCGAAGGCAGCCCGATGCCCAGCGTGACCCCGAGGTCGCGGCGGGCAAACAGCTCGACGCCGATCGCGAGGAAGGCCACGCCGACGAGACCGACGAGCGCGACGGCGGGCCAGTCGAACTGGCCGACGAGCGGGATGTGGTTCTCCATCCACCGGAACGGGCTGAGGACGGCCAGCGGTCCCGCGTCGAGCCCGTGCACCGTCCAGAGCACCGCCAGCGCGATGCCGGAGACGCCGGCTGCGCCGGCCCGGCCGAGGAGTGGCCCAAGCGCGAATGCCAGGCCGCCGAAGAAGAGTGCCGTACAGCCGAGCCACGCGGCGAAGCCGATCGCGCCGATCGGGCTGATCGGATCGCCGAGCGCCGGATCCCCGTAGGTGTTCGAGCTGAGCGTGATCATCGCCGCCATGAACGCCAGGGCGAGCACGAGCATGGTGAGATGCGCCGCGACCTTCTCGATCGCGATGCGGCGCTTGCCGAATGGCGTGGTCGCGATGAGGTCGAGGCTCCCGCGGCTGGCCTCGCCGGCGAGCGTCGACGACAGGGCGAGAATGGACCACAGCGATGTGGCCACGATGAACGTCAGGCCGTACTTCCAGGTCAGGTAGCCACCCAGCGTGCCGAGGCCCACTGGCTTGCCGAAGAAGTTGACCATCTGCGCCGGAATGCCGCCGATGAGCTTGTCGACCTCCTGGCGCGCCTCCGCCGTCGGGAAGACGGTCGAGATGGCTGCTCCCACGGCGAGCGACAGCCCACCCAGCAGCCCGGCGGCGATGAGGAAGGCCAGGCGGGAGTCGCGCATGGTCTTGCCATACAGGGTCCCGAAGCCATAGATCCGGCTGCGCGCGGAGGTCCGCGTCAGCTCGACGGTCGCCGTCGTCATCACGCCCTCCCGGCCGGCGCGGCCGCCGTTTCGCCGTCGTGGCCGTACTGGGCGAGGAACGTCTCCTCGAGCGTCGGCTCGCGGCTGACGAAGTCGAGCAGCTCGTACGCCGCGGCCGCTCGAACGACCGGCGTGATCGGGCCGGAGACGCGCAGCTGCAGCGTGTGATCGCTGGCGACGACGTCGCTGACGCCGGGCAGGGCCGCGAATGCGGCGGACGGCACCTCGCCCGCGAACCGCAGCTCCACCTGGTGGTGGGCCAGGTCGCGGAGGCTCTCGATGCTGCCGACCTTCACCAGGCAGCCGTCGCGGATGATCGCGACCCGGTCGCCCGTCTTCTCGACCTCGCTCAGGATGTGGCTCGAAAGGAAGACCGTCCGGCCGGCCGCGCGGGCCTCCCGGACCAGCTCGAAGAAGGACTGCTGGACGAGCGGGTCGAGGCCGGACGTCGGCTCGTCGAGGATGAGCAGCTCGGGCTGGTGCTGGAGCGCGATGACGAGGCCGATCTTCTGCTTGTTGCCCTTCGAGAGCTCCTTGTACTTGCGCTTCGGGTCGATGTCGAAGCGTTCGATGAGCGAGCGCTGGTACGCCTTGTCCACACCGCCGCGCAGGTTCGCGAAGTACTGGATCGTCTGGCCGCCGGTCAGCCGGTCGTAGAGCGTGAACTCGCCGGGGATGTAGCCGATCCGGCGATGGATCGCGACCGGGTCGGCGGTGGACTCGATCCCGAACACGAGCGCGCGGCCGCTCGTCGGTCGGATCAGGTCGAGGAGCGTGCGGATCGTCGTCGTCTTGCCGGCGCCGTTCGGGCCGAGGAAGCCGAAGACCTCGCCCTCGTTCACCTCGAGGTCGACATCGATCACGCCGCGGTGCTCGCCGTACGACTTGGTGAGCTGCTCGATCTGGATGATGGCGGTCATGGACGTTCCTTTCAGCTGAACCACGATCGAAGGACATCGGGCTGGGTGAGCGTGATGCTGCCGGTGCGGGCCCCGAGGATCCGTTCCACGGCCTCGGTGTACGAGGCGAAGACCTGGATGACGTGGTCGACGGTGACGACACCGCCGTGGCAGTCGACGTACAGCTGCGACGCGAGCTCCTGCGTGCCCTGAATGAGGGAGACGAGGACCTGCGCGGTCGCCTCGACGTTCGTCGGCGTGAAGTCGCCGTCGGCGACGCCCTGCGCGACGATGTCGGTCAGGAGCGGCGTCAGCCGTGCGGCGACGAGCCGGCGGAGCTTCTCGCGGACGATCGCGTTGTCGTCGGACAGCCAGGCGTCGATGATCGCGAGCACCAGCTCGCGGCGTTCCCATTTGACCTCGGCAACGGTGCGGAAGACGCCTTCCAGGCGCTGGCCCGCGGACAGGCCGGGTGCGTTGAGGACGGGCTGCCAGGCCGCGGTCGCCTCGTCCGCCATGCGCTCGACCACGGCCTCGAGCAGGTCGCCCTTGGAGCCGAAGTAGTGATAGAACGCGCCCTTCGAGGCGCCGACCTCGTCGATCACCTGCTGGACGCTGAGCTGCTCGTAGGCGCCGGTCGCGATGTACCGCCGGGCGACATCGACGAACGCGTCCCGCCGGACCGCGTGGCTCTCCGGGTTCAGGGTTCGTGCCATCTGGGTTGTCGTGCCGCTCCGTCGATTATCAGACCGACCGTCGGTCTAACAATACTGCGGTCGTCAAGAACCCGGCGAGCCCCGCAGGCGACAACGCCGCGACGGGCCCGGATCAACGACCTGCGTGAGCCGGTTCAGCCGGGCTCAGCGCAAGGCGGAGCCGAGGAGCGAGGCGAGCGCACCTCAGGGTGCGTGAGCCGAGCCCCGCAGGCGACAACGCCGCGATGGGCCCGGATCAACCGGCTTCACACCCCGATGGGGTGCCAGACGGTCTTCATCTCGAGGTACGCGGCGATCCACTCGGGGCGCTCGCTGGCGCGGTCGTCCAGCCAGTCGAACTTCACGTCGGCGACGCCCTTCGGACGGCGGGCGACGCGCTTGACACTGTCCGCCGCGGACAGCTCGACGGAAGTTCGCAGGTCTTCCGGTACGCCCCAGACATCGAGCGCGTCGACGTCCTCGTGCGCCGCCAGGACCGGGACGAGCTCGTGCTTGCGGCCGGTGAGGACGTTGATCACGCCGCCGGGCACGTCGGAGGTCGCGAGGACCTCGGTCAGGCTGATGGCAGGGAGCGGGCGCGATTCAGAGGCGAGGACCACCACGCTGTTGCCGGCCACGATCGGCGGGGCGAGTCGCGACACGAGCCCGAGGAGCGACGACGACTCCGGCGCGACGATCCCCACGACGCCCGTCGGCTCCGGGATCGTGAAGTTGAAGTAGTCGCCGGCAACCGGGTTCGACGAGCCGAGGACCTGGGCGATCTTGTCCGCCCAGCCGGCGTACCAGACCCACCGGTCGATCGATCGGGCGACGATCTCGCGGGCCCTGTCCGGGCGGACACCCTCCGCGAGCGCGACCTCTGATTCGAACTGGTCGCGCCGGCCCTCCAACAGCTCCGCGACGCGGTACAGGACCTGGCCGCGGTTCATCGCGGTCCGGTCGGCCCACGGCTGGAACGCGCCGCGCGCGGCGCGAACGGCATCGCGGAGGTCCTTGCGCGAGGCGCGAACGGCGTTCGCGACCGGCGATCCATCGGCCGCGTTCACCACGTAGGAACGGCCCGATTCGCTTCGCGGGAACGCCCCGCCGATGTACAGCTTCCAGGTCTTGCGGACGTCGATGCGCGAGGCCTCGGTGACGGCCACCTCAGCGGTCCTCGAGACGGACGTAGGCGTGCAGGCCGGGCATGCCGCCCTCGCGGCCGAAGCCGGATTCCTTGTAGCCCCCGAACGGCGAGGTCGGATCGAACTTGTTGAACGTGTTGGCCCAGACCACGCCGGCCTTCATCTTGCGGACCATCCACAGGATCCGGCTGCCCTTCTCGGTCCACACGCCCGCGGACAGCCCGTACTCGGTGTTGTTCGCCTTCTCGACCGCCTCGTCGGGCGTCCGGAACGTCAGCACGGACAGCACGGGCCCGAAGATCTCCTCGCGCGCGATGCGGTGGCTCTGGGCCACGTTGGTGAACAACGTCGGCCGGAAGAAGTAGCCCCGCTCGGGCAGGTCGCACGCCGGCTGGTACATGTCGGCGCCCTCGGCCACGCCCGCTGCGACGAGCTCGGTGATCTTCTCCAGCTGGGCCTTGGAGTTGATCGCGCCGACGTCGGTGTTCTTGTCGAGCGGGTCGCCCACCCGGATGGTCGAGAGGCGGTCCTTGAGCTTCTCGATCAGCGGTCCCTGGATCGACTCCTGGACGAGCAGTCGCGAGCCGGCGCAGCAGACCTCGCCCTGGTTGAAGTAGATGCCGT
>DHWF01000002.1:86846-87102 GCA_002413045.1 Chloroflexi bacterium UBA5189
TGCCGCCGAGCTCGAGGGTGAGCGCCTTGTCCGTGCCGGCGATCGCCTTGTGGATCAGCTTGCCGACGCCGGTCGAGCCAGTGAACGCGACCTTATCGACGTCCGGGTGGCTGACCAGGTGCATCCCGATGTCCGACGGGCCCGGGACGATGTTGACGACGCCCGCCGGCAGGTCGGCCTGCATGCACACCTCGGCGAAGAGGAGTGCGCTCAGCGGCGTCGTCGAGGCGGGCTTGAGCACCACGGTGTTGCCGGC
>DHWF01000002.1:87306-112902 GCA_002413045.1 Chloroflexi bacterium UBA5189
GCGTACTCGAGCTTGTCCGCCCAGCCGGCGTAGTACCAGAAGTGGTTGGCCGCGAGCGGCACGTCGACGTCGCGGCTCTCCTTGATCGGCTTGCCGGAGTCCATCGACTCGAGGACGGCGAACTCGCGGCTGCGTTCCTGGAGGATCCGCGCGATCCGGAACAGGTACTTGGCGCGCTCCTTGCCGGGCAGGTTGCCCCAGCGGGTCTTCTGCGCGCGGCGCGCGGCGCGGACCGCCCGGTCGACATCTGCCGGCGTGGACTTGGCCACCTCGGCGATGACCTCTTCCGTCGCGGGATTGACGCTCTTGAAGATCCCGCCGTCCGAGGCCTGGACCTCGCGGCCGTTGATGAACAGGCCGTAGCGCGGCTTGATCGTGACGACATCGCGGGATTCGGGCGCCGGTGCGTACTCCCACGGGACCGCCTGGCCGTCGCCGAGGCCCCAATCGGCCGGTGCCCGATCCCCCGACCAGGGTCGGAGCGCCTTCGATTCCGTGGTCACTCGGGCATGATACGCGTCGTGCCTGCGCGATCAGACGAGCCCATCGCGGCCCCTGCACCCTCGCCCATCACCCGACTTGCCGCATACGGCGTGATCCGCCGGGACGGCCGGCTGCTGCTGGCGCGGGTCGCGCCCGGCTACCCGGCGGCCGGCATCTGGACGCTGCCCGGCGGCGGGCTGGAGTTCGGCGAGACGCCCTGGGATGCCGCCGTCCGCGAGGTCGAGGAGGAGACGGGGCTCGTGGCTCGGATCACGGGCGAGCCGGTCATCTACTCCGACATGGGCCGGTGGCCACGCCCGACCGGCGAGGTCCCCTTCCACACGATCCGGTTCGTCTACCCGATGGAGGTCACCGGCGGCGAGGAGCGGCCGGAGACCGACAACTCCACCGATGCGCTCGGCTGGTTCACCGACATCGAGCTCGAGGGCCTCTGGCTGGCCGACGTGGCAGAGCGCGTGGTCTTCGTCGAGCGAAGCGGGGACGGCGCCCGACCCGACTGACGGCGCCCGACCCAACCGATCGGAGCCGGGTCAGGCCTCGAGCAGGGCCGCCGCGAGCTCGGCGTAGCCCGCGAGCGCCGGATCCGCCGAGGACTCCGTGCGGAGCTGGATGCAGACGTGGTCCGCGCCCCGGTCGAGGTGCGCCCGCACCCGCTTCGCGATCTGGTCGACATCGCCCCACGCGATGACCGCGTCGATCAGGCGATCGCTCCCGTCGTTGGCCACGTCCTCGTCCGACCAGCCGAGGCGCCGGAGGTTGTTGGCGTAATTCGGCAAGGCGAGGTAGTGGCGCGCGAACGCCCGCCCGATCCGGCGGGCTTCGTCCGCGTTCGTCGAGAGGACAGCCGTCATCTCGACGGCAAGGCACGGGCCCGGGCCGAGCGCCTTGCGGGCGGCTGGGGTGTGCTCGATCGGCACGAAATACGGATGCGCGCCGTCGGCCCGCTCCGCGGCGAGCTCGAGCATGCGCGGGCCGAGCGCGGCCAGCAGCAGCGGCACGGGCTCCATGAGCTCCGGTCCGGCAGACGCCGCGGCTGCCATCCCGTTGAGGTAGGCGCGCATCGTGTCCACCGGCTTGCCGTAGCTCCCGCCGCGCATCGCCACCGATGGGGCATGGCTGACGCCCATGCCGAGCACGAAGCGGGCCGGATATGCCTCACCCAGGGCGCGCGCCCCGTTCGCCATCGCCATCGGGTCGCGGGCGTAGATGCTCGCGATGCCGGGGGCCACGATCGCCCGCTGGGAGCCGGCAAGCAGGATGCCGGCGTGGGCGAAGACTTCCTTCGAGCCGAGGCTCTCGGGGATCCAGACGGCGGAGTAGCCGAGACGCTCGAACTCGGTCATTGCGTCGCCCTCGGCGGCCGCGGTCAGCCGCTGCAGCGCGAAGCTCCACACGCCGACGCGCCCGAGCCGGGCCGCTAGCGCGCGGCCGCCGACGCCACCGATCCCTGCGATGCCGGTCATGCCTGCAACGGTATCGGAGCGGAAGCGCCGGCGCGCGTCGGCCAAACCCCGGCTGGGCCGCTATGCTCGCCCGCGTGCCCGACACCGACCCGCTCTGGCAGCGTCGATTCCGCGCCCCCATCGTCGGCTTTCCCACGTGGTCGTCACACGCGCCGGACCGGCTCGTGTACGCCTCCTCGGAGAGCGGCATCTACCAGCTCCACGCCTGGGACCGAGCGACCGGCGAGCGCCGGCAGATCACGAGCGAGCCGGTTGGGCTGATCGCCGGCGAGGTCACGCCGGATGGCGAGTGGGTCGTCTGGCATCGCGACACGACCGGTGACGAGTCGGGGGTGTGGGTCGCCGCTCCCTTCGCCGGCGGACCGTCGGAGCCGTTCGTGGAGGGCCTGCCGGTCGCGTGGGACGGTGGGCTCTCGATCGGCCGGCAGCGCATCGCCGCGGCCATGAGCGATCGCGACGGCTTCGACCTGTACGTCGCGGAGGGCGGCGGCGCGGCTCGCAAGCTCGCCCACAGCGAGGAGTCGATCGAGCTCGGCGGCGCCGGGGCGATGGTGGCCGGAACCGACCAGGGCGCCCTATCCGCGGACGAGACGCTCCTGTGCATCGAGCACTCCGAGCACGGCGACCAGATCCATCCCTCGCTGCGCGTCGTGGACGCGAAGACCGGCGCGACCATTGCCGACCTCCGCGACGAAGGCCTCGCGCTGTGCGCGTTTGCCTGGTCCCCGATCCCGGGCGACCAGCGCCTCATGATCGGACACGAGCGCCGCGGCGAGCGGATGCCCGCGATCTGGGACATCGCGACCGGCGAGGTCGCCGATCTCCCGATCCCGTGGGACCGATTCACGGAGGTCGCCGACTGGTGGCCGGACGCGTCCGCGGTCCTGCTGTTCGAGCTGCGGGACGGGCGCGACTACCTGCACCGCCTGGAGCTCGCGACCGGCGCCATCACGCCGCTGCCCGTGGAGCCGGGCAGCATGACCGGGGCGCGCGTCCGCCCGGACGGCGCGATCTGGTACCGGCTCCAGCGCGGGGAGCACCCCGGCGTCGTCTTCGAGATCGGGCATGACGCGCCGATCCTGGCTCCCCCACGACCCGCGCCGCCGGGCCGCCCGTACCTGCCGTGGACCTACGCGAACCCGCATGGGCAGCGCGTCCAGGGCTGGCGGATCGAGCCCGAGGCGCCGAAGCCGTGGCCGACCCTGATGCTCATCCACGGCGGCCCGACGTCCGTGGACCTCGACGCCTGGTCACCGCAGGTCCAGGCCATCGTCGACATGGGCTTCCAGGTCGCGATGCTCAACTACCGCGGCTCGATCGGGTTCGGGGCGGCGTGGCGCGACGCGCTGATCGGCAACATCGGCTGGCCCGAGGTCGAGGACATCATCGCGGGCCACGACGACCTGCTCGCGAACCACGGCGCGGACGGGGCTCGATCGGCCATCGCCGGCTGGTCGTGGGGCGGCTATCTGACCTTGCTCATGCAGGGCATGCACCCCGGACGGTTCATCGCCGGCGTCGCGGGCGTTCCGGTCGCTGACTACGTCTCGGCATACGCCGACGAATCACCACTCCTGCAGGCATACGACCGAGCCCTCCTCGGTGGCGAGCCGGCGGACGTGCCGCAGCTCATGCGGGAGCGCTCCCCGATCGAATACGTCGATCGCGTGACGGCGCCGCTCCTGATCACCGCCGGCGAGAACGACAGCCGCTGCCCGCTGCCACAGATCCTCAACTACGTGGAGCGCCTGAAGGCGCGCAACCACCCGCACGAGCTGTACCTGTTCGGAACCGGCCATTCCTCGTTCGACATCGACGAGCGGATCCGCCAGCTCGGCGTGGTCCTGGACTTCCTCGCGCGCACCGTGCCGGGCGTCGAGCGCCTGGCGGGCGTCAAGCCGTGGCAGCCGGTTGAGGCGCCCGCCCCGGCCTGACGCGCCGTCGAGCGGCTCAGCGCGCGGGCGCGAGCGTGCTGCCGAGCGCGATGCCGCTCGAGAGGTAGGTCCCAGTTGGGCCGGAGGCAACGAGGTCGAACGTCTCCCCGCCCGAATACGGCAGGGACTCGAGCGTCGCGACCCGGCTCCCGTCCACGACGTCGCCGACCGCGAGCTCGCCGAACGTTCGTCCGTCGGCGAGCGGGTGGCCGGGCGAGGCGGTGACGGTGCGGCCATCGGCGAGGGTCAGGCGGATCACGCGGTGGTCTGCGGGCGCCGTCGTCGACCCGAGGGCGATGACGGTCCCACGGATCCGGTTGCCGCTCACGTCGAGCGTCCAGATCGGGTCGCCGAGGCGGAGTGCGTCGACGGCAATCTCGCCATTCGGGGTGTCGATCAGGGTTCCGCGGGCGAGGCAGATCGGGCACATCGGCTCGCCGGACGACGCCTGCTGCTCGATCGTGATCTTGCCGGTGCTGTCGATCGTTCCGCCTGTTCGCAGGCCCTGCGTGGCGCCCTGGACGGGCTGGGCGAGGTAATCGAAGCGGTATGAGCCGCCGCCGATCGGGTCGAGCGGGATCGACAGCGCGACCTTCCAGACCTCGTAGATCGCGAGCTTCTCGGCGTCCGTCAGGGGGCCGGTAAGGTTGATCCCCAGCTTCGCCGCGACGTGCTGGTACACGTCGCCCTCGGTCTGCATCTCGGCGAAGCGCTCGAGGGCCCGACTCTGCTCGTCGCCGTGCGCGACCGGGTAGACGTCCGGATCGCAGTACCAGCGCGGGCCAAAGGTGTCGATCAGGAGGAGCCGCAGCTGGCCTTCGGTGAGGGCGACCTCGACGGTCGGCGCCGGGATGATCGTCGGGCCCGGGGTCCCGCTGCCAGGTGCCGACGAGCACGCAGCGACGAAGACGAGCGCCGCGGCGAGCGCTCCAAGGCGAATGCCGCGTGTCCAGCTCGTCAGGTTCGACATGTGCTGGTGACGCCTCCCGAGGCTCGGCGGTTGCACGGACGACCAGCGCATCATGCGCTGATGGAGCGCCAGGGCAACACGCTCGAGCACCTCGACGGCCCGCTCGGCGATCGGGCGACGCTGGCGGGGAACCTCCGGGACCTCCAGCGGGTGAACCGCTTCCTCGGCGGGACGGCGCTGAGCCGGCGCGCGATCGGTGCGCTCCTGGCCAACACGGGACCCCTGCCGGAGGCAAACCTCGAGCCCGACGGGCACCTGCTGCATCTGCTCGACATCGGGACGGGCGCAGCGGACATCCCGATCTCGCTGCTCACGTCGTGGCGCGCCGCCAGGCGGCGACTCGAGGTGACCGCGATCGATAGCCGACCCGAGGTCATTGCTGCGGCGCGGGATCGCGTCCGCAGCGCGGACCTCCGCGGCCTGCATCTTGCGGTTGCCGACGGGCTGCAGCTCCCGTACGACGACCGCACCTTCGATGTCGCACATGCCTCGCTCGTCCTGCACCACCTCGAGCCCGACGAGGCCGTGACGTTGCTTCGCGAGATGCGCCGTGTCGCCCGCCTCGGCGTCGTCGTGAACGACCTCTCACGTGGGCGGCTCGCATGGCTCGGTGCGTGGCTCCTCGTCCACGTCGCAACCGGCAACGCCTTCACGCGACACGACGCGCCGCTGTCCGTCCGCCGCGCCTACACCCTCGCGGAGGCGCGGGCGCTGTTCGAGCGCGCGGGCCTGGAGCCGATCGTCGAGATCCGAGGGTTCGCGAGCCATCGTTGGGCCATCGCGGCACGCTCGAGATGACGATCGACGTCGCGGTTGTCGGCGGTGGGCCGGCGGGGGCGCTGACCGCCCTGCTGCTCGCACGAGCCGGCCACGAGGTGGTCGTGCTCGAGCGCGCTCCAGCGTGGCGCTGGCGAGCCTGCGGGGTCTTCGCCTCGCCGGCTGGTTCGGCCGCGCTCCGCGACATCGGGATCGCCGAGGCTGACCTGGAGCGGTGCGCCCGCCCGATCACGGCGATGCGCGTCGAGACCCCAGGCGGGGCCTCGTTTCGGCTGACCTACGGCGGGACAGGAACGTTGGCTGACTCGCCGGTCGGCTTCGATCGTGGAGCGCTCGATCCGCTCCTCCTTGACTTCGCGGCCGCGGCCGGCGCGGAGGTCCGGGCGGGCGTGGCGGTCGCGTCCGTCGAGACCGGCGGCACGGGCGTGTCGCGGCGCCCGGCCCGCCTGACCATGGCCGATGGCTCCGTGCTGGCGGCGCGGATCGTCGTCGGGGCGGATGGCGGCCGGTCGCTCCTTGCGCAGACCCTTGGGGTTGCCCGGCGCTCCCCCATCGGCCCCCGCATCGCCCTGAGCTTCCACGTGCCCGCCGCCGAGCTCCCGGGAATCGAGCCGGCCGGCGACGCGCGGATGGTGGTGCTGCGCGGCGCGTATGTCGGGCTGGCGCCGGTAGCCGGGAGCCGCGTCAACGTGGGCATCGTCCTGGGTCCATCTTGGTTCGCTGACCTGCGTCGCGACGGAGGGCCTGCAACCGCGGCGACGATCCTCGCCAGGCTTGGCGCCCCGAACGCGACCGTGCTCGACCGGGTCGCGGGTGTGGCTCCGCTGGGTCATCGCGTCACGCGCCGTGCGGGCCCGGACTGGCTGCTGGTCGGCGACGCTGCAGGCTTCCTCGACCCGTTCACCGGTGAAGGTCTCCATCGCGCGTTCGTGTCGGCGGTGTTCGCGGCGGAGGCAATCGACCACGCGTTGCGGGCGGGAGGACGGGCAAGCCTGGCCGGCTATGCAACGGCGATGCGCGGACGGTTTGCGACGAAGGACGTGGTGAGCCGCCTCGTCCAGGGGTTCCTCGCGCGGCCTGGCCTGTTCGAATACGTCGCTCGGCGCCTCGCCGCTCGCGAGCAGGTGCGTGAGACGATGGGTCTCGTGATCGGCGACCTCGCTCCCGCTCGCCGGGCCCTGGACCCCCGCTACCTCGCCGCGCTCCTGGCGCCCTGATGCGGTCCACCCTGTCGATCGACGTCCAGGCATCAGCGGAGGTCGTGTTCGCGCTCGCACGGGACATCGAGCGGTGGCCCGCGCTCCTGCCGCATTACGTGCGCGTGCGCGTCCTCGAGCGGCATGCCGACGGCTCCCTGGTCGCGCAGATGCTCGCCATCCGGACGATCCTGCCGGTGATCGGGCTGGGCGCGCCTGTCGTGTGGCGCGCGCACGCGTGGAATGAGCCAGGGACGCGTCGCTTGCGCTTCGTCCATCGCGGTGGCGCAACCGCGGGCATGGACGTCACGTGGCGCATCGAACCGACTCCGGACGGCTGCCGCGTGTCGATCGACCACGACTTCCAGCCCGGCCTGCCCGCCCCGCTGGGCAGCGCCTGGGCCTTGCTCATCGACCGGTTGTTCGTGCGCCCGATCGCGTCCCGGACCCTCGCGACGTTCAAGGCAATCGCCGAGGCCGCGGGCGAATGGTCCGATCTCGCCTCGCCGACGAATCCATCTCGATGAGCGGTCGCCGGGTCTGGATCACGGGGCTCGGCATGATCACGCCGATCGGCCACGGCGTCGACGCCTTCTGGCGCGGTGCGAAGGCCGCCCGATCTCCGGTCCGGACCATCGACCGGTTCGATCCCAGCCCGTTCCGATCCCGCGTCGCGGCCCAGATCGACGACTTCGACCCGCTCGATCACATGGAGCCGCGCACCGCCCGCCAGCTGGATCGGTTCAGCCAGTTCGGCCTGGCCGCGGGCCGGCTCGCGATGCGGGACGCGCGGCTGACGCCAGGCGAGTCCGGGGCGGCCGCGCCGGAGCGGATCGGGGTCTATCTCGGCAGTGCGCTCGGCGGCATCGCGTACGCGGAGGAGCAGCACGAGCGCTATCTCGCGCGCGGCATCAAGTCGGTCTCGCCCACGCTGGCGCTCGCGGTCTTCGGCGGCGCGGCGCCGGCCAACATCGGGATCGACCTCGACGTCCGCGGGCCGATCCTTTCGACCGCCAACTCGTGCGCCTCCGGCGCGGTCGCGCTCGGCGAGGCACTGCGCGCGATTCGCGACGGGACGATCGATGCCGCGCTCGCCGGCGGCGTCGAGGTGCCGCTGAGCCCGCTCGCGTTCGGTGCCTTCGACATCATCCGGGCGCTGTCCTCGGGCACGAATGACGATCCTGGGCATGCCGCCCGCCCGTTCGATGGCAAGCGCGACGGCTTCGTCATGGGCGAGGGCGGTGCGCTCCTGGTGCTGGAGGCGGCCGAGGTCGCCGAGCGCCGCGGCGCCGAGCCGTACGCCGAGCTCGCCGGGTACGGCGCGACCTCCGACGCACACCACATGGTCCAGCCGCGTCCGGATGGCCGGGAGGCCGCCCGAGCGATCTCGCTCGCCCTAGCGGAGGCGGGCGTCCCCGCAGGCGACATCGACTACGTGAACGCCCACGCCTCGTCGACCCCGATCGGCGACCTGGCCGAGGCGCGGGCGCTGGTGCTCGCGCTCGGTGACCGCGCCGCGTCCGTGCCCGTGAGCGGCACGAAGGCGATGTACGGCCACCCGCTCGGCGCCTCGTCCGCGATCGAGGCGTGCCTGTGCTCGCTCGCGATTCGGCACGGCTGGGCTCCCGGCACCGTCAACCTCGAGGCGCCGGAGCCGGAGATCGACGCGCTGCTCCCGGGGCTCCTTCGTGAAGGCAGATCGGGAACGTATCGTCGGATCCTGTCGACCTCATTCGGCTTCGGCGGCCTGAATGCCTCGCTGGTCTTTCGCGCGCTCGGGACCTGAGTCGCCCCTTAGTCGATCGTGAAGTGGTCGGGGTCCTGGTAGCGGCCCGTGCGCTCCTTCTCGATCTGCATCAGGACGTCGTTGAGCAGCGATGAGGCGCCGAACCGGAACCGCTGCGGCGTCATCCAGCGCGGGCCGAGCGTCTCGTAGAGCACGACGAGGTACTGGATCGCTTCCTTCGCGGTCCGGATGCCGCCGGCCGGCTTCATCCCGACCGCCCGCCCGGTCGCCTTCTCGAAGTCGCGGATCGCCTCGAGCATGACCAGCGTCACCGGCAGCGTGGCCGCGGGCTGGATCTTGCCGGTGGAGGTCTTGATGAAGTCGGCGCCGGCGGCCATGGCGAGGATGCTCGCGCGCCGGACCTGGTCGAACGTGCCCAGCTCGCCGGTCTCGAGGATCACCTTGAGGTGCGCCTCGCCGCAGGCGTCCTTGATGTCGACGATCTCGTCGAATACGGTCGGGTAGTCGCCGGACAGGAACGCCCCCCGGTCGATCACCATATCGACCTCGTCGGCTCCGGCCGCGACGGCCTCGCGGACCTCGGCGATCTTGATCGATCGGAAGGTCTGGCCGGACGGGAAGCCCGTGGCCACGCTGGCGACCTTCACGGTCGAGCCGCGGAGCGCCTCCTTGGCCTCGGGGATCAGGGTCGGGTAGAGGCAGATGGCCGCGACGGACGGGATCGTCGGGTCGCCGGGCATCGGGTGGATCGCCTTGGCGCACAGCGCCCGGATCTTGCCCGGCGTGTCGCGGCCCTCGAGGGTCGTGAGATCCATCATCCGGATCGCGAGGTCGAGCGCCCACAGCTTCGACGCCTTCTTGATCGACCGCTTCTTCAGGCTGTCGACGCGCGCCTCGACCCCGACCTGATCGACCGCGGTCTGGCGGCCGAGGACGCTGCCCATCGGGCCCGGTCGACCGCCCGCCCACGCACGGACGAGCTCGCTGGCGCGCTCGCGGGAGAGGGTGTCGGGCTGCCGGACGGCCATGGGACGGTGAGGATACACCGGGGTTTGCGGGACTCAGCGCCCGTGGCGGGTCCTCGGGATCGGTGGCAGGGCCTGGCGTCCCTCGACGAGGAAATGGCGGAACCAATCGCGCACCTGGACGAGGTTCTCGACGCGCCGGAACGGCGTCCCGGAGCGGGTCAGCTCGTGGTTCTCGTCGGGGACGCGCATCAGCCGCACCGGCCGGCGGAGCCGCCGCAGCCGGTTGAAGAACATCTCACCCTGGTTGATCGGCGTTCGCAGGTCCTGCTCGGAGTGCTGGATCAAGAGCGGCGTCTGCACCGCCTCGGCATAGGTCAGCGGCGAGGCGAGCCGGAACTTCTCCGGGTCGTCCCAGGTCCAGGCGCCGAACTCCTGGCTCGGCCACTCGGTGCCGCCGAGGTCGCCGGTCATGAACTCGACGGCCAGATCGTTGACGGAGCGCGCGGTCATCGCCGCCTTGAAGCGCTTGTCATGCCCGACGATCCAGCTCGTGAGGTAGCCGCCGTAGGAGCCGCCGGTCACGCCGAGCCGGTCCGGATCGGCGAGTCCATCCGCCACGAAGCCCTCGACGATCCCGAGCACGTCGCGCATCGGGCCGTCGCCCCAGTCGTCGATGTTGCCCTCATTGAAGTCGCGGCCGTAGCCCTCGGAGCCGCGCGGGTTCGCGTACGCGACCGAGATGCCCGCGCCGGCGAGGACCTGGAACTCCCACGATGGCGACCAGCCGTACAGGGTGTGGGGGCCGCCGTGGATCTCGAGGATCGTGGGCTTCCGGCCGACGCCGGCCGGGACCAGCCAGCCCTGGACCTGGTGCCCGTCGCCCTCGACCCAGCGCTCGATCGGCGCGCGGAGCTGGACTTCGCTGTCGAGGCCCTCGTTCGGATTCGCGATGGTGCGCGACGACAGCCCGGCGCCGGCGCGTCGCTTTGACGCCGACTCCACGGCCACGACCTTCGGGAGCCCGCCTCCCTCCGATCGGATTGCCGCGATGCGCGGGCCGTCCGCCTTCGAGCCGGCTTCGACGGCGTCGAAGCTGGACAGGTAGTGGCGGTCATCGGTCAGTCGCTCGAGCGCGCCGTCGTCGGTCGCGATCCGCCACAGCTCATTCGAGCCACGGTGGGGCGCGAGGAACAGGATCGAGCCGCCGTCTTTTGCCGGCTGGAGCCGTGCGCCTTCCCCGATCGTCACGTCGCTGCTCACCGACGAGCCCGGCATGATGTCGTGCCGCCCGGACAGGTCGCGGCCGCCCCGGGGATCGGAGCCATCGGCCGGGAAGATCCAGATGTCCGAGCGGTACGGCTGGTGCGGCAGGACCCCGCCGAGCACCGCGATCGAGCGCCCGTCCGGCATCCAGGCCGGCGCCGCGAACGCGCCGCGGGGGTGCTCGACGGCGGGGGTCAGCCGGCCGCTCTTGACGTCGAGGACGACGATACGCGGCCGGAAGAACAGGTCGGCGTCCCGGCTGCGGCCCGTGGCGATCGCCAGCCGGGTCCCGTCGGGGCTCCAGGTCACCTGGTTGACCCCCGCCGCGAGGTTGGTGAGTCGTCGCGCGCTGCCGGTGGCGGCATCCACGAGCCAGGCCTGGCGCCGGCGGTGCTCGGTGAAGCCGCGGCCGTTCTCCTGGAAATGCAGCCGATCTGCAAACCGGTAGTCGCTCGCGGGCGGCGTGCCCGGCTTCGCGTCGGGCGCCTTGCGCCGCAGTCGCGCATCCGATGCGCGGTCCGGCCCCATCGAGCTCGACAGGACGGCGAGCGATTTCCCGTCGGGCGACCACTCGAACGCCTCGGCGCCGCGCGGCAGGTCGGTCAGGCGGCGCGCCTCGCCCGGGCCGGCCACCGGCAGGAGGTGGACCTGCATGCCGTCCTCGCGGTCCGCGGGGATGCCCGGCTCTTCCTCGACGAGCGGGCGCCGGTCCGAGAGGAAGGCGAGCTGGCGGCCGTCGGGCGACCAGCGTGCGTGGAGGTCTCGGCGGGCGCCGAGGGTGAGCTGGCGCGCGGGTTCATTGCCGTCGAGCGGGGCTGTCCAGATCGCGCTGGCGTAGCCATCGAAGCCGGGCCGCACCCGCTGGACCGTGAACGTGACGGTCGCGCCGTCGGGCGACAGGCGCGGGTCCGTGGGCACGAAGATCCGGTACAGGTCTTCCGGCGTGGGGGCGCGACGCTCGGGGACGGCCACTCGCAGCCTCGGTGAGGGTGGGAGACGGGGCGGAGTCTAGCGGCTAGGATCGCGGCGCGATGTCGGACCAGGCGTGATGGACCAGCTGTCGCTCCGGCTCGACCTCGCGCTGCCGCGGCTGCCGAGCCTCCGCCCGATGCTGGCGCGGCCCCTGCCCGAGCCGTTCGATTCCGCGGCCCACCTGTTCGAGCCGGTCTGGGGCGGCGCCCGCGCCCTGGCGCTCATCGGGCCGGCGGCGAGGCCGGGCGAAGGCGATGTGCGGCTCGTCGCCGAGGATGGGACCGAGGGCCCGGCGCCACTCGACCTTGCCGGTCTCGCCGCGCGGGTCGATGCCCGATCGGCGGTGCTTGACGGCGAGGTCGTGGTCGTCGACGAGGCCGGCCGGCTCGATCACGAAGAGATGGCTCGCCGCCTTACCGGCGAGCCGGGCCGGCCGATGTCCTACCTCGCTTTCGACCTGCTCGACCTCGACGGGCGGAGCCTGCTCAACCTTGCCCTCGACAAGCGCCGGGCACTTCTGCGCCAGGTGCTCCGGCCCGGCGACGAGGTCGTGGCGGTTCCCGCGATCGCGTCGGAGGGGCGCGCGCTGTTCGAGGCAGTCTCGGGTCAGGGCCTGTACGGCATCCGCGCCCGACAGCGTGCCAGCCCGTACCTACCCGGAGTTCGCAGCCGGCTCTGGCGCACGATCGCGGTTGGTGGCGCCGGGCTACGCCGGGATCCCGTCGACGAGGGCACCGCCGACGGCGGCGGCACGGGCCGAACCGAGCTCGTGCTGGCCCTCATCCGCCGCCTCCCCCTCGAGTTCGACGGCGAGGACACGTAGGCCCTAGACGGGCGGGCGCAGGATCGCGCCGACGATGGCGCGCGCGCCAGGGCGCTGCCCGTACAGGAGCACGCCGGCCGAGTAGACGCGGACGGCGATGACCGCGACGATCGGGATCGAGGCGGCGAGGAGCCCGAACGAGAGCACCAGCTCCCACGGCTCGACATGCCCGACGGTAAGCCGCGTGAGCATCACGAACGGGCTCCAGAACGGGATGTACGACGAGATCCGGACCATCGGGCTGATGCCGCCCGAGAGCGCCAGGAGGGCCTGGACGTAGCCCCCGATCGCGATGAGGCTCAGCGGGAGCGCGAGGACCTGGAGGTCCTCCGCCCGACTCACGAGCGAGCCTGCGGCCGCGTAGACGAGGGCATACAGCGTGAAGCCCAGGATCCAGAAAGCGCCGTACGCAGCGAGCAAGCCGGGCGTGAGGGCGGCAAGTGACAGGTTGACGCCGCCAGACGACCCGAGCACCGCAGCCGCGATGCGGTCCTGGAACAGGAGCGTGAGCAGGGCCGGCGTGAGGATCGCCATGTATTGCACGAGCCCGGCTAGACCAAGGCCGACAACCTTCCCGACGACAAGCTGCCCGGGCGTGGCCGCGCTGATGAGCAGCTCCATCACGCGACTGGACTTTTCGGCGACGACGCCGGCCGCCACCCACATGCCGTAGATGACGAGCGTGATGAAGATCAGGATCTCGAACACGACGCCGACAATCACGCGGCCTGCGTACTCGGACGCGTCGATCGGGCGTGCGCCGCCGCCATTGGCGCCGGCCGCGATCTGGGCTGAGACGAAGTCCGTCGTGTGAAACTCGGCGGCCCCCTTGATGTCGCTGGACTTGATCCAGTCGTAGATACCGATCGCGAAGCTGCCCACCTGGAGCTGCTGGACGCGAGCCGTCCCGACCTGCTCGCCGGTCAGGAACTGGACCGCGATCTGCCCGTTCGATCGACGCGAGACGATCATGGCCCCTGCATACGTACCGCTTTCGATCGCATCCGGCGTGGCATCCGCAACGGTCGTCTGGACGAACTGGTATGGGTCCGCCTGGTCGCCACCGGACGGCGGGTTGAGGGTGCCGCTCAGGATGGCGACCGATTCGGCCGCGAGCTGTGCGTCGTCGCTGGCGACGGCGATCTTGGTGCTCGTTCCCCGATCCGTGGCCTTGATCAGGACGGGGGTCAGCGACACGCCGACGGCGAGTGCCGCGAGCAGGATCGTCGACACGAAGAACAGGCGGCTCCGGACGCGCTCGCGGAACTCACGCTTCGCGACCAGCCACGAATTCGCGACGAGGCCGCGCTCCGGCCGGAGCATCGGCTCCTGGCTCACGCGACCGCCTCACCGTCCGACGCCGACGGCCGGGATGACGCGCCGCGCCCGATCGAAGAAGGCGACGCACCCGTGCCGGCACCTGGCCTGGCGGCGGTCTCCGGGTCCGTGTCGGCCGGGTGGCCCACGTGCTCGATGAAGACCTGCTCGAGCGACGGATCGGCGACCTCGAAGTGGGTGACGCGCGCCCCGGCGGCGAGCGCCGCCGCAAGGACTGCCTCGGGCTCCACGTCGGGCTCGATCTCGATCTCCGCCCGCTCGATGCCGGGCCGAAGGAGCCGCGCGCCGGGCACCCCGTCGAGCCATGCCAGCTTGTGGTCGCCGCGCGTCGCCATCAGCACCATTCGCCGGCCGGTCGAGCGCTTCACGTCGGCGAGCGAACCGGCGACGACCGTCCGCCCGTGATCGACGATCGCGACCGATTCGCACATCGCCTCGACCGTCTCCATCTGGTGCGTCGACAGCACGATCGTCTTGCCCCGGTCGCGCAGCTCCAGGATCGCCTCGCGCAACAGGACGATGTTCACCGGGTCGAGGCCCGTGAACGGCTCGTCCATGAGCAATACCTGCGGGTCGTGCAGGACCGCGGCCAGGAACTGGACCTTCTGCTGGTTGCCCTTCGAGAGCTCCTCGGCGCGCCGGTCGGCGAACTCCGGGACGCGGAAGCGCGCCAGCCATGACGTAGCCTCGCGCGTTGCCACATCGCGTGGCAGGCCCTGGAGGCCGGCGAAGAAGACCAGCTGCTGAAGGACGGTCATCTTCGGATACAGGCCGCGCTCCTCGGGCAGGTAGCCCCAGGTGTGGCGCGGCAGCGTCCGATGGTCGGCGCCGCGCCAGCGGATCGAGCCGCTGTCGGCGCGCAGCACACCGAGCGCGATGCGCATCGTCGTGGTCTTGCCGGCGCCGTTCGAACCGAGGAATCCGAACACGTGGCGTTCGGGTACTTCGAACTCGAGTCCGTCGAGCGCGATGACCGCGCCGAAGCGCTTGACGAGGCCGGTGACGGCAAGGGACATGGTGCGCCGGAGCATACCCGGCACCCCCTCCAGGGTCCGTTAGCCGATGGTCCCGGTTCCCGCACGGAAACCCCGCGCCCGCGATTGCGGCGAAACCCGCAACCCGGAAACACGCCGACAACAATTGCGCTCGATCGTGGCGGGCGATGCGCGAGCTGTGGACCCGGAACGGCGCGGCAGCGCGGCTGTTCGCCGTGGTCGGCGTAGCCGTCGTCGTGCTCGCCGTCATCAGCCAGAGCGCCATGCTCGCGGCCGTGGGCGCTGTGGCCTTCATCGCGGCCGCGGCCTCGGCGCGCGGGTTCCCGATCGACCGGAACTGGTAGCGCGCGCCCGATTCCGCCGCGTTCGGCGCAGAATCGAGCCATGACCGCAGTCCCGGAGCCCGCCACCGACCCAGCGCTTCGCCCCGGCGATCGCACCACCCCGACGCGCATCCACGCCGATCGCGCCGCGGGCACGCTGGAGCTGGAGTGGCAGGACGGCCACGTGACGATCTACAACGCGCACGACCTGCGCTGGCTGTGCCCGTGCGCGTTCTGTCGCGGCGAGGCAGGTCTGCCGGGCTGGCTCGACACGTCGCCGACCCTCACCGACGAGCAGACGCGCCTCGTCGATGTCCACCTCGTCGGCTCGTACGCGCTGGCACCGACCTGGGCCGACGGCCATCACACCGGCTACTACCCGTTCGTGCTCCTGCGCGAGCGCTGCTCCTGCCCAGATGACACACGCCGTCGGGCATCCGCGCCGCCGGCCGTGGCGCACCCACCCGCACAACAGAGGGGGACCCGTCCGTGATCGTTGCCACCGCACCATTCATCGCCGGCCAGCGCGTCGTCGAGACGAAGGGCCAGACGTTCGGGCTCGTCGTCCGCAGCCGCGGCTTCTCCGGCAACCTCATCGCCAGCCTGCGGTCGCTTGGTGGCGGCGAGATCCACGAGTACACCCAGCTGCTCGAGGACACGCGCCGGCAGGCGCTCGACCGGCTCGTCAAGAACGCCACGGTCATGGGCGCCAACGCGATCATCTCGATGCGCTTCGACAGCAGCGAGATCGCCAGCTACATGACCGAGATCGTCGCCTACGGCACGGCGGTCGTCGTCGAGCCCGACGCGTCCGCGAAGCCGGTTTCGGAGTAGCGCATGGGTCGCCGGGACGTGTACGGCATCGGCGCGCTCGCGCTGTTGGCAGCGAGCGTGTTGCTCCTCGTCTTCTGGGAGTTTCTCTTCGCCGCACTCGCGTTCCTGAGCGGACTTTGGCTTCTCCGCCTCGGCGGGCGGGTTTCACCAAAAGCGTGAGCAGCATCGTCCGCGGTGCTCTGGTCGTGCTCGGCGTGCTGTTGATGCTCGGCGGCCTCGCCGTCATCGTCGGGCTGCCGGGCGACGGTGCGATCCCCGGCCTCGAGCTCGTCGGGCTCGGCGCGTTCTTCGTGATCGTCGTCGCCATCGAGCGGCAGCGCTATCGATCGGCAGTCGCCGAGACGACGAACGCGCCGCAGGGTCCCGGTGGCGGCGAGCCAGCCGGCGCGAAGCTCGAGCCGCGCTTCCGCGTCACCGGCGAGGCGTTCATCGATCCCACGACTGGCATCCCGATGCGCGTCGCCGTCGATCCGGCGACCGGTGAGCGCCGCTACCTCGCCCAACCGTGAGCGCGGGCGGCGGTGCTCCGCCCGCCGGCGAGCCGAAGGAAATCGAGGTCAAGCTGGCCGTCGCCAGGCCGCGAACGGTCCGCCGGCTGCTCCTTTCGCCTGATCCGGCGCGACTCGCGGGCTTCGCGGCAGCCGGCCCGGAGCACATCGTCCAGCTCACCGATCGCTACCTGGATACGGACCCGGTCGCAGGACGCCTGTTCCTCAAGAGCGTCCGGGCGCGCCTGCGCCGTGAAGGCCTAGCCACCACGGTGACCGTGAAGCGCTCCGGCGTCGAGGCCCGCGGCGTCACGACCCGGGTCGAGCTCGAGGGGCCGGCAACACGCTCGCTCGATCCCGGTCGCTGGCCGCCCTCCGCGGCACGTGCGGCGTTGCTCGAGGCCTCCGCGTCGGAGCCACTCAGGGTCATCGCCCAGCTGCGCCAGCGGCGCCTGACCCGCCTCCTCGCGCGCGGCGTGACCGTCGTCGAGCTGAGCCTCGATGCCCTCCAGGCGGTCGACCGCGGCCGCGTGGTTGGGCGTCGGTACGAGCTGGAGGCGGAGCTGGTCAACGGCGACGAGACCGCGCTCGCCGAGCTCGGCGAGGCGCTCCTCCGAATCGATGGCATCGGGCCGCCGCTCGGCTCGAAGATGCGCTTCGCCATCGACTCCGCAATCGCCCTGTAACACGCGGTTGCTAGACTCCGCGATCCCATGACCGCACTGCCATCGAATCGGCCTGAACCCGCGGCCGGCAAGGCGAAGCGGCACCGCGCCCGGCGCGTGCCGCACCTCAGCCGCGAGCTGTCCTGGATCGAGTTCAACGCCCGCGTCCTGCACGAGGCCGCCGACGCGCGCAACCCGCTCCTCGAGCGCGTCAAGTTCCTCGCGATCTTCGCCTCCAACCTCGACGAGTTCTTCCAGGTCCGGATCTCGGGCCTGCGGCGCGCGGCACGGCTCGCTCGGGTCGCCACGATCGGCGGCGGTCCCTCGGCCACGGAACAGCTGAGCCAGGCGCGGCGCCTGATCAAGGACCTGGTCGAGGAGCACTCGTCGATCTACCGCAAGATCCGCAAGGAGCTGACGCGCGAGGGCATCGAGATCCTCGACTACGGGAAGGTTCCCCAGCATCATGCCGCGCTGCGCGAGCTGTTCCTCGCCGAGATCTACCCCGTGCTCACGCCGCTTGCTGTGGACCCGGGGCATCCGTTCCCGTACATCTCGAGCCTGACCCTGTCGGTGGCCGTTTCACTGCGGGATCCCGCGACGGACGAGCGCCGCTTCGCGCGGGTCAAGGTCCCGCCGGTCCTGAACCGCCTGATCGAGCTGCCACGCGAGCCGGAGCAGCCCATCGGGCAGCACCGCTACACGCTGCTCGACCAGGTCATCGGCGCGAACCTCGACATCCTGTTCAACGGGATGGAAGTGCTCCGCCATCACCTGTTCCGCCTGACCCGCGATGCCGATCTCACGCTCGACGAGGAGGACGCGAGCGACCTCCTGGTCGCGATCGAGGAAGAGCTGCGCCGGCGCCGCTTCGGCGAGCCGGTCCGCCTCGAGGTCGAGCGGTCGATGCCGGACGAGATGCGGGACGTTCTCCGGCGCGGGCTTGGGGTGAGCATCGACGAGACCTACGAGGTCCGCGGGATGCTCGACCTGACGAGCCTCGGGCGGCTGGCCGAGCTCGACCGACCCGACCTTCGGACCGCGCCGTGGACGCCGGTCGTGCCGCCGCGCTTCCTGCCGCTGGACGAGGACGAGCCGGCCGACGTCTTTGCCGCGATGCGGGCTGGCGACCTGCTCGTCCATCACCCGTACGAGAGCTTCACTGCTAGCGTGGAGCGCCTCGTCGAGCAGGCGGCCGACGATCCGGACGTCCTCGCGATCAAGCAGACGCTCTACCGCACCTCGCTCGACTCGCGGGTGGTCCACCACCTCATCCGCGCCGCCGAACGGGGCAAGCAGGTCGTCGTCCTCGTCGAGATCAAGGCGCGCTTCGACGAGGAGGCCAACATCGAGTGGGCCCGCAAGCTCGAGCAGTCGGGCGCCCACGTCGTCTACGGCCTGATCGGTCTGAAGACGCACTGCAAGACGCTGCTCGTCGTCCGGCGCGAGGGCAGCACCCTGCGCCGCTACGTCCACATCGGGACGGGCAACTACAACACGCGGACCTCGCGGACCTACGTAGACCTGGGCCTGTTCACGTGCCGGCCGGAGATCGGGGAGGACGTGAGCGACCTGTTCAACATCCTGACCGGCCTCTCCCGCCAGCGGACGTTCCGGCGGCTCATCGTGGCGCCGACCGGGCTGCGCGAGCGGTTCCTCCAGCTGGTGGAGCGTGAGGCGGAGCATGCCGCCGCGGGCCGGCCGTCCGGCATCGTGCTGAAGATGAACGCGCTCATCGACACCGCCTGCGTCGAGGCGCTCTACCGGGCGTCGACGGCGGGGGTCGACATCGATCTGATCATCCGCGGCGCGTGCACCCTGGTCCCCGGGGTCGAGAAGCTCTCCGAGCGGATTCGGGTTCGCTCGATCATCGGCGAGTTCCTCGAGCACTCCCGCATCTGGCGGTTCGAGAACGGCGGCCAGCCCGAGTGGCTGATCGGCTCGGGGGACCTGATGGATCGCAACCTGGACCGCCGGATCGAAGCCTTTGTCCCGATCCAGGATCCCGAGGCGCAGCGGCTGATCGACGAGAACCTCGCCGCACTCCTGGCCGACGACCGGCGCGCCTGGGCGCTCTCCGCCGAGGGCACGTGGGAGCGCGTCGAGACACTGCGCGGCGTCGCCGGCAGCATCGATGCCCAGCTGGTCCTGAAGGAAAGCGCCCTGAAGCGGGCGCTCGACGCCGCGGCCGCGCGGCCGCACCAGGGCGTCGGCTCACTCCAGCCCTGGGCCTGACGATGGTCGAACGCGCCGCGAACGACGCAGCCGCCGCGCCTGCCGCGACCCGACCGCCAAAGGTGGCGCCGACGCAGCCGACGCCGGACGCCGACACGAGCTCGGACGTGGCGCCCGCCGCCACGCCAGCCCCGGTCCCCGAGCGGCTGTCGCTTGGCCCCGCGCCCGGCCCGATCCTCGCCTCGGATCTCCTGGCCACTGCGGGCCGCAAGGCGATGTGGATCCACCTCGATCGCATGCTCACCCGTGAGCCGGGCGTGCGCGATCCGGACCGCCCGGACGACCTTCGCAAGTACCGCGTCGCAATTCGCCGGTTGCGGGCGGCGCTGCGGCTGTTCGAGCCCGCCTACCCGAACCGCCAGACCCGCCCGCTCCGCCGCGGACTGTCCGACCTCGCCGCGGCCGTTGGGACGATCCGGGACCTCGACAATCGGATCGCCGATCTCGGCCGCTGGGCGACGGAGCGCGGCGGCGACGCGCCCGCCGGGGTGACCGCATTGTCGGATGCCTGGCTGCGCGACCGGCAGCGCGCGGTCGCGGGCCTGAGCGCCCGGTTGGACTCGCGCCGGCATGCGCGGCTGCTCGCGGCGCTCGTTGCCTTCGTCGACCTGGCCCCGCCGGGCACGCGACGTGCGCGTGAGCCGCGCCCGTACACCGTGCACGACCGGATCGCGTCGCTGCTGTGGTCCGCCTACGAGGACGCCCGCGCGTTCGCGCCCGTCATCCGGTGGGCGGACCTCGAGACGATCCACGAGCTGCGCATCGCCGGCAAGCGGCTCCGGGACGACCTCGACTTCCTGGCGGACGTTCTGCCGCCCGAGCGCGCCTGGCTCGTCGAACGCCTGGTCGCGCTCCAGGATCACCTCGGCGCGCTGAACGACGCGACCGTGACCGTGGCTGCCGTCCGGGCCTTCCTCGAGCACTGGGGGGCCAGTCCCGGCGAGCAGGCCCAGATCGCCGCCTACCTCACGGACAAGGAGCGCGAGGTCGCCCTCCTGCGACGGACGATCTGGCGGCCGTGGCGACCCGTCGTGGGGATCTCCTTCGCCCGCAAGCTGTCGCGCCTGGTGGTCGCCCGCCCGACCCCGGCCTAGGTCTCCGCCGCGACCCGGCTCTCCCAGCCGAGGGCGAGGTTCGGCACCTCGCGGCGCCACGTCGGGCCGGCATGGAAGGCGGCCAGGATCAGGCCCTCGCGCAGGCCGCCGATGGCGACCCGCAGCCGATCCAGGCGATAGCGCTCCAGGGCACCGAGCAGGATCGCGGCGCCGGCTGGCAGCACGCGCGCCCGCGAGACCCGGACGCCATGTCGGTCGGCGATCGAGGCCGCGGGCGCCGAGGCCATCGCGTCGAGCGCGGCCCGGATCCGGCTCCGCGTGAGCACCCGGTTGTCGAGCGGTGACCCGATGCGCAGCAGGTTGCGTGCGGTCCCGCCGACTGCCACGAGCTGCGCAGCTCGCGAGTCGGGGGCGCGGAGCAGGGCCAGGGCAACCTCTGCGGATAGTGCGCCGATCTCGCTGGCGGTCGGCGGATCGTGCTCCACGTGGACGCCGGTCAGGCGCGCGGCACCCAGGGGCAGGCCGACGGCCTCGGGCAGGCGCTCGGGACCGGCGAGCAGGATCTCGGTGCTGCCGCCGCCCACGTCGATCATGACCATCTCGCGATCCACGGGGCGGCCCGCCTGTACGCCCAGGAGCGCCAGCATGGCCTCCTCCTCGTGGCTCAGGGAGGCCGCCTCGAGGCCGGTCACGGACCGGATCCGCTCGATGACGGACGGACCGTCGGCCGCGCGACGGAGCGGGTCGGTGCCGGCGACGGTGATCGCCCGCGCTCCCAGGCGGCGCGCGTGATCGGCAAACGCGCCGAGCGTCTCGATGAGGCCCGGAACGGCGCTGCCGAGCCCACCCTCGGCGTCGATCGTCCGGCCGAGCCCGAGGTGCGCCGACTCATCGTGGCGGGACTTCAGCTCGTACGCGTCGACATCGGCGACCAGCAGATGGACCGAGTACGAGCCGATGTCGATCGCCGCGGCGGTCTCGGGTCTGGTCGGCGATCGATCCAATAGCACGAACCCCAGTCTGCCACGCGATCGGCGGTCCGGCGCGCCGCCGGAACCCGGGTCCGCCCCGGCCGTGCGCAGGCACACGGGTTGTTAACACAGAAGTGACGGCGCGTTCATGAGGGCTGCCCAGCCTGAAACCGGAACCGAGGCCGAGCTAGTCGCGCCCTGTGCCGGCGCGCCCACCTGGAGGAATATCGAGTGACGATCAGCCTTTCGAAGCGGATGGGCGCACTCGCGCTCGCCAGCGCGATGGCCGTTGGCGCGTGCTCATCGCCCGCGGCGACGACCACCCCGACTGCGGCAGCCGTCGCAACCGGCCCCGCGGCGAGCGCCGGGCCCACCACCCCGCAGGTCCCGAGCGGGAACGTCACCCTGGCCGGCGCCGGTGCCACCTTCCCGGCGCTGCTCTACCAGGTGTGGATCGAGAAGTTCTCCACGGCCTACCCGAACGTCGCCATCAACTACGTGGCGAACGGCTCCGGCGCGGGCATCACCGCGATCACCCAGCAGACCGTCGACTTCGGCGCATCCGATGCCGCCATGAAGGACACCGAGATCGCCGCGCTGCCTGCGGGCACGAAGATCCTGCACGTCCCGACCGCGCTCGGTGCCGTCGTCCTGATCTTCAACGTCGCCGGCGTCGACACGAAGCCGATCACGAAGCTCAACCTCGACGGCCCGACTATCGCCGGGATCTTCCTCGGCAAGATCACGACCTGGAATGACCCGGCCATCGCGGCGCTCAACCCCGACATCGCGGCCAACCTGCCCGCAACTCCGATCAAGGTCATTCACCGGGCGGACGGCTCCGGCACCACGAACACGTTCACGACCTACCTCTCCGCCGTGAGCGACGACTGGAAGAACGGCCCGGGTGCCGGCAAGACCGTCAACTGGCCCACCGGTGACGGCGCCCCGGGCAACGACGGCGTCTCGGGCGGCGTCAAGGGCGGCGATGGCCGCATCGGCTACGTCGAGCTCCAGTACGCGGTCATCTCGGGCCTCTCGAGCGCGGCCGTGAAGAACGCGAACGGCAAGTTCGTCCAAGGCTCGTCCGATGGCGTCACGGCCGCCGCAAACGGTGCCCTCGACGCGTTCCCCGCCGACTTCCGCGCCGCGCCGATCATCAACGGCGCCGGCGACACCACCTACCCGATCGCGTCGTACACCTATCTCCTCGTCTATCAGGACCAGACGGACGCCACCAAGGGCCAGGCCCTCGTCGCGTACATCTACTGGGCCTTGACGGACGGTCAGAAGGAGGAGAAGGCAATCGGCTACGCGCCGTTGCCCGATCCGATCCAGCAGAAGGCGCTGGACGAGCTTCACTCGATCACCACCGGCGGCGCGCCCATCTGGGCGAAGTAACCGGGCCAACCTTCGGCAAGGCGCCCCGGGCTGCCGGCCCGGGGCGCTTCGCCGTCACTTGAGGGCGTCCATCGCATGACCGCTCCCTCCACCAGCGCCGCGCGGTTCGGACGATCCGCGTCCCGCGTGCCGGACCTCGTGTTCCGGCTCGGGACCGGTGGCTTCGCTTGGGTCGTCGTCGGGATCGTGGTGCTCGTCGGCATCCTGCTTGCCGCGAGCTCGACGCAGGTGTTCGAGAAGTTCGGCCTGTCGTTCCTGACCGGGTCCACGTGGGACCCGGTCGCCGCGGTGTACGGCGCGCTGCCGTTCATCGTCGGCACGCTGCTTTCATCGTTCATCGCGATCCTGCTCGCCGCCCCGATCGGCATCCTCACCGCGATCTTCCTCGCGGAGCTCGCACCGCGGCGCGTCGCCGTGCCGCTGACGTTCGCCGTCGAGCTCCTCGCGGCCATCCCATCGGTCGTCTACGGGTTGTGGGGCGTGTTCATCCTCGGGCCGTTCCTGGCTTCGACGGTCGACGCCTGGCTCCATGGCGCTCTCGGCTGGATCCCGATCTTTGCCGGGACGCCGGACGGCGTCGGGTTGTTCTCCGCGGGCGTGATCCTCACGTTGATGATCCTGCCCACCATCGTGGCGATCTCCCGCGACGTGATCACGGCCGTTCCCGATTCGCAGCGCGAGGCGATGCTCGCGCTGGGGGCGACTCGCTGGGAGATGATCACGAAGTCGGTCCTTCCCTACGCGCGATCCGGTGTCTACGGTGCCGTGATCCTCGGCCTCGGCCGGGCGCTCGGGGAGACGATGGCAGTCACGATGGTCATCGGGAACCGAACCGCGCTTCCCAAGACCATCTTCGACTCATCGCAGACGATCGCGTCCCAGATCGCGACGACGTTCAGCGAGGCTGGCGCCGGGCTGCCGACCTCGGCGCTGATCGGGCTCGGGCTCGTGCTGCTCGTCACCACGATGTCGCTGAATATCGTCGCGCGGCTGCTCGTCTGGCGCGTCGCGGGCCCCGGTACGGACCGCCGCTGATGGCCGCCGCAGTTGCCGCCCGCGCTTCCATCTCGGATCGCCTGACCGGCGTCAGTGCCGGGCGGCGCCGCACCACCGTCGACCGGACCATGCGGACCCTGTCGTTCGTCGCGGCGCTCCTGTGCGTCGTGCCGCTCGGCGCAGTGCTCGTCTTCGTCGCCGCCAAAGGGCTCCCGGCCCTCAGCCTCGACCTGATCACGAAGGGCCCGAAGGCGCTCGGCATCGGTGGCGGTGCGGCGAACGCCGTCCTCGGGACGCTCCAGATGGTCCCGATTGCGGCGCTCCTCGCGATCCCGTCGGGCGTCCTCGGCGCGATCTACGTGGCGGAGTTCGGGGACCGGCGGCTGGCGCGGATCGTGCGGTTCTGCGCAGACGTGCTCGTCGGGATCCCGTCGATCCTGATCGGGATCTTCGTGTTCACATTCCTGGTCCTGCCGTTCAAGCAGTTCAATGCGTTTGCCGGCAGCGTGGCCCTGGCGATCATCATGCTGCCGGTCGTCATGCGGACGACCGAGGAGTCGCTGCACCTCGTCCCGAACTCGCTGCGCGAGGCCTCGCTGGCGCTCGGCGTCCCGATGTGGCGGACCGTGCTGTCGGTCGTCCTGCGCACCGGCCTGCCCGGCATCCTCACCGGCTCGATGCTCGCCTTCGCGCGGGCGATGGGCGAGACCGCGCCGCTCCTGTTCACGGCCCTCGGCAGCCGCCTCATCAACGTCGGCAACCTCGGGCAGCCGATGGATGCGCTGCCGCTGTTCATCTACACCAACGCTCGTGAGCCGATCGAGGCGCTGAACGAGCAGGCGTGGGGCGCTGCGGCGCTGCTGCTGCTGGTGGTCCTCTTCATCAACATCGCGGTCCGGGCCAGGTCCTTTGGCCGCAGGATTGGCTAAGGTGGGATTGCCATGACCGTGGAGACGTCGATGCGCGAAACGGACGAGACGACCGCACCGCCGAGCGGGCCCTCCGCGCCGGAACACCCGCGCCCGTCGGTGGCGATCCCGATCGACGTGGCCGGGACCGGGGGCTCGCTGGAGGTCCGCGACCTCAACGTCTGGTATGGCGCGTTCCGGGCCGTGCGCGACGTGAGCTTCGTGATCCCGCCACGGGCCGTGACCGCGATCATCGGGCCGTCCGGGTGCGGCAAGTCGACGTTCCTCCGAACCCTGAACCGGATGCACGAGCTGACCCCGGGCGCGCGCGTCGACGGCCACGTGACCCTCGACGGCGTCGACATCTATCGCCAGGACGTCGATCCGGTCCAGCTCCGGCGCGTCGTCGGCATGGTCTTCCAGCGCCCGAACCCGTTCCCAACCATGTCGATCTATGACAACGTCGCCTCCGGGCTGCGGCTGACCGGCCGGCACAAGCGAGCGGACCTCGATGACGTCGTGGAGCGATCCCTGCGTCGCTCGGCCCTGTGGGACGAGGTCAAGGACAAGCTGCGGCAGCCGGGAACCTCGCTCTCCGGGGGGCAGCAGCAACGCCTGTGCATCGCGCGCGCGCTCGCAGTCGACCCCGAGGTGATCCTGATGGACGAGCCCGCCTCGGCACTCGATCCGATCGCGACCCTCCGCATCGAGGACCTGATCGCCGAGCTCCGCGAGACGTACACCATTGTCATCGTCACCCACAACATGCA
>DHWF01000002.1:113023-141792 GCA_002413045.1 Chloroflexi bacterium UBA5189
ACCCACAACATGCAGCAGGCCTCGCGGGTGAGCGACCGGACCGCCTTCTTCACGATGGGCGAGGACCGCGCGGGCTATCTGGTCGAGATGGGCGAGACGGTCCGGATCTTCACGAACCCGAAGGAACAGCTGACCGAGGACTACATCTCGGGGAGGTTCGGTTGATGGGCGAGTCGCACGAGCCATCGGTGACCATCCTCCGCCCGGAGCTCACCCGTTCGCGGGCCGGGCTCGATCGCGAGGAGCGCGTCGTCAAGGACGAGATCCTGCGGATGGGCTCGCTGGTCGAGTCGCAGATTCGCGACGCGCTGCGGGCGATGGTCGAGCGCGATTCGGCGCTCGCGAACCAGGTCATCGACGCCGACACGCGCGTCAACGACTTCCAGCGGGTGATCACCGATACGGTCGTCTCGGCGATCGCGACGCAGTCGCCGGTGGCGCGCGACCTGCGGTTCCTCATGGCGCTCGATCACGTGTCATTCGAGCTCGAGCGGATCGGCGATCACGCCTCGGGCATCGCCAAGCAGGCGCGGCGTCTCGCCGAGGAGCCGGCGATCCGGGAGGTCCGCGACCTCGCGAGGATCGGCAACCTCGCGGCGGACCTCGTCCGCGGGGTCGTCTCGGCGCTGATCGACATCGACGATCGCCTGGCGCGCGAGGTCGCCGCGCGCGACGACGAGATCGACCATGGATACGCCAAGGTGTTCACCGCCGTCATCGACCTGATGCGCACCGATCCACGGACCGTCGAGCAGGGCACTCGGGTGATCCTGGCCGCTCACTGGGTGGAGCGGATCGGCGACCGGGTGACCAACGTCGCCGAGGACGTCGTCTATCTCGCGACGGGCAAGATCGAGGATCTCAACCCATGACAGTCGCGAGCGCCCGGAAGATCCGGGTGATCTTCGTGTGCACGGGCAACTCGGCCCGAAGCCAGATGGCGGAGGCCCTGCTCCGGCACGACGCCGGCGACCGGTTCGACGTCGTTAGCGCGGGCGTCAGCCCGCGGGCGGTGCATCCGATGACGATCGCGGCGCTTGCGGCGGTCGGGATCGATATCAGCGATGCCAAGTCGAAGCCGGTCGGGGCGTTCCTCGGCAGGCGGTTCGACTACGTGATCACGCTGTGCGACCGGGCGCGCGTGACCTGCCCGGTCTTTCCGGGTGGTTCCGAGCTGCTCCACTGGGGCCTCGACGACCCGACTGAGGTCGAGGGCGGCGACGCCGTGCGCCGCGCCGCGTTCGACCGTACGCTGAAAGAGATCTCGGGGCGGCTGCATGCATTTATTCCGCTGGCCGCTGCCAAGGTCAGCGCATGAGCGACGAGGTACCCACCGAGCCGATGGACGACCAGACGCACGCCGACAACGAGCCCCCGATGGAGACGCCGGCCGATCCGGCGGCCAGCGAACCGGCCGCGACCGAGCCCGCGGGGGACCCATCGCCGTTCACGGATGCCGAGCCCGACGTCGTGGCCGAGCCCGCGACGGTGCCTGCCGCCGAGTCAGCGGCCGAGCCCGAGGCTGCGCCCAGCGAGCCAGCCGCGACCATGCCGCTGGAGCTCTACTTCCTCCGCCACGGGGACGCCGGCGACCCGATGACGTGGACGGGCGACGACGCGGATCGTCCGTTGTCCAAGAAGGGTCGCCGACAGTCGAAGAACATCATGCGGTTGCTCGACGACCTGCATCTGCGCGTGGACGCGGTCCTGACGTCACCGAAGCTCCGAGCCGCCGACACGGCGAAGATCGTTGCGAAGGCCCTCGGCAAGAAGGCCCACGCCGACGATCGCCTCGGCATCGACTTCGGCGAGGCCGCGCTGGCCGGCCTGCTGGCCGAATGGGGTCCCAGCGTCCACCGCGTCGTCCTCGTCGGCCACGATCCCGACTTCAGCCACCTGGTCTCGTGGCTCGCCGGCACGTCGATCACGATGCGCAAGGGCGCCCTGGCCCGGCTCGACCTCGCCGACCGGACGGTCGGCGCAGGCCACGGGTCACTGCGCTGGCTGCTGCCCCCGGACGCCGTCGCCGACTGATCGATCTCCGGCTCGGCCGCGCGAGCCGAGCGCCGCGACCTGGATCACCGCCCCGCCGGGAACGAGCGATTGGGCGATGCCGCCGAGGCGCTCCACGAGGTTCGGCGCGATCTTGTAGAAGACCCAGTTCCCGCGCCGCTCCGACACGACCGCGCCCGCGTCGCGCAGCACCTTCAAATGGTGCGAGACGGTTGGCTGCGAGACGTTGCAGCAGTCGGTGAAGTCGCAGGCACACACCTCCGGCGCGCCGGCGAGCTCGCGCAGGATCTCCATCCGACTCGGATCGGCGAGCGCGGCGAGGAGCTGGATGTCGGGATCGGTGGACTTGACCATGGGCGCATGGTATCGATGCACATCGATATTGACAAGAATCGATATGGAGGCGATATTGACGCCCGTCGATATCACCCGAGCCGCCAGGAGCGAACCGTCATGACCGACCAGGCCCTTCAGCTCAACGAGATCCAGCAAGTCGTTCGGGACCGGTACGCCGTGGCTGCAATCGCGGCGGCGACCGCCCAGACCGTTTCCGACATCGTCCACGCCGCGCCCGAGGCGACCGCGGCGACCTGTTGCGACGACGGCTGCTGCACCGACGCATCCGCCACGTACGGGCTCGAGCTGTACGACGCCGCCGAGCGCGCGGGCCTGCCGAACGCCGCGCTCCTTGCCTCCCTCGGGTGCGGCAACCCGATCGCCGTTGCCGAGCTCCGCGAAGGCGAGACCGTCCTCGACCTCGGGTCCGGGGGCGGGATCGACGTCCTCCTGTCCGCGCGCCGCGTCGGCCCGACGGGCCGGGCAATCGGCGTCGACATGACCGACGAGATGCTCAGCCTCGCCCGGCGCAACGCCGCCGAGGCGGGCGCAGCCAACGTCGAGTTCCGGAAGGGCACCATCGAAGCCCTCCCGCTCGACGATGCCAGCGTCGATGTCGTCATCAGCAACTGCGTCATCAACCTCGCGTCCGACAAGGCGGCAGTGTTCGCGGAGATCGCACGCGTCCTCAAGCCGGGTGGGCGGGTCGGCGTGAGCGACGTTGTCGCCGACGACCTCCTGACGCCCGAGCAGAGAGCCGAGCGCGGCTCCTACGTTGGGTGCATCGCCGGCGCCCTTTCGTTCCGCGAGATGCGCGAAGGGCTCCGAGGCGTTGGGCTGACCGACGTCGAGGTGGTCCCGACCCACCAGATCCACGACGGCATGCACTCGGCAATCATCCGCGCGACGAAGCCATCCGCGCCGCCATCGGTAGACTCGCTGGCGTGACCCGGGTCCTGTTCCTGTGCGTGCACAACAGCGCACGCTCCCAGATGGCCGAGGGCATGCTCCGGGCCTGGGGCGGCGACCGATACGAGGCGGCGAGCGCCGGCTCCGTCGCGTCCGAGGTGCGCCCGCTGGCGATTCGGGCAATGGCCGAGATTGGGATCGACATCTCCGGCCAGACCAGCAAGACGAGCAATGCGTTCGCCGGTCAGCACTTCGACTACGCGATCACGGTCTGCGACGACTCCCGGGAGGCGTGCCCAGTCTTCCCCGGCGCCACGACACAGCTGCACTGGTCGTTCGACGATCCGTCCGCCGCGATCGGCACGGAGGACGAGCGACTCGCGGTATTCAGGCGGGTTCGTGACGAGATCGGGGCGCGAATCCGCTCGGAGCTCCTCGAGGCAGGCTGACCGTCAGCCGACGAGGGCGTCGGCTTCCACGCAGACGGCGATGAGCCCGAGCTCGACGAACCGCGCGTAGACGGCCGGGTCGCGGACCGTCCACGAGGCGACGTTCAGGCCGGCATCGGCGGCCCTGGCAACACTGTCGGCGTCGACTGCATGCCACTCCGCGGCCACGGCCACGCAGCCGAGCTCGACCGCGAGCTCGATCGTCCGCGAGGAGAGGTCGTAGGCGTTGAGCCAGCGCGGCCAGGTCGGTCGCTGGGGCGCCAGCCATCGAAGGATCTCGGGATCGAACGAGGACAGCACCGCATTCCGGAGCATCGGCGTGCCGTCGTCATCGATGCGGCCGCGCTCGAGCTCGAGGACGTCGATCGCGCGCTGGACCGGTTCCTTCAGCTCGACGTCCAGGAACGGATCGCAGCCGACCGCCTGGAGCACCTCGCCGAGGGCCGGGATAGCGTGCGTCGCGAGCTCCGCGGCGGTCAGCGTCACGCACGCCGCAGGGACGCGCTGGACCCGGGCGAGCGTCGCGTCATGCAGCAGGACCGGGGCGCCGTCGGCGGATGACCGGATGTCGAACTCGAGCCCGTCGCAGCCTGGGATCGCGGCGGCGGCCTGCATCGCGGCGAGGGAGTTCTCCGGCGCCTCGCGCCAGTCGCCGCGATGGGCCAGGCGCAGCGTCGGCACCGTCAGGCGCCAAGCCGGATGCGCGCAGACAGCCCGAGATGGTCTGACGGATACAGGGTCGGGTCGCCGACGGCCGGCCGGTCGAAGGCCAGCCGGCATGACTCGACCTTGATCGAGCCGCGGAGCCAGATGTAGTCGAGGCAGCCCGGTTCGCCATCGACATCCATGCCAGGCGCCTGGATGCCCGACGGCCAGGTCACCGCGGGCTCCGCCCCGTTCGCCTCGGCGTAGGCGGAGCGGAATCCGGCGTCGCGCATGACCCGATAGGCGGGCTCGCTGGGCTCGGCATTGAAGTCCCCGACGACGACCAGCGCGCCGCCCACGGGCGCCAGCCACGCGGCCAGCGCGCGCGCCTGCTCCTCCCGCGCTGCCTCATCGGGGACCAGGTGATGCAGGTGGGTCACGACGAAATCGAGGCCGGCGCCACTCGGGAGCGAGACGGGGATGCGGAGCGCCGAGCGGCTCGCGCCGAGGTCGAGGCGGTCGCCCTCCCCGAGCTCGAGCGGCTCCCGGCCGAGGACCGCGTTGCCGTACTCCGGCCTGCCCGCCCAGCCGCGCCGGGATGCGTATCGGCCCTCCCCCGCCGCCCCGAGCAGCCGATCCTGGCCGACCGCGAACACGCACTCCTGGAGCCCGAGCAGGTCCGGCTGGAGCGCGGCCATGTCCGAAAGCAGCAGCGGCAGCCGCTCCGGCCAGCGATCGGCGATGTTCCGGATGTTCAGCGTCGCGACATGCAGGGGCGCGCGCGCCATCGCCGACTCAGCCACGTGCCGCCGCCGCAGGCGCGTCGGAGACCGGGATCGTGAACCGGAACGCGGCGCCGCTGCCCTCCTCCGACTCGACCTGGATCACGCCCCCGTGGCCCTCGACGATGTGGCGCGCGATGGCCAGGCCGAGACCCGTGCCGCCGCCGGCGGTGCGCGTTCGATCGGCCTTGTAGAACCGCTCGAAGATGCGCGCCTGGTCGGCAGGCGAGATGCCGGGGCCGTCGTCTCGAACCGTAGCGACGAGCATCTCCTTCACGGCGGAGCGCGGCCTGGCAGCCGTCGGTCGAACGGCCTCGGGCTGGCGCGCCACGCCGATCCTGACCTCGCTGCCGGACGGGCTGAACTTCACGGCGTTGTGGACGAGGTTCGCGAACACCTGCGCGAGCCGCGCCGCCTCGCCGCGCACGGGCGGCAGCCCAGGCGCGACGTCGACCACGAGGGTCACGCCCTGGCGCTCCGCGAACGGCCGCAGTCGCTCGGTGGACTCGGTCGCGATCCGCCCGAGATCGACGTCGTCCAGGTGGAGCTGGCGGCCGCCGCTCTCGATGCGAGCAAGGTCTAGGAGCTCGGCAACCATCTGGGCAATGTTGCCGGTTTCGACCTCCAGCTTGCCGATCCGTTCGCGCATCTTCACCGGGACCGGAGCGCCGGCTGCCTGAGCGCCCTCGGCATCCCGCCCAAGCGATTCCACGAGCAGGCCGATCGTCGTGATCGGCGTTCGCAGCTCGTGCGACAAGTTGTCGATGAACTCGGCGCGGATGCGCTGCAGGCGGCGCAGCTCGGCGACGTCCTCGAACACCAGCCAGACGCCGAGGATCGGCGATCGTCGGGCCCGGACCACGAGGGTGGTTCCGGCGGCCTCGGCCACTTCGGCGAGCGTCACCTCGCCGCTGGACCAGCCGGCCTCGCGCGCGCCACGCGCGATCGCCTCGATCCGATGGTCCCCAAGCGCTTCGATCGCCGTCCGTCCGAGCATCGTGCCGGGCTCCCGGCGGAGGAACACGTGCGCCGCCGTATTGGCGATCTCGACGCGCAGCTCATCGCTGAGGCGAACGATGCCCACGCCGACGAGATCCGCCAGGTAGCCGAGGTCGCGCAGCCGCTGCTCGAGGGCGAACTCTGCTCCTTCGGCGCGCCGGCGGAGCCTGCGCAGGCGATCCGCCAGGTCATCGTCCGCCGGCGACGTGCCGACGGCGCCGCCGCCCGCAGCCTCAGCCTCGCGGAGCGCGTCGTCGATGTCCTCGATCGTCCGCCCGCGGGAGAGCGCGATCGCGAGCGCCACCGCGAGCGCGACGGCCTGGATGGCGATGAAGGCGATGACGATGCCGTCCACGACGGCGAGGATCGCACAGTCGCGGGCGTCCGGCGGGCGCTACGCTTGCCCCGTGAGGCTGCGCCTGATCCCGCGCGAGGAGCGCTTCTTCGACATGTTCGTCGAAGACGTTTCGAATGTGCTCGGCGCGGCCCGCCTGTTCGAGGCGATGCTGCGCTCGTATGACGCCCCCGAGGAGCGCGCCCGGGAGATCCGCGATGCGGAGCACCGCGGCGACGAGCTGAGCCACGAGATCGGCCGGCGGCTCGAGTCGACCTTCGTCACCCCGTTCGACCGCGAAGACATCCACGCGCTCATCAGTGCGCTCGACGACGTCATCGACTTCATCGAGGAGTCGGCGGATACGTTCATCCTGTACCGGATCGAGGCCCCGACGGCGGTCGCGGTCCAGCAGGCCGCGATCATCGTCAAGCAGTGCGAGCAGCTGCTCGAGGCGCTCACCAACCTGCGCGGGTTCAAGGGTCTCGAGCAGTATTGGATCGAGGTCCACCGCCTCGAGAACGAGGGCGACCAGCTCGCCAGGAAGGCCATCGCGGATCTCTTTTCCGGTGGCGGTCACCCGCTCGAGGTGATCAAGTGGAAGGAGATCTACAGCCTCCTCGAGCAGACCATCGACAAGGCCGAGGACGTCGCGAACATCATCGAGCGGATCACGATCAAGCACGCGTAGACGCGAGTAGCGAACCGCGGGGAGGACGGCGATGAGCCAGTCGGACGAGACCCAGCCCGGGCCCGAGACAACGGCGGGCCCCGAGGCAGAGGTTCCCCCAGCCCCGCTACCGCCTGGGCACGTCTTCGATCCGGTGACCGGCCAACCACGGCCGATGACGTTCATGGAGCGAGCCCGCCAGGCCGCGGGCCAGGCGGCATCGACGGCGGCCAAGGTTTCGGTTGACGTCGGGTCGCAGGCGGCGAAGGCCGGCGCGGACCTCAGCGGTCGGGCCGCCCATGCCACCGCGGCGACGATCCGCGACCCGGCGACGAAGGCGCGCGCCCGCTCGGCGCTCAAGAAGGCCAAGCGCGGGTTCACGACGGTGCTGGAGCGCATCGACCCGAAGATCCTCGCCGACGTCGTTGTCAAGGCGACCTCGCTCCAGGAGAAGGCGAACGCGAGCCTCAAGGAGCGCGGTTCGGCCTATCGCATCGGCGAGATCGCGATCGGCGCGTCGTTCCCTCCGAGCATCCAGTTCTCGATCGAGCGGGTCGACGACCCGCGCCACGAGCTCCACGACTCGAGCACCCTGCTCGCCAAGGTGATCGAGGAGGCCGGAGCGTCCGAGGGTGTGGCCCCGGCGACGATCGTCGGGCTCGACGGAACGGCGATCGACGACGCGGACCTCGACGAGCTCGAGGACGAGGACTAGCGCCGCTGGCGACTACGCGGGGATCGCCGCGACAAAGCCGTCGCGCAGGTAGCCCTCGATCTCGTCGAGTGGGGCCGTCCGGCGCTCGCCGGTGGCGCGGCGGGTCAGCTCGACACCGCCGGCCGCCAATGAGCGGGGGCTGACGGTCAGGATCCAGGGCATGCCGAGGAGCTCGGCGTCGGTGAACTTGACGCCCGGCGACTCGTCGCGGTCGTCATACAGGATGTCGCGGCGGGCGTCCGCGGCGAGCGCGTGCAGCCGATCGGCGGTCTCGAGGACCTTCGGATCGCGGCCGGCGCCGATCGAGACGAGGTGCGCGGCATATGGCGCGACCTCGTCCGGCCAGGCGATGCCCTTCTCGTCGTGGTGGGCCTCGACGATGCAGGCGACATTCCGCCCGAGCCCGATCCCGTACGAGCCCATCACGATCGGGTGGCGCTCGCCATCCTCGCCGAGGTACATCGACCCGAACGCATCGGTGAAGTCCGTGCCGAGCTTGAAGATGTTGCCGACCTCGATGCCCTTGCGGAGCTTGACCGGCGAGCCGCAGTTCGGGCACGGGTCGCCCTCGCGGGCGCTCGTGATCTCGGCGATGTGGTCCGGCGTGTAGTCGCGCGGCACGTTGACGTTCTTGATGTGCCAGCCGGGCCGGTTCGCGCCGGCAACGAGGTTCGGTGAGCGGGCGACGAGCTCGTCGACCACGACGACGGCGTCGCGCGCGCCGATCGGCGAGCCGTAGCCGGCCTCCATGCCGCGCGCCTTGATCTCCTCGACGGTCGCCGGTCGAAGTCCGCGACTCGCCTTCAGGACGTTGACGAGCTTCGTCTCGTTGACGTCGTAGTCGCCACGGACGATCGCGACGACGAACCGCTCGTCGCCGGTCACGAAGAACGCGGCCTTGGCAGTCCTGGACTTGGGCACCCCGAGGAACGTCGCGAGCGCCTCGATGGTCGTCGCGCCGGGGGTCTCGACATCCTCCATCAGGAGGAGCGCCTCCGGCTCTGGATCCGGCTTGCCGACCTCCGCGATCTGCTGGTTGTCGGAGAAATCGGCGTTGTCGCAGATGACCAGCGTGTCCTCGCCGTAGTCGTTGAGGACCATGAACTCATGGGCGCCGGTGCCGCCCATGATCCCGACGTCGGATCGGACCATGATCGCGTCCAGACCGAGCCGCTCGAAGATCCGGACGTACGCGCCGCGCTGCTGCTCGTAGCTGACGTCGAGGCCGGCGGCGTCGAGGTCGCACGAGTAGGCGTCCTTCATCACGAACTCGCGGACGCGGATGAGGCCGCCCCGGGAGCGCGGCTCGTCGCGGAACTTCGTCTGGAAGTGGTAGACCATCATCGGCAGCTGGCGGTAGCTCTGGACGATGTCGCGGAGCAGGAGGGCGACGACCTCCTCGTGGGTCATCGCGAGCACCATGTCGCGCTCGCCGCGGTCCTTGAACCGAACGAGCTCCGGCCCGATCTTCTGGTAGCGCCCGCTCTCCCTCCAGACCTCCGCCGGGTGGACGACGGGCATCTCCATCTCCTGCCCGCCGATCGCGTTCTGCTCCTCGCGGATGACCTGCTCGACCCGATCGCTTACCCGCTTGCCGAGCGGCAGCAGCGAGTAGATCCCCGATCCGAGCTGGCGGAGGTAACCGGCGCGGAGCAGCAGTCGGTGCGACGCCATCTCGGCCTCGCCGGGATCGTCGCGCAGGGTCGCAAAGAACAGCTCGCTCAGTCGCATGGGAAGCGAAGGATACCGGCCGGGCGGGGACCAGCGTCGCGCTGCTAGCCTCGGTGCGTGCCCGCCGGCTTCACCCTCCTCCTGATCCTGGTCCTCGTTCTCGCCGTTGCCTTCGATTACGTGAATGGCTTCCACGACACGGCGAACGCGATCGCAACGTCGGTGTCGACCAGGGCCCTTCGACCGAGCCACGCGATCCTCATGTCGGCGACCGCGAACTTCCTCGGCGCGCTGACCGGAACCGCGGTCGCGACGACGATCGCGAAAGGCATCGCCACCATCCCGGGCGGCGACGACGGACAGATCGTCGTCTGTGCCGCGCTTCTCGGAGCCATCGCGTGGAACCTGCTGACGTGGCGGCTCGGGATCCCGTCGTCGTCGAGCCATGCGCTGATCGGCGGCCTGATCGGTGCGGCCATCGCGGCCGTGGGCGTCAGCTCGCTCAACCTCCAGGGCATCTACGACAAGGTGCTGTTCCCGCTCATTGCGTCGCCCGTCCTCGGGGTCGTCATCGGGTTCGCGCTGATGGTGGTCCTGCTCAACGTGTTCCGGCGCGCGCATCCGAAGCGCATCAACGATCGGTTCCGCCGGCTGCAGCTCGTGTCCGCGGCGTTCATGGCGTTCAGCCACGGCTCGAACGACGCCCAGAAGACGATGGGCATCGTCACCCTCGCGCTCGTTGCCGCCGGGATCATCCCCGAGCCGGTGGTGCCGCTCTGGGTGATCCTCCTCGCGGCGACCGCGATGTCCCTCGGAACCGCGGCCGGTGGCTGGCGGATCATCCGGACCATGGGCCAGAAGGTCGTGAAGTTGGACCCGGTCCACGGCTTCGCGGCAGAGACGACCGCCGCCACCATCATCCTCGGGGCATCGCACTTCGGGATGCCGGTCTCGACGACCCACGTCATCTCGTCGGCGATCATCGGCGTCGGGGCGAGCGACCGGTTCTCGGCGGTCCGCTGGGGCGTTGCCGGCAACATCGTGGTCGCGTGGGTGCTCACGATCCCGGCGTCTGCCGCCGTGGCGTGGCTGTCCTGGGAGATCCTCAGCCGCGTCCTGTGAGGTCGGCGAGAGGGCGTCGCGGACGGGTCCGAGGCGGCCCGAACTCGCCGGCGCATCGCTGCGCGAGCCGGAGCCACACGATCGCGTAGGCGAGCCGGACGGCCGACCCGTGCCGCGACTCGCGTTCCCACGAGGAGAACAGCGCGAGCCGCGAGCGAATCGGGGCGAGCTGGCCGACGATCGTCTCCACCGCGGCGCGGTGGCTCGGGCGCTGCCAGAGAAGCGGCTCGGCGAGCTCGCCGCCGCGGACCCGGAGGATGCGGGCCACCTCGACGTCGAGCTCGCGAGCTGCCTCCCCGGGAGCCGTCGAAACCGGACCCTCACGTCGAGCCGCGATCTCGACCGACCCGTTCGTGACGGGCGCGATCCGGGCGGTTCGAGCCCCGGTCGCCTGGATCATCGCCGTCATGCCCGCATCGTCGCGGGCGTCGGTCAACGCGGCGTGTTCAGTCGGTGAACGTGCGCGCCGATTTCAGGCCGGGCGGCGAAGCACGTAGCCGACGCCGCGGACGGTCTGGACGATCGACGGCCGATTCGGAGCCTGCTCGATCGCGGTGCGAAGCCAGTGCACGTGCACGTCGACCGTGCGCGTCTCGCCGGGGTAGTCGTAGCCCCACACCTGCTCGAGCAGCTGGTCGCGACTGACCACCTGGCCCGGATGCCGGAGCAGGAACGCCAGCAGCTCGAACACCTTCGGCTTGACGGGGACCTCAGTTCCGTCGCGGAGGACGCGATGGCCCGCGAGGTCGACCTTCACGCTTCCGAGCTCGACCAGCGGCGGGAGCGGAGTCCCGAGCGATTCCCCGCGTCGGAGGACGGCACGGATGCGCGCCGACAGCTCGCGCAGGCTGAACGGCTTGGTGACGTAATCGTCGGCGCCGAGCTCGAGCCCGACGACCTTGTCGACCTCCGCGTCGCGCGCCGTCAGCATCACGATCGGCACCGACGACTCGGTGCGGATCTGCCGCGCCACCTCGAGGCCGGACAGCTCGGGGAGCATCAGGTCGAGGAGCACGAGATCCGGGTGGGTGGCCCGGAAACGCGCCAGCGCCGTTCGACCGTCGCCGGCCTGGACGACCTGGTAGCCCTCCGCCTCGAGCGCCTCGGCGAGGGTCTCCCGAAGTGTCGGCTCGTCCTCGACGACGAGGATCGTTCGTGCCACGTCTCCGAGGATACGGATGATTGTTAACGCCGGATTGGGAGTCGGTCAGCTCCCGCGCGGCTTCATGTAGTACTCGAGGAACGAGCGGCAGCGCCCGTCGTCGGCGAACTCGAGCAGCCAGTTGTTGTAGTAGACCCGGCTGACCTTGGAGCGCGTCGCGTCCGTGAAGTAGGTGCTCACGCCGACGGCGACGGCGCGATTGCCGTCGACCGCGAACGGCGAATACTCAGCCGTGAACGTGCCGGGCATGTCGCGCTTGCTCGCGTCTCCGCCCGGGTTGAGCCAGCCGTACACGATGAGGTCGCGCCCGACTTCCGGCTCGTCGGCCGGGTGATAGCGGTATTCGGCGTCCTCGGTGAACAGCGGCTCGACATCCTTCGCGTCGTAGGTCTCCCAGGCATGGACGTAGGCATCGAGCCAGGCCTGGACGGTTTCGTGTGTCAGGTGGTGCGACATCAGGCGGCGTCCTCCGATCGTTCGAGGGTGTCGATGGCGGCGTCGATGCGGGCAAGGACGCGGTCGCGCCCGAGCGCGACGAGCGAATCGAACAGCGGCGGCGTGGCGGTCCGACCCGTGACGGCGACGCGGACGGCCATGAACAGGTCGCCCGCCTTCCAGCCACGCGCCTCGGCGAGGGCACGCATCGGCGGCTCCAGCTCGTCGGCTTCGAAGTCAATCGGGGCAGTCGAGCTGGAGATGGTCTCCCGCGCGGCTCGCAGCCCCGCGAGCGTGGTCGCGGCGTCCCAGCGCTTCGGGACCAGCACGGCCGGATCGACCGTCACCTTGTCCTGCCACAGGAACCCGACGAGGTCGCCGGCGGACGCGAGCGTCGGCAATCGCTCCTGGATGATCGGGATCAACGGGCGGAGCTCCTCCGCCGTCGGGACGCGATCGATGCGCCCGGCCTGGTGATCAGCCTCGAGGAACGGCAGGAGCCGCTCGATCAGATCCTCCGGCTCGAGCTTGCGGATCCACTGGCCGTTGAGCCACTCGAGGCGGTCTTTGTCGAAGATCGCACCGCCCTTCTGGACGTGCTCGAGGTCAAATCGGCCGGCGATGTCGTCGAGCGAGAGGATCTCCTCCTCGGTGCCCGTCGACCAGCCGAGCAGCGACAGGAAGTTCACGAGCGCCTCGGGCAGGAAGCCCTGCGCGCGGTAGTCGGCGACCGCGGTCTGGCTCTTCCGCTTGCTCATCTTCGTGCGATCCGGGTTCAGGATCAGCGGCAGATGCGCGAACTTCGGGATCTCGTGCCCGAGCGCCTCGAACAGCAGGATGTGCTTGGGCGTGTTCGAGATGTGGTCCTCGCCCCGGATGATGTGCGTCATCTCCATCGACGCGTCGTCGACCACGACCGCGAAGTGGTAGAGCGGCGAACCGTCGCTCCGGACGATCAGGAAGTCGCCGCCGATGTTGGCGGTATCGAACTCGACGTCGCCCCGCACGAGATCGTGCCAGCCGACCACCCCTTGCTCGACGCGAAAGCGGACCGCCGGGCGCTTGGCCGCGGCCTCGCGCTCGGATCGCTCCTCGGGCGTGAGATTCGCGCATCGACCGACGTAGTGCGGCGCTTCGTGGGCCGCCTCCTGCGCCTTCCGGTCGGCATCGAGCTCCTCCGGCGTGCAATAGCACGGGTATGCGAGGTCGCGCGCGAGGAGGTCCTTCGCGGCGGCCACGTGATCGGCGGTCCGCTGCATCTGTCGGTACGGGGCGTACGGCCCGTGGTCCTCGCCCCCGGCGCTGTCCGGCCCCTCGTCCCAGCCGATCCCCAGCCAGTGGAGGTTCTCGAGGATGTCCTCCTCGAACGCGATTGTGTTCCGAGCGAGGTCGGTGTCTTCGAGCCGCAGCACGAACGTGCCGCCCGTCCGGCGCGCGTACAGGTAGTTGAACAGGGCCGTTCGAGCGGTCCCGATGTGCAGCGGCCCGGTCGGGCTCGGGGCGATGCGGACGCGAGGGGCTGGCATGGCTGGCAGCCTACCAGATAACCCGTTCCGCGGGCACACCGGTTACGCGGCTAGGGTGCCACTGACGACCCTTGTGGCGCTATGTCGATCACCGTCCCGGTCACGGCATCGACCCGCACACGCACGTACATGCTGATGCAGCTCTCGTTGTCCGGACAGACAGGCTGATAGATGTCGACATACCAGACCGCCCGAAGTGCGCCCGCGAGGGGACCGAGATCGACGGTCGGGCTCGCGAGCTGGACGGTGCCTCCATGTGTGGCAGCCAGCGCGGCCGCGATCGCCTGGTCTCTCGGCACGATCACGGGGACCGAGGCGCCACGCCAGGCCTCGGGCAGCTCACCGCCGACCAGGATTGCCGCCGCTTCCGTGAACGGCCACCACGCAGGATCGACAGTCCCACCGGAGAGCTCGATCTGCCCGCTCGTGATCGCGTTCGAGGTCACCGCCAGCATGGCCACCCGGCCGTCGAGCACGATCGCGATCGTGTCGCCCACATGGGCGGCGGCGTAGTCGCCGAACGCCCGCGCAGCGGCCGGTTTCAGCGTCACGAGGATTCCCGGCGTCGAGCCGCTGGTGTCCGTCGCGATCGAGGCGATCCCTTCCCATCCGAACAGCGCCGGCTCAGCCTTGGGCAACGGCGCGCCGATGGTCGCGGTGAGCTTGCCTTCGCCATAGTCCGCCGCCGGCAACGGAACGACCTGCACGTCGCCGGTCGCGCCGAGGACAGCCCGGACGGAGGCGTCCGACGGATCAGTGGATTCAAACGAGAGCTCGATTCCATAGCCGGTTCCCATGCCGAAGTTGCCGATCCCAAGCGCGCCAATGCGGGCGCCGAGGATGTCGGTCGCGAGCCCGGCCGATGGCTTGTCCAGGGAGGCGCCGGTCGGCGGAAGGACGATGTAGTCGCGCTCCCGCGACGCCGTGGCTTGCGGGCTCGGTGTCGATGACGCACCGGGGCTCGTTGCGCCATGTCCCTTCTCAAGACCGATCGCGCCCACGGCGATGACGAGCGCCGCCGCGAGCACGGCCCAGCCGAGCCGGATCCTGCCGGTGCGGGTTGCTAGTCCAACCGGCCGTGCAGCTGTCTCCAGCGACTGCTCGACATCGGAGACGAGTCCGCTCGGGATCGGCGCGTCGTCGAAGCGGCGGTGGAGGTGCGTCCGGAGGCGCGCCTCGAGCTCAAGGTCATCCATGACCGGCCTCCAGGGTTGCGCGCAGCGTTCGAAGCGCGTGATGCAGGCGGGACTTGACGGTGCCGGCCGGGATTCCCACCCGATCGGCGATGTCGTCGACCGTACGGTCCTGCCAGTAGCGCATCACGACGACGATCCGGTGGTCGGCGTCGAGCGCATCGAGCGCTCGATCGAGGTCGGGGTCAGCGCCGGTATCTGGTGGGGCTGCCGACGGCTCGAACCCGATCGGCAGGGCAGCGAGCCTCACGGCGCGGCCGCGCCGGCGGAGCTGATCCCGGCACTGGTTGACGAGGATCCGATCGAACCAGGCATCGAAGCGGGTCTCGTCGCGCAGGCTGTCGCGCCGGCGCCACGCGGAGAGGCTCGCCTCCTGCACCGCGTCCTCGGCCTCGCCGTCGTCGAGCAGGATCGCCCGTGCGAGCCGGTACGAATCGGCGAGGCGAGCCATCACGAGGCCGGCGACGTCCAGGCCTCGGCCGCTCACGACGGCAACCTCCACCACTCGCCCCCACGACCGATCCGGGTCCGTCCCGGTCGCGCCATATGACGACGGCCTTGCGGGAAACGTTCACGGCGCAGTCGCGGCCGTCGCCGGATCAGCGGCCCGGCACCCGGTGGAAGAGCGCTGGGTCGGCATCACCGCGGATCACTCGGACGAGACCGGCGGGCCGGAGGCCGAGCGTCGCGCGGCCGAGCGGGCCGTCGAGCGTGAGGGAGTCAAGCGATTCGGAGCGGGCGAGGATCGTGACGTGGGCGCCCGGGCGAAGGCCGCGGGCCTCGAGGTAGGAGAGAAGCCCCGCGTCCTCCTCGGCCGCCTCGGTGATTCGGTAGATCGTCGCCCGCTGGCCGGCCTCGATCGAGGCGAGCGGCTCGCCAGCGGGACGGCGCTTCGCGGTTTCGGCATCGAGCGGGTTGCCGTGCGGGCAGGTTTCGGGATGCCCGAGGAGCTCGTCGAGCTGGGCTTCGACCCGCGGCGAGATCGCCGCCTGGAGCCGCTCCGCCTCGGCGTCCGATTCCGCCCAGCCGAGCCCGACGATCTCGGTCAGCAGCCACTCGCAGAGCGCATGCCGGCGGAAGATCCCGTCGGCCGCCGTCCGGCCCGGCTTGGTGAGTTGCAGCTCACGGCCCTCGGCGAGGGTGACGAGACCATCGGCGGCGAGGCGTCGGAACATCTCGCTCGCGGCCTGCGTGCTGACGCCCAGCTTCCGTGCCACCTGGGACGCGGTGATCCGAGAGCCATCGCCGGCCATGATCCGGAGCGTGAGCAGGTACTCCTGCGCGGAGCTGGAGAGGTCGCTCGACGGTCTGTGCCGGCCCTCGCCTCCGTGGCCGCTCGTCGAGCGGCTCACACGCCGGCCCTGGTCGAGCGCGGGCGGCCGCCGCCGGCGCGGATCGCCGCCCAGGCGACGCCCACGAGCCACGCGACCGCGAGGAGCGCCGCGGGTGCGACCCCGGCCTCCAGCACCCGCGTGCCACCGATCACGACGATGAGCAGCGTGAGCGGCACCACCGCGGCCAGCATGCTGAACGCTCCGCCGGCGAGGATGCGGGTCAGCGGCGCGAGCAGCAGGAGTGCCCCGAGGATGCCCGCCTGGGCGAGCAATGGAAGGAGCGGCTCCACGCCGCCGCAGGATGCCGACGCCGCTCCGCAGCCCGTGGCCGCGGCGATGAGCGCGGCCGCGGCCAGGCCGATGGGAGGCCACGCAACGAGCGCGAACCCGAGGCGCCGGATCGGGTCATCCGCGGGTCCGCCGAGCCAGGCACGTCCGGCGGCGCTCGTGGCTGTGTCGCCGTCAAAGCGATCGCGGGACGTTCGGGCAGGTCTGGCCCGCGGGGTCGCGCGCTCAGCGGCGAGGCCGGAGCGACTGGATCGAGTGGCCCGCCGGGCGGCCGCAACCCCGGGATCGTCCGCAGGCGCTGCCCACGAGCTCGCGGATGGGCTGCTCCCCCATCGCGACGGCCGCGATACGGGCTCGGCCTGCGGCGCCGCCGCCGTCCAGCCGGTCGCCGACGGATCCGCCGCCTCGGTGGTCGCCGCGGCGCCAGTCATGCCGGGGGCTCCACCCACCGCTTCACCCGGGAGCGGGCGACGAGCGCGGGACAGGTATTCCGGGCCGTGCCGCCGGGGGTCGGCGTACTCGCGGGGGTTGATGATCCAGTACTCGCCCGACGACGGGCCGTACCAGGAGGCGCCGCTCCACGTCGGGTCGTTGGCGTCGCGGGCCTCGTCGTAGGAGGTCGAGCCCATCGTGGCTTTCCGAACGTGCCGCCGGCCGGAACCACGCGGCCCCGTCGACCCACGGGTGCCGCTTCCGGACGGGCCGGACGAGCCTGAGGTGCCCGACCCCGGCGCACCCGATGCGGAGGTGCCCTTGCCGCTGGCGGCGCCGGTGCCGCTCGGGCGCGCGCCGCGAGCGGTTCGCGCACGCTCCCGCGCCTGGCGCGCCCGTGCCGGGTCTGCTCGCCAGGGTTCCGCCGGGGCCGGGCGCGCCGCCTTGGGTGGGGCGACGCGCCCGGTCGTCAGCCGGTCGTACGCCTCATGGATGGCGAGGAAGCGGGGCAGTGCCGCCTCGCCCGCGGAGTCTGGGTGGAACGCCTTGGCGAGGAGCCGATACGCGCGCTTGACCTCGGCCATCGAGGCGCCGGGCTGGAGGCCCAGCGTCCGATACGCATCGCCGTTCGCGTCAGGATCCAGTGGCACGACGCAAGCGTAAGCCCCTTACCGGAGCAGCTCACCCAGCGGCGCCAGCTCGAACTGGGCGACGGCCTCGGCGGCGGGCCGGCCGTGCGGGTCGGGCGTAATCGGGCGGTGGTAGCGGCTCAGGACGCGCAGGGATTGGCCCTCGAGGACGCTCGCCTGGCCGAGCGCCTCGATCGATGCCGCCCAGGTCGCGCGGTCGTGGCCGTCGCCATCCTCGATCTTGATCGCCATGCCCGACGCCGGAGCCGCCTGGCCCCGGGCACGCGGACCCGGCAGGATCGCGAAACCGCGCAGCGCCTCCATGCCGCCCTTCGAGATGATCCGGCCGGGCAAGGCCTTCATGATCGACGTGTCGATGCGATCGCGCGACCCTGCGACGAGCTCGGGGAACGCCAGCATCGCGTCCCGCACGATCAACAGCGACGGGGCGACGGACGAACGCGGGTCGGCAGCGGGAACCGCCAACGGATCCGCGAGGAACGCATAGGCCCGGGCGATCTCGCGCAGCGGGAACGCGTACGTCGCGACGCCGCAGCCGTCGATGCCGAGGCGGAGCTTCGCGGGCGACGTGCCGAACGCCGTCGCGACCGACGCGCGATACGCCACCTGGGCCGGGTGCTCGTCGAGCCAGTACTCATCGGTCGACCAGTTGTTGAGCCGGCACAGGAGGAGGAAGACGGAGTGCTGGCCGGAGCACATGTGGCGGATCTCACCGGGGCGTTCGCCATCGCGCGCGAGCCGTGCCCTGGTCAGCTCGTCGAGCGGCATGCCCTCGATGCCGGTCGCGAGCGCGGCCTGGCTGACGCCCGTGCGCCGATACAGCGCCTGGAGCGTGCGAACGTGGAGGTCCTCGCCGGAGTGGCTGCTGGCCATGATCGCGATCTCGGCGGGTTCGAGCCCGAACGCCTTCCGGCCCCCGGCCTCCAGGATCGCGGTCACCCCGAACGGCTTCACGCACGATCGCAGGTTGACCACGTGGTCCGGGTCACCGAGCGCCCGGATCGTGCGTCCGCCGGCGTCGACCTCGACGATGTCGCCCCGGTGGACGCTCTCCTCGATCCCGCCGCGCATCTGGCGGACGAGCACCGGCGGCGCGTTCCGGCGCGGCTTCGGTGCGGCTCCCCCACCCCGCACCCGGTTGGACGGCGAGGTCTGGGCGGGCACGTCGTGAGCGTACTCCGGCCGATGCTAGGATGCCGATCGATGCTCCCCCCGAACCTCCACGTCTCGCAGCATCCGGCCGTGCTCCACAAGCTGGGCATCCTGCGCGACCAGAAGACCGAGCCCAAGAAGTTCCGGGAGGTCGTCCGCGAGCTGTCCTGGCTGCTCGGCTATGAGGCTCTCGCCGACGCGCGCGTCCGATCGAAGCGGGTCACCACGCCGATCGAGACAATGGACGGCCACGAGCTCGGCGAGCGGATCGGGCTCATCCCGATCCTCCGGGCCGGCCTGGGTATGGTCGACGCCATGCTCGAGCTGATGCCGACGGCCGAGGTCTGGCATCTCGGCCTGTTCCGAGACGAGCACACGCTGCGGCCTGTCGAGTACTACAACAAGCTGCCGGACTCCGCGAACGTGGACCTGTGCCTCATCCTCGACCCGATGCTCGCGACCGGCGGCTCGGCCACCGCGGCGATCGAGGTCCTGAAGCGCTGGGGCGCGGTCAAGCCGGTCCGGATCAAGCTGCTCAACCTGATCGCGGCGCCCGAGGGCGTGAAGGCGGTCGCGGACGCCCACCCCGACGTCGAGATCTTCTGCGCGGCACTCGACCGCCAGCTCAACGACAAGGGCTACATCATGCCGGGGCTCGGCGACGCGGGTGATCGCCAGTTCGGGACGGGCAAGGCCGCTGAGTAAGGGCCGGGGCGCATGACGTGGCTCCGGCTGCAATGGCAGCGCAGCCGTCGTTTCACCCGCGTCGTGGCGATCGCGGCAGTCGTCCTCGGGATCGGGCTGATCGCAAATCTCATCCTCAGCCCGAAGCCGATCACGTACGTGGGCACCTTCGCCGCGACGGGTTCGATGACAACGCCCCGACAGGGCGCCACGGCGACGCTCCTTGCCGACGGCCGGGTGCTCGTGGCCGGTGGCTTGTCCGACGGCTACGCTCCGCTCGGCTCGGCCGAGCTCTACGACCCGGCGAAGGGAACGTTCAGCCCCACCGGCTCGCTGACGACGCCACGAGCGAACGCCACGGCGGTCCTCCTGCCTGACGGCCGGGTCCTCGTTGCGGGCGGAAATGGCAGCGCGACGCTGTCGTCTGCGGAGCTGTACGACCCCCGGACCGGGACGTTCGCAGCCACGGGCGCGATGGCGGCCCCTCGGGTCTTCGGCACGATGACCCTGCTCGGCGATGGTCGCGTCCTCATGGCGGGCGGTGGCGACGAACGCAACCACTTCGAGCTCCGGACGGCCGAGGTCTTCGACCCGAAGGCCGGCACGTTCGCCGCAACGGGCTCGATGGGGATCGGACGCGAATCGGCGACCGCGGCCCTGCTTCCCGATGGCCGCGTGCTGGTGGCGGGCGGCTCGACGTCCCTTGACGCAGGCACCGAAACCGACACGGCCTCCGCCGAGCTGTACGACCCGGCCGTCGGGACGTTCAGCACGACCGGCGCGATGGTCTCCGCGCTCGCAGGGCGAGCGGCGACCCTGCTGATCGACGGCCGCGTCCTCGTCGTCGGCGGGCGCGGCCTCGGCAAGCTGGTCCCTCCGTCGGCTGAGATCTACGACCCGCAGACCGGGACGTTCAGCCCAACCGGCTCGATGGGCATGCCGATGTCCAATCCGCATGCGATCGGGCTGGCCGATGGCCGTGTCCTCGTCGTCGGCGACCTTGGCGCAGCCGTCCTCTACGACTCCCTGCGCGGCACCTTCAGCACGACTGGCACGATGATCGAACGGCGCTCCGGCGCGATGACGGCCATCCTCCAGAACGGCCAGGTCCTCGTCGCCGGCGGCATGATCGGCACGAGCCCGATTGCGTCGGCGGAGCTGTTCCGCTAGAGACGCTGTCGGGAATCGGGCCAGTGTGCAGGTCTCGGATCCGACGTCCGGCACTGGCCGCACCGCTCGGGCCGGCTGATCCTTATCCCGCGTCAGTTCGACGAGGAGGAATCAGATGTCCAAGTCAGCGATCACCAGGTTGTTCGTGGGAAGCGTGGTCGCCGTGTTCGCGGCGATCCTGCTCGCCGTTCTCTCGGCGGTCGCGGCATTCGCCGGTGGCGCGTTCCAGCTGGACGGCCCGGACGTCGTCGGGTTCAACGGTTCCGCGTTCACGTGGACGATGATCGGCCTGATGATCATCGCGGCCTTCGCGATGATCGGCGGCGCGATCGGCGGCCTCGTGGCCTGGATCGGCTCGCTCCTCAACACCGCGCGGCTCGACGACAAGGCGTGGTTCGTCCTCCTGCTCGTGCTCGGGCTGCTGAGCTTCGGGTTCATCGCGATGGTGGCCTACGTCATCGCCGGGCCCGATGGCAACGTGCAGCCGGTCGCGCCTCGCGAGACGACGCTGCGCGCCGGCGGCGCCTCTGTCTGACCCGTCCCCGGGGGAGGAATCATCGAGGCCGGCCCGGGGGCCGGCCTCGATCCTGTTCAGAGCGGAGCGGCGGGTCGCCGCGGCTGATGGCAGCTAGTTGCCGCCAGCGTTGAGGGTGACCGTCGCCTTGGTGAAGCTCGTTCCCTTGCCGTCGGTGCCCGAGGGCAGCGCGGCGAACGCGGCGGCCGCGAGGTCGGAGCGCGTCGCGCCGGCATTCGGTGCGGCCGTCAGCACGCCGTACGTCGTCGCGATCTGGACCGTCTGGTTGTAGGCGGTCTGGTCGAACTGGCCGATGCCATTGGTCGACGGCCAGATGAGCGCGTTGATCTCGTTCATCTGCCACGCCTGGTGACTGGCGCCGAGCTGGGAGCCCTTGGCGAGGACGAGGTCCACGCACTTCTGGGCGTTATCGCGGCAGTAGATCCAGCCGCGATAGGTGGCCGTCAGGAACTTCGTGGCCGCCGCCTCGTTGCCGGACTTGGCGAGCCAGGCTGCCGACGCGAAGACCTGGTCCTGGAGCATCGCGGTCCCGACGGACGGATCGTTGAAGTCGATCAGGTTGAAGTCGGCCGGGGTGTAGAGCTGGCCCGTCGCCGGGTTCTTGGCCTCGAGGACCTGCGCGTACTCGTTGTAGATCATCGCCTGGGCTGCATCGAGCTGGTTGCCGAGCAGGCCAGACATGTCGAAGTTCTGCTTGATGACGTTTTCCTTGGTCGGGTCGAGGCCGGCCTTGGTCAGCGCGGCGAACAGCTCCGGCTCGTTCCCGCCGAGCCACGACCCGATCTTCTTGCCGCCGAGGTCCTTCGGGGTCGTGATGCTGGCGGTCTTGAACGACGCCATCCGCGTGCCGGAGCGCTGGAAGATCTGGGAGATCGAGACGAGATCCGCGCTGTGCTCGCGCGCCTGGAGCATGCTCGGCAGCCAGGTCGTGCCCATGTCGGCGCCACCGGACGCGACGACCTGGACCTCGTTGATATTTGGCCCGCCGATCAGGAGGGTGACATCGAGCCCGGCGTCCTTGTAATAGCCCTGGTCGAGCGCGGCGTAGTAGCCGGCGAACTGGGCCTGCGTCACCCACTTGAGCTGGAACTTCAGTGGCGTGAGCGCAGCGCTCGGGCCACTGGCACCGCCGCATGCGGCCGCGATTGCGGCGACCAACGCCATCGCGCCGAGCACGGCAAACTGCCTGGGCATCGTCATGCCGGGATCCTCCTCCTCAACAACCGGCACGGATCCTCCGCCGGTCTTCGTCCGACGACGATAGCGCACGATCCGCCGGCTATTCAGCCGCTGCCGTCTCCCGGTGGCGTTGCCAGGGCATGACAACTCGCTCGAGCGTCAGCGCCGCGAGATACAGGACGATGCCGAGGACACACGCCATGACGATCGCTGCCCACGCGTTCTCGAAGCGGAAGTTGCCGGCCGAATCCGTCACGTAGATTCCGATCGAATAGCGAGGGCCGCCGAAGAACTCGCCGACGACTGCCCCGATGACGCTCAGGGTGACCGCGATCCGCAGCGCCGTGAACCAGTACGGCAGCGCGCTCGGGATCCGAAGCCGCAGCAGCACGGCCCGATCAGACGCCGCGTACGAGGCCATGAGCTCGAGCGCCGCAACGTCGACGCTCGTCAGCCCGCGGACGGTGTTGACCAGCATCGGAAAGAAGGTCATCAGGGCGACGATCGCGACCCGCGGCAGCTGGCTCTCGAACCCGAACCAGTTGATCATGATCGGGGCCAGGGCGATGATCGGGACTGCGCTCATGGCCGTCCCGAGCGGGACAAGGGTTTCACGGGCAGTCGCCCAGCGCGCCGTCGCCAGACCGGCGAGCGTCCCTGCGGAGACGCCAACCGCAAGCCCACCGATCGCCTCCGACGCCGTATAGAGCACTCCCTTCGAGAGCGTCGGCCACTCGGCCTGGAGCGAGGTCCAGATCGCGCTCGGTCGCGGGATCAGGAACGAGGGGACCTTGAGGATCGTGAACGCCACCTCCCAGATGGCGAGCGCGCCGACGAAGACGACGAGCGGTGGCAGCCAGTCGGCTCGCCTGCCGGCGGTCACGACAGTCCCTCTGCTCGGATCCGATCCACCGCGACCGCCTCGAGCTCGGCGTCGCGATGCCGGAGCGCCTCGCGGACCTCGGTGACCAGCTCGAAGTACCGCTCGGTCTCCCGGGTCTCGACCGTCCGTGGCTGGGGCAGGTCGACCACGATCGTCTTCGCGATCCGGCCGGGTCGTGCCGACATCACGACGACCCGGGTGGACAGGAACACGGCTTCCGGGATCGAGTGCGTGACGAACACGACCGTCGTCCGGGTCCTGCCCCAGATCTGCATCAGCTCGAGGTTCATCCGCTCGCGGGTCATCTCGTCGAGTGCGCCGAACGGCTCGTCCATCAGCAGCAGCTTCGGGTCAAAGGCCAGCGCACGGGCGATGGCCACCCGTTGTTGCATCCCGCCGGACAGCTGCCATGGGTGACGAGTCTCGAACCCGTCGAGCTCGACGAGCTTCAGGAGCTCCGCCGAACGGGCGGCCCGTGCGGTCGCCTTCCAGCCCATGATCTCGAGCGGCAGCTCGATGTTCTTCGCGACGGTCCGCCAATCCATCAGCACCGGGGCCTGGAAGACCATCCCATAGTCGCGATCGAGGCGGGCGCGGCGCGCCGGCTTGCCGTTGACCTCGACCGTGCCGAGGGTCGGCGATGTCAGGTCGCCGATCAGGCGCAGGAGCGTCGACTTGCCACAGCCCGACGGCCCGATCAGGGAGACGAACTCGCCGGCGCCGATCTCGAGGTCGATCCCCTCGAGGGCGGTCACGGCGGCCTCGCCCGTCTGGAACGTCTTGGTCACGTCCGACGCACGAACCACCGCGGTGTCGCTCATCTCAGGAGGCCGTCGCAGGTCGGTAGCGGTTGCGCGTCAGGCGCGACTCCGCCAGGCGGACGAGCCCGACGAAGGCGAGGCCCAGGATCGAACACATCACGATCGTCGCCCATAGTCGCTCCGGGCCCTGCGTGTAGTACTGGTTGTAGTTGAGGAGCGCGCTGCCGAGGCCGTCCGGGATCCCGGAGGGAAGCTCGCCGATGAGCGCCCCGATCACGGAGGCTGCAGCTGCCACTCTGAGCGACGCGAACAGGTACGGAACCGACGTCGGCAGGCGCAGCTTCCACAGGACCTGGCGTCGATCGGCGGCATAGGAGCGCATGAGCTCGAACGCCCTAGCGTCCGCGGCGCGCAGGCCGCGCAGGGCCGCGATCGTCACGGGGAAGAAGGTCAGGTATGCCGAGATGATCGCGACCGAGACCCAACCCGCCTTTGTCGCGACGACGATCAGTGGCGAGATCGCAAGGATCGGCACCGTCTGCGACGCCACGACATATGGCACGAACGCGCGCTCGGCGAGCCGGGAATGGACGAAGCCGATCCCGAGCAGCAGCCCGAGGGCGCCGCCGAACGCGAACCCGATCAATGCTTCGCGGAACGTGAACAGGGCCTGGCCGCCCAGGATCAGGCCCAGCGGCGGACCGTTCCGCTGCGCGGGCTCGACGAACGCGTCGGCAATGGTCCACAGGTGCGGCAGGGCGAGATCGCTCGCAACATGGGCGCTGAACGGCGGCACGTGCTCGATGTCGATGGGCAGGCCGAGCACCGAGGTGTGGATCCGCCACGGATCACCGAACAGCCACTTCGCCCCTTCCCAGACCACGACCAGCCCGACGGCGAGGACGATCCAGGCGAGCGTCACCCGGCGCCGACGCATCGCGGCCGAGGCGCCGCCCATCTAGCCCGCGACGGCCTGGTCGGCGATGTCGAGGGCGCGGTCGATGACGTCGAAGCCCTCGGCGAGCTGGTCCTCGGTGATGCACAGCGGCGGGTTGGTGTGGATCGAGTTGTTCGGCAGGAACGTGTACAGGCCGTTCTCGCGGAAGAATTTGCCGATCGCCTTCATCTCGTCGGAGGTGCCGTTGTACGGGGTGAGCGGCGTCCACGGATCCCGGCTGCGGACGAGATCGATGATCCCGAACAGCCCGAGGTTGCGATGCGCCCCGACCGACGTGTGCTTCGCGGCGAGGCGCTCGTGGTGCGCCTGCATGACCGGCCCGAGCCGCTGCGCGTTGCCGATGAGGTCGTCCTGCTCGTAGACGGAGATCGTCGCGAGGGCGGCGGCGAGGCTGACCGGGTGCGACGAGTACGTCAGGCCGCCATGGAACATCTTGTTCTCGAACGCCTCGGCGATCCCGTGGCGCATGCCCACCGCGCCGAGCGGCAGGTACGAGCTGGTGAGGCCCTTGGCCATCGTCATCAGGTCCGGGACGACGTCCCAGTGATCGACGGCGAACCAGCGGCCGGTCCGGCCGAAGCCGGCCATGACCTCGTCGCACACCATCAGGATGTTGTTGCGATCGCAGATCTCGCGAACGCCCTTCAGGTACCCGTCCGGCGGGATGAGGATCCCGTTCGTGCCGACGATCGTCTCGAGGAAGATCCCGGCGATCGTGTGGGCGCCCTCGTAGCGGATCACGTCCTCGAGGCCTTGCAGGCTCTCGCCGACGGGGCGCGGCTCTGCCTCGCCCCACCGATGCGTGTCCGGGTAGCGCACGACGCCGACCAGCCCAGGCTCGTTCGCCCAACGGCGCGGATCGCCGGTGAGCGTCATCGCCCCGAACGTGGCGCCGTGGTAGGCGCGGTAGCGGGCGAGGACCTTGTACCGGCCGGTGTGATGGCGCGCGAACTTGATCGCGTTCTCGATCGCCTCGGCCCCGCCGAGGGTGAAGAAGACCTTGTCCATGTCCCCGGGCATGATCTCGGCCATCTTCGCGCCGAGGCGGCCCCGGATCTCCGTGGCGAACGCGGGCTGGACGTACTGCAACTTCAGCGCCTGGGCGGTGATCGCGTCGATCACGCGCCGGTCCCCGTGGCCGATGTTGACCGACATCAGCTGGCTGTTGAAGTCGAGGATGCGCTTGCCCTCGGGCGTGTACAGGTAGACGCCCTCGGCGTGATCGATCGCGATCGGGTCGAGCGCGCTCTGGATCGACCACGAGAAGAAGGTGTTCGCCCGGTTCTGGGCAACGATCTCGGCGCTCGTCATCCGGGCGCTCGTCGTCTCGACGCTCATCACGACCTCACGCTGGGCTGCGCTGCCGTGCAGCCGGTCCGCCCATTAGACCACGCGCCGTTGCTCCGGAGAATCCGAAAGGGCCGCTCGTGCGGCCCTTTCGATCGATCAGCGTTGGGGTGGCCTCGCCACCTCGGCGATCAGACCTTCTCGAGCGTTCGGATCACCCGCTCGCAGCTCGAATCGGCGATGTCGTACCGGCCGAGGTAGACGACGTCCCAACCGGGTCCGCAGTGGACCGCGTCCGGCGTGTTATCGCCGCCGACGTGGATGACGTCGTTGCCGTAGCCACCGTAGATGATGTCCCTGCCGGGCCCGCCGTAGATCACGTCCTGGCCGTTACCGCCATAGATGATGTCGGCGCCCGCGCCACCCAAGATCAGGTCTGCGCCGTCGCCGCCGGAGATCCAGTCGTTGCCGTCGCCGCCGGAGATCACGTCCCACCCGGGGCCACCGTAGATCTTGTCGTTGCCGCCACGGCCCTCGATCCAGTCGTTGCCCCCGTAGCCGTTGATCGTGTCCGCGCTCGCGGTGCCGACGAGGTGGTCGTTGCCGGGGGTGCCATTGACCGTCGCGGCGAGCGTGGACGCGGGAAGCGCCAGGGCCGCAAGGAGAGCGGCCCCGCCGAACAGGAGGCGGGGTCGGATCGGTGAGCGCTTGATCATCGGGTGGTCCTCCGAGCTTCGTTGCTGTTGCGGCACCGTACCGCGGCGCCGCGGAACACGTCGCGCGCGCCGAACCCCCGATTGGTAAAGGCAGCGTAAACCGTCCGGTACGCTGCACGGCTGTGATCGCTCCTTCGCTCTGGCGACATGCCGATTTCCTGAAGCTATGGGCCGGCCAGACGGTTTCGGAGCTCGGCTCCGTGGTGACCCGAACGGCCGTGCCCCTCGTCGCGCTGCTCCTGCTGCAGGCGGGGCCGTTCCAGATGGCCCTGCTGGTCGTGGCGGCGAGCCTCGGCGTCCTGCTGGTCGGGCTGATCGCGGGCGCGTGGGTGGATCGGCTCCGGCGCCGGCCGCTGCTGATCTGGGCGGACGCGATCCGGGCCGTCCTGCTCCTGTCGATCCCGATCGCCCAGGTGTTCGGCGTCCTGAGCATGGTCCAGCTGTATGTGGTGGCGTTCTTCGAGGCGTGCCTTGGATCGCTGTTCGATGCCGCGTACCCCGCCTACGTGCCGTCGCTGATCGGCGTCGAGCGCGTCGTCGAGGGCAACGCCAAGCTCGCGACGAGCGGGTCCATCGCCGAGATCGGTGGGCCCGGCCTCGCCGGCGCGATGGTGCAGTTCTTCAGCGCGCCGTTCGCGATCCTCGTCGACGCCATCTCGTTCGCCGTCTCCGCGATCTCGCTCCAGCTGATCAAGGCGCCGGAGCCCGCCCGCCCGCCGCGCACCGAGGCGTCACCCATTCGGGGCGAGATCGTCGAGGGCCTCCAGCTCGTCCGGCGGCACCGCGTGCTCTTCCCCATGGCACTGCGATCGGTCATCGCCCACGTGGCAGGCTCCTTCTACGGCGTCCTGTACACGCTGTACCTGATCCAGGAGCTGCACCTCAACCCGCTGCTGCTCGGCATCGTCGTCTCGGCGGGCGGCGTCGGCTCGCTCATCGGCTCGCTGTTCGCCCAGCGGGTGATCAATCGGCTGGGCATCGGGCCGGCGCTGATCTGGACGGCCATCGGGGCGTCGATCCTCGGCATCCTGACCCCGCTTGCCCAGGGACCAGTGTTCCTCGCGACGCTCATGGTCTTCATCCCGCAGCTCATTGGTGACGGTCTGCAGACCGTCGAGAGCGTCGCCGAGATCTCCCTGATCCAGGGCATGGTCCCGGACCGCGCCCTCGGTCGGGTCAATGCCACCCTCGAGACGTTCTCCCACGGCATCGCCTATCCGATCGGTGCGCTAGCGGCGGCCGGGATCGCCGGCGTGGTCGGGCTGCGCGGCGGGATCGCCATCGGCTGGGCGGGCATGGCGCTCTCGCTCGTGCTCCTCGTGCTCTCGCCGCTGCCGCGAATCCGGAAGGCGTCGGACTACACCGCGACGGAGGCCTGACCGCCCCCGTCCGAGGTGGCGGCCGGTGTACGCTCTCGCCTCTCGCGGACGTCACGCATGCACGAGGACGACAGATGCCGAGGATCGTTCGAGGGGCGCTGCTGCAGGCGAGCTGGACCGGCGACAAGGAGTCGATGATCCAGAAGCACGAGGCGGCGGCGCACGATGCCGCCAAGCAGGGCACACAGGTGATGCTCTTCCAGGAGCTGTTCTACGGGCCGTACTTCTGCCAGGTCCAGGACGCCCAGTACTACAGCTACACCGAGCTCATCCCCGACGGCCCGACGACGAAGCGGATGCAGGACCTCGCCAAGCAGACGGGAATGGTCCTCGTCGTGCCGATGTACGAGGAGGACGCCCAGGCGTCCGGCATCTACTACAACACCGCCGCCGTCATCGA
>DHWF01000041.1:0-37586 GCA_002413045.1 Chloroflexi bacterium UBA5189
TCAAGCTCGACATCTTCCAGGACCAGGTCTTCGTGTTCACCCCGAAGGGCGAGATCAAGGACCTGCCGGCCGGCGCCACGCCGCTCGATTTCGCTTACCGGATTCACACCGACGTCGGGCACCGCACGATCGGGGCCAAGGTCAACAACCGGCTCGTCCCGCTCGACTACAAGCTCAAGAACGGCGACATCGTGGAGGTCGTGACCACGCGCGCCGGCCACGGCCCGTCACGCGACTGGCTGAACGTCGTCCGGACCCAGCACGCCCGCGAGAAGATCCGGCAATGGTTCAAGCGCCAGGAACGCGACGAGAACATCGTCCACGGCCGTGAGGCGCTGGACAGAGAGTGCCGTCGTCTCGCCCGCACCTCGACCGCGGCGATCGGGCAGGACAAGCTGATGGAGGTCGCGCGGCAGCTGAACTACGAGAGCATCGACGACTTCTACGCCGCCGTCGGCTACGGCGCCGTGAGCCCGCAGTCGGTCGTGATGCGGCTCGGCGTCGTCGACGACAAGGAGCTCGCGCTACCGACGGTCGCGCCGCCGATCCAGCCGGCCCGCGCCGGCGGCGTCCGCGTGAAGGGGGTGGGGGACCTCCTCGTCCGCTTCGCGAAGTGCTGCCACCCGATCCCGGGCGACCCGATCCAGGGCTTCATCACCCGCGGCAAGGGCGTGACGGTCCACCTTCGCTCCTGCCCGACGGTCCTCAACGAGCGCGAGGTGTCGCGGCTCATCGACGTCGAGTGGGAGGCCGCGCCCGCCCAGACCTACCCGATCGCGATCCGCGTCGAGGCGTACGACCGGACCGGCCTGCTCAGCGACATCACGCAGGTGGTCGCGGAGGCGAAGGTCAACATCCTCGCCGCCGACGTGTCCGTCGGGCCGGATCACACCGCGATCGTGCGCGCCACGCTGCAGGTCGCCTCGGTGAGCCAGCTCTCCCGCGTGCTCTCGCGCATCGAGCAGCTGAAGGACGTCTCCTCGGTCCAGCGCGACCTCGGCGGCGGCTGACGAGCCGTTCGGAGGTCGAGCACGGGTCAATTTTGGGTCTGTTGGACGCCGTCCGGCGCGCGCATACTCGGCCCGGAGGTGGGGGATGGGCGATCCGCGCGCCTGGCGTCGAGTGCATGCGCGAACCGCGGCGGTCGCGGCGCTCCTGATCGTTGGGGCGGCCGTCGGGCCTGTTCGTGCCGTGGCTCCGCTGGCCCTCGTCGTCACCACCGGGAACGACGATCCGGGATCGACGTGTGGCGCAACGTGCAGCCTCCGGCAGGCGATCAACGCCGCCAATGCGAACAGCCCCGCCACGGACGTGATCACGTTCAACGTTCCGGGTGGCCCGGCGACGATCAACGTTGGCTCGCCGCTGCCCGACATCACCGACACCGTCGTGATCGACGGCACGAGCCAGCCTGGGACGAAGGTGGTCGGGGGAGCAGCCGGTCCGACCGCGGTCGGCCTGCACGTCCTTGCCTCGGGAACCGTGATCAAGGGCCTCGACATCGAGGGCTTTGGCGGTGACGGAATCCGGCTCGATCACGTCGCGGGCACGCTGATCGGCGGCGCCACTGCGGCGGACGGCAATGTCATCCACGACAACGGGCGAATTCCCGTGAACGGCGTCATCCCGCTGAATGCCGGCGACGGGGTCGCGGTCGTGGGAGATTCGTCCTCGATCGCCAACCAGATCACCGCGAACCGGATCTATGGCAATGGATCGCTCGCGATCGATCTCGGAGACGACAACCTGCTCGGCATCGTCGGCAACTCGATCGGCGGCCCGCCCGTCGGCCCGAATGGCCTCATCAACGGTCCGAGCATCGACGCGCCGGTCCTGGCGCCCGCATCGGCGGTGACGATCAACCCCGCGCGCGCCTCATCCGGGAGCACCGCCCGGATCGACGTTTTCTGGTCGCCCACCTGCCCGGTGACGCCCGACGCCGCCGGCTTCGTGCCCCAGGCAGCCGAGTTCCTTGGGAGCGTCATCGCACCCGAGATCACGACCTCGATCCCGCACTACTACGGGACCGTGTCGTTCACGCTCCCGGCCTCGCGAACCACGGGGTACATCACGGCAACGAGCACCGCCGGCGAGGGCACCTCCGAGGTCTCCTCGTGCGCGATCGTCGCGGCGCCGACGGACCTGGCAACCAGTGCAGTCGTGACGCCCTCCGGAGCCGTCGATGTCGGGACACCGGTGCACCTCGAGCTGCACGTCGGCAACCTGGGGCCGGCGGACCATACGGATCCGCTGGGCGGGCTCCAACTGACTGCGGGCTCAGCCACCTTGACGGCCGTCACCGCCTCGCAGGGGACCTGCGCCCTGCTGCCGGACGTCGCCTTCTGCTCACTCGGTGCGCTTGCCGCTGGATCGACCGCCACGGTCGGGCTCGACCTCGTCCCGACGGCAGCCGGCACCCTCACCTTCGACGGGGAAGTCGCCGATCTCGCCTCCTTGGATCCGAACCCGACGAATGACTCGACGCCGCTGAGCATCATCGTGCTCGCTGCGGAGAGCACATCGGGCACGGTTTCGGGCGGCCAGTCCGTGTCGACCGACGCCGGCGAGAACGACGGCGCGACCCCGACCGATCCCCTTGAGACGTCGGTGACGATGCCGCCCGGTGCCGCGAGCGGGACCATCAGCATCGCGGAGCGCCCGGATGCCGTGCCACCCCCCATTGGATACCAGTTCTTCGGCCAGGCATCGGTGATCACCGCGCCGACCCAGACCGCCGCGCATCCGCTCGTCTTCCAGTTCACGCTCGACGGCACCGTCATCCCGTCCAATCCGCTGGTGATCTTCCGCAATGGCGTCCCGGTTCCTCCGTGCACCGTGGCAAACCCGGGCACGGACCCGTCGGCGACGCCGGACCCGTGCTATCTGCCTGCCGTGATGGTCGGCGACGACCTCGTCCTGACGGTCAGGACGTCGCAGGCCTCCACCTGGCGCGTCGGGACGCGGCTCCCCTTCACATTCGCCGGGTTCTTCGCGCCGGTCGACAACGGCGGGGTCCTGAACCAGGTGAAGGCCGGACAAGCCGTCCCGGTGAAGTTCAGCCTCGGCGGCGACAAGGGCCTGAGCATCTTCCTGCCCGGAAGCCCGTCCTCGGTCGGCGTCGCGTGCGGTACCGCGCATGTGGACCCGGTCGAACAGACGGTCACGGCCGGGTCGAGCGCGCTGACCTATGACGCCGCGTCGGGCCGCTATCAGTACGTCTGGAAGAGCGACAAGGCGTGGGCTGGGACGTGCCGCCAGCTTGTCATGGCGTTCGCTGACGGCTCGACGGCCACGGCCCTGTTCTCGTTCGTGAAGTAGCTCTCGAGGGCACGATCCGCCCCCCGGCGGCTGCTGGCGGGCGGGTCCGGCCGACTAGACTTCGCGCCATGCCAATGTTCCGCGCAGCACGAGGGACTCGAGATCTGCTGCCGCCCGAGCGGGTCGGGCTGGCGCGGCTGGAGCGGATCGCCTCGGACCTCGCCGCGAGATACGGCTACCGGCCGATCGAGACGCCGCTGTTCGAGCAATCGGCGGTGTTCGAGCGGGGCATCGGCGAGGTCACCGACGTCGTCGAGAAGGAGCTCTTCCTGCTCGCGCCACGCGAGGAGGACGGCGAGCGCTGGGCGCTCCGGCCGGAGCCGACGGCGGGCATCGTCCGCGCCTACGTCCAGCATGGGATGCAGACCTGGCCGCAGCCGGTGAAGGTCACGATGACCGGCTCGATGTTTCGCTACGACCGGCCCCAGGCGGGTCGCTTTCGGCAGTTCTGGCAGTTCGATGTCGAGGCCATCGGCGATCCGGGACCGGCGATCGACGCGGAGATCATCGAGCTGGCGGCGCGTTTCTATCGCGACGCCGGGCTGCCCGCGGTCACGATCCTGCTCAATTCGATCGGGGACAGCGTCTGCCGGCCCGCGTACATCGAGGAGCTGAGCGCGTACTACCGAGCCCACATCGGCGACCTGCCGCCGCTCGAGCGGGCGCGTTTGGAGCGTGCGCCGCTGCGGCTCCTGGACTCCAAGGACGAGCGCGTGATCGCCCTGAACGCGGCCGCTCCGCAGATCACCGACCGGCTGTGCGACGCGTGCGCCGCGCACTTCGCTGCCGTTCGGACCCACCTCCACGCCGTCGGCGTCGAGTATCAGCTCGAGCCAAAGCTCGTTCGTGGCCTCGACTACTACACCCGCACGGCGTTCGAGGTCTATCCAGCCGGAGCGACGGGCCAGCAATCGGCGATCGGCGGCGGGGGGCGCTACGACGGCCTGGTCGAGCTGCTCGGTGGTCGGCCCACACCCGGAATCGGGTTTGGACTCGGCCTCGATCGCGTGCTGCTGGCGCTCGGGACGGCCGGCATCGCGCCGACGCCGGAGCCTGCGCCGGTCGCGGTGGTCGTCGGGAGCGACCCCGTGGACACGATCACGCGGCTTCGAATCGCCACGGAGCTGCGCGGCGCCGGTATCGTGGCGCGGGCGGAGCTCGGCAATCGGAAGCTCGGCAAGCAGCTCGAGGCCGCTGCCCGCGACGGCGCCCACTTCGCGGTCATCATCGGCGACGAGCTCGCCGACGGGCACGTCCAGCTGCGTGATCTCGAAGCCGGCACGCAGCGCCCGGTCTCCGTCTCCAGCCTTGCGCGCGAGCTTGAGCGAGCAACGAAGAGCCACCGTCACGGTGAGGCAAAGCAACTCTAGGCGACACTCGCCTCGAGCCAGGTCGAGTTGAGTCTGCGAGATCGCCGGAGGCCGGCGGCGGCCAGTGCCTCGTCCAGCTCGCGATCGGACAGGACCCGAGCCCGAAACGGCTGGCGCACGACCCGTCCGCCGATGCCGAGGACCGAGACGGCCGATACGAACGGCGGATCGACGCGGACGGCAACCATCCCGACGGCCCCGCCGGGTGTCGCCGGTACGTCGGCGGCGGTCTCCAGCCAGTCGATCGGGTGATGCTCGATGAAGACGGTTTCGCGCGCGGCGAGCGATCGCGCCAGCTCGAGCAACCCGACGCGGAGATCGAGCTCGGGAACGTTGACGAGATGGCTTCCGAGGACGACGCGGTCGAACGCCTCGTCGAGCATGTCCGCGTCCAGCTTGGCGAGCAGGGCGTCCGGCTCGAGGAGCAGCTGCCGAATGCGGCCGTGGTCCAGCACGATGCCGGCCTCGGCGAGCGACTGCACGATCCTGACCGCCCCCGCGATCCCGTCGTGGAACCGTCGAGCCGCAGGATCGCCGAGCGGGCGCCGGCGGCGAATCAGCAGCGTGGTCACGGCTCGATACCATACCCGGGCCATGCCGACCCAATTCGCGAGCCCGTACCGGACGCACACCTGCGGGGAACTCCGGGCAACCGATGCCGGGAAGCCCGCACAGCTCTCCGGCTGGGTCAACCGGCGGCGCGACCAGGGCGGCCTGATCTTCCTCGATCTGCGTGACCGGCACGGGATCACCCAGGTCGTGATCGACCGTACGGATGCGCCCGCTGCCCACGAGGCCGCAAGCAAGGTCCGCGGCGAGTTCGTCGTGACGGTCGCGGGCCAGGTCGCGAAGCGGCTCGAGGGCACCGAGAACAAGCGTCTGCCGACCGGCGAGGTCGAGCTCCAGGGCACGGACCTCACGATCCTCAACGAGGCGAAGACGCCGCCGTTTTACGTGAACGACCCCGAGGCCCAGATCGACGAGACGCTTCGGCTCAAATATCGCTATCTCGACATCCGGCGGGAGCCGATGGCGCGCCGGCTCCTGCTTCGCTCGCAGCTCGTCCACGCGATCCGGGACGCCCACCACAAGGCGGGCTTCATCGAGATCGAGACGCCGAACCTGATCAAGGCGACGCCCGAGGGCGCGCGCGACTTCCTGGTCCCGAGCCGGCTCCAGCCGGGCAACGTCTACGCGCTTCCGCAGAGCCCGCAGCAGCTCAAGCAGCTGCTGATGGTGGCGGGCGTGGATCGCTACTTCCAGATCGCACGCTGCTTCCGGGACGAGGACCTGCGCGGCGATCGCCAGCCCGAGTTCACCCAGCTCGACCTCGAGATGAGCTTCGTCGACGAGGCCGCGGTCATGGACTTCGTGGAGTCGATGATCATCGAGGTCTCGCGCTCGGTGATGCCGGAGCGGCCACTCCAGACGGTCCCGTTCCCGCGCCTCACGTACGCGGAGGCCATGGACCGCTACGGCACGGACAAGCCGGACCTGCGATTCGGCATGGAGATCGTGAATCTCGCCGCCGCGCTCACCGGGCCTGACGGAAAGCCCGCGTCCGGCTTCCGCGTCTTCGACGACAACCTCGCCGCGGGCGGCGTCGTGAAGTCGATCGCGGCGCCCGGGATGGCCGGCGCGACCCGGCGCGAGATCGACGAGCTCGTGGAGTCGGCGAAGCGCCTCGGCGCGGGCGGCCTCGCGCATCTCGCGGTCGAGGAGACGGGAACAGTCAAGGGCCCGATCGCGAAGTTCCTCGGCGACGATGGCGCCGAGCGCCTGACTGCTGCCGCCGGCGCAACCCCCGGCGATCTCGTCCTGATCGTCGCCGACACGGCGAAAGTCGCCAACGAGGTGCTCGGCAAGCTCCGGCTGGAGATCGGCACGAAGCTCGGACTGGCGGACGACAACGTGCTGGCCTACGAATGGATCACGCGCTTCCCGATGTACGAATGGGACGCCGAGAACGAGCGCTGGCACGCGACCCACAACCCGTTCTCCGGCGTGTTGCCGGAGGACGAGCCCCTGCTGGTCACCGCGTCCGGCGATCCGTATCGGCCCTCGCCGAAGGACCCGGCCGGCAAGGCGCGCGCGATGCAGTACGACGTCGTCCTCAACGGTTGGGAGCTCGGCGGCGGCTCGGTGCGCATCTGGCGACGCGACCTGCTCGAGAAGAGCCTCGCGCTCCAGGGCCACTCCGCGGAGGCGATGCACGAGAAGTTCGGCGCCCTGCTCGACGCGTTCGACTACGGCGCCCCGCCGCACGGTGGCATCGCGTTCGGCATCGATCGCTGGGCGGCGCTGTTCTCGAAGCAGTCCAACATCCGCGAGGTCATGGCGTTCCCGAAGACCCAGACCGGCAACGACCTGATGCTCGAGGCGCCCTCGGAGCCCGAGCCGGAGCAGCTCGCCGAGCTCGGCCTGAAGTTCGTCGGCAGGCGTGGGTCCGTCGCGGGCCCGGCCGGCGACGGCGCCGCCGGCACCGTGGAGAATCTCGCCTGAGCGTCGCTCCGGTCACCCTGGGGATCCTGGAGCCAATCGCTCGCCGCCCGAGGCTTGCGGCGCTCATCGGCGCGATGTGCATCGCCTTCTCGGGCATCTTCTACCGGTTCGCCGAGGTCACGCCCGCGACGGCGACGACGTTCCGCTGCCTGTACGGGCTGCCGATCCTCGCCCTCGTCGGCTGGTACGAGCACCGGCGCTTCGGTGCGCTGCCGACTCGCACCGTGTGGCTGGCGATCGTCGCCGGCGTCTTCTTCGCCGGCGACCTGCTGTCGTGGCACCACGCGGTCGACGCGGTCGGGGCGGGTCTCGCCACGGTGCTCGGCAATCTCCAGGTCATCGTCGTCGGGCTCGTAGCTTGGCTCGTGTTCAAGGAGCGGCCGCCGCGCTCCGCGCTGCTGGCGTTGCCGATCGTGCTCGTCGGCGCGGTGTTGATCTCCGGGATCGTGGGGACCGGCGCCTACGGCGCGAACCCGCCGCTCGGCGTCTCGCTCGGCGTGGTGACAGCGATCTCGTACGCCGGCTATCTGCTCGTGATCCGGCGCGGCTCGCACGACCTGCGCCGACCCGCCGGCCCCGTCGCGATCGCCACCGCGTCGACCGCCGTCGTCGCGATCGTCTACGGGGTCCTCTCTCACGAGCTCGACCCGATCCCGTCCTGGCCAAGCCACGGCTGGCTCGCGCTGCTCGGCATCACCTCGCAGTCGATCGGCTACCTGATCATCTCGATCTCGCTGCCGCGCCTGCCGGCCGCACTCGTCTCGATCATCCTGCTCGCCCAGCCGGTCGCCACGGTCATCCTGGCGCGGATCCTGCTGGACGAGCAGCCGTCGATCGACCAGCTGATCGGCGTAACCCTGGTGGTCGGTGGGATCGCGGTCGCAACCCTGCCCGTCGCGCGCCTCCGGGGCATGGCGACACGACCGGCGACGTGACCGCCGACCCGCGATCCGACCCGGCATCGGACAATGCGCTGCGATGAGCGTCTTCCCCGCCGTCGATCGCGCCGCTTTGAACGTCGAGGGACCCAGTGCCGGGTCCCGGGAGGCGCGCGGCTCGCTCGCGCTCAAGGCCCTCGCGGCACTGAACGCGGCCGGAGTGGTGCTCGCCCTGTTCTCGCCGCTGACCCCGGTTGCCACCCTCCTCGTGCTGCTGTTCAACGTCGGAGCCGCGGTCCTTGCCGTCGTGTACGTCGTCGTGGCAATCGGGCTCGATCGCAACCGACCGTGGGCGATTGCCGCCCTCCGCCCCTTGCTCGTCCTGGTGGCGGTCGTCGGCTGCTGCACGCTCGTCGCGGGCCTCGCCGGCGGCAGGATCCGGATCCCGTTCGACGTTGCGCTGGCGGTATGGGCGCTCCTGGGCCCCAGTGATGTCAGGCCTGCGCCGAGGCAATCAGCGCGGAGCGTCGGGCTCGTTGCCGTGGCGGTGCCGATGCTGGCGCTGATGCTGTTCGCCCTGCCGTTGGGCGGCTGGGGCGGCCAGCTCGACGTCCACGAGGCGGACCTGCAGGCCGCGCTTTCCGTCGATTGCGGCCCGTCGGGCTCCGGGATTCCGGCCGAGGTCAACCTGCGCTATGACTGGTCGTGGCGATCGGCTGCGCTGCTGCCCAGCGGCACCGACATCGTCGTGGTCGGCTGGACCGGCGCGGACGCCGACGGTCACCCGCTGTATACGATCGGCGACATCCCGCCGAACGAGACGGGGATCTACCCGGCGCTCGCGGGCTATCCGAGCACGGACATGGCCAACGCGATCGCGAAGGAGACCACGGCGTCGTTCCGATGGGCGATCGTGGTCGACGAGCAGCAGCTCCAGCCCGCCCGGATCGACCTGACGCTCAACCGCGCTCCGCATCTCTCCCTGACCGGCCCGCAGTCCATGGTCGTCATGGCGAGCTACATCCACGACGGCGTGTGGCGGCACGATGCCCAGAAGGTTACGTGCAGCTGGTGAGATCCCCCGCGCGGCCGGACGAGCGGCGAGTGCGCCGCCTACTCGGCCTCGGCCTGGTCGTAGGGCGCGAGGGCCGGCCCCTCGATCGGTGAATCCTCGGGGTCGTCGGCCGTGGCCGCGCCCCATTCGTGGCGGTGGCGGGCGGCGGGTTCCGCGGGGCCCAGGTATGGCGGCAGGGCGGCGCGAGCCACGTCGGCGTCGTGCGTCGCGCCCGGATCGCCGAGCTCGATCAGACGCATCGGCAGCCCGGCGGCGAGGAGATCCCCGACAATCATGTCCGGCATCCGGTCGCGCGCAACCGCGGCAAGCAGTGAGGCGCTGTCCGTCGGCACCAGCACCGGCCAGCCCGCCTGGCCCTGGTACGTCGGGCGGAGCATCGTCGAGCGGTCGACGCCATGGGCCTCGATCAGGGACGTGATGGTCTCCGGGCTGACCCAGACCATCCGCGCGGGCCAGATGAGCGCACCGTCGACGTCGCGCACCTCGGCCGAGGCGACCTCGATGCCGCGCAGCATCTGGGCCGCCGGGCTGGCCCTCGGCGGCGGGACGGGTTCGGCGAGGGTCACCGCGGCGCCCGCGAGCGCGGCCGCGACCGTGCCATCCGGATCGAACGAGACGACGACGATGGGGAGCGCACCGCCGGACCAGGCGGCATCCGCGATCCGCCGCACCCGCGCCTGGCCCTCGACATCGGCGAGCGCGGACTCCGGGCTCGCGGCGAGGACGACGGCGGTAACGGTCATGCCGCGATGCTAGCCGATGACCCTACTGCCCCACGGACTGCCCCACGGTGCTCAGGATGTGGCTGACCTGCGCGCCGAGAAAGATCAGGGCGACGATCGCAAACAGCGCGAGCACCACGGGCACGACCAGCGCGAGGATCAGCGCTACCCAGGCGCCCGTGTCCGATTGCCCGACCGGCCGAACGATTGCCGTGTGCGTCAGCTTGTCGTGCAGGCCCTGGCGACGCGGGTCCGACTGGGCGCTGACGAGCAGGATCAACACCCACAGCAGCACCAGGCCCGACACGACGGTCTGCGCCGATGCGAACAGGAGCGACGCCGCTGCGCTCCAGCCGGTGAGCACGAACCACCGGACAATGGCGGAGTCGGACGAGATGGGTTGGCCGTCCTCGAGCCGCCCGATCTGGAGCTTGAAGATACGCATGCCGGGCGTACCACGCGTCGAGCTCCGCCAGCCGAGCGAGAAGTACGCGGCCTGGATGCCGAGGGCCAGCAGGTTGCCGAGCAGCGAGCTCGAGAAGGCGAGGACCGCGATGAAGACAGGGATGAGCGAGATCAGGATCACGAACAGCCCGTCGAGCAGGTAGGCGGCAGCCCGAGAGACCGTGCCCGCATACTCGAGCCCGGTCGTCCCGGGAACGAGGCGCGTTGACGCGGACGCTGCCTGCGGCTCCCACCTGACCGTCGGCTCCGGGATCGCCGCGGGCGGCGGGACGGCCACCGGCCCCGCGGCATCGACCGGCCCGTTGTCGACCACCACGCACCCTCCCAAGTACGAGTCCGATGGCAAGGTAACGCCGCAGTCAGGCGGCCGTTACACGCCGAGATGCGACAATCGCCGGCCGATGTCCGCCCAACCACCGTCGCCGACCGCTCCGCCCGTCGCCACCGAGGTGCGCGAGCACCTCCGGAATCTCGCCATCGTGGCCCATGTCGACCACGGCAAGACCACGCTCGTCGACGCGATGCTCCGGCAGACCGGGGCGTTCCGGGCGAACGAGGCGCTGGTCGACCGCGTGCTCGATTCGGGCGACCTCGAGCGCGAGAAGGGGATCACGATCCTCGCCAAGCAGACGACGGTCGACTACGACGGCGTCCGCCTGAACATCGTCGACACGCCGGGCCACGCGGACTTCGGCGGCGAGGTCGAGCGAAGCCTCCTCATGGTCGACAGCGTGCTCCTGCTCGTGGACGCGGCGGAGGGCCCGCTGCCGCAGACCCGCTACGTCCTCCAGAAGGCGATGGCCCGCAAGCTGCCCGTCGTCGTTGCGCTCAACAAGATCGATCGAGGCGATGCGCGGCCCGCGGAAGTCCTCGACGCGGTCTACGAACTGTTCATCGACCTCGGGGCAGACGACGACCAGATCGACTTCCCGGTCCTGTACACGAACGCGAAGGCGGGGACCGCGACACCGGACCTCGCGATTCCCGGCACGGACCTGCGGCCGCTCTTCGACAAGCTGATCGAGGTCACGCCGCCGCCGCGGTTCGTGCCCGGGCACCCGCTCCAGCTGCTCGTGACGAACCTCACCGCGAACGAGTACGTCGGCCGGATGGCGGTCGGGCGCATCCGCAACGGGACCATCCGGATGGGCCAGCGCGTCACCGTCGTCCGTGAAGAGGCCGACGACACCGCCGGCGCTGTCGAACCCGGCCGGACCGTCACGCTCAACGGCAGCGTCACCGCGCTCCAGACCGCGCATGGAATCGAGCGCGTCGACATCGATGAGGCGGGCCCCGGCGACATCGTGTCGGTCGCGGGGCTGCCGGACGTGACGATCGGGGACACCTTGACGGAGCCGGGGGACCCGCGGCCGCTGCCGCGGCTCGACGTCGACGCCCCGACGCTGCGGATGACGTTCGGCGTGAACACGTCACCGCTTGCCGGGCGCGAAGGCAAGTACGTGACCTCGCGCCAGATCAAGGCTCGGCTCGATCGGGAGATCCTGGGCAACGTCTCGATCGAGGTCTACCCGACGGCGTCCGGCGACACGTTCGAGGTCCGCGGCCGCGGCGAGCTCCAGCTCGCCGTGCTCATCGAGCAGATGCGGCGCGAGGGCTACGAGCTGACCGCCTCGCGGCCGGAGGTGATCCTGCGTGAGACGCGCGACGGGCTGCAGGAGCCGTACGAGCGGATCACGGTGGACATCCCGCCTGACTACATCGGCGAGGTCCAGGCCGCGCTGGCCGGCCGCAAGGGCCGGCTCGAGCAGATGTCGACCGACGCCGACGGCCGCGTCCGGCTCGAGTACGTCCTTCCGGTTCGCGGGCTCATCGGCTATCGCGGCCAGCTGCTCACCGAGACGCGCGGCACCGCGCTGCTCCACCAGATCGGCGAGGGCTACGGGCCGTGGGCCGGCGAGGTCACCCACCGCACCGAGGGGGTGCTGGTCAGCGACCGAACCGGCTCCAGCAACGCCTACGGCCTGTTCAACCTCCAGGAGCGCTCCGAGCTGTTCATCGGTGCGGGCGTCGAGGTCTACGAGGGCATGATCGTCGGCGAGAACGCCCGCTCCGGCGACATGGACGTGAACCCGGCCAAGGAGAAGAAGCTCACCAACATCCGGACGCACTCCCACGACGAGGCGCTCCGCCTCACGCCACCGCGCCCGCTCACCCTCGAGGCGGCGCTCGAGTTCATCGCCGAGGACGAGCTGGTCGAGGTCACGCCCCAGTCGATCCGGCTCCGGAAGCGCCTGCTCCTCAAGCACGAGCGGGAGCGCGAGCGCGGCAAGGCGTTCGAGCGCGCCCAGGCCGAGGCCTAGCCGGAGCGGCGCCGCGCGGGCGCCGAGTCAGCCGCGGCGGTAGCTGACCTTTGCCCCCTGTTCGCGGGTCCAGCCCATTCGCAGCAGGACCACCGCCCACATCCGATAGGGCCGCCAGACGTCGGAGATCCGGACGACGTCGGCCGGCGTGACCGGTTCGAGCCCGTAGAGATCGCGGATGACCGTTCCACCCAGCTCATCGGCTCCAGGGATGCCATCGACGACGCCACAGCCTCGATAGAGGACCGCGTTGGCCGTGAACGGGCCGACGCCGGGTAGCTCCTGGAGGCGGGCGAGCGCCTCGGCCTCCGGCATCGCGGCAAGCGTTGCGGTGTCGAGCCGGCCATCGAGTGCGGCGCGGGCGAGGCCGTGCAGTCGGCGGATCTTCTCGTCGTTCAGCCCACGCGCCTCGCGCAGCTCCAGCAGCCGCGCCGGCCGCGGGAAGGCGGGCACCTCGACGCCCCCGATCGTCGGTCGGTCGCCGAGTCGCTCGGCGAGGTCGCGCTTGATCACCGCGGATTGCTTGCGGGAGATCCGCTGCCCGATGACGAACGAGGTCACGGCCTCGTAGGCCGAGTAGAAGCACACCGGCCGGAGGTAGTCGTGCTCGCGCTGGAGGCGGCCCACGATCGGGTCGCGCTCGCCGACCGCCGGCCAGCCCGTGCCGTCGTGATCGATCGACAGGGACCGCGCCGCCTGGCGCGTCGCCGCGGCGAGCACGTCGCCGCCGGCATCGGACCGGCCGCGGATCACGCCGTCCGCGTCCTGCCACAGCTCGATCGCGGCGCTCTCGTCGAGCCCCTCGACCGGAAACGCGAGCGTGATCGAGCCGGGCCCGACACCGCCGCCGCCGATTCCGGCCGGAAAGCCGCCCGCAAAATCCTGCGCGGCGGCGAGGCTGAATGGGCCGCGCGGCTCGAGCTCGATCGTCGCCATCGCCGTCGAGTTTACGATCAGTTGGCCCCGGACCCGACCCTACAATCGCGCGATGTCGTCGGGCGCCGCCACCGCTGCCGCCATGCCCGCACGGTCCGCCGAGGCGCGGACCGACTCGATCACGGGCCTCACGCGCCAGGGGAGGGTCCGCGCCTTTGACCTCGCGCGCGGCCTCGCCGTCGTCTTCATGATTGGCGTCCACGTGCTGTGGCACTGGGGCGCGCCGGACACGTGGACGACCCCGATCGGCCAGGTCATCAGCTTCCTTGGCGGCCCGACCGCGGCGCCGGTGTTCATGTTCCTGATGGGCGCCTCGCTGGCGTTCTCGTCGCGGACGTCGTTCCGATCGCTCGCGGTGCGCGGGCTCTGGCTCCTCTGGCTGGGCTACCTGCTGAACTTCCTGCGCGGCGTGATCCCGGCCTACCTCGGCCTGTCGACTGGCATCGTGACCGCCGACCAGATCGCGCCGTTCACGCTGCCGTGGCTCGCGACCACCGTGGATGTCCATCACATGGCCGGTCTGTCGCTGATTGCGCTCGGTGCGCTCCGCCTCGCCGCCCGACCCAACTGGGTCTGGCTCGTCGTGGCCGGCGTCATCGTCGTCACCGGCCCGTTCATCCGCGGGCTGAATTTCGGGACGCCGCTGCTGGATGCGCCGCTCACCCCCATCCTCGGCGGCGCGCCGAACGTCTACTACGCCGTCGTGCCGTGGATCGGATTCCCGCTGGTCGGCGCGGTGTACGGCTCGCTCGTGGCGCGCGCTCCGGATCGGACTCGCGTCTTCCGCCTCGGTGCTTTGGTCGGCGTGGCGCTGTGCGCGATCGGGATCGGGCTGTTCGTCGTCAGCCCGCCGTCCTTCGACGTGACCACCTACTGGCGGATGCCGCCCTCGTACTTCGTCGCGATCACGGGGCTCGTCCTCGTCTGGCTGTATGGGTGTGACCTCGCCGTTCGGTACGTCCGCGAGAATCGCGTCTTCGCCTTCCTGTACGGCTGGAGCAGCCGCGTGATCGCGATCTATTTCACGCACTGGCTGATCGTCGGCTGGGGCGTCGGGATCTTCGGTTTCCGCGACCAGCCGCTCGCCGGTGCGCTGTTCGGGATCGTGGTCGCGATCGTCGCGACGGCCCTGCTGTCGCGCTACGCCGTCGGGCTGGAGACGCCGCGTTGGCTGGAGCGCCTTGGACGAGGCGGGAGTTCGGTGGAAGCGCGTGGACCCGCCGTCGAGTCAGGCCTCCCCACCATCGAACCGGGTGGGCAAGGGGCCGAAGGGCGGACTGCCTGAAAAAATCGACAGACAAGCGGCCCCTGCCACCCTACGCCGGATGCCGACGCGACGACGGGCGATTGACACAGGGGCCGCGCGCGGTCGCGCCTCCGTGGCCTACATCGGACGCGAGCTCACCGATGGCATCCGCAACCAGGGGTTGTCGTACGCGGCAGTCGGTCGGGATGTCGGGCTGTCCGGCGTGCAGGTAGGTCGTGTCGCACGCGGAATGGCGCCGGACCTGACAATCCTGCAGGCGTCCGAGTTGCTGGCGTCGATCGGGCAGGAGCTTTCCATTCGGGCGTACCCGACCGGCCGCCCATTGCGGGACCGCCCGCAGCTTGCCCTGCTTGATCGGCTCCGGGCGCGCCTCCACTCCTCGCTGGCCTGGCGCTCCGAAGTCCCGGTGACCGGGCCGCCTGATCTCCGGGCGTGGGATGCGGTCATCGTCGGGCTCACCTGGCGGAGGCCCATCGAAGCCGAGTCCCGACTGGGCGACGTTCAGGCGCTGGAGCGACGTGTCGCGCTGAAGCAACGCGACGGGAACATGGACCAGGTGATCGTGCTCGTTGCCGACACGCGGCACAACAGAACCGTGCTGCGGTCGCTCGGCGCGGCACTCACGGGCCAGTTCCCGTTTCCTGGTCGGCGGGCGCTGGAGCTCCTTGCCGTCGGCGTTCCTCCGGACGCGAGCTCCGTGATCCTGCTGTAGGCGCGCCGGACTCCCCGACCATGTGGACGGGCGTTTCATCCGATGAACGTTCGGAACATCGCCAGCTCAAGAGCGCTGCCGATCGCGTTGTCATCCGTCATCCAATGTCGGATGGTGACCAGCGTTGCCGCCGACCCAATCGGAATCGTGCTTCGAGTGACCGAATCCCAACTGCCCCGCACTCGATGCCGTCAGAAATGCTCATCCAACGATGGCCAACGTCGAGACTCGCCGTCTGACGAAGGATCCCGACATCGGGCGCGTCGACGAATAGCGTTGCGGGTACGACGCGTCTCCCGTGGGGGGCCCTGCGGGCCGCGCCTACAATCTGGCGCGTGCCGATCTACCTCGACCACGCCGCCACGACGCCGCTCCGGCGGGAGGCCCTCGAGGCGATGCTGCCGTATCTCGGGGGCGAGTTCGGCAACCCGAGCAGCCCGCACTCGTACGGGCGCCGGGCGCGTGCCGCCCTCGACGAGGCGCACGAGCGGATCGGGCGCGCGATCGGGGCGAGCGCGCGCGAGATCGTGCTCACGAGTGGCGGCACGGAGGCGCTGAACCTCGCATTGAAGGGCGCCGCGTGGGCGGGCAAGGGCCGCGGCCACCGGATCGTGACGAGCGCGGTCGAGCACCACGCGGTGTTGCACGCCCTCCAGAATCTCGAGAAGTTCGGGTTCGAGATCGTCGAGCTGCCGGTCGATCGATACGGCCGGGTGGATCCGGACCACGTGGCAGCTGCGATCACCGAGCGGACCACGGTCGTCGCGATCCAGCTCGCGAACAACGAGGTCGGGACGCTCCAGCCCGTGGCCGCGATCGGCAAGGTCGTCCGCGAGAAAGGCCCGAAGGGCTGCCTGTTCCTGGTTGACGCGATTGCCGGCGCGGCGTGGCTCCCGATCGACGTCGAGGCGCTCGGCTGCGACATGCTCGCGCTCGCCGGCCACAAGCTCGATGGGCCGAAGGGCGTCGGCGCGCTGTACCTGAAGCGCGGGACGCACATCCTCTCCCAGCAGCAGGGCGGCACCCAGGAGCGCTATCGCCGCGCCGGCACCGAGGATGTCGCCGGGGCGGTCGGGATGGGCGTTGCGTTCGAGCTGGCTGTCGCGGAGCGGGACGCGACGCAGCGGCGGGTCCGCAAGCTGCGCGACCGCCTCAAGACCGCCGTGCTCGCGGTGGACGGCGTCGAGCTGACCGGGCACCCGCGGGAGCGGCTGCCAAACCTGCTATCGGTCGTGGTCGGCGACGCGGACGGCTCGTCGATCGTGGTCAAGCTCGATCTCCAGGGCGTCGCCGGCTCGGTTGGATCGGCGTGCACCACCGGCTCGATGGAGCCGTCGCACGTGCTGACCGCCATGGGCTACCCGGACGACGAGGCGCGCGGCTCGCTGCGCTTGTCCCTCGGCCGCTCGACGACCGACGCCGAGATCGACGCCGCGATCGAGATCGTGCCCCGGATCCTGCGCGAGGCGCGCGCCGCGACCGCCGTCCTCGCCCGCGATCCGCTCGGCCAGGCGGTCGCGTCGTGACGCGGACGCTCGTGGCGATGTCCGGCGGCGTCGATTCGTCTGTCGCTGCGGCGCTCCTGACCGAGGCGGGCCACGACGTCGTCGGCGTCTGGATGCGGCTGCACGACGTCGCCGATTCGGTCTCCGAGTTCAAGAAGAGCTGCTGCTCGCTCGACGCGGCCGAGGACGCACGGCGCGTCGCGGGACAGCTGGGCATCCCGTTCTACGTGATGAACCTCGAGCGCGAGTTCGAGGCGGGGGTGCTGGCGCCGTTCCTCGGCGCCTACCTGGACGGCCAGACGCCGAGCCCGTGCACGGACTGCAACACGACGGTCAAGTTCGGCGCGCTGCTCGGCCGGGCGCGCCACCTGTACGACTGCGAGGCGGTTGCCACCGGCCACTATGCGCGGCGCGCGGAGGACGGTGCGGGGCGCGCCGAGCTGCTGCGGGCGCGCGACGACGACAAGGACCAGACCTACTTCCTGTACGGGCTCCGCCAGGACCAGCTCGCCCATGCCCGCTTCCCGCTCGGTGAGCTGACGAAGCCGGAAGTCCGCGAGGTCGCCCGCGACCTTGGGCTGGCCACGGCGGACAAGCCCGAGAGCCAGGGCATCTGCTTCATTCCCGATGGCGACGTGCGTGGCGCGCTTCGATCGCGCGCCGGCTGGACGCCGGAACCCGGACCCGTCATCGACGCCGACGGCGAGCGAGTAGGGGAGCACGGCGGCGCGGCCGGCTACACGATCGGGCAGCGCCAGGGCCTCGGCGTGGCGCTCGGCGAGCCGCGGTACGTCTCCAGGGTCGACCCCCGCACGAACACGATCACGCTCGCGCGCCGCAAGGACCTCGAGACGACGACGATCGCCGTCGACGATGTGCGGTTCGTGGCCGGTGAGGCACCGCCCGCTCCGGGGGCCGCATCCGGCGCCGCCGCCGAGTTCCGCGCCCAGGTCCGCGTGCGCCACCGCGGCGCCCTCGTGCCGGCGACGGTCCATCGCGAATCGCGCTCCCGCGCCGGCTCCGATGGCTGGGTCATCGAGACGGACACGCCCGTGTGGGCCGCCGCCCCCGGCCAGGCCGCGGTGTTCTACGACGGCGAGCGCTGCCTCGGCGGCGGCAGGATCGCTCGCGCGGGCGTCGCCGCGTGATCGGCGCCGCGAGGTGATCGGGCCGGCCCTCGTCCTTGCCGTGATCGTCGGGCTGTTCCACGTGTCGGCATACGTCTTCATTCGCGGCCGCGCGGGGGCGCGCCTCGTCCTGCTGGTCCCAGCCGCCGTCCTCGGAGCCTGGGCCGGCGACACGGTCGGCGTTCGGATGGCGATCGATCCGATCCGGATCGGCGACTTCAACCTCGTGTCTGCGTCGGTGGTCGCGTGGCTGGCGATCGGGCTCGTCGCGATCCTCACGATCCTCGTTCCACCGCGCCCGGTCGAGGGCGACACGCCGCAGGTCGCCACGATGCTGCGGCGGACCTCCGTGCCCAAGCCCGCCGGCGGGTCCGGCCCAGAGCCCCAGGCGCCCGCGTGATTCAGCGCCTCGTCGCGGTGCTCAACGGCACGAGCTTCCATCGCGGCCTCGCGCTCGGCGCGTTGGTCGGCGCCGCGATCGCCGGCTCCACCCTCTGGGGCCGCATCCGGGAGGCGCGCCAGCGCCGGTCCTGATCGGCGGCTCGGCTACCATTCCGGCGATGCCCGGCCCCGTTCCAGAGCACGATCCCCGGATCGCGTGGCTGTCCGCCGCCGAGATCCGCTCGCGTTTCGTCGAGTTCTTCGCCGAACGCGGGCATGCGGTCGTCCCGAGCGCGAGCCTCGTGCCGGCGGGTGACCAGACGCTGCTCTTCACCAACTCCGGGATGGTCCAGTTCAAGGACGTCCTGACCGGCGCCGAAAAGCGCGGCTACGTGCGCGCGGTCGACTTCCAGCGCTGCCTGCGCGTCGCGGGCAAGCACAACGACTTCGAGGAGGTTGGGCGGACGCCGCGCCACCACACGTTGTTCGAGATGCTCGGCAACTGGAGCTTTGGCGACTACTTCAAGCGTGAGGCCATCCACTGGGCCTGGGACTTCCTCACCAAGGACCTCGGCATCCCGGGCGAGCGCCTCGCCGCGACGACGTACAAGGACGACGACGTCGCCCGGGACATCTGGCGCGACGAGATCGGCCTGCCGCCTGAGCGCATGGCGCGCTGGGGCGACGTCGATAACGGCGACGACCACAACTTCTGGCGCATGGCCGACACGGGCCCGTGCGGGCCGTGCAGCGAGATCCACTTCGATCGCGGCAAGCACCTGAGCGAGGGCCCGGACTGCGTGCCGGACCACTCCGAGACGTGCCCGCGCTGGCTCGAGATCTGGAACCTGGTGTTCATGGAGTTCGACCAGGGGCCCCACGGGCGGACCCCGCTCCCGTTCACGAGCGTCGACACCGGGATGGGGCTCGAACGCCTGGCGAGCGTCATGCAGCAGGTCGGCTCGAACTACGACACGGACCTCTTCACCGGCATCCACGCCCGCCTGCGCGAGCTGTTCGGGCACGACCCGGACTCGTTCGAGGACCAGCGTTTCAGCTACCAGGTCATCGCCGACCACTCGCGCGCGGTGACGTTCCTGATCGCCGACGGCGTGCTGCCGTCGAACGAGGGCCGTGGCTACGTCTGCCGGCGACTGGTTCGGCGGGCCGTGCGCCACGCGCGCCTGCTCGGGCGCAGGGAGCCGTTCCTCGCCGAAGCGGCCAAGGTCGTCATCGCAACGATGGCCGAGGCATACCCGCACCTGCGCGAGAACGAGGCCTCGATCCTCGGCGCGATCGCCCGCGAGGAGGCCCAGTTCACGCGCACCCTCGAGGCCGGCACCGACCTGCTCGAGGAGGCGCTCATCCCGCTCACCTCGAACGACCGGAAGGTTGGCCTCAAGGCCGACGACCTGCCGCCGGACTCGCCGGTCCTGCCCGGCGCCGTCGCGTTCCGGCTGCACGACACGTACGGCTTTCCGATCGACCTCACCGTCGAGCTGGCGGCCGAGTACGGCGTCAAGGTCGATCGCGGCGGGTTCGACGCCGCCCTCGCCGAGCAGCGCGACCGCAGCCGCTCGGGCAAGAAGGCGGATCTCGCGCGGGTGGCGACCCAGGGGGCGATGTACGAGCAGATCCGAGCGCGAGCCGGCGACACGACATTCGTCGGGTACGAGGGGACCACCGCGGAAGCGCGGGTCGTCGCGATCCTGCGCGACGGCATCGAATACGACGACCTGCAGGCGAAGGGCGACGAGGAGCTCCGGACCGAGGCGGGCGCCGCCGCCGAGATCGTGCTCGATCGGACGCCGTTCTACCCGGAGGGTGGCGGCCAGGTCGCGGACCACGGGGTCCTGCACCTCGGGGGCACCGACGCGAGCGTCGTGTTTGAGGTGGACGATGCGCAGCGCGTCGCGGGCACGCAGGCCGCCGGGCTGATCGTCCATCGCGGGATCCTTCGCGGCCGCCTCGCGGTCGGCGAGGTCGTGACGGCCGAGGTCGACGCGGACCGTCGCGCACGCACGATGCGCAACCACACCGGCACGCACCTCCTCCATCGCGCGCTCCGGAACGTCGTCGGGGATCGGGCGAAGCAGGCAGGCTCCCTTGTTGCTCCCGACGGGCTCCGGTTCGACTTCCCGTTCGACCGCGGCCTCACGAACGACGAGAAGCGGGCGATCGAGGACGAGGTCCGGCGCGTCATTCGCGAGGACCGGCCGGTGACGGTCGAGTACCTCCGGATGGCGACCGCGATCGAGCGCGGCGCCGACGCGTTCTTCGACGAGAAGTACGGCGAGATCGTGCGGACCGTGCGGGTCGAGGGCTACAGCTTCGAGCTGTGCGGCGGCACGCACTGCCGCGCCTCCGGCCAGATCGGCGGCTTCGTGATCACGAGCGAGCGGAGCATCGGCTCGGGCGTGCGGCGGATCGAGGCGCTCACGGGAGCGGGCGCCGACGCGTACCTGCGGGAGCGGGTCGACCAGCTCGAGCGCGCCGCGGAGACCGTCGGCGCGATCTCCGTCGATGCCGTCGCGGATCGCATCGCCGCGCTCCAGGGCGAGCTGCGCGAGGCGAAGCGGAAGCTCCGCGATGGCGGGGGAGCGAGCCGCCTGCCAAAGCCCGGTGATCTCCGCGACAAGGTCGAGTCGTTCGATGGCGTATCGCTCGTCACGCTCGCCGCCCCATTCGAGTCTTCGGACGCGATGAAGGGCTACGCCAAGGACCTGCGCGCGGCGCTGGGCGCCAACGTGATCGCCCTCGCGCTCGACGGCGACGAGCCGCAGGTCTTCGTGACCGCCGACGAGACGGCCGTGGCCAAGGGCATCTCGGCGGGCGACCTCGTGAAGCTCGCGGTCGTCGCCATCGACGGCAAGGGTGGCGGCCGCCCCGAGATGGCCCAGGGTCGCGGTACGAAGCGCGATGGGATCAGCGCGGCGCTCGAGGCCATCCGGTCCGCCACGCGCGAGGCCGTCAGCCCGCCCGCATGATCATCGGATCGATCACGGGACTGGCCGCGCTCGCGGGACCGGCCGCGCTGCTCGCGGCCGTTGCCACGGTCGTGGGTGCGGTGCTCCTCGGCCTGTTCTTCTGGAGGGGCCAGCCGTGGGGCACCCTGAATGACCTCGCCTCGATCGTGCTGATGATTGCGACGATCCCCGTGCTCGCCTTCTTCGCCATGTTCACCGAGCCATACCTCGCTCCGGGCGTGGCGTTCGTGGCGGCCGGGATCGGCGTTGCGGGGATGCTCGGCGCGAGTGTGGCCCAAGGTCTGCTGGTCGCTCGCGTCCGGACATACGCCCAGCTGCTGCCGTGGACGCTTGGCTTCGGTGCGGTGGTCGGGGTCTGGTACGTGCTGGTCGGGATCACCGGCCGGTTCGCCGGCGTGCCGGACGTCATGGCCGGCGCGGCGATCCTGGCGGGAGCGGGCTATGTCGCTCTCGGGTACGGCTTCTGGCGGGGCAACGAACGCCACCCCCTGTCGGTGATCGGCGGAATCGTCCTCCTGGTCGCGTCCACGACCTTCCTGGGCTGGATCGGGATCGCGCTCGTCACGCTGCCGGAGTCGCCGCAGTGACCGCCCTTCGACGGCTCTGGACACGGGACAGCGGCCCGGATGCCCTGACCGCCTGTACCGCCCTCGATGTCGGAACCGAGTTCGCCAAGGCGCTCGTGTTCCAGATCGATGGTGGGAAGGGGATTGTCAAGGGCGTCGGGCGCAAGCGGCAGGGGCTGGCCCACATGCAGTCCGGCACCGTCGCGGACATCTCGGCGGTGGTCGACAACTGCGCCGTCGCGCTCCAGGAAGCCGAGGAGATGGCCGGCTTCCGGCCCGAGCAGGTCGTGATCGGCATCGCCGGCGAGCTGGTCAAGGGCTTCACCACGGTCCACGACCAGCAGCGGGTTCGCGCCGATATCCCGATCACCGAGGCGGAGCTCGGCAAGCTGATCGAGGGCGTGCAGCGCCAGGCGATGCGTGAGGCGGAGCGCTCGGTGACGTGGGAGACCGGGCTGCAGAGTGTCGACGTGCGACTCGTGCACGCCGCGGTCGTCGGCGCCTGGATCGATGGCTACGCGGTCACCAACCCGATCGGCTTCCAGGGCCGCAACGTCCGGATCGCGATCTTCGACGCGTTCGCGCCGCTGGTCCACCTCGGCGCGCTGCAGACCGTGGCCGCGAAGCTCGAGCTCGAGCTGGTGGCGGTCGTCGCGGAGCCGTATGCGGTCGCGCGCGTGCTCGACAGCGAGCAGGTACGGCAGGGCGGCGCGCTCTTCGTCGACGTCGGCGGCGGCACGACTGACGTCGCCCTCGTGCGCCAGGGCGGAATCGAGGGAACCCGGATGTTCGCGTTGGGCGGGCGCGCGTTCACGAAGTCGATCGCGGATCGGCTGGAGCTGCCGTTCCCGCGCGCGGAGGCGCTCAAGGTCGACTACGCGCGCGGCATCGCGGGCGATCGGGAGGCCGCGGTGCGCGACATCGTCTCGGACGACGTGGCGGTCTGGGCTGCGGGCGTCGAGCTCGTGATGGACGAGCTGGCCGCGGGCGACCTGCTCCCGGGGCGCATCTACCTGTGCGGCGGCGGCTCGCGCCTGCCGGAGATCCGCTCGGCACTTGCGGACGAGTCGTTCGCGAAGCAGCTGCCGTTCGCGCGCCCGCCGGAAGTGACGATTCTCGCTCCCGACCAGATCGAGACCATCCGCGACGACACGCAGCTGCTCGAGGACCAGCAGGATGTGACCCCGATGGGCCTCGCGTACCAGGCGATCGAGCTCGGCTCGTCGCAGAACCCGCTGGACGCGTCGCTGCGCCGGGTCATCCGGACCATGAAGCTTTGATGAGCGACGAGACCGGCACGCCCACGCCGCCCGCGCCGTTGATCTATCTCGACGTCGACGACGAGATCACGTCGGCGGCGACCCGCATCCGCTCCGCGGAGGCTGAGCGCATCGCGCTGGTCCTGCCGTACGGCTCACGGCTCGCGACATCGCGCATCAACTTCCGCCTCCTCGCCCGCGAGGCGGCCGAGCGCGGCAAGCAGATCGAGATCATCTGCGCCGATTCGTCGGCGCGCGCCCTGGCGGTTGCCGCGGGCCTGAAGGTGCACCCGTCCGTGGCCGCGTTCGAGGGCCGGGACGTCCCGGGCGACACCGCCACGGACGGCGCCACATCGACCGGCGCGGCGCCTGGCGCGGGCGCCGCCGATGACGGCGACGCCACCAGCGTGATCACGCTGCCAAGGCGGAGCTCGCCGAAGGTGCCCATCGTCGGGCCGCCGAGACCACCCGTGCGGACCGGGGTCGCGATCGGCATCGGCGTTGCGGTGCTCGCACTCGTGGTCGTCGGCAGCCTGCTGGCGGTGGACCTGCTGCCGTCCGCGACGATCGTCCTTCATCCGCGCGCGGTCGAGATCGGCCCGCTGCCGCTGACGATCGAGGCGCGCGCGGACGTCACCGCGCCGGACCCCGCCGGCCTCGTGATCCCGGCGCAGCGGATCATCTTCCAGCTCCAGGCAGCGCAGACGTTCACTGCTACCGGAACGAAGCTCGTCGAGACCAAGGCCACGGGCACCGTGACGTTCTCCAACTTCGACACCGGCGGCGCGAACCGGATCGATGCCGGCGCGATCGTGAAGACCCAGTCGGGCATCGAGTTCGCCACGCAGGCGACGGTCACCCTGCCCAACGCCACGATCCAGTTCCCGTTCACGATCGTGCCCTCGACGGCGGACGTGGCGGTCCAGGCGGTCGCGGCAGGTCCCGACGGGAACGTCGGCAATAACTCGATCACCATCGTGCCCAAGGGCGAGAACAAGCGGCTCCTCCAGGTCACGAACCAGCAGGCGACGACCGGCGGGGCGAGCACCCAGACCACGGTCATCAGCAGCCAGGATGTCGACGCGGCGAAGACCGCGATCGATGCCGCGCTCAACGCGGACCTCGACACGCAGGTGAGCGCACGGACCGGCGTCCCGGTTGGGCTGACCCTCTTCCCCGAGACGCGCGCGGTCGGCGACACGACCTACGCGGCCGATCCCGCGGCACTCGTCGACACGGAGGCGCCCACGTTCGACGTCAACGCCACCGCTGAGGCGACAGTCATCGCGGTCGACCCAGCGCCGCTGGCCCAAGTGGCCGAGGCGCGCCTGCGCACGAAGGTGACCGCCGGATGGACGATCCTCGCGGGCAGCATCGCCTCGGAGGTCGGCGTCCCGAGCGTTGCCGGCGAGGTGGTCAGCTACCCGGTCTCCGTGCACGGGACGCAGGTGCACTCGATCGACCAGGCGGCCCTGATCAGCCAGATCAAGGGGCTCGTCCTCGGCGAAGCCCGCTCGCGCCTCGACGACTACGGCGACGTCGAGATCACCGTCTGGCCCGACTGGGTCTCGACGATTCCGACCAACACCGACCGGATCACGTTCACGATCGGCGACCCGCAGGCGTCGCCGACGCCGGGTCCATGACGCCGGACGAGCCGATTGCCCGCGGCACGCTCCTCGGCATCGACCTGGGTGAGCGGCGGATCGGGCTGGCCGTCGCCGAGCGTGATGCCTTCGCCGCGCGGCCGCTGGCAACCATCAATCGGGCGCGCTCGCTGGCGCCGGATGACGACGCGATTGTCCTCGCCCGGGTCGTGACCGAGCAGCGGGTCGTCGAGCTCGTGGTCGGGCTGCCGCTCGAGGCGAACGGCAACGAGGGGCCGATGGCGAAGTCCGCGGCCGCGTGGGCGAGTGCCGTCGGGGAACGCCTCGGGCTGCCCGTGACCATGCGCGACGAGCGCCTCTCCAGCCACGTTGCGGAGTCGCGCCTCGGACCCATGCCGCGCGGGCGATCCGGCGGCCCGCCGTCGCCGACGCAGCGCGACCGCTATCGTGAGCGCGTGGATCGAGAAGCGGCGGCGATCATCCTGCAGGACGAGCTCGACGCCCGACGCGGCGCGGGACCCGTGGCCGGGTGACGGTCCGCAACGGCCGCGCGCCGCGGGAGCCGGAGATGCCATCGTGGCGTGCCTCCGATGGCCGGGGCAACCCGCCAGGCAACTCGCGCGACCGCCGCTCCGGCAGTGGCAAGGGCTTCCGGCTACCGGGCTTCCTGCGGTTCCTGCTGTTCGCCGGCGCCCTCGCGTTGGTCGTCCTCGTCGTGCTCCTGACTGCCCTCCGACCGCTCGTCCGAGCCGGAATCGTTGGGTGGGCGTGGGACAACCCGAGCGCTATCACGCGCCTCCCGTTCGTCGGTGACTTCGTCCGCGAGGATCTCGGGAGCGCCATCGATGCGCCGGCCGGCACGGACCCCACTGAGGCGGTGTTCACCGTGAACACCGGCGACACGATCGCCTTGATCGCGCCGCGCCTGCTGCAGGGTGGGTTCATCTCGAATGCGCATGCCTTCACGTTCGTGGCCCTCGAGGCGAACCTGAACACGCTGCTCACGGCGGGGGACTTCGTGCTTCGCCGCAACATGACGCCCTCGGAGGTCGCCAACGCCCTCGTCACGGACCGGGTTCAGGTCACGACGGTCAAGGTCACGTTCCGCGAGGGCCTCCGACTCGAGCAGCAGACGGCGCTGCTCGAGACGATCACGTCGGGCGTGGACCCGGCGGCGTACTACCAGCTCGCCAAGCACCCGACGCAGAACCTCCTCGCCGACTACCCGTGGCTGGCCACGGCCGGCCTGCCCGCGGGCGCGAGCCTCGAGGGTTTCCTGTATCCCGCTACCTATGACCTCGTCACCTCGGCGAACGGTGGCCCGTACAAGGTGACCGACGCCGAGGGCCTGATCCGGATGGAGCTGGACAAGTTCTACTCGGCGATCGGGCCGGACCGGATGAACGTGCCCAAGAGCCGGGGCCTGAACTTCTACCAGGTCCTGTCGCTCGCCTCGATCATCCAGCACGAGACGGCCCAGCCGGACGAGAAGGCGCTCGTCGCCGGGGTCTACCAGAACCGCCTCGCCCGCCTGCGCGGCTTCATCCCGCTCCTCGGCTCCGAGCCGACGGTCATCTACGCCCGCGACACGGACAGCCTCGCCCAGATCCCGATCGAGGACTGGAAGACGTTCTTCTTCTGGGCTGCGATCAAGACCCGGATCGTCGACCTGCAGGTCTCGAAGGCGATGCAGCCGTACCAGACGTACCAGGTCACGGGCCTCATTCCCGGGCCGATCTCGACCCCGACCGAGATCGACATCGATGCCGCCCTGAAACCCGACACGAAGGCGGGCTACCTGTACTTCCTCGCGTTGCCGAACACCGGCAAGAACATCTTCGCGAAGACCCTCGCCGAGCAGACGGCGAACATCCACAAGTATTACCCGTGAGGCTCCCGCGATGACCGAGACGCTCCGCCGGATCATGCCGGCGTCCTGGCCGCAGCCAGCCGACTTCCCAGCGCCGCCCACGGCGTCGGATCGGAAGCGCTGGGCCGACGCGGACCGGGCGGCGCGGCCCGAACGCGTGCGGCGGCTGCGTGACCGGATGGTCAAGGAAGGCGTCGACGGCTACTTCGGCGTCCGCTGGGAGCACATGCGCTACCTCACCGGGCTGCCGTTCGACGAGAGCGAGGTCACCGGCTCCGGCGATTCGGGCAAGTTCCTCGTCGGTCTCGACGAGCTCTGGGTCCTCGCGGACAGCCGCTACACGATCGCGGTCAAGCGCGACGCGCCGGACGCGACCCTGTACGAGATCGAGCGGCAGCTGGTCGACGTGTGGGCGGACCTCATGATCGCGACGGGCGTCCATCGGGTCGCGATCGAGGCGGCGACGATCCCGCACCTGACATGGGAGCGACTGCGCACAGCGGCGCCGGACGTGGAGCTGCTCGCGATCGAGGGCTGGGTGGAAGCCGATCGGCAGCTCAAGGAGCCCTCGGAGCTGGAGCGGGTCGCGGCCGCCTGCGCCGTCGCGGACCGCGCGCTCGCCGCGCTCCTGCCGTCGATCCGGCCGGGCGTCACGGAGAAGGAGCTCGCGCTGGACCTGGAGTGGCGAATCCGCACCGGCGGTGCCGATCGGCTCGCCTTCGACGTCGCGTGCCTGGCGGGTGCCGAGGCGGCGCTCCCGCACGGCGCGCCGGGGTTCCGCAAGGTCGAGTCCGGCAAGGTCCTCCTGTTCGACTTCGGCGCCCAGGTCGAGGGCTACCGCAGCGACATGACCCGCACCCTCTTCGTCGGCGAGCCGACCGAGCGCGACCTCGCGGTGTATCGGACGGTGGCGGCCTCGCAGGACGTCGTCTTCGAGAGCCTGTGGGAGGCGGTCTCGGCCGCGCAACGTGGCGTAGCGTTGCCCGCCGGCCGCGTCTACGACCAGATGGCCCGCGACGTCATCGACGCGGACGGGCGCTTCCCGACGTACGGCCACGGGCTGGGCCACGGGATCGGCCTTGCCACCCACGAGCTGCCCGGGCTCGGCCGGCGGAGCCCGGAGGAGCCGCTCCCGCGGCGGACCGTGTTCTCGGTGGAGCCGGGCATCTACATCGAGGGCGAGACCGGCGTCCGGATCGAGGATCTCGTGATCATCGACGTCGACGCCGGCCGGGTCGACCGCATCACCAACTTCCCGCGCGACGAGGTCGTCGTCGGGGCGTAGCCACCTGCTACCGTGCCCGACGATGGACGTCGGTGGCATGTTCGGGGCGATCTTCGGGTTCACGGCGATCACCATCGCCGTGGCGCTCCTCATCCCGATCCTGATCGTCGGCGTGGTGATCTGGGCGATCCGGCGGAGCGCACCCGCCCGCCGTGATCCGGCCGAGGAGGAGCTGCGTGACCGCCTGGCGCGCGGCGAGATGGACACGGCCGAGTTCGAGGTCCGCCTGCGCACGCTCCGCGAGGGCGATCAGCACTAGCTCCGTGGTCGCTCCAAGGCCGCTCGCGGTCCGCGAAGAGGCCTCCGGTACAATCGCCTGACCGATTTCGAACCTTCCGCCGGGCGCGCGCGCCCGCCGACAGCCAGACGGAGCCCAGCCAATGATCAGCACCGGTGACCTGAAGAAGGGCGCGACCATCGAGCTCGACAACGAGCTCTGGCAGATCCTCGACTACCACCACATCAAGATGGGCCGCGGTTCGGCACAGGTCCGGATCACGCTCCGCAACGTCCGCCGCGGACAGACCGTCGAGCGCTCGTTCCAGGCCGGCACCAAGTGGCCGCGGGCCCAGATGGAGCAGCGTCCGGTCCAGTTCCTGTACCGCGACGACGACGACTACCACTTCATGGACACCGACACGTACGACCAGTTCATGCTCCGCGGCGAGCAGCTAGGGACTGCCAAGAGCTACCTCAAGGACGGCATGACGCTCGATCGCACGAGCTACCAGGGCGAGACGATCGGCGTCGAGCTGCCAGTCACGGTCGACCTCAAGGTTCTGACCACGGAGCCCGGCTTCGCCGGCGACACCGCCACCGGCGCCCGCAAGCCCGCGACGACGGAGACCGGCCTGATCGTGGCGGTCCCGCTCTTCGTCACCGAGGGCGACACGATCCGCGTCGACACCCGCACCGGCGAGTACCAGACCCGCCTGTAGGGGGATCGCTACGGGCGCGCCCCCGTCCGGGCCACCCACGACCGACGCAGTCGCCCCGGGCGGCCCCCGTACGCACGCCGCTGGCCCAACCTCGCTCTGCGCGCCCTCCGCGAATTGGTTCCAACGAAGCGGAACTATCGCGAAAGGCGCCCGAATTGCCGGATCACCCAGCGTCTGCCGACCACGTTCTGAGCACGCCGCGGGGCCCTCTTCGCCCAGTCGAGCGCGCCCTGTTGGTGCTCCTGGTTCGGCGACGCCGCCGCATCGGGTCTTGCGCCGACCGCTCGGCCCTGGCGCCGCCGACAACGGCGGCCCGCAGACGATCAGATCGGGCGTCCCTATCGGCGGTCGTCAGCCGACCGAGCGATTCCTTCCCGCATCACGATGGTTCCGTATCAATGGAAGCAACTCGAAAAAGGGGCTGCGGGCGGCGGCTGAACCACTGGACCGCTGGAAGCATCTCGAAAGGGCGCTGCGGGGGAAGGTCCCGCGCGTGAAGCGGGCCGGCGTCGGCGCGTGCGGGGCCGGATCACCCTGATCGGCTTCTCGGGCGAGGGTGGGCAAGGGACAGGCCGGGCTTGGCCGCGCCTACGATACGAGCAGATGGAGGCAGTGACTGGTCCAGCACCCGGATTGCGGATCCTCGGCGTCAGCGAGGCGGCGCGCGCCATCGCGACCACCGTTCGGGCCGATGAGCAGCTGCGCGACCTGTGGGTCGAGGGCGAGGTCGGGCGGGTGACGATCTCGAGCGCGGGGCACGCGTATTTCGCGCTGAAGGACGAGCGCGCGCAGCTCCAGTGCGTGTGGTTCCGCGACGAGCGCGTTCGGTCGCCGTTCCAGCCGCAGACGGGGATTCGGGTCGTCGCCCATGGGCGCGTCGACGTGTACGAAGCGCAGGGCGCGCTGCAGCTGTACGTCGACTCGATCCAGCCGAGCGGGGTGGGGGACCTCGCGATCAGGTTCGAACAGCTCAAGGCGAAGCTGGCCGCGGAGGGGCTGTTCGCGGGCGAGCGGAAGCGGCCGCTGCCGCCGCGCCCGAAGGTCGTCGCCGTCGTCTCGTCGCCGACCGGGGCGGCGTGGAAGGACGTCTGCCAGGTGTTCGCCCGGCGGTGGCCGCTGACGCGCGTCGTGCTCGTCGCTTGCCAGGTCCAGGGCGACGGCGCGCCGGAGTCGATCGTGCGGGCGATGCGCAGGATCGAGCGCTACGTGGCCCTGCTCACCGAGGCGGGCCGGGCGGCGGAGGCGCCGGTGGTCACGATCCTCGCGCGGGGCGGCGGCTCGATGGAGGACCTGTGGTCGTTCAACGACGAGCGGGTCGTGCGGGCGGTGGTCGCGCACTCGATCCCCGTCGTGAGCGGCGTCGGGCATGAAGTCGACGTGACGCTCACGGACTTCGCGGCGGACGTGCGCGCCGCCACGCCGACCGCTGCGGCCGAGTTGGTCGTGCCCGATCGCGCGGAGTTCGCGTCGGCACTCGCGCGGGGGGCTGAGCGGATGCGGGTGGCGGGGGCGAGAGCTGTCGTCGGTGCGTCCCGGGAGCTCGACGCGGAACGACGCGTGCTGGAGCGGGTCCACCCGGCGGCGCGGCTCGCTGCCTCGCGTCAGCGCGCGGGTGACCTGCTCGATCGGGCGACACGGGCGCTGCGCGTACGACTCCAGGGCGCCGCCGTGGCGGAGGAGCAACTCGCGACGGCATTGCCGAATCTCGCTTCGAGGCTGCTCGGCTCGCGGGCCGCCGCGCTCGCCGAGGCCGGGGCGGCGCTCGTCGTGCTCGGACCCCAGGCGACGCTGGAGCGCGGCTACGGCATCGTGCGCCGGTCGAGCGACGACTCGATCGTGCGCGACCCGGCGCAGGTGAGCGGCGGATCTCGCCTCCGAATCCGGGTGGCCCATGGCGAATTCCCGGCAACCGCCGACGAGCCACCACGGTGACCGAGCTTCTCATCGTCCTGGCGATCGCAGCGTTCGCGACGGTGGGTGGCGTGTGGTTGGGTATGGTGGTCGTCGCACCACGGATCACGCGCCGGTTGGACCGCCCAGAATCGACCGAAAAGGAGCCCGGTGACCGACCCGACTGACCAGGCCGGCGCGAACGCCGCCGACGCCCCGATCGCCGACCTCTCGTTCGACGACGCCCTCGCCGCGCTCCAGAAGACGGTCGCCGAGCTCGAGGCCGGCGGTCAGCGGCTCGAGCGCTCGATCGCGCTCTACGAACGCGGCGTCGCGCTGCACGAGCGCTGTGCCAAGCTCCTCGCGGAGGCGGAGCTGAAGGTCCAGCAGCTCGTGACCCGCGCCGGCGGTGCCCTCGAGGCCATCGACGTGACCCCCGACAACGCCCGCGACGCCGAATGACGTCACCCTGACTGATCTAAGCGTGTGGTAATGTCATATGCATGGTCAGAGCCGCCGCGATCTACGCCCGCATCTCGAATGACCCCGAGGGTGACCGACTAGGCGTCGGCCGCCAGATCGAGGACTGTCGCGCCGAGGCCGACCGCCGCGGATGGCCGGTCGCCGACCTGTACGTCGACGACGACAAGAGCGCCTGGTCGGGCAAGGTCCGGCCCGAGTACGAGCGGATGGTCAGCGACATCGAGGGCCGCCGGATCGATGCTGTGCTGTTCTGGCACCCCGACCGACTGAGCCGCATCCCGATCGAGCTGGAGCAGTTTGCTCAGGTCTGCCGTCGCGCGAACGTCGAGATTGTGTGGATCGGCGGCGAACTCCGCCCGGGCGACAGCGACGGACTGCTCCTGCTCCGTATCCTTGCCGCGGTGGCCAGCGATTCGAGCGCCAAGACGAGCAAGCGCATCAAGCGCAAGAACGAGGAGCGCGCCGCGGCCGGACTGCCGACCGGCGGTGGCACCCGACCGTTCGGGTACCGGCCCGACCGGGTGACGGTCGATCCCGACGAGGCCGTCCTCGTGCGCGAGGCGGTGCGCCGCGTTCTTGCGGGCGAGAGCGTCCGAGCGATCGCCCGCGAATGGAACGCCCGAAGCATTCCAACTGCGGCCGGCAAGGCCTGGACGGTCGAGACGCTCCGCCGGATGCTGTACTCGGCGCGCTTGTCGGCGCAGCGCGAGCACCTGGGCGAGATCGTCGCCCCCGGCAAGTGGGAGGCGATCATCACGCCGGAGGAGACGGCCCGACTCCGCGCGACCCTCGCCGAACGGACCCGGACGCGGACCCGACCGGTGCGCCGATACTGCCTCACCGGGCTGCTCAGATGCGGCCTGTGCGGGGCGCCACTCATCGCCCGACCGTCCGCGGGAGGCACCCGCCGGTATGTCTGCGCCAAGGGTCCAGGTCACTCCGGCTGTGGTCGCTTGGCGATCAACGCCGAGCCGGTCGAGGTGTGGCTCGCCGAGGTCGTCGCCGCCCACCTTGATCTGCCCGCCGTGGCCGCGGCGGCCGCGGCCGCGACCAGCGCGGCTGCCGCGTCCGCCGGGGAGCACGACGGACTCCGCAAGGACCGCGACCAGCTCGACGAGCTCGCCCGCGACTTCGGCCAGCGCCTGATCACGCGTTCGGAGTGGTTCGCCGCGCGCAAGCCGATCGAGGAGCGGATCGAGGCCGCCGAGCGGAAGGTCAGCCGGAGGTCACGGACGGCCGTCATCGACGACTACGTCGGCCGTTCCGACGCCCTCCGCGCCGACTGGCCCACGCTGCCCCTCGACCGTCAGCGGTCGATCGCATCAGCCTTGCTCGACCGGGCGGTCGTTCATTCGGCCTTGCGCGGCCGCGCGGCCTTCGACCCTGACCGGATCGAACCGGTCTGGCGGGGCTGAGGCAGGAGCGCCACCAGGCGGGCGATCACGACCGGATCCTCGAGTGTCGGTGGCAAGCCCTGCGCCACGCGCGTCCGCTCGATCCACGCTCGCACCGCGGCCGGGTCGGGCGGCTTCAGGCCCATGACGCCCACACCGCTGGCGGCCCAACCCAATCCAACTCGTCGCGCGATCGCCAGACGTGCGCCGATGGCGCGCCCATGACCGTCTCGGCCCAACCGAGCACTTGATCTGCGGAGGTGCCGTCGAGCCTGAGGGAGCGGGGCTGGAAGCCCTCGGCGACCTCGTATCGGTGCGACCCGGCCGGTTGACCGCCAGCGTCGAGGTCCTTGGCGAGGTACTTCGACAGGTACCGCGCCGCGAGGCGGGCCTCGCCGAGCGGCCCTGAGCCAATCGGCAGGTTGCCGAGCAGCTTGATGTGGACGAAGCCGTGGCCCCAGGCCGACTCGATCCGCCGCACGCCGATGAACCGGCCGACAGCGAAGTGGACGTGGAGGCCGTGGCCCGACTTGTGCCACTCCGGCACCCACAGGTACGGGAACGGCTCGCCGACGTCGCCCCTGAGGCGCCGAAAGAACCCGCCGACGTCCTGGCGGAGTGCCCCCGGGTCGTGGCGGCCCTCACCCCGATACGTGAGCGTCCCGAGGCGATTGAGCCGGTTGGCGGCGCAGTACCGGCGGACCTTGCCCCGCGCGCGCCTGGCCGCGTCATCGCGGCTATCGATCGGCGGGTCGCTCGACTGCCCGCTCGGCGACGGCGCCACGGCGGACCGAAACGAGCCGCCACCTTCGGCCGCGTCGGGGTACAGGACGAAGCTCCAGCCGCCCATCGCGGGCTCGACGAGTTTCGTCCCATATTCAAGTGAAGAACGGGCCTCAGGCTTCGGCTGCACGGACGTACCCACCGCCTGTGCAGACAGTGGGTCGCGTCATCGGCGGGACTCCCGGCGCGGCAGCCCTCCGGATGCGCGCCCTGTCTGTGTTGGGGAACCCGCCTGGGCGTCAGGTTCGTTGTTAGAACCCGACCCTAGGAATGCAACAACACGAAAACAAGTCTTGTTCTTTGGCGCGCGCTACGCACAATCGCGCCCGCCTGTGCGCGCCCGCGTTTCATGTCTATATGTATAGACGGAGGATTCAACGTCTGATTCAACGCTGTCCTGAATCGCTACATGATTCTGAATCTACGTACTGATTCACTATCTACTGATTCAGTGATTCACTGTATGTATACATCAACGCGCGCGCGCGCGAGGGGCGGCGTTTCTGGGAGCCGGGCCGGGGCGGCCCGGCAGACTGATCCTCGCCGTGGCATGCCGCCCGTCAAGGGTGCGCGGCTGCGCCGCCCGCCGCAGGCAACCCCTCCCCACCTGGCTCGGTGCGGCGGCCCTTGACTGGCTCCGGGGTTGGGTCATGCTGACCGGGTGACAGCAAGACACCCTGACTGAAGGGGGACGGATGCGACTCGTCGCTCGATTCCTGCTACTTGGGGCGGTGTTTGTGGCCGGGGTGCTCGTCATCGTGGTCTTCGCGAAACCAGATCTTCCTGGCTTCCTCCTCGCCTCTGGAGTCGGGACCGTGCTGATTGCGGTCACCGATCGTCTGATGCTTTCCCGGTTCCTCGGCCGGCCGACCAGCGACCTGCCATCGCGTGACATTCGCGAACGCTGACTGAGGCTGGCCGACATGCCGTCGTGGTGGGTCAAGCCCGTTCCGTGTCCTGATTGCGACCAGATGATCACGCTGGATGAACCCGTCGTGGTTCTAGTTCGCGACATCGTGGAGCACGTCGCAGGACGGGTGATTCGAGTCCGCGATCCGAATACCCGGTGGATCCATGCGCGTCATTGGCAGGGTGGCTATTCAGGATGGAGACTGTACGAGACGTGGTCGACCCTTGAGGAACTGTCAGAGCTCCAGGGACCGTGAGGTTCGCGTGACATTCGCGAACGCTGACTGAGGTTCGCGGGAGGCCACTGGCTAGACTCCGGCGATGGACGATCTCGTGCGCGGCCTGCTGACGGATGTGTCGTGGCGAGCACTCGACCGGACGACCACGGTCGAACCCCCCGACCTCACCCTTGACTATGCGGGCCGAGTGATTGCCCTCCTCGTCGAACGTCTAGGAGGCCAGATCACGCTCGAGGCGGCCGAGCTCGACTCGGTCGCCAACCGACTAATGCTCCTTCCGAGAGTGGATGAGCCTCGAACCGAGGGGCAGCCGACTATCCATATGGAGGTTCGGCGACTTGCCGGACCGGACGACGCTCCTCGGCGCTGACTGAACAAGATGCGCTATCAGCTGGTCGAGTGGAATCATGGCGAACCCGGCCATCCCGTCCGCCTATTTGCCGAGGTTGACGACGAAGGGTGGGAACGCCGGAAGGTCGATGGCTACCGGGACGGAAGCCTCGTTCGAGCCGACAGGGAAACAGACCGTCGGGCGAGTACAGCGCTGAGCATTGAACCGCTTTCCGACTCTCGACGAAATCAACGCTGATCCACAATTCGTGGGTCGCCTCATCTCACGCCACGAGTTCGAAGCAGTGTGGTTCCGGGCGGTCCCGGCTCACGTGACATTCACCAACGCTGACTGAACGATTGCGACCTCATGAGCCCGACGGCGGCATCCCGACTTGCGGAACATCTCACGCACAGGAAGCCGGCCGATTCCGGCCGCTTGGCTGACGTCGGCGACCGACTGCGCTTCGTGTGGCCGCCTGAGTTCATCGAGCTCTTTGGGATCACCGATGGTGGCGAGGGCTGGGTCGGAGAGTCCTACCTGTCCATCTTCAGCGTGGACGAGCTGCGGGATCGCAACGAGCCTGAGTTCTGGCCCGACCTCGTGCTGTTCGGCTCCGACGGTGGAGGCGAAGGATTCGCCCTTCGACGGAGCTCCCATCCGCCGGATATCGTCATGGCCAACCTGGTCGGGCCAGACCCGGCCATCCCCCAGGGAGACATGGCAACCTTTCTCGGCCGGCTTGAGCTGGCCACGTTGTTCGACCCGCTGTCCTCGCGTGACATTGGCGAACGCTGAGCGAGGCATCGTGTTCCAGGGCTGCTCGCTTACCCTTCGGGTGCTGCTCGATAGGAGGTTCCGAGTCGTCAGCCCCCGACCCTTTGCATTTGCCAGACTGAGCGCCTGCCGCTTCCGACCGCGCGGCGACGATAATCCGTCCTTCGTAGGGAGGGGCCCGCGTGAAGACACTTAGAGCTTTGGGTTTGGCCCTCATCCTGAGCGGGTGTGCGTCCCCCGCACCGTCGCTTTCGGTAGCTCGCACCGTTGGTCCCGTCACGACTGTTTTTCCGTCGGCGCCCGTGCCATCACCAACGCCGGCGCGCGCCGCCTGCCCGAACGGGCAGGGCGGAGCTTGCCTCGGGCCGTTAGCTGCCGGGACGTACACGACTACCGTGTTCCATCCAGTGCTCACGTACTCGGTTCCGCCAGGCTGGGCGAACTATGAGGATCTGCCCGGCAACTTCCTGCTCACCCCGCCGGGCTCCGGCCTGTCCGGCGTTGATTCGGGCACCGGCGATTTTCTCGGCATTTACACGAGCGTGGCCGTAGAGGCGTTGGAGTGCACCGCACAGCCCGCTCTAGGTGTTGCGCGAACGGCAAACTCAATCATCGATGCCTTGGCAGCTCGGCCGGGCATCGTCGCGAGCACGACGAGATCCCTCACCGTCGGAGGTCTTCCGACGCTCGAGGTTGACCTCAGGATGGCTCCTGGCTGGAAAGGTTCAGCCTGCTCCGGTGACCATCCTGACGTCGCCGTGATCACTGGGCTCGCGCCATCCGACTTCGAGCATGCCATCGGCGGAAAGACGGTTATGCGCCTCTTCCTCTCCGACACGGACAGTGGCGTACAAGCGATCGAGATCGACGACGTCGGCGGCGGCGAGCACCTCGATGCCTTCAACCCAATCGTCCAGTCGTTTCGGTTCGGCTGAGCGAGCCATCACGAGCGCTTGCCGGGTAGCTAGCGACGGGTCCAGCCGGAACGGGGGCTTGGGCTGATCGGGTCCCTTTGGCGTCGCGGTTCATGCCCCATGGGCTACCGACTTGCGAACATGACGGGAACCTCACGTGACGTTCACCAACGCTGACTGATGACTCCCGCCGTCACTCGCCGATGTTGATGGTGGTCACCCGACCGATGCGCCGTCCCTGGTGATTGCCCTCGCGACCATGGTCCTTAGCGGTTGCACGCCCGGTGCCATCCAGCCGACGCTCGCGGCCATTCAATCCCTCGACTACACATGCGGCGATGGAGTGCGAGACAACGTCCCAAGCGGGCTCTACCAGTGGCGGTGCACCGGTCGGGCCGGGTCCCAAGACGCGACAATCGATGTCGATGGCAACGACGCTGGGGTCGCGGAGATCGACCTGACCATCAGCTCGTTCGATCTCAGCGTGATCCGGTCGGAGTTCCGCCGGATCGCGACCGACGTCACGCCCCTTCGCGTTTCCCCCTTGATTGTCGATGCCCTCATGGGTTGGTCGGGCGAACAGCGAGCGACCGTCGTCGGCTCCGCACGAATCGCGAGCGAGTGCGATGCGACCCAATGCATCGTCGAGGTGACCTCGATCGACGGTCCGCTCGGCCCGCTGCACCTCCCGTAGCTGCTAGCAAGTCGCATGACATTGCCGAATGCTGACTGATCGGCACGCTGCACGTGGGCCTTCATTCCCGAGCAGTTCTCA